>NZ_JAVTLI010000015.1:0-5448 GCF_032248435.1 Methylophilus sp. VKM B-3414 | reverse complement strand
TCACGGCCCTGTTCGAGATGGGAAGGGGTGGTTCCAAACTGCTATTGTCCCCAAACATAACTGGTAATGTTATGCATGGTGCTGATATGAATCAGCCTGCTTTAACAAATTGGAAGAAGTAAAGGATTTTGCTTTTTCAAGCATCAATGGGCAGGGTATGAAACAACTTGTGTTTCTTATTTCTAGATGATTGCCAAATCATATTGCTTTGAACTACACCTGGCTTAGATTTTGGTCTAAGTTTTAAGGTTATAGGATCAAGCCTCACGAGCAATTAGTATCAGTTAGCTTAATGCATTACTGCACTTCCACACCTGACCTATCAACGTCCTGGTCTTGAACGACTCTTTAGCTGGCTTAAAGCCAGAGGCAAGTCTCATCTCGAGGCGAGTTTCACGCTTAGATGCTTTCAGCGTTTATCTCTTCCGCACTTAGCTACCCAGCTATACCATTGGCATGATAACTGGTCCACCAGAGGTGCGTCCACTCCGGTCCTCTCGTACTAGGAGCAGGTCCCCTCAAACTTGCAGCGCCCACGGCAGATAGGGACCAAACTGTCTCACGACGTTTTAAACCCAGCTCACGTACCACTTTAAATGGCGAACAGCCATACCCTTGGGACCGGCTACAGCCCCAGGATGTGATGAGCCGACATCGAGGTGCCAAACTCCCCCGTCGATATGAACTCTTGGGAGGAATCAGCCTGTTATCCCCAGAGTACCTTTTATCCGTTGAGCGATGGCCCTTCCATACAGAACCACCGGATCACTATGACCTGCTTTCGCACCTGCTCGACCTGTCCGTCTCGCAGTCAAGCAACCTTTTGCCATTGCACTATCAGTACGATTTCCGACCGTACCTAGGTTACCTTCGCACTCCTCCGTTACTCTTTGGGAGGAGACCGCCCCAGTCAAACTGCCTACCATACACGGTCCCCAGTCCGGATTACGGACCTAGGTTAGAACCTCAACAACATCAGGGTGGTATTTCAAGGATGACTCCACGATATCTGGCGACACCGCTTCATAGTCTCCCACCTATCCTACACAAATCTTGTCAAAGTCCAATGTAAAGCTGCAGTAAAGGTTCATGGGGTCTTTCCGTCTAGCCGCGGGGAGATTGCATCTTCACAAACATTTCAACTTCGCTGAGTCCCGAGAGGAGACAGTGTGGCCATCGTTACGCCATTCGTGCGGGTCGGAACTTACCCGACAAGGAATTTCGCTACCTTAGGACCGTTATAGTTACGGCCGCCGTTTACTGGGACTTCAATCAAGAGCTTGCACCCCATCATTTAATCTTCCAGCACCGGGCAGGCGTCACACCCTATACGTCCACTTTCGTGTTTGCAGAGTGCTGTGTTTTTATTAAACAGTCGCAGCCACCTTTTCACTGCAACCCCATCATGCTTCGTGAGTAAATCACTACACACTACCGGGGCGCACCTTCTCCCGAAGTTACGGTGCTAATTTGCCGAGTTCCTTCTCCCGGGTTCTCTCAAGCGCCTTAGAATTCTCATCCTGCCCACCTGTGTCGGTTTGCGGTACGGTCTTATACAACTGAAGCTTAGTGGCTTTTCTTGGAAGCATGGTATCAATCACTTCGTCTGCAAGCAGACTCGTTATCACGTCTCAGTCTTAGCTCTCCGGATTTGCCTAAAGAACCAACCTACACGCTTGAACCGGGACATCCAACACCCGGCTGACCTAACCTTCTCCGTCCCCACATCGCATTGTATAGAGGTACAGGAATATTAACCTGTTTCCCATCAGCTACGCATCTCTGCCTCACCTTAGGGGCCGACTCACCCTGCGCCGATGAACGTTGCGCAGGAAACCTTGGGCTTTCGGCGAGGGAGCTTTTCACTCCCTTTATCGCTACTCATGTCAGCATTCGCACTTCTGATACCTCCAGCATACCTCACAGTACACCTTCGCAGGCCTACAGAACGCTCTCCTACCATGCCAGTAAACTGGCATCCGAAGCTTCGGTTACGTGCTTAGCCCCGTTACATCTTCCGCGCAGGACGACTCGACCAGTGAGCTATTACGCTTTCTTTAAATGATGGCTGCTTCTAAGCCAACATCCTGGCTGTCTATGCCTTCCCACTTCGTTTTCCACTTAGCACGTCATTTGGGACCTTAGCTGTCGGTCTGGGTTGTTTCCCTCTTGTCCACGGACGTTAGCACCCATGGACTGTCTCCCGTAATTGAACTTCTCAGTATTCGGAGTTTGCAATGGTTTGGTAAGTTCTTATGAACCCCCTAGCCATAACAGT
This sequence comes from Methylophilus sp. VKM B-3414, assembly GCF_032248435.1. Lineage (NCBI taxonomy): Bacteria > Pseudomonadati > Pseudomonadota > Betaproteobacteria > Nitrosomonadales > Methylophilaceae > Methylophilus > Methylophilus sp. VKM B-3414. The sequence continues at coordinate 3,170 of NZ_JAVTLI010000015.1, read as the reverse complement.
GCTCTACCCCCGAGAGTTATATACGAGGCACTACCTAAATAGTTTTCGGAGAGAACCAGCTATCTCCAAGTTTGTTTAGCCTTTCACCCCTATCCACAGCTCATCCCCAAATTTTTCAACATTTGTGGGTTCGGACCTCCAGTACCTGTTACGGCACCTTCATCCTGGCCATGGATAGATCACTTGGTTTCGGGTCTACACCCAGCGACTAATTCGCCCTATTCGGACTCGATTTCTCTACGCCTCCCCTATCGGTTAAGCTTGCCACTGAATGTAAGTCGCTGACCCATTATACAAAAGGTACGCAGTCACCCCTTACGAGGCTCCCACTGTTTGTATGCATACGGTTTCAGGATCTATTTCACTCCCCTCCCGGGGTTCTTTTCGCCTTTCCCTCACGGTACTGGTTCACTATCGGTCGATATCGAGTATTTAGCCTTGGAGGATGGTCCCCCCATGTTCAGACAGGGTTTCTCGTGCCCCGCCCTACTTGTCGTTACCCTAGTTCCACAAACGGGATTTCGTATACGGGACTATCACCCACTACGGTCGGACTTTCCATTCCGTTCTACTATCGCGTCTGCTAAAAGTAACAGGCTGTTCCATGTTCGCTCGCCACTACTTACGGAATCTCGGTTGATTTCTTTTCCTCTGGGTACTTAGATGTTTCAGTTCTCCAGGTTCGCTTTACTCTTCCTATATATTCAGAAGAGAATGACCTTACGGCCGGGTTTCCCCATTCGGACATCTCCGGATCAAAGCTTATTTGCCAGCTCCCCGAAGCTTTTCGCAGGCTATCACGTCCTTCATCGCCTGATATCGCCAAGGCATCCACCATATGCACTTATTCACTTGACCCTATAACGTTAAAACCTAAACCCTTTTTAAATCTAGATTTCGTCGTGCATGAGACACGCGTTACAGGTAATTCTAAAGCACTATCAAACCTCGTTAGATTCGCTACATTCATGATTACTCATCAATGTCGCTTCTCAACTTGCGTTTAATATTTCTGATTTTGCAATCAATCGATATTATTTCCGGTTAAAAAATAATATCGCCCATTGAATATAAGTTGTCATCACACAACCTATATTCCTTTACTTCTTCCATTTTGTTAAAGAGCAGTCTTAGTCGTTAAACTAACGTTTAAAAACCAGAAGCAAACATTTAATCAAACATCAATTAATAACGCTTGCTTCTAATCTCTAAACCGCAACAAAGATACCAAGTCGTTGGTGGAGGATGACGGGATCGAACCGACGACCCCCTGCTTGCAAAGCAGGTGCTCTCCCAGCTGAGCTAATCCCCCAATATTCGGTGGTGGGTCTGGTTGGGCTCGAACCAACGACCCCCGCCTTATCAAGACGGTGCTCTAACCAGCTGAGCTACAGACCCTAAGGCGGTTTGCCTAAATCTTTGTTGCTGCTTATTTTTAAGATGACCGATAAGAGTGAATGCTTGTAGACAGGTGATCTTCTCTAGAAAGGAGGTGATCCAGCCGCACCTTCCGATACGGCTACCTTGTTACGACTTCACCCCAGTCATGAATACTACCGTGGTAATCGTCCCCCTTGCGGTTAGACTAACTACTTCTGGTAAAACCCACTCCCATGGTGTGACGGGCGGTGTGTACAAGGCCCGGGAACGTATTCACCGCGACATGCTGATCCGCGATTACTAGCGATTCCGACTTCATGCTCTCGAGTTGCAGAGAACAATCCGGACTACGATCGGCTTTCTGAGATTAGCTCCCCCTCGCGGGTTGGCAACTCTCTGTACCGACCATTGTATTACGTGTGAAGCCCTGGCCATAAGGGCCATGAGGACTTGACGTCATCCCCACCTTCCTCCGGTTTGTCACCGGCAGTCCCATTAAAGTGCCCAACTAAATGATGGCAATTAATGGCAAGGGTTGCGCTCGTTGCGGGACTTAACCCAACATCTCACGACACGAGCTGACGACAGCCATGCAGCACCTGTGTCCACTTTCCCTTACGGGCACCTAATGCATCTCTGCTTCGTTAGTGGCATGTCAAGGCCAGGTAAGGTTTTTCGCGTTGCATCGAATTAATCCACATAATCCACCGCTTGTGCGGGCCCCCGTCAATTCCTTTGAGTTTTAATCTTGCGACCGTACTCCCCAGGCGGTCTACTTCACGCGTTAGCTGCGTTACTCATGGATTTTACTCCACCAACAACTAGTAGACATCGTTTAGGGCGTGGACTACCAGGGTATCTAATCCTGTTTGCTCCCCACGCTTTCGTGCATGAGCGTCAATATTATCCCAGGGGGCTGCCTTCGCCATTGGTATTCCTCCACATCTCTACGCATTTCACTGCTACACGTGGAATTCTACCCCCCTCTGACATATTCTAGTCTTGTAGTTTCAAACGCAGTTCCCAAGTTGAGCTCGGGGATTTCACATCTGACTTACAAAACCGCCTGCGCACGCTTTACGCCCAGTAATTCCGATTAACGCTCGCACCCTACGTATTACCGCGGCTGCTGGCACGTAGTTAGCCGGTGCTTCTTATCAAGGTACCGTCAGCCTCACCATTTATTCGATGGTAAGTTTTCTTCCCTTGCGAAAGAGCTTTACAACCCGAAGGCCTTCTTCACTCACGCGGAATGGCTGGATCAGGCTTGCGCCCATTGTCCAAAATTCCCCACTGCTGCCTCCCGTAGGAGTCTGGACCGTGTCTCAGTTCCAGTGTGGCTGGTCGTCCTCTCAGACCAGCTACTGATCGTCGCCTTGGTAGGCCATTACCCCACCAACTAGCTAATCAGATATCGGCCGCTCTTATAACGTAAGGTCCGAAGATCCCCTACTTTCCCCCTCAGGGCGTATGCGGTATTAGCTAATCTTTCGACTAGTTATCCCCCATTACAAGGTACGTTCCGATATATTACTCACCCGTTCGCCACTAATCCCCTTAGCAAGCTAAGGTTCATCGTTCGACTTGCATGTGTAAAGCATTCCGCCAGCGTTCAATCTGAGCCAGGATCAAACTCTTCAGTTTAATTCCTAACTATTACTTTTTACCTCAATTAAGAGGCGGTATTCGATTTCGCTATATCTCAAATTCATTTCAAGGTATGTGTGTAAACTACACTGTACATACTTGTCATAAATCTAAGCGTAAGCATTTGTATTTTCTGAGTTTTA
>NZ_JAVTLI010000014.1:0-1090 GCF_032248435.1 Methylophilus sp. VKM B-3414 | reverse complement strand
TAAAAGATTCACAGAGGAATTCAAACAAGAAGCGGTCAAATTGATCAACGAACGGCAGTACTCTGTTGCAGAGGTTTCCTCCCGTTTGGGCGTTTCAACACATAGCCTGTACGCATGGCTAAAAGCCTACGGTCCCAATTCAGAAGCCTACCAAGCGAAGACTGCGGACCACACAGAGATACTCCGCCTTCGCAAAGAGCTTAAACGCGTCACCGAAGAGCGTGACATCCTAAAAAAGGCCGCCGCGTACTTTGCAAAAGTGTCGCAGTAAAGTACGCATTCATTCGCGAACATCATCGGCAGTATTCGATATACCGTATGTGTCACGTGATGAATGTGCATCCCAGTGGTTTTTATGCATGGAAAAATACGCCACAATCTAATAGACAGCGTGAGGATGAGCGGATAACTGGGCTGATCAAGCAATTCTGGCTAGAGAGTGGTGGCGTGTATGGCTATCGTAAGGTCACGCAGGATTTACGAGATGCAGGCGAGTGCTGCGGCAAACATCGCGTCTATCGGTTGATGAGGCAGGAAGGCTTGCGCTCTCAGACAGGTTATAGGCGCCGACCAGGTGGCCGCTATAGCAGGCCATCTATTGCAGTCCCTAATCACGTTGCCCAGCAATTCGACGTCATGGAGCCGAATAAGATATGGGTCACAGATATTACCTATATCCGCACCCATGAAGGATGGTTGTATCTGGCGGTCGTCTTGGATTTATTCTCCCGACAAGTGATCGGTTGGTCTATGCAGCCGAGGATGGAGAGTGAACTCGCAATTAATGCTCTTCTCATGGCTGTGTGGCGCAGGCAACCTGAACAAGAGGTTGTTATCCACTCCGATCAGGGTAGTCAATTCAATAGTTATGAATGGCGTGACTTCCTGAAGATGCATCACTTATGCGCAAGTCAGAGTCGTCGTGGCAACTGTCATGATAATGCAGTGGCCGAAAGCTTCTTTCAACTATTGAAGCGTGAGCGCATACGCCGAAAAATCTATGTAACGCGCGAAGAAGCAAGGCGGGATGTCTTCGATTACATCGAAATGTTTTACAATCCAAAACGCCGACATGGCTACGCTGATCAGC
>NZ_JAVTLI010000013.1:0-347086 GCF_032248435.1 Methylophilus sp. VKM B-3414 | reverse complement strand
TCGCTCCCGCAGAGTTTGAACGGCGGTATTTCGAGAGGCTCGAAAATATCTAGGCTAGCCGGGGCGATTCATTCTAATTTTGAGTGTAATATACTCGCTAAAGTAAATGATTACATGAATACAAAGTTGGATACATTCATGGATACATTCATGGATACATTTTCAGGGTGGGTGCTCTGTAAGCCTTATAAATACTGACTTCATTAGTTTTATTGCATTAATCCCCGTGGGGACGCCAAAAATCACTCAGTGATTTCTAGCTTTAAATTTCATATTTATTTAAATCACCTGCTTATTAAAGCTTAAGCTTCTTTAAGGCTATGGTGTCAAGCTGCGTACAGGTTACGCAGTAAAAAGCCCGGCAATGCCGGGCTTTTGTTTTTCTGCATGGTCAAATGGCTTATCCGCGTATATTACTTTGCGCAGAAAACTGAGAGAGCTCGACAAAAGGTTGTGGCTGCCAGCCTGGGGCACGATGTTCGGCCACCACATTGGTGAAAATGCCACCACGGACATAAAACTTGGCGGTTACGCGCATAAATTTTGGGTCTATGGCAGAGACTAGATCATCCAGAATCTGATTGGTGACCGCTTCATGGAAGCAGCCCTCATCGCGGAATGACCACATGTAAAGTTTAAGACTCTTGAGCTCAACACATAATTTGTTGGGAATATAGTCCAGATAAATCACCGCAAAGTCAGGTTGACCGGTTTTTGGACACAGGCAGGTAAACTCTGGAATTTCCATATGGATATGGAAGTCTCTCTGCGAATTGGGATTTTCAAAGGTTTCCAGTGTTTTAGTCGGTTGTGCAGTGGGTTTCCCACCAAGTAAATGTTCGTTCATTGTGCGCATGTTTCGTCTTAAAAATGGGTATTATAACGCTTAAGCGACCACTCAAATTCTTATAAGCAGTTTACTTACTTTGCGTCTGACACATTTAAAACTTGCGGGGTTCAAGTCTTTTGTTGATCCAACGACCATCCACCTGCATGGGCAGCGTGTGGGCGTGGTAGGGCCCAATGGCTGTGGTAAGTCTAACGTCATGGAGTCGGTCCGCTGGGTGCTGGGCGAATCCTCCGCCAAGGAAATGCGCGCCGATGCCATGGATGCAGTGATTTTTAACGGATCTTCGCATCGCAAACCTATTTCGCGGGCCAGTGTCGAGCTCATTTTTGATAACAGCTTGGGTGGTGCCAGTGGCGAGTGGAATCAATATGCCGAAATCTCGGTCAAGCGCGTAATCGAGCGCGATAAGGGCTCAAGCTACTATATTAATAACACTGCGGTACGCCGTCGGGATGTGGCAGATTTGTTTTTGGGCACCGGCCTTGGGGGGCGTGCTTACGCCATCATCGGTCAAAACACGATTTCACGTATTGTTGAAGCCCGGCCAGAAGAGCTGCGCGTATTTCTCGAAGAAGCCGCAGGGATCAGCAAATATAAAGAGCGCAGGCGTGAAACAGAGCTACGCCTGCGTGATACACGTGAGAATCTTGCGCGCGTGGAAGATATTTCACGCGAGATGAACAAGCAGATTCTCAAGCTGGAGGCGCAAGCCGTGGTGACGCAGAAATATCAGTCACTGCAAGCGGCGTACCAACTGGCTGAGGCGCAATGGTGGTGGTTGCGCAAGCGAGATGCTGTGCTGGCTTACGAGGCCGCTTCACAAGCGGTAGCGCACGCAGTGAATGCGCTGGAGGAGAAAGTTGCGGCGTTAAGGCGTTGCGAGCTGGTTTTGGAGCAGGCTCGACAGCAGCATCAGGCCGCATCAGGCGAATTGCATACGGCACAGGCGGCCTTTTACGAGGCCAACGCGCAAGTTTCCAATCTGGATTTACAAGTCAAGCAATCGGAAGAGGCCCGCTTAAGACTGCTGCAACAGCAGCAACAGCTGCAGGGGCAGATTGAACGTGGTAGCCAGCAGCAAGCGCAGTTACAACAGCAACTGGACGAAAAAACCACGGCACTCGCCTCCGCACAACAAGCGCTGACCGCACAAGCGCAGCAGTTGCAAGCCTTGCAACAGGCTTTGCCTGCACAGTCATTACAGTTGCAAGGCATACAGCAAGCCGCCAGTCAAGCACAGCAAGCCGTGCAGCAATGCCGCCAGCAGATGCAACTGGAGCAGAATAACGTACAGTTTTTGCAACGCAATCTTTCTGAATCCAGCCAGCGCTTGCAACAGTTACAAGATGAGCTATCAGCCTGGGCCTTGCCAGATATGCAGGCCTTGGAGGGGTATAAGCAGCAGCAGGCGCAACAGCAAGCTCAGTTGCAGCAAGAAGAACAGCAGCTACAACAATGGCGGGTAGATGAGCAGCAGCAACAGCAATGGTTGCTGCAAGCCAGGCAAGACTGGCAGCAGGCTCAACGCCAGCTGAACCAGATTGAAGCTGAAATCCAGTCTTTGCAAAAGTTGCAGCAAAGCCTCAAGCAAGCCCAGCAACTAGGGCCCTGGTTGCAACAAAGCGGTTTGCAATCAGCGGCGCGTTTGTGGCAGGCGGTACAGGTGGATGCCGCATGGCAACCCGCACTCGAAGCGGTCCTGGGCTATAAACTGAATGCCTTGCTCACTGAATCTTTGCCGATGTTGGCTACATTACCGCATCCGCAAGCCGCTTTAGCCATAGCCATGCATGGAACGGCCAGCGATAGCTTGCCAGACCATTGGCAAGGATTACCCAGCTTATATAGTTTGCTCACGCTCAAGCAGTCGGAAATGGCTGGTGCCTTGCAGCACTGGCTCATGGGTATTTACGTGATTGAGGATGTTGCCCAAGTGGGCCAGTTTCAATCGCAACTCCCGGCAGGCGTGAGTCTGCTTAGCAAGCAAGGGGATCTCTATCAACGCTATAGCGTGGTTTATCATGGCCGCCAGAATGCCATGCAAGGCGTGTTGGAGCGGCAGCAGCAACTGGACAAGTTACAGGCCGGTTTGGAAGCCGCGCAAGCTGCGGTTAATCACACCCAACAGCAGGTGCAACTGATTGAACAGGCGCTGCAACAGTTGCGCTTGCAACAGCAGCAGGCACATCCACGGATCAAACAATATACCGCAGCCATGCATGAGGCGCAGATGCAACAGTCAAGCTTGCAGCAGGCCTATGACAACGCGTCGCGCAGGCAAACCGCCTTACAACAAGACCTGTCTGCGCTGCAGGTACGGCAGCAGAGTCTCAATGACGAGCTTTCGCAAGCGCAAGCCAGGATCGCGCAGTATCAGGCGCAGTTTGCCAGCCTGGAACAGGCGGCGCGCGAAGCGCAGGCCCTCAAGCATCATGCAGAGCAAGCCTATTTTGATGCGCGTGACAGCGTACAGCAGGCTGAAAAAGCGCATCAGTCACAAGTATTCGAGCAAACCCTGTTGCAAAATGCTGTCAATGATTTGCAGCACCGCTTGAGTCAGCTCAGCCAAGAGCGTGAGCATTTGCAATTACGCCTGCAAGAAACCGAGCAAACGCTCGCCGTCAGTGCCATGGAAACCTTGAAGGTACATTTGGCACAGGCCTTGGACAAGCAGCACACTTGTGAGCAGGCGCTGGCGCATGTGCGTAACGATCTGGCGCAGAAAGAAGCCGTTTTGCAGACAGAAGAGCGTCAGCGCATGCAAATCGAGCAGCAATTGCATCCCTTGCGCGACACCGTTGAGCAACAAAGACTTAAACAGCAGGCCTGCCAGCTGCAAGTCGAGCAATGTCAGCAGTCTTTGTCTGAAATGGGTCTGGATGAAGCCATGCTTCAACAAGGGCTAAATCAAGACAGCAAAGCCGAAACACTGGCGCAAACGACCCAAAGGTTACAACAGCAGATCCAGCAACTCGGCGCGGTCAACCTGGCTGCGATTGAAGAATTAGCCAGCGAGCAGGCGCGTAAAGGGTATCTGGACAGTCAACTGCAAGACCTGCTCACCGCCAGCGAAACGCTGGAAGAGGCGATCCAGAAAATAGACCGCGAAACCCGCGGAAAACTGCGCGCAACCTTTGATGAAGCCAACCGTCACTTTGGCGAATTATTTAATACCTTGTTTAATGGCGGCAATGCCAAGCTGGTGCTGTTGGGTGATGAAATTCTGGATACCGGCGTGCAAGTCTTTGCGCAACCGCCAGGCAAAAAAAACACGACCATCCAGTTATTGTCCGGGGGCGAAAAAGCGCTGACGGCCATGGCGCTGGTGTTTGCGCTGTTCAGGTTAAATCCGGCACCGTTTTGCCTGATGGATGAGGTGGATGCCCCATTAGATGACAGCAACACCGAGCGTTTCTGCCAACTGGTGCGCGTGATGTCAGAAAAAACCCAATTCTTGTTTGTTTCTCACAACAAAATCACGATGGAGATGTCTGAACAGCTAATTGGGGTCACCATGCAAGAGTCGGGCGTGTCACGGATTGTCGATGTGGATATCGAAGAGGCCATCCGCATGCATGCGGCTTAGCGCCAGTTTTGTTGTATCATAATGCAAGCGTTATAAAGGATTGTTAAGTCACATGTCTGATTTGTGGATGATATTGGTGTTGCTCGGGGTCAGCATCGTTCTGGCAGTGGTTGTATTTAACTGGTGGCAGGAAAAAAAATATCGTAGAGACGTTGAATACCGTTTTAGTCATACCCGTAGCGATTTACTGGATGGCGAGCCTGCCGCCAAGGTCAAAGAGGCTGCCAAGAAAGCTGCCGTGGATACCGCCCCTGTGTCCGAGGAGGTGGAGGGCTGGATGTCTGAGCCCCGTGTACGCCAAACCGGCGTGCGGCCTTCAGCTCAACCTTCTGTTAAAGTTGAGCCGGAGTTTTCCAATCCTCCCCCGGCAAAAGCCGCAGAACCCGCCAAGCTTAAACCAAAACCAGCGCCTGCCACTTCTCCAGTTAAAACAGCGCCTGTTCAACCGATTCATGAGCCAGTGATCAATGTCACCAAGCCAGAACCGGTCACCCCACAGGTGTCGGCTTATCAACCGCCAGTCGCAGTGCCAGAGCCGGCTGTGGTGGCAGAGCAACCGACTTTTGCTTTTGAAGTACCGCCAGTCCAGACCTTGGAAGAGATGCCATCGGCAGAACCGGCTTCCTTGTCCCCGACACTGCTGGACTTGCCTGCTGAAGTGCACCCCTCTATGGATTGGATCGGCTTGATTGATGCGCCACTAGGCGTCATGTTGGTGGAGCTGGAAGATATGCAAGCTGAGGTACGTACGTTCCCACAACATGCCACCCTCTGGGCGCAGAGCGCAACAACGGGCGAGTGGCAGGATGTATTGGCTCTGGATGCTGCCGCCATGCAAACACAAACGCCCGCCAGTCAGGTCGCTTGCAGTTTGCAATTGGCAGACCGTGGCGGTCCCGTTGATCAGGAAACGCTCAAGCGCTTTCAGAAGTCCATGGAAACATTGGCCAGGGCGTTGGGCCTGACTGTGGTATGGCAGGGTGGATATGAGCCTGCATTACAAGCACAAGCGATAGATGCTTTCTGTATAGACGTTGATAAAGCCGTTGAATTTCATGTGTTAGCCAACCAGGGCATGTTTCATGCGACCAAGCTGCGTGGCTTGGCTGAAGCTTGCGGCATGCAGCTGAGTGCCGAAGGCCGCTTCGAGTTATTGAATGCTGACGGTCAATTAGTGTTTTCAGTACGTAATTACGAGGGCAAGCCATTTTCTGCAGACATGTTGAAATCCGCAGTGATGACTGGGGTGACTTTCCAGCTGGATATTCCTACTACGCCTGACAGTTTGCAGGTGTTTGACCAGATGGTCGAAATTGCACGTCATCTGGCGACTAGCCTCAATGCCGCCCTGATTGACGTCAACCGCAAAGCGATTGGTGATCCACAGCTGGATAAAATCCGCCAGCAACTCAAAAATATCTCTAATGCAATGGCGACGCAGGGGATTATCCCCGGGAGTAGCCATGCCAAGCGCCTGTTCTCCTGATGATGTCCATGCAAGAGGCTGCGCTGGCATTGCAGCAGCTCAAGCAACGTATTGCCGAGTATGACTATCACTATTATGTGCTGGACGCGCCCTTGGTCAGCGATAGTGAATATGATGGCCTCTACCGCCAGCTGGTCGAGATTGAGCAGCAATATCCAGCGCTGATTACTGCGGATTCCCCCAGCCAGCGGGTGGGGGGACAGGCGCTGGCTGCTTTTGAAAGCGTGCAACACCGGCAAGCCATGCTTTCCCTGAATAATGCCTTTGCAGACGACGAGCTAGATGCATTTGACCGTCGAGTGCGTGAAGGTACCGGGGAGGCCGTGGTGGCCTATGCCGTCGAGCCAAAATTTGATGGCCTGGCTATTACCCTGACCTATGAGCACGGGCTATTTGTGCAGGGCGCGACCCGTGGCGATGGGTATACGGGGGAGAACGTCACCCATAACCTCAAAACCATACGCGCCATTCCCAGCCGCTTGAATATTGCGCAGCCACCAGCCTTACTTGAGGTGCGCGGCGAGGTCTTGATGTTGAAAAGAGACTTCGAGAAGCTCAATCAGCAACAGGCCGCTGCTAATGGCAAACTGTTTGCCAACCCGCGCAATGCCGCAGCAGGTAGCTTGCGCCAGCTGGATCCTCACATTACCGCCAAACGCCCTCTACATTTCTTTGCCTATGGTCTGGGCGCCAGCATAGGCGTGCCGGAATTACATACTCATTCTGAAGCCATGCAATACCTGGCTGACTTGCGTTTTCCTGTCAGTGATTTGCGCGCGGTGAAAATAGGCGCTCAGGGGTTGCGGGAATACTATGCCGAGATTGGCGAAAAACGGCACCAGTTACCGTTTGACATCGATGGCGTGGTCTACAAAGTGAATGACTTTGCCTTGCAGGCCAGCCTTGGCTTTGTCTCGCGTGCGCCGCGCTGGGCGGTGGCACACAAGTTTCCGGCCGAAGAGGCGACAACCATTGTTGAAGATATTTCTGTGCAGGTGGGCCGTACTGGTGCGATTACGCCTGTTGCCAGATTGAAACCCGTATTTGTAGGCGGCGTGACGGTCACGAATGCCACCTTGCATAACGAGGATGAATTAAGGCGCAAGGATATCCAGATCGGCGACACCGTGATTGTCAGGCGGGCAGGGGATGTGATCCCAGAGGTTGTTTCGGTTAAAACAGAATTACGCCCGGCAGATACGCGCCGCTTTGTGATGCCTGCCGTCTGCCCGGAATGTGGCTCGCATGTGGTCCGTCCGCAGGATGAAGCAGTGGCACGTTGCACTGGCGGATTGATCTGCCCGGCACAGCGTAAACAGGCCATTACACACTTTGCTTCTCGCCGTGCCATGGATATTGAGGGCCTGGGTGAGAAGCTGGTAGACCAGCTGGTTGCACGCGAACTCGTCCATCATCTGGATGATATTTACCGTTTGACACTGCCCATGCTCAGCGACCTTGAACGCATGGCAGAAAAATCTGCACAAAATGTGCTGGTAGCCATTGAAAAAAGCAAGCAAACGACCTTGCCCAGATTTATTTTTGCATTAGGGATTCGCAATGTGGGTGAGGCCACTGCAAAAGACCTGGCACAACATTTTGGTAATCTTGATGCCTTGATGCAGGCCGATGTAGCCGCACTGACGCAAGTCAAGGATGTCGGGCCGATTGTGGCGGAAGCTGCATATCAGTTCTTTCAGGAACCGCATAACCGCGAAGTGATAGCCGCCATGCGCGATTTAGGCGTGCATTGGGCCGACATTGAAAAAAAGGCCGCTTTGACCCCGTTTGCTGGCAAAACCTTTGTGCTGACTGGCACATTGCCTACGCTCAAGCGTGACCAAGCCCAAGCGTTGATTGAAGCCGCGGGCGGTAAGGTCAGCGGCAGTGTCTCGGCCAAAACCAGTTATGTGGTGGCCGGAGAAGAGGCGGGCAGCAAACTTGAAAAGGCGCAGCAACTGAATATCGCCATTCTGGATGAAGACGCATTGCTCGCCATGTTACAGGCCGCTTCTGAAGATGACACGACGACGGAAACGCCCTCTGATTCAATCGAACCTCTCTCAAAACAATCGAGTTTATTCTGAATATGAACTTAAAATTAACTTTAATTTTGGCTGTTAATCTATTGATTATCAATGAATCAATGGCTAAGGATGCTGCATTAGATGCCTGCGATACTGCCGTCCAAAAACATCAATACGCTGAAGCCGTCAAACTTGCGGAGCAGCATGCTAAACAAGCTGAGTTTTGGCTTTGCAAAGGCCGCGCGCAATCGGGTTTAGGGGATAACACCGCCGCCCAGCAGAGCTTTAAACAGGCACTAAGCCTCAAGCCGGAAGGGCTGGATCTGATTGCGGCGCATATGCTGTTGGGCAATGCGCAGCTGGAAGCCAAAGTGCATGCCGCGGCGCTGGAGAGTTATCAGCAAGCATTGAAATTTAGCGAGCAGCAAAACATGCGCCGCTATGCCCGCGTTGCCCACAACCTGATCGGCGAAGCCTATTTTGAAATGGAGCAGTATGCTAACGCGCTCAAATCATTTGAAGCCGGCGAAAAGCTCTCTTTGAACGACGATGAGCGCGCGGATAGCTATATCCACGAAGCCATGAGCTATCAGCAGTTAAAACAGGCTGAAAAAGCGATTGAATATCAGCTCAAAGGTGTCCTGATGCTGCGCAAATCAGGCACCCCTGACCAATATGCTGAAGCCAGCCTGACTTTGGGGCAATTGTTTACCGATAAAAAAGACTTTGTCGGGGCAGACAAAACCTACCAGCGCTTGATGGAGTATGCGCATGAAAATGGCGGCGAATTTTATGAAGCCAAGACCGCCATTCAATGGGCCGCTTCAAAAAAGGCACAAGGGGATCACGCGGCTGCGCAACAGTTACTGCAGCAAGCCCGTACCATTGCCGCCAAATTAAAAGATGCTGAACTGGACGCATTGTTGACACAGGCAAAGTAAAGCATTCCCAATCAAACTGGATGATTTGCGCTTGAGGCCTATGCATAGCCTCAAGTGACGCATTTAGCCCTGTCAAACGTCCCTGGCAGTTAAAGATTTATTTTTATTTGGAATCCCCTGTAAGGTTTTCCTGTCATACGCGACAAACATACAATTGTCACCACACAGGAAACATCATGCAATTTGACCCTCACCGCAGCAACCCCAGCGGAATCTTACCCTCAGAAATCACGCCGCAAGCGCTGTTTGAACAACGCCGGACTTTGATCAAGGCTGCTGGTGTCGCCGCTGCCAGTTTATGGTTGCCGACCACGGCACAGGCAGCGCAAACGCTGGAGTTTCAAAAAACCGCCTATGGCAAGGAGGATACGCTGACCGCTTTGCAGGATGTGACCAATTACAATAATTATTATGAGTTTGGCACCGGCAAAGAAGACCCGGCGCGAGAGGCGGTGCTGTTCAAGCCGACGCCATGGACCATCAAGATAGAAGGTGCGGTCAAGCAAGCGAAAACCATAGGCATTGAGCAACTGATGAAGCTGGCACCGCTGGAAGAGCGGATTTATCGTATGCGCTGTGTCGAGGGCTGGTCTATGGTCATCCCATGGATAGGGTTGCCGCTTAAGGCGCTGATTGACTGGGCGCAACCGACCGGCAATGCAAAGTATATTGAATTTGTGTCGTATAACGACCCACGGCATATGCCTGGCGCGCGCATGCCAATACTGGACTGGCCTTATGTGGAGGGGTTGCGTATGGATGAGGCCATGCAACCACTGACGATTCTGGCGGTGGGACTGTATGGCAAGGTCTTGCCAAATCAGAACGGTGCACCAGTGCGTCTGGTGGTGCCATGGAAGTATGGGTTTAAAGGGGCCAAAGCCATTTCTACCATTCGCTTTGTTGAGCAAATGCCAACGACAACCTGGATGCGCGCGAGTCCGCGTGAATACGGGTTTTACGCCAACGTAAACCCGCAAGTCGATCATCCACGCTGGACGCAGTCCTCAGAGAAGCGTATCGGCGCAGGACTGTTTGCCGGGCGCGTGAAAACCAAGCTGTTTAATGGTTATGAAGAAGTCGCCAGCTTGTATGCAGGCATGGACTTGAAGAAAAATTTCTAAGATGAGTCCTTTATTCACATGGCCTTCTCTTTCAGTGAAAGACCGCATCAAGGGGGTGAAGATGCTGGTTTGGCTAGGCGCATTACTGCCGATACTGCGCCTGGTCTATCTGGGGGTTACCAATGACTTGGGGGCGAATCCGGTTGAGTTTATTGAGCGTTCGACCGGCACGTGGGCACTGGTATTTTTGTTACTGTCACTGAGTGTGACACCGCTTAAATCTCTCACCCGGCTAGGCTGGTTGATCGCCGTGCGGCGCCTGTTAGGGTTATGGATGTTTGCCTATGCCAGTTTGCATGTGACCAGTTATGTCTGGCTGGATTATCAGTTCGACTGGTCGGACATGGTCAAAGATATCGTCAAGCATCCCTATGTGCTGGTTGGGGCATTGGCTTTATTATTGACTGTGCCGTTGGCGGCTACTTCTAATCAGGCAGCCATGCATGCCCTTAAACAGCGCTGGAAAAGATTGCATCAACTGGTGTATGTGATTGCGGTCTTGGCCTTGCTGCATTTCTGGTGGCTGGTCAAAAAAGACCTGACTGAACCGATCATTTACAGCGGTGTGTTTGGCTTGATCATGCTCTTGCGTTTGCCTGTCTTTAGCAGGAAATAGAGTTGGGCGATTTTTCTTTGATTTTTTATGATGCAAAGCCATCTCGCTTTGGTTGAAGCCCACTTGCCGGATTTACCCCAAAGTAAAGCCGGGGTGGGGGATGGTCGCGCACTGTTTCTACCCGCGAACTTGCTTGCAGCCAGACAAGTGTTAAGGTATCTGTGCTTGACAGCGCACTGCTTTTTGGACACATTATTGTAAATATAATGCGCAGCCATCCAGTTGGTAGTGCTATTCTAAAAATATTCTTCGGGGGTGTGCCATCTCATGACCAGCGTATTTACCTGCGTTGGAGGGACAGAGATTGTGCACTGCAGTTGTGAAAGTTTGCGATGTCTTTAGTAATCTCTGAGCCAAGTGCTTCAATATTGGCCAATCCTGCACTGTGTGTGCTTCTTGAGCAGTGGTCTGATTTGCTTGATCCGGCCCAGTATTATCTGGCGGTTGAGACCAATGCCGCCGGTGATTGTTTGTCTGTGTTAGCGCAAGGGTCGGCTGCGTCTACACCAGCGCATCAAGTCTTGAATAGCAACGGCCTTTGGCAAGTCTTACCCGCCGAAAGTCATGCGTTGATAAAAGCCCTGTTAACGCCCGCCACTGATCAGACCACCCAACAATGCATACAGATTGCCTGCGACCAGCAAGGATTGCTGTGGCTAGAGTGTCGAGTGCATTATTTTTTGCATGGGCAAAACGAGCCACGTTGTTTGCTGCTGGTGCGGGATGTGAGTCAGACGCATCAAGCTGCCTTGCTTTACCAGCAAGAAAAACAACGAGTGCGAGACTATGATCGCTTCAAGTTTTCTATGCTGGAACTGATTCTTAAAGAACAGGATACCGAACACATCCTGGCCTGGATCGCTGGCGAGATCGAAGCGCTGCATCCCGAGACCTTTTGTGCCATCGTGTTGACGCAGGATCTGGGGCAACGTGTACAAACCGTGATCGCGCCCAGTTTGCCATCCCCGCTACTGCAAACCTTGCAACAACTCAAGCTGGAGGCCGGTAACGGCTCTCTAGCCACCGCGATCGCCACGCGCCAGCGCGTAGTGGTTGAAAATGTCATGACCCATCCTTACTGGCAGTACCACCGAACGGCAGCATTGGCTTCGGGGGTGCAGGGCGGATGGGCAGAGCCTATTCTCAATGCTGCGGGGGAAGTGCTCGGGGCCTTTGCCTTGTATTCGCGTCAGGTACAAGTTCCTACAGCCGCTGAGCAATCCCTGATCGGGCAGGCGGCCAGACTGGTCAGTATCGTCGTGGATCGCCATTTGTCACAGCAGTCGATGCAAATCCTGGCCTATCTTGAGCCGGTGAGCGGCTTGCCTAACCGCAAAAAAATGTATGAAGTATTGCATGCCTTGCGTCATCAATCCGCCGCAGAGCAACATGGCGGTCTCATTTATATAGACCTCGACCATTTCAAATGGGTGAATGAAGCCCATGGCCACAATGCAGGCAATACGCTGTTGCAGCAAGTGGCGCAGCGCCTGCAAAAGGCGGCACAACCGCATTTTATTGCCTGTATGGGCGGCGATGAGTTTCTAATTCTGCTTTCCGGGCTGTCCACCCAAAAAGACAAGGCGGTACAACAGGTCTGGGCCTTGCAGCGCAAATTGCACAAGACCCTGCAACGGCCGTTTAACGTGGCAGGACTCAAGCTGCCGGTGACCGCCAGCATGGGTTTGTGCAGTTTTAGCGGGACAGACATGGATGAAACGGACTATGTGAAAGCCGCGGACATCGCTTTGCACAAAGCGAAGCAGTCTGGCCGCAACCATGCCTGTCTGTATGAGCCTGGCATGCAGACCGAGATTGCGACGCAAGCGCGCCTGGAAGCCGAGCTGCGCGAAGCCATCGTCCAGCAACAGTTGCGGGTTTATTATCAGGTGCAAGTGGACCACACCGGCCGGCCGTTTGGCGCAGAGGTCTTGCTGCGTTGGCAACACCCCACGCAAGGCCTCACTTCACCGCTGCAATTTATCGCGGTGGCCGAGAGCAGTGGCCTGATTGTTGAAATCGGCATGTGGGTACTCGACCAGGCATGTGCACAAATTGCCGTTTGGCAACGGGCACAAAAAACACGTGAACTCAGTTTGTCGGTGAATATCAGCGCGCGTCAGTTCCGACAGGCCAATTTCACCGCCATGGTCAAAGCCTGTTTACAGCGGCATCAAATCAACCCCAATGCCTTGCGTCTGGAGTTAACCGAAAGCCTGCTTTTGGAAAATGTGGACGATGCGGTACGCATCATGACAGAGCTCAGCCAGTCAGGCATCCAGTTCTCCCTAGACGACTTTGGCACCGGCTATTCTTCGTTGCAATATCTTAAAAAATTGCCACTGTATCAACTCAAGATAGACCGCTCATTTGTAAATGATATTGTGACCGATAGTCATGACCGCACCATTGTGCGTACCATTATTGCCATGGCGCAGAGCATGTACCTCGGCGTGATTGCCGAAGGGGTTGAAACCCCAGAACAACTGGAACTGTTGCTAAACAATGGTTGCCGCCGCTACCAGGGTTACCTGTTTGGTAAACCCATGCCAATAGACGCATTTAATGATTGGTTGCAACAAGCGTTGGTTTAGAAATGATGCCCTAAAAGGCGATGGTTTAAAAAATAACTTTTACGGCCGCACAGCCAAGGTCAAGGCTGACTGTTGCGCTTGTTTGTCATTGCTGATGGCAAGGTAGCTGGCGTTGCCATCGGTGGAATCTCTGCGGTTGCTTCTGGCTCGGCTGGCGAGACTTCCTGGCGGTTCGCCAGATTGGTGGTGAGTTGCTCACCTGCCTCTGCGGTGAGGATGCGCAGGGTGATACGGCTGTTGAGCGATTGCGCCAGGTTATTGTCACTGCTGGAGACCGGCCGCGTTTCTGCCAGGCCAAGGGCTGAAAGCCGTTTGGCGGCGATGCCATCGGCGGCCAGTGTTGCCGCGACGCGTGCTGCCTGCGTGGCCGTCAATGTCCAACGCTTGCTTTCTGCGTCAACCATGCCACTGAAGGTGTGCTTGTCACTATGCCCTTCAACCTGGAGGGTGCGGTATTCATTTTTTAGTTGTGCGCTGATGATGTGCAGTACCTGGTTGGCCTGTGGTGTATATGCCGCCTGATTGTTCTGGAACAGCAGATGGGTAGAAATATCCATTTCCACCCCCAAGTCTGACTGGTAAACCATGATCTGTTTTTGCTCTATCCATTGCGCCAGCGTGTTGGCCAGTTGTTGAGCCATGGCGCGTATTTTCTCCTGATCACGCTGTTTTTTTTCCTGATATAGATAGCTGAGCGGCAAAGGCTTCATCACCGCACTTGGGACTTGCCCGTTTTGATTCTGCGCGCCAGGAACTGGCAATCCAGGCGTTTGTAAGCCCTGTGGCATATTCTGCGGCTGGCCGACAGCCCCCGGTTGCCCCTGAAACGCATTGACGACCGAGCTGGAGAGGGCGCGGTATTTATTCAGGTTAATGTTGGAGGTGGCATACATGACGACGAAAAAAGCAAACAGCAGGGTAATGAAGTCTGCATAAGAAATGAGCCACCGTTCGTGGCTTTCCTCTTCATCTTCGAGCTTGTGGCGTCTGTACATCACGATTGTCTCAAATGCAGATAAGATTCCAGCCGCTCACTGACCAATTTTGGATTGTCGCCCCGTGCGATGGAGACCCAGGCATTGAGCAGCATTTCGCGCCTGGACATTTCATGCTGGACATGGCCTTTGAGTTTGTTGGAGATGGGTAAAAACACCAGGTTGGCGAGCGCTACACCATAAATGGTGGCAACAAAGGCCACTGCGATGCCGCTACCGATCTTGCTTGGGTCAGACAGATTCTCCATGACATGAATCAGGCCGAGCACCGCGCCCAGAATACCTACGGTGGGCGCATAGCCGCCTGCCGCTGACCAGATTTTGACAGCGTCGCGCTGTTGCATTTCGTAGTAATACATATCAATGGCACAGACTTCGCGGATGCGATCAGGCGGGGTGCCGTCCACCAGCAATTGCAAGCCCTTGCGTACGAAAGGATCCTGCTCACGCTTGATGTAACTTTCCAGCGACAATACGCTTTCTTTGCGCGCCTGCTGGCTCCATTGATTGATTTTAACGGCGAGTTTTTTGCGGTCATCTTGTGGGTGGACAAAGGCCAGCTTCAACATGCGCAGGCCTTTGATAAACACTTTGAGTTCGGTTTGCAGCAAGACGGCGCCAGTCGTGCCGAGAATAACCACGGCAAAGGCAGCAGGTTGCATCAGGGAGTTGAGGTGGCCCCCTTCTATGACTTGGCCCAGAACCAGGCCGCCGAGTGCAATCAGCAGTCCGGCCAGGCTACCCCAATCCATCAGGCGACTCCGGTCCAGGCTTTTTCACGCATGGCGGCACGCAAGCGGGCGACCGCCTGGCTATGCAGCTGGCAAACGCGTGATTCGGACACATTCATGATGGCGCCAATCTCCTTGAGGTTAAGCTCTTGCTCGTAATACAAGCCCATCAATATCTTTTCGCGCTCAGGCAAGTTGTCGATAGAGGCTATCAAGGCTTCACGGAAGTCGCTTTCGAGCAGGGCTTTCACCGGGTCGCTGCTATCATCGTCCACATAACGATCCAGAAAGTGCTCGCCACCGTCATCGTCCTGAAAATCTTCGTAATAAATCAGCTGGTGACCCTGGCAGTCGCTCAAGACCTCGTAGTAATCTTCCAGGCTAAAATTCATGTGCTTGGCGATTTCGGATTCGGTAGGCGGGCGACCCAGTTTTTGTTCCAGTTGCTGCACAGCCAACTCGATATCGCGCATGTTTTTGCGGATACCGCGCGGCAGCCAGTCGGCACCGCGCAATTCATCCAGCATGGCGCCGCGTACGCGCTGAGAGGCGTAAGTTTCAAATTGTGCCCCATGCGTATCTTCGTAACGCTGTATCGCGTCCATCAGGCCGATCATGCCCGCTTGCACCAGGTCATCCAGCTCGACGCAGGAGGGCAGCTTGGCCTTCATTTGATACGCCATTTTCTTGACCAGGCCGCTATGCATTTTGAGCATCTGATCGGTATTTTGAGTCGTGCCTTTAGCGGTATACATGTTTTTCCTTTTTGACTTTAGGCAACAGCCATGGATGGCATGGAAATCCGTTGTTGTTCGAGACGATGGGCGACGGTTTTAAACGCCAGTGTGCTGGAAAGCTGTTTGCTCACTTCTGCAGTCGCGCGCCCAGGGTTGGCAGTGACTGCCTTGGCGGTTTCAGCAGGCATGGCCCCGATGAACTCCAGCGTGATGCCCAAAAATTGTTTGCACACCTGGTTCAGGCGCATAAAGTACTGATTGCCTTGATCATGGTTAGCGTCTGTCACGACGACACCCAACGGAATCTGCCCATGCTGCTGGCTGATGTGCTTGATGGTCGCATATGCCGACTTAATGGCGGCTTCGCTTCTATCCATTTGGATCACCAGCTCATGCGCGGCAATTACCGGCAGCAGCAGGCTGTAGTCTTGGCTATCCAGTTGTGCTTCAATCATCACAGTGTCGTAATCGTACGCAAGTTGCTCCACTATACCGTTGAGTTGCGTTTTTAAATCGTGAGATAAAGGCGAGGTTAACAGGTCATTTTCGCCCAAACAGGTCAGGTCATAGCCTTGCGGGTGTTTGAAAATGCCCCGCTGGATGGCCTGACGTTGCACGGCGATGCCTTGCAGGGAATGTGTCATCGCGGGTTGGCGGTGCGCGTGCACCAGCAACAAACGCTGTTCTGGCGTCAGCATGCTGGTCGCCAGTTGACGCATCCACTGGCTGGCTGGCTGGCCATTGGCCCCAATCACACTGATAATGCGGGCAGAGGTTTTGGCCATGATACGGCGCAAGCCGTCCGCCTGGTCACGGTAATTAAACATGTGGCTGCTCCTGGCTGGCGGTTTGCATCATGCTGGAGATCACCAGCGGCAATTCTTCATCCAGATACTGGTAGGGCAGGCTGGCCTGGTGCGGCGTCAACACGCGCTCGACCAGGGCTTGCTTGTCTGCAACCTCGATATCCTCAGGCACACGCTGACCACTGGTGGTGTAAAACAGGCGCATGCGCTCGCGAATCAACACGTCCAGTACATTGCCAATCGCAGCCGCTTCGTCGAGTTTGGTGACGATACAGCCAGCGATATCATGCTTTTTGTAGCTACGCATCACATCAGTCAAGGTATCGCCGGTTGAGGTCGCATTCAGGCACAACAGTTTCTGTATCGGGCTGTCGGCACGGCTCAGCATGGAAAGTTGCTCAGTCACCGCCTGGTCACGCTGGCTGACGCCGACGGTATCCACCAGAATCATATGTTTGTTCTTGAGTTCGTTTAAGGCTATTTTTAAGTCTTCTTCATCTTTGACCGCATGTACCATCACGCCCAGAATCTTGCCGTAAATCCGTAATTGCTCGTAACCGCCAATCCGGTAGCTGTCAGTGGTGATCAAGCCCAGGTTCTGGGTGCCATGTTTCATTACATAGCGGGCCGCCAATTTGGCCGTAGTGGTGGTTTTGCCTACCCCGGTCGGGCCGACCAAGGCATAGATGCCGCCACGATCCAGCAAAGCATCTTCGTCGTCCAGCGTATGCAAATTGCGGCTGATCACTTCTTTGGCCCACATTGGCGCCTTATTCACATCAATGTGTTGCGGCATTTTTTCGGCAATCTGGCGCGAAAGAGACGCACTGAAGTTGGCAGCGAGCAGGGTGCCCAGCACTTTTGATTTGGCCGGGCTATGTTGTAAATGATGCTGCCAGGTCATGGCACTCATCTGGGTTTCAAAGTGGCTGCGCATCTGGCGCATTTCCACCATCATGCCTTGCATTTTTTCTTCCAGCGTTTGTGTTGCCAGCTGGTACGCATGCTCTTGTTGTTCACTGTGCTGCTTGAGCATGTCCATGATGGCCGATTCGTTGACATTGGCCTCTTCAGATACCGTTGCTGCCGGCGGCTGAACGGCGCGCGGTGCCGGTACTGGAGTTGCTTGCCGGGGTTGCTCTTTGGCATGAACAAAATCAAGCAGGCTGCGGGTTTGCTCGCTGCCTTGCTCAGCATTTGCCTGGCTCGCACTGGCATCGACATCCGACTCCAGCATGGCCATGATCTCGGTCCCACCGTTGACACTGCGATTCGCAACAATAATGGCATCTTCCCCCAGGGCCTGCTTGACCTGAGCCAGGGCTTCACGTGCGTTTTTGCCAAAAAATCTTCTGATGTTCATATTACTGCGCTCCGATTAAACTGGTGACACGAATCGATTTGTTGTCTGGCAACTCATCGTGGGATAACACTCTGAGGTGCGGGACGGTCCTTCTTAAAAATCTGGATAAAGCCTGGCGGAGGGGCCCAGCCACCAGCAGGACTGGTGTCAAGCCCATCTGCTCTTGCTGTCTGGCGGCCATTTCGGTCTCTTGTGACAGTCTTTCGGCAATGCCAGGCTCGATCACGCCCTGGCTGGACTGGTTGTTTTGTAATGCTTGCAACAACAGTTTTTCCAATTGGCCATCTAAGGTCATGGCGGTGATTTCGTTGCTGTAGGGGAACAGGTCCTGCACAATTGCACGCCCTAGCTTGATACGGACCATGGCGGTCAAGTCATTGGCATCTTGCGAATACTGGGCATGGTCTGCCAGCGTTTCCAGAATTGTGCGCATGTCACGGATATGCACGCCCTCATTGAGCAGGTTTTGCAAGACCTTTTGCAAGGTGGACAAGCTGATGATCTTGGGCACAATTTCCTCAATCAGCTTGCTGGATTCTTTGCTCATGTGATCCAGCAACTGTTGGACTTCCTGGCGGCCCAACAGCTCACCGGCATTGAGTGAAATGATGTGGTTTAAATGAGTGGCAATCACGGTGCCTGGATCTACCACGGTATAGCCCAGACTTTGTGCGAATTCTTTCTGCTCGGGATCAATCCACACTGCGGGCAAGCCAAAGGCTGGATCGGTGGTGCGGGTGCCTTCAAGCTCACCGGTCACCGCTCCTGGATCAATCGCCAGCATTTGATGATAGTTAGATTCCCCGGTCGCCATTTCCACACCTTTCATGGTGATGCGGTAGGCGTTCGGTTTAAGCGTCAGGTTGTCGCGAATATGGACCGTCGGTGCCAGGAAACCAATCTCCTGGGCAAATTTCTTGCGAATGCCCTTGATACGCTTGAGCAATTCACCGCCTTGACCTTTATCCACCAGTGGGATCAAACGGTAGCCAACTTCGAGGCCGATGGTATCTACTGGCAGCACATCGTTCCAGGTGGCTTCTTCCGCCTCGCTGGCCGGGGCCAATTTATCATCTGGTTGTGGTTCAATCACCGTCTGCTGTTTGGCTTTTTCCTGTTTTTGTTTGACTGAATAAGCAATACCACCCAACAAGCCCCCCAACCCGATAAAGGCCAGGTGAGGCATGCCTGGAATCAGGCCGATACCGCCAATAATCCCGGCGGTGATGGTCAGCACACGTGGATTTTCAAACAGTTGGCTAATCAGCTGGCCGCCGATATCTTCATTGTTGGCCACACGTGAAACCACCACACCGGCCGCAATGGAAATCACCAGCGAAGGGATTTGCGCGACCAGGCCATCACCAATGGCGAGCAAGGTGTAGTTTTTCACTGCATCGCCAAAGCTCAGGTCATGTTGCACCATGCCGACAATCAACCCGCCGACAATGTTGATAATAATGATCAGGATCCCGGCGATCGCATCCCCGCGCACATACTTGCTTGCACCATCCATCGCGCCATAGAATTCGGATTCCTGGCCGACTTCTTTACGGCGGCGGCGGGCTTCATCTTCGCCAATCAGACCCGCGTTCAGGTCCGCGTCAATCGCCATCTGCTTGCCTGGCATCGCATCCAGGGTAAACCGTGCACCCACTTCTGCAATCCGGCCCGCACCTTTGGTGATCACGGTAAAGTTAATAATGGTGAGGATGACGAACACCACGATACCGACCGCATAGTTCCCGCCAATCAGAAAGTGACCAAAGGCCTCGATCACTTTACCGGCGGCATCAGGGCCGGCATGGCCCTCGGTCAGCACGATACGGGTCGAAGCCACGTTGAGCGACAAGCGCAACATGGTGGTCATCAGCAGTACGGTAGGGAAGGCGATAAAGTCCAGCGGCTTGGTGGTTTGCAGACCGATCATCAAGACCAGGATGGACAAGGCAATATTAAAAGTGAAAAACACATCGAGCATGATGGCCGGTAACGGCAAGATCATCATGGCCAGCAGCAAAACAATAATGAGCGGGGCGGCGATGCTGCGGCCGTCCATTTTCCCCATTATTTGTTGCCAGTTATTCATTTAAATACTCCTCAGTCTTGCTTATTCAATATCTGTTGCCGTGGCAGGCGCTGCGACCAGTGCATGTGGATCCAGTGCGTCCGGGACCGGTACATCAGTAGGGATGACCGGACGGACGCCGCCATGCTGCTTGAACACGCGCAGTTGAAACACATAAGCCAAAATTTGCGCTACCGCGGCATACAAGGTTTGTGGAATCTCGCGCTCCAGCTCGGCATGGGCATACAAGGCCCGTGCCAGTTTGGGGGATTCCAGCGTCATCACATTATGTTCTGCAGCAATTTCCTTGATTTTTTGCGCAAGTACATCGACGCCCTTGGCAACGACGACAGGCGCTGCATTTTCACCTTCTTTATAGCTGATCGCCACGGCATAGTGGGTCGGGTTAGTAATCACCACGTCTGCCTTGGGCACATTACTCATCATTCTTCTGCGCGCCATTTCACGCTGCTGCTGACGGATACGGCCTTTAATTTCAGGGCTGCCTTCGGACTCCTTGGATTCGTCCTTGAGTTCCTGTTTGGTCATTTTGTGTTTTTGCGCGTATTGATACAGCTGGTAGGGCACATCAATCACGGCGATCAGGACCAGCGCAGAAGCCAATGTTAAAAAGCCGGTCACCATAAATTCGCTGACAGTGCTAATCCCGGATTCCAGCGGCATGTTGGACAAGCCCAACATCGGTTGCAAATCCTTTTTCACCAGCGTGTAGCCGACAGAACCAACCAGGATGGTTTTTGCAATCGACTTCACCAACTCCACCAGCGAGTTCTTGGAGAACAGATTGGACAAGCCTTTCATCGGGTTGAGTTTGCCAAAGTTGGGCACCAGCGATTTCTGCGACATCACCCAGCCACCGACCAAGATCGGTGAAGCAATCGCTACGGCAACCACAATGACTGCCAGTGGCAAAAAGGCCCACATCGCCTGTTCCACCACTTTGATCATATGCACAATCAACAGCTGCGGCTCAAACGCCATGGCCCTGTCCAGACTCAGGCCCTGACGCAATACATCCTTCATGGCCTCACCCATCGGCTTGCTCATCATCATGATTGCAATGCCGCTGGTAAACAAAACCGCACAAGAGGCCAATTCGCGCGACCTGGGAACATCGCCGTCTTCGCGTGCCTTCTCCAATCGCTTGGGGGACGCGTCTTCGGTCTTTTCCATATCGCTGTCTTCAGCTGCCATGTCTTTCACTCGTTCCGGGTTTGCACACCACGCCATGTCGTGTGTCTTGTGAGTGATTATTGGCTAGATAAATGTATTTCTAAGTTGGGAATAAAAGGGCGAATTGACCGCTTTCTCACAGTTGCTGCCTGCCTGTTGTTAAGGGGTGTAAAAGCTAAAAATATTTTTGATTAATAAACAGTGACTTATCAAATTTTTGGATTTTTTTTGATTGTGCACCCTAAAGTTTTATCAAGTAGGGACGTTAACCGGAATATCTGAAAAAGTATCTGGCCACCATGAAGACGGCTTGAAAACGAATAAAAGTCATTGTTTACGGAATACAACAAGAAAACTTGAATTAATTTTTGAATTGGAAATCAAAAAATGCTGACAGACTGCACATAACGAACTTGTAGCTCAACTTTAGGTTTGAGCGATAAGTGATTGATATTATTGTTAGTGAATAATGCCGTGTAGGGGTTTGTAAGACAAACTCCTACACGGCTGTTTTCGTCTGTCTTACAAAATAAACCGACAAACCCTGATTGTTGCAGT
Organism: Methylophilus sp. VKM B-3414; assembly: GCF_032248435.1. Taxonomy (NCBI): domain Bacteria; kingdom Pseudomonadati; phylum Pseudomonadota; class Betaproteobacteria; order Nitrosomonadales; family Methylophilaceae; genus Methylophilus; species Methylophilus sp. VKM B-3414. The sequence goes on along the minus strand of NZ_JAVTLI010000013.1, from coordinate 325,410 downwards.
TCATGATTGCGCGCAAAGTACGCCTAACGCTCAGGCGGACTTAAATTTACGCAAAAAAACGGAGAAAAGATCATGAACATGCAAAACGATTTACTCGCTGAAATCAAGGATGCCAATCTGAACTACCTGATGTTGGCGCAACAACTGATCCGTGCTGACAAAGCCACTGCCATCTTCCGCCTTGGCATTAACAAGGAAATTGCAGATCTGCTCGAAAACTTGACCAATCTGCAACTCCTGAAACTCTGTAACACCAACATGCTGCTGACCCGCTTCCGCTTTGATGATAGCGAAATCCTGGGAATGTTGACCAGCTATGCCAAAGACCCTGCCCAAGCCCATCTGCATACTGCGGTATTAATGTCAGCCCAGGCCGCAGATTCCACAGTATAAGCAGCGTAGTTGTCACCACACGGCGATTAGAAAGAGAAAAGAGGATATCATGCAAAAGAAGAGTGTAGTTAACGAAGCAGAACAAATTCAACTGGCCATGCAAATGATCGAACTGGGCGCCCGCCTGCAGTTGCTCGAATCACAAACCACATTGTCACGTGAGCGTTTGATCAAGCTGTACAAAGAGATGAAAGGCGTTTCTCCTCCAAAAGGCATGTTGCCATTCTCTACCGATTGGTTCTTGACCTGGCAACCAAACATTCACTCCTCGATTTTCTACAACATTTATCGCTTTATGGTTGATTACGCAGGGGTAGACGGCATCCAGGCCATCATCAAAGCCTATACATTGTATATGCAACAAGTACAGCATCCTGATGCCGACGCCAAAGAAGAGCCTGTGTTGTCACTGACACGCGCCTGGACACTGGTACGTTTTATTGAAAGCAAGATGCTGACAACTAAAGTCTGTCATTGCTGTGGTGGTCAATACATCGTCAATAGCTATGATTTGAACCAGAACTATGTCTGCAACTTGTGCCATGTGCCTTCACGTGCCGGCAAAACCAAAAAGGCAAAAGAGTTGAGCTACAAACTGGTTTCCATGACTGCCTGATCAGCCGGATCAGTGTCACGACACTCTGTGAGTGAAAGGATTCAGCATGCCATCGGCCAAACTTTCGGTAGAGACGCTGTTGCCCAAACCCTGGCTACAGCGCCTGCTACCAAAACGGTTGTGGTGCCAGGCATTACTGATCCAGACCCTGAGTATACTGTTGATCGCGGGCCTCGCGCCAGGCGTGATCAACAGTGTATTCGCATTTGAATTAAGCCATCTTGGCATTTCGCTAGAGCATGTCTGGATTTGGCTGCTCCTGCATATTTGTTTGGTCAGCCTGCTGGCCAAAGCCGCGCAGATGCCAGTCTGGTGGCGCTGGATTCATGCGATTTTTCCAGTCGCTGTCCTTGGCATGCAGCATATTAACTTGCCTGCCACGGTTTACCTGGCTGGATTTATCATTACCTTGACCCTGTACTGGTCTGTACACAACACCCGGGTCCCATTTTATCCTTCTTTCCCTGCCACCTGGCGCGCGCTGCATCACGTGCTGGAGCAGCATGGCGATGATGCTCCGCTCAAAGTGCTGGATATTGGCAGCGGGATTGGGGATCTCGCCCTGTTTTTGGCGAGCCAGCGTGTGCATGACGAGGTTTCAGGTATCGAAATTGCGCCGCTGCCATGGGCGGTCAGTGCGGTCAGAGCCTTGTTTTCTGGCACCAGTGCCAGATTTACGCTCGGTGACTACCGCGAACTGGACTTTGCAAAATTTGATGTCATCTTTGCTTATTTGTCGCCTGCTGTGATGCCCGATGTTTGGCAAAAGGTGAGGGCTGAGATGCCGGCTGGCACGCTGTTTGTCAGCTCCGAGTTTCCGGTGCCAGACATGACGGCGCAACGAATCATCTATCCGCAAAAAAACGCCCCTGCCTTGTACGTCTACAGCCTGTAGACAGCCTTTATCCCTTTCTTGCATCCGCTATCGCAGGCGCTTAAGCCTGTCGTTGCTGGCATGAAATCTAACCAGAATTAACCATATTTAATAAGGGGCTAAAGCCCTTTTATTTGGATAATTGAATTCCTTGGCCTGTTGCTATGCTTTTAACATTGGTAAAACCATTGTGGAGTGTAGGCATGTTAGTCATTGTCGGGTATGTCGTTATTTTAGGGGCGATTTTTGGCGGGTACGCAGCGGCCGGGGGGCACTTGGGTGGCCTATGGCAGCCATTGGAAGTCGTGATGATTTTCGGGGGGGCTGTAGGTGCATTTGTTGTCGGCAATGATGCCAAATCATTGAAAGCCACACTTAAAGACTTACCAAATGCCTTCAAAGGCTCCCATGTCAACAAAGCCATGTATATGGATTTGCTGGCTTTGCTGTTCGAGATTCTGACCAAAATTCGTAAAGAAGGGCTGATGTCGATCGAGAAGGATGTTGAAGATCCTGAATCCAGTGCCTTGTTTGGCAAATATCCCAAAATTCAGCATGACCATCATGTGGTCGAGTTTATTTGTGATTACTTGCGTTTGATGGTGTCCGGCAACATGGATGCCTTCCAGGTTGAAAACCTGATGGATAACGAAATTGAAACCCACCATCAGGAAGGCCATGTGGCAGCGCATTGTATTGCAAAACTCGGTGACGCCTTGCCAGCTTTTGGTATTGTAGCTGCGGTGATGGGGGTGGTACACACCATGGAAAGTTTGCATTTGCCGCCCACCGAACTGGGTGTGCTGATTGGCCACGCTCTGGTGGGTACCTTCCTCGGTATTTTGCTGGCGTATGGCTTTGTTGGCCCGCTGGCTGGGGTGCTGGAAGCCAAGCTGGAAGAAAGCTCCAAGGTCTTTCAAACCATCAAGGTGACGCTTCTTGCCAGCCTAAATGGGTATGCGCCTGCAATTGCTGTTGAGTTCGGCCGCAAGGTCTTGTACTCCACTGAGCGTCCAAGTTTCTCTGAGCTTGAAGATTACGTCAAGCAAGCTAAAAAATAAGCCTGGCAAACAAGATCAATCCAAATAAAGCACAGGACCAACCCTAGAGGACCACGAAAATGGCAGAAGAACATATTGCCCCCATTATCGTTAAAAAAATCAAGAAAGGCGGCGGCGGTCATCACGGGGGTGCCTGGAAAATCGCTTACGCCGACTTTGTGACGGCGATGATGGCGTTCTTTTTGCTGATGTGGCTGCTCGGCTCCACCTCTAAAGCACAACGTGAAGGCATTTCTGAATACTTTAAAACCCCGCTCAAAGTCGTGCTCATGGGCCCGGGCGTGGGTGCCAGTGATTCCGCCTTGAAAAATACCGGCGGCAAGGATGTGACACTTAAGCAAGGTCAGGTGAAGCCGGTCGATGGCGACCCTGGTCGTAACAAAACGATTAAGGAAGAAGAGTTAAAAGAAGTCCTCAAGAAGGCAGAAAAAGCCAAGCTGGAAGAAATCAAGGCCAAGATTGAACAGGCGATTGATGAAAACCCTGAGCTCAAGCAATTCAAATCCCAATTAAAACTGGATATGACAGCGGAAGGCCTGCGCGTACAAATTATCGACGAACAGAATCGCCCGATGTTTGAAAACGCGCGCGCAGATTTGCAACCTTACGCCAAGAAAATTTTGCGAGAGATTGGTAAAACACTCAATGGCGTGGATAACAAAATCAGCCTGTCTGGGCATACCGATGCCACGCCTTATGCCAGCGGTGATCAGGGCTACAGTAACTGGGAGCTCTCAGCCGACCGTGCCAATGCTTCAAGGCGAGAACTGATTGCCGGCGGCATGGATGAGACCAAGTTATTGCGTGTGGTTGGCATGGGCTCGGCCATCATGATGGACAAGGAAAATCCGTTCAATCCGATTAACCGCCGGATCAGTTTGATCGTGATGAACAAGGAAGCAGAAGAGGATTTACTCAAGGATAACGAAAAAATTTCTGTCAGTGAAAAAGACCATTCGCAAGTCGATGCATTGCAGAAAACCGCCGCTACACCTGCGGAGTAAAAAACAGGGAACGGTAAAAGCGCAAGAAATAAGTCATTTTTATGATGCTTATTTCTTGATTGAAAATCAGGGGAATCAGGCAAGATAGGACCACTATGAAAACATTGCCCATAGAAGAACTAAGAGAGTTACTGGCTGCAGTTTCGCACCATGGTGATTGGCATTTGCTCGAAATCGAAACCGATTTACAGCAAACCAGCTTTTTGCTCAATGAGGCGATTGAAAAGCTCAGTGCCAGCTTTATGAATGTGTATGCCCAGTTAATGGAGCAACAGTCTGCCCTCCAGTTATTGGTAGAGGCCGGCAAGTTGCAGCCTGAAGAAATGCAGCAGTTGCAGGTGTTTCAGGACAATATTGGTCAGGAAGTGAATAAAGTGGTGACTGGCATGCAGTTTCAGGACATGACCAATCAATTGCTGCAACGGACGATTAATCGGGTGAACGGCTTAAAAGTGCTGTTACATGAGTTATCCAGCCATCAGTTTCCGATGGCAGCGGATGACGAGCATGAGGAAATCAGAAGCTTCATTCAGCAATTGAACCAGAATTTTGATCAGGGTAGCCAGCATTTGACCGGCAATTTACGCAAGTCAGTGAACCAGCAGGACTTGGCAACCGGTGATATCGATTTATTTTAGTCACAGCGGCGTTTTACAAAATTAGTGAAAAAGGCGAATCAAACATGGCGAAAACAATTTTAACAGTAGACGACTCCGGATCATTGCGTCAAATGGTGGCTTTTAGCCTGAAAGCGGCTGGCTATGATGTGGTACAGGCGGTCGATGGTCAGGATGGCTTGAACAAAGCAAAAGAGAAAACCGTTGACCTGGTTTTGACGGATCAGAACATGCCCGTGATGGATGGGCTGACGCTGATCACCAACCTGCGTACATTGGCTTCTTACCAGAAGGTGCCTATTTTGATGCTGACCACTGAGTCATCAGACGAAATGAAGGCAAAAGGCAAAGCGGCTGGTGCAAATGGCTGGTTGGTCAAACCATTTGATCCAAAACGTCTGATTGAAGTTGTACAAAAAGTAATTGGTGCCTAAGGGCACAAGGTTAAGGGACTGGAGTAAACAATGACAGTGGATATGAGCCAGTTTTATGAGGTGTTCTTTGACGAGGCTGAAGAGTTATTGGCCGAAGCAGAGCGCCTGTTGCTTGATATTGACGTAGAGTCACCTGATATCGAGCAGTTAAACGCGATTTTCCGTGCTGCGCACTCAATCAAAGGGGGCGCGGCAACGTTTGGCTTTATGGACATGGCAGAGATTACCCATGTTCTGGAAAACCTGCTTGATAAGATTCGCAAGCAGGAAATGGCATTGACCACAGAGCATGTGGACGCCTTTTTGGCCGCCAAAGACGTGATCAAGATGCAACTGGATGGGCATAGACATGGTTCAGCAGTAGATGCTGAGCAAGTCGGCGATGTCTCCATGATGCTGAAGTCCTTGTCTGAAGGCAAAAGCGCCATTCCCGAAGACCCTGTCATTGCAGCTGCGACACCAGAGCCGGAAGTGTTGGTCGTCGGTGCTGAAAAGCCAGCCTTGTCTGTCAGTGAAGATGAAAAAGCCAAAGGCATCACCTTATATGACGTCGGCTTGCCGGTAGTTACCGAGCGCGACTTGGCAAACTTGAAAGACGAGTTAGCCTTGTTAGGTGAGGTGGCCGTGTATCAACGTGCGCCAGGCTCACATGCACTGCTGGTTAAAACCGATTCTAGCGCAGACGACATTGTTTCGATTTGCTCCTTTATTGTAGACCCTGACGCACTGGTGATTCAGGTTGCGAGCGAGACCGCCAAAGCGTCAGAAGCCGCCGCCGCACCAGAGCCTGCGCCTGCCGTCGCGGTTGCCACACCCGTTGAGGAAGATCTGGGCTATGGCTTCTTCGATGATGATCCGATTATCAAGCCTGAAGCAACAGCGGAGGCCGCCCCGGTTCAGCCGGTCGCTGCAGAAGTGACTGGTAATGGCAAAGTTCAGGTGGCTGAAGAAATGGGCTATGGCCTGTTTGGCACTAATAATGAGGAGCGTCAGGAGGATGGTTACGGCTTCTTTGCCCCATTCAAGCCACACCCAGATGCCCCCAAAGCACAATTGATCGGTGACGATACTGCCGTCGCAGCGCAAGCTGCGGCAACACCGGCGCCTGCACAAGTGGCTGAAGCGGCACCTAAAGAAGTGAAAGAGGACCGCAGGTCACAACAACGCCGTGAGTCCGATAAACCGGCGGCAGCGCAAAATGCAGAAAGCAGCTCCATCCGTGTCGGGATTGAAAAAGTTGACCAGTTAATTAATCTGGTTGGCGAGCTGGTGATTACCCAGGCCATGATTGAACAGCGTGTCAATGCACTGGACCCTGTGGATAACGAAGCACTGATTAATAGTGTCAGCCAACTGACTCGTAACACACGTGACCTGCAAGAGTCCGTGATGTCTATCCGTATGATGCCGATGGACTTTGTATTCTCACGCTTCCCTCGTATGGTGCGTGACCTGGCAGGCAAGTTGGGCAAAAAAGTGGACTTTGTCACTAGCGGTGCCACGACAGAGCTCGACAAGAGCCTGATTGAGCGGATTGTGGATCCACTGACCCATTTGGTGCGTAACAGTGTAGACCATGGTATTGAAAAACCGGAAGTGCGTAAACAGCTAGGCAAAGCCGAGAATGGCACGTTGACCCTGTCTGCGGCACACAAGGGCGGCAGCATCGTGATTGAAGTCACCGATGATGGTGGCGGCCTCAACCGCGACAAGATTCTGGCTAAAGCCATGTCTAACGGCTTGCCAGTCAGTGAAAGTATGTCTGACGCTGACGTTTATAGTTTGATTTTTGCCCCGGGCTTTTCTACCGCTGAGGTGGTGACCGATGTGTCTGGCCGCGGGGTCGGCATGGATGTGGTGAAACGGAATATCACCGCCATGGGCGGCAATATTGAAATCCGCTCTGCGCTGGGCTATGGCACGACCATCTCGATTTCCTTGCCACTGACGCTGGCCATCCTCGATGGCATGTCGGTGTCGCTGGATAAGAGTGTGTATGTGGTGCCATTGAACCTGATTGTCGAAACCTTGCAACCTCGTGCAGAAGACCTGAAAACGGTCACAGGCGAGGGGCTGATGGTGCATGTCCGTGGAGAGTATCTGCCGATTATCGCCTTGCATGCCTTGTTTAACCATCCTACCCAGATCACCAATCCGACTGATGGTGTCTTGCTGATTCTGGAAGCCGATGGTAAGAAATCTGCCCTGTTTGTAGACCGTCTGGTTGGTCAGCAACAAGTGGTGATCAAAAGCCTGGAAACCAACTTCAAGCGGATTCCCGGTGTTTCTGGCGCCACCATTATGGGCGATGGCTCGGTGGCATTGATTCTGGATGTGCCAGCCATTATTCAGATGGGTCAGACAACCAATTATGTGACTGGTGGATTGGCATTTTCCAACCAGAACTATTCGACTTCACAAACACATATCAATGCATAAGGAGTATATGCAATGAGCACAACAACAGAATTAGCAAATACATCGGCCAATAACACTGGCGGCAGCCTGAAAACGGCGGCCGGCGAGTACCTGACCTTTGTGCTTGGCAGCGAGCAATATGGGATTGAAATCCTCAAGGTGCAAGAAATTCGTGGCTACGATGCCGTGACGCAAATTGCCAATCTGCCATCGTTTATCAAGGGCGTGATCAATCTGCGCGGCAAAATTGTGCCGATTGTCGATTTACGTATCAAGTTCAATCTGGGCAAAGTGGAGTATGACGAGTTTACTGTCGTCATCATTCTGAATCTGAATGGCCGCATCGTTGGCATCGTGGTCGATGGTGTGTCTGATGTCCGCGAATTGCGCGATGAGCATTTGCGCGAGGTCCCCACGCTGGTCACCCGTATCGACACCAAATACATTGTGGGCCTGGCCACTATTGAGCAGGAAATGCTGATCCTGGTGGATATTGAGAAACTCATGACCAGTGACGAAATGCAACTGATGGATGCTGCCGTACATTAAATAGAGAGAATGCAATTAAAGCATTGACACAATAATTATTATAAAAATTGCAACTCGTTTCATAGAGATCTTTTGCAAGGGGTAACAACCATGTTTTCTACAATCATCAACAAATTGGCAGCAAACACAAGGGGCTATCAGAATGTGTTGAATCAGGTGGCTGAATTTAGTGCCCTGAAGTCAGAAATCAACAAGGCACGTGCCATTGTTGAGTTAAATGACAAGGGTGAAATCAGCCATGTGAACGAGAATCTGTGCCACTCTTTAAAATACGCAGCCAATGAGCTGGTCGGCAAGCATCATCGCGCCCTGTTGGCTGGTGTTGATACAGAAAAACCAGAATATGAACAATTCTGGAGTGCCTTAGGCAGTGGCAAATCGCAAGTGGGTAGCTTTAAACTGATCAACAAAGAGGGCAAGGATGTCTGGTTTCAAGGGTATTACGCCCCAGTGATGCAAGGCAACCAGCTGCGCAAAGTGGTTGCTTACCTGACAGACATTACAGCAGACAAGCTGCGCAACATCATCCTGCAAGAGGAAGAGCACGCACTCAACCAATGTTTTGGTGTCATGGAATGTGACTTGCAAGGACATATTCTCGAATGTAATGATGTTTTTCTGACCCCGCTTGAGTTTCGCCGTGAAGAGGTGATCGGCAAGCATGTGTCCATGTTGCTCAAGGCTTCTACCGCACAAAGCGATCAGTACAAGCAAATGTGGGAAAAGTTGAACAAGGGGCAGAATGCAAAACTGGAAATCTGCCGAGTGGCAAAGTCTGGCAAAGAGTACTGGTTTAGTTCCAGCTATGTGCCTATCCCAGATGCGAGCGGCCAATTAGCCAAGGTCAAAGTCTATTCGTACTGTATTACTGAAGAAAAGCAGCGAGAAATTGACTTTCAGGGTAAGGTGGCTGCGATTAACAAGGTACAGGGAGTCATTGAATTTGACCTCCAAGGCAATATTTTGCATGCCAATGACAACTTCCTAAAACTTACAGAGTACTCACTGGCTGAGGTGGTTGGTAAGAACCATAGCATTTTTGTTAGTGAGCGTTACAAGAATAGCCCTGAGTATAAAGTTTTCTGGGAAAAGTTAAGTAGCGGTCAGTACGATGAAGGGGTTTATCATCGCTATACTAAAAATGGTAAGGATATATGGGTGCAGGCATCTTATAACCCCATTTTAGGGTTAGATGGTAAGCCGATGAAAGTAGTTAAATATGCTACTGACATCACCAAAGCAGTGCTGGCAGACAAACAGCAAAAAGAAAAGTCCAGAGAAGCTTCGATGATCAAGCAAGCGTTGGAGTCTTCCTCTAACAACTTGATGGTTGCGGATAACGATGGTGTCATTACCTATATGAATCCAACAACCTTGAGCTTAATGCGCGAGGCTGCTGATACGTTCAGAGCCATCTTCCCATCTTTTGACCCAGACAAGTTGATTGGGCAGAACTTTGATCTGTTCCACAAAAGACCTGCGCATCAACGCAATTTACTGGCAAGCCTGAAGGGCCAGCATATCGCTGAATTACCGATTGGCCAGATGTTTTTCAGACTGACTGCAAATCCTCTCATTGATGAGCAAGGCGAACGTATTGGCAGCGTGGTGGAATGGGTTAATTTGACCGAGGAAAAACGTCTTGAAAACGAAATGAAATCTGTGGTTGAAAATGCCGTGGATGGTGATTTGTCTACCAGACTGGATGCGAATCGTGCAAAAGGTTCTGCCGTCAAAACGATGGAAGCCATTAACCAGCTTCTGGATACGTTTAGCGATATTTTGTTACGTGTGCGTGAAGCGGGCGAAACGATTAATACGGCAGCCCATGAAATTTCCAGTGGCAATAATGATCTGTCCAGCCGAACTGAACAACAAGCTTCTAACCTTGAAGAGACAGCTTCCAGCATGGAAGAACTGGCATCAACCGTTAGACAGAACGCCGAAAATGCCCGCCAGGCCAACCAAATGGCTGAAGCGGCTTCACAAGTGGCGCTTCGTGGTGGCGATGTCGTTGGCAATGTAGTGACCACCATGAGCGCGATCAACGAAAGTGCGCGCAAAATTGAGGACATTATTTCTGTCATTGATGGCATTGCCTTCCAGACCAACATTTTGGCATTGAACGCCGCAGTTGAGGCTGCCCGTGCAGGTGAGCAGGGTAGAGGCTTTGCCGTGGTCGCTGGTGAGGTACGTAACCTGGCTCAACGCTCCGCCAGTGCTGCCAAAGAGATCAAGGAACTGATTACTGACTCTGTCAGCAAAACCACTGAAGGCACCAAACTGGTGGAAAGTGCCGGTGTAACCATGCATGAGGTGGTCACTTCCGTACAACGTGTGACCGACATCATGAGTGAAATCACCGCGGCGTCTGCAGAGCAAAGCTCAGGCATTAACCAGGTGAATGACGCGGTCAATCACATGGATGAAGTCACACAGCAGAATGCTGCCTTGGTTGAAGAAGCCGCTGCGGCAGCAGAATCGCTGGTAGAGCAGGCTGCGACGCTGATGGATACCGTGAATCGATTTAAATTACGTGGCGTGAGCCAGAGCAGTGCTGTCAGCCGCCCGACGATGACAAGCAAAGTGGCGGCCGCACCTGCGGTAAGCAAAGCCAAACCGACGGTAGCTGCGGTCAATCATGCGCCAGTCAAAGCCGCAAAAACCGGTACGGATGACCAAGAGTGGGAAGAGTTTTAATGTGAGCGCTCAATACAAGGAGGTGCAACATGATCAGATGTCCTGCAATGATAGAAAAAATAATTGAAGGCCTGAAATTGTGGGCCTCCTTATTGAGCGGTTATCCTCTGTGGTAAAAAGTTGTGATTTCAAAGTCCTGTTGCAGGGCTTTGCCATTTTGAAGGTAGAAATACAATGAGAACCTGGCTAGGCATACTCAAGCAATGGATGACTGGATCTCATCATTCTCAACTCAGTGATTTGGATCTAGAACGCTTGAACAGGATGGAGGCCCTCCATCGCGTCGTGGCGATGATCGAGTACGACCTAGATGGGAACGTGCTTGATGCCAATCAAACATTTTTAGACTTAACCGGTTATACGCGTGACGAAGTGCTCGGTCAGCATCATCGCATGTTCCTGCCATTGGGAAACCTTGATGCGCCAGAGCATAAGCAGTTTTGGCAAAAGCTTTGCAAAGGAGAGGCTCAGACGGGCCAATTTAAACGCTTAAGCAAAGGAAACCGCGAAGATTGGATTGAAGGCAGCTTTATCCCGTTAAAAAACCAAGACGGGCAAGTGGTTAAAATCGTCAACTATTTTAGTCTCATCACCGCGCTTAAGGCACGTGAGCTTGAGAGCCAAGGCCAAATTGATGCCTTAAACCGGGTGCTTGGAGTCATTGAATTTTCGCTGGATGGTACGATTCTGGCATTGAATCAGAACTTTGCGCGGGTGACCGGTTACGATGCTGCTGAAGTGGTTGGTAAACATCATCGAATTTTCATGCCACACTCAGAAGCCAGCTCCTCGGACTACATCAGATTTTGGCAAGATCTTGCCAGAGGTGAGTTTAAATCGGGGATCTACAAACGCATTGCGAAAAATGGACAAGAGGTCTGGTTACAGGCGACCTATAATCCTATTTTAGACAGTGACGGCAAGCCGTTGAAGATCATTAAATTTGCTACTGATATCACACAGCAAAAGGCGCGAGACTTAGACTTGGCCAGCCAGTTGTCCGCCATTCGGCAAATCATGGCTGTGATTGAGTTTGACCTGCAAGGCAATATTCTGGATGCCAATGATAACTTCTTAAATACTGTTGGTTATCAGAAAAGCGCTGTTGTGGGCAAGCATCATAAAGTGTTTGTTCCAAGCGACGTTAAACAATCCGCTGAGTATGCGCAATTTTGGCAAAAGCTGGCTCAAGGAAACACACAAGCGGGTGTTTATCAACGTGTCGCGGCGAATGGCAACCCACTATGGTTGCAAGCCAGCTACAATCCGATTTTAGACTTGAATGGCAAGCCCTACAAAATTGTCAAGTATGCGATTGATGTGACTGAGCAGCGCCTGCGTGATATCGATAACCAAGGGCAAATGACCGCTATCCAACGCTCATTAGGAACGATAGAGTTTTCGCTGGATGGTCATATTACTAAAGTGAACGCAAATTTCATGCAAGTCGTGGGTTATCAAGCGGCGGAACTGATTGGCAAACATCACAGTATGTTTATGCCACTGGAAGAGCGTCATTCAATGGAGTATAAAAAGTTTTGGCATCGCCTTGGTCGCGGCGAATTCATGCAGGGTGTGTTTAAGCGGATAGATAAACACGGCCAGGAAATTTGGCTCCAAGCGAGTTATAACCCTGTGCTGGATGAGCATGGCAAACCCATCAAGGTAGTGAAGTTTGCAACAGATATTACTCAGCAGAAACGTGCTGAAACAGGCTTGATGGAGGCCGTGCTATCTACTGAGCAATTACTGGAAGCGGCACAGCACGGAGACATGACCGCACGCATAGACTTGCATGGTAAAACGGATCAGATACTTAGTTTGTCCAACGGTATCAATCGCTTGATGGACCGTGTGTCTGAAATTCTGTTGCAAGTCAAAGAGGCCACCACCACGATCAATAGTGCAGCCAATGAAATTTCAACGGGCAATGTTGATTTATCTACGCGCACAGAAAGACAAGCGCACAGCTTGCAGGAAACCTCCTCCAGTATGAGCCAACTGGCTGCAACGGTGAAGCAAAATGCTGAGAATGCATTGCAGGCCAACCGAATGGCAGAGGCGGCTTCCAAAGTGGCTGAGCGTGGTGGGGAAGTAGTGAATCAGGTCGTGGATACCATGACTGCGATCAGTCAAAGCGCGCGTAAGATTGAAGATATCATTTCAGTGATTGATGGGATTGCCTTCCAAACAAATATTCTGGCATTGAATGCGGCGGTTGAGGCTGCGCGTGCTGGCGAACAAGGTAAAGGGTTTGCTGTTGTGGCTGGAGAGGTGCGTAATCTGGCACAACGCTCTGCAAGTGCTGCCAGAGAAATCAAGGATCTGATTGCTGACTCTGTCAATAAAACCACGGAAGGTGCACAACTGGTCGAAGGTGCCGGTCAAACCATGGTGGAGATTGTGCAGTCAGTCAAGCGCGTCAGCGATATTATCAGTGAAATTTCTGAAGCCTCGATTGAACAGACCTCAGGGATTGATAGTGTTAACCAAGCCATCACCAGCATGGACGATGTGACGCAGCAAAATGCAGCGTTAGTTGAAGAGGCGGCTGCCGCAGCCGAGTCTTTAGTTGAACAAGCCAGCCAATTGTCTGATCTGGTGGCTGATTTCAATCTGTATGAAGCAACTCAAAACAAAGCCACACGACCTCTATCCCGAACAGGTACTTACAATTGATCCATTGAGTGGAGGAAGAGTTGTTAGGACCTAGCAAACTCTGATTGAAGCCGACTGTAAAGTCGGCTTTTTCTTTTTTCAAATCTGCTATTTAACACGCGATCACATGCTTTTTCGGTATCTATGTTGCAGTCGTAATCTAATAAACTCACAGGCAGAAGTAAAAATTGTAATTTCGTCCTAGTGAAAATACAAAATATCGAAAGAGATCAGATTATGAAAATCAACTTGCCCGTGACACAAAAAGAGATTGAACTCAAAGAGGATGCCTCTATTGTGTCCAAGACGGATTTAAAAGGGGCCATCACCTATATCAATCGTGAGTTTATTGAAATCAGCGGCTTCAGTGAGGCGGAGCTGATAGGTAAAAATCACAATATTATCCGTCACCCGGACATGCCAGCAGCGGCGTTTGAGGATTTGTGGCGGACGGTGAAAGCAGGGAAGCCCTGGAACGGTATGGTGAAAAATCGCTGTAAAAATGGTGACCACTACTGGGTAGAAGCAAATGTGGCCCCCATCCGTGAAGGCGCTAAGGTGATAGGGTATATGTCTGTTCGCAATAAAGTGAGCCGCGCACAGATTGAGCAGGCTGAAAAACTGTATCAACAGATGCGTGACGGCAACCTCCCGCAACCTGGCTGGGGTGAAAAACTGGCCGCAAAAGTACATGACCTGCCGATTTTCTACAAGCTGTCAGCAGCTATGCTGACCCCGGTGGCTGTTGTTTCTTCAGTGGGCTTTTATCGTCATGATCCTGGCGCATGGGTAGGTATGGGGATGGGGATCGCGGCTGCATTGGTGGCTGGCGGCATTTTCTCGCTAAAACTGAAAAAGTCGATGGCTGTGATGGCACATGCGATTGAAGGCTTGGCTGGTGGCGAGTTGAATCTCAAGATTGATACGCGTGGCAACGACGAATTTGGCAGTTTGATGAAGACACTGAAGTCCATGCAAATCAAGGTGGGCTTTGATGTCAACGATTCTAGGAAAATGGCTGAAGAGGCGGGTCGTCTGCAAACCGCGCTGGATCAAAGTGCCACCGCCTTTTCCTACAGCGACAGTCAACATCAATTGCAATATATGAATGCTGCGGCCCGTAGCCTTTGGCAACAACTGGTAGAAGAGATTGCCAAAGAACAGCCAGGATTTACCTTGGAAAAGATGTTTGGGAATGCGATTTCCAGTTATTTACCTGAGGCTTACCGCGCGGCATTTGCCGAAGTTTCCAAGATACCTCGGGTGATTGAATTTGCTGCTTATGGCAAAAAAATTCAAGCGACCATTGTTTCAGTGTATACCGCCAAGGGCGAATATCTGGGCCGTATGACGCAGTGGGATGATAAAACCGCTGAAGACATTGGTCAGCAAGAAGTCTTCCGCTTGGTGCGTGAAGCTTCTGCGGGCAACCTGAGACAACGTGTAGATCTGGGAAAACTGCCTGAAGGCTTTGTGCTTGAAATCGGTAAAGGTATTAACCAGATTCTGGATGCCTTGATTAATCCGCTCAATGTCGCCGCCAAATATGTTGAAGACATTTCTAAAGGGCATATCCCGGCAAAAATTACGGATACTTATCAGGGTGACTTTAATACCTTAAAAAACAACCTGAACCAGTGTATCGATGCCTTGAATACCCTCATTGCTGAAATGAACCACATGAGTGCCGAGCACGATGCAGGTGACATTGATGTTGAGATCGATGTCACTAAATTTGATGGCGCTTATCGCACCATGGCTGGTGGCATCAACCAAATGGTGGGCGGCCACATTGCGGTCAAGAAAAAAGCCATGGCCTGCATGCAGGGACTGGGCGAAGGCAACTTTGATACTCCACTGGAAAGATTCCCAGGCAAGAAAGCCTTTATCAATGACACCATCGAGCAGGTGCGTGCCAATTTGAAAGCCTTAAATACAGACACTAGCATGTTAGCCGAGGCCGCCAGAGATGGTCGCATCAGTGTCCGTGCGGATGCGGCGCGGCACCCTGGCGATTACCGTAATATTATCGATGGTATCAACAATACGCTGGATCTGATTGTTGGGCCGATTAGTGCGGTGACTGAGGCGGTGGAAACCATCACGACCGCAGCCAATGAAATCTCCAGCGGTAACTCTGATCTGTCTGCCCGTACCGAACAGCAAGCCTCCAGCCTCGAAGAAACTGCGGCCAGTATGGAAGAACTTGCTTCTACGGTTAAACAAAATGCCGAGAATGCCAAACAGGCCAATCAGATGGCGCTGTCAGCCTCTAGTGTTGCAGCCAAAGGGGGCGAAGTGGTAGATGAAGTCGTCGCAACCATGAGCGCGATTAATGAAAGCGCCAAGAAGATTGAGGACATCATCTCGGTTATTGATGGCATTGCTTTCCAGACCAACATCCTGGCGTTAAATGCGGCGGTTGAGGCCGCCCGCGCAGGTGAGCAGGGTAGAGGGTTTGCCGTGGTGGCCGGTGAGGTGCGCAATTTGGCACAACGCTCTTCGACCGCGGCGCGTGAAATCAAGGAGCTGATTACGGACTCTGTTAATAAAACGGCGGAAGGTACTCGTCAAGTAGAGCATGCAGGGACCACCATGCAGGAGGTCGTCAGTTCTGTACAGCGGGTCGCCGATATTATCAGTGAAATTTCCGCAGCTTCTATTGAGCAGACCACGGGGATTGATCAGGTTAACGAAGCGGTGACCAGTATGGATGAAACCACACAGCAAAACGCAGCGCTTGTAGAACAAGCGGCGGCGGCGGCTGAATCCTTGGTGGATCAAGCCAATCATTTGGCTCAAGCGATCAGCCATTTTAAAGTGGATAGTGGCCGTTCTACAGCGGGGCATCAAGTCATGCGCAGAACCGGCACGCATGGCTAAAAATAAAGTTGTAATTGTTTTGTAACAACACTAAAGAAATCATAAGGTCTGTCGTTATTAACAATAAGTGGTAGTGAAAAGCCACCTAAACCATGGTTAATAATTTGATGGAGACTTTATGAAAAAACATTTGAAAACAACGTTAAGTATTATTGCATTATCAACATTGGCAACACCGCTGTTTGCGGCTGAAGTGTGCAAAGTGTCTATGATGGGTCGTGTATGCTACGAAGAGGGCAGCCCGGAATTGACTGCAGCGCACATGAAAGGTGACGCAGTGGCTGAATCATCAGCATCGAAGAAAAAGGTAGATGTTGCTGAAGCTGAAAAAACCAAGAAGTAATGCATTTCTTGCTTTGAAAATCCCCCTCTGCAAAGGGGGATTTTTTATGCGTATCGCCAAGCGGTAGCCCCGGCAAAATACATGAAAACTTGAGTAGGAAAAGACCTGTAAAAAGCTTGTTTATTAGCGCATGAAATATGTTTGGAGTATTACAAAATAAACGAGAGTCTGATAAAGGCGAATAAAAATCTGGATTTGGAGTTTTAATTATGACCATTGCGAAGAGAATGTATATTCTGATTGCAGTTGCAGCGCTGGGGCTATTTACGCTAGCGACGCTCAGCTACTTTCAGACTGATCGTGTATTTAAATACACCAACGTTGCCAATGAAAATGCGGCACCCAGCATTGAGGCATTGGATGACACGCTCGCTGAGTTTGAGCTATTAAATAGCTTGATCTGGCAGCATATGCTGAATACAGACAATGTCAAAATGCAGCAGATTGAAAAGCAGGTTGCTGAGGTGCATGGTGATCTGATGGCTGCACTTAAAAAATACGACAGTCTGATCAGCGATGATAAAGACAAGCAGTTACTGCAAAAAGACTATGAGGCGATCAAGTCTTATGATGAGCTAGGTAGCAGCGCGCTGACGCTTTCGCTCTCTAACAAGAAAACAGAGGCCAGGGATGTGTTGCTGGCTAATCAGGCGGTGATTGAGCATGTTCAGAAAGCGATTCGTGAACATCGTGCCTACAACAATGAGATTGCTAAACAAGGCGCTGCTGCAGCGGTGAAGGTTAAGCAAAATGCATTGTTGATGCTGATTGCGATTGCCGGCCTCTCCTTGGCTGTCGTGGTTTCGATTGGTTTTTATATCAAACGCAGCCTGTTTAAGCAATTGGGTATGGAGCCTGCCGATTTAACTGTCATTGCACGCAACTTTGTAGAGGGCAATCTGACACAGAAGATTGTGTTGCCTGAAGATGACAAAACCAGTGTTGCTTATTCTATCCGTGTACTGCAACGTACCTTGGATGGCCTGGTACAGTCATTGAACTATGTCAGCCAGCAGCATGATGAAGGCGATATTGATTGCACTGTTGATCAAAACCGCTTTAAAGGCGGCTACGCAGAAATGGCCGCCGGGATCAATAAAATGGTGGCTGGGCATATTGCCATGAACCGCAGTGCGATTGAAGTGGTGAAAGCGTTTGGCGATGGCAATCTGGATATGCCGTTGGAGCAATTCCCAGGCAAGAAAGCCTTTGTGAACGAAGCCATTGAGCAAGTGCGTACCAATATCAAGCGTCTGGTCAATGATACTGACGAGCTGGTGCATGCTGCCGTAGAAGGGCGTTTGTCCACCCGTGCGGATGCGAGCCAGCACCAGGGCGAGTTCCGCAAGATTGTCCAGGGCGTGAACGAGACGCTGGATGCGGTGATCGATCCTCTCAACGTGGCGGCCCAATATGTGTCCGATATCTCCAAGGGCAATATCCCGGCCAAGATTACCGACCACTACAATGGTGACTTCAACACCATTAAAGACAACCTCAACCAGTGTATAGACGCCGTCAATGCGCTGATTAACGATGCCGACATGCTGTCACAAGCCGCGGTCGATGGCAGACTCACCACCCGTGCCGATGCCAGCAAACATAATGGCGACTTCCGCAAGATCGTCGAAGGCGTCAACAACACCCTGGATTCCGTGATTGGACCATTGAATGTGGCTGCGAATTACGTAGACCGCATTTCCAAAGGCGACATCCCTGAGCGCATTACCGACCATTACAATGGCGACTTCAACGAGCTCAAGAACAACCTCAATACTTGTATTGAAGCGGTCAACCTGCTCGTCAACGACGCCAATCAACTGGCCGAAGCCGCAAAAGAAGGACGCATCACCGTGCGTGCTGATGTCGACAAACACAATGGCGACTTCCGCAAGATCATTGCAGGCGTGAACAACACGCTGGACATGATCGTAGAACCGATCATTGCAGTGACCGAAGCAGTGGAAACCATCACCACGGCCGCCAATGAAATCTCCAGCGGTAACTCAGACCTGTCTGCGCGTACCGAGCAGCAAGCCTCCAGCCTGGAAGAAACTGCCGCCAGCATGGAACAACTGGCTTCGACCGTGAAACAGAACGCTGACAACGCCAAACAGGCCAACCAGCTGGCGCTGACCGCCTCAGGCGTTGCCGTCAAAGGTGGCCAGGTTGTTAATGAAGTGGTTGCCACCATGAGTGCGATCAACGAAAGTGCCAAGAAGATCGAAGACATTATTTCGGTGATCGACGGCATTGCCTTCCAGACCAACATCCTGGCCTTGAACGCTGCGGTAGAAGCCGCGCGAGCAGGGGAACAGGGCAGAGGCTTTGCGGTGGTCGCGGGTGAAGTACGTAATCTGGCGCAACGCTCAGCCAGTGCGGCAAAAGAGATCAAGGAATTGATCACCGACTCTGTGAACAAGACCACCGAAGGCACCAAACTGGTTGAGAATGCCGGTAACACCATGGAAGAAGTGGTTTCCTCAGTCCAGCGTGTGGCCGATATCATTAGTGAAATCTCAGCCGCATCTACCGAGCAGACCACCGGCATTGACCAGGTGAACCAGGCAGTGACCAGCATGGATGAAACCACCCAGCAGAACGCTGCACTGGTTGAAGAGGCCGCTGCTGCGGCTGAATCCCTGGTCGATCAGGCCAACCAGCTGGCTGATGTGATTAGCCAGTTCAAGCTGGAAGGTAAAGTCAACACAGGGTTCACTGCAACGCTCAAATCCTCTTCTGGTAGTGGCGGATATTCAGCGCCAAGACCAAGTGCAGATTCGCGTTCGGGCCGAGCTGTGCCAGCCCCTTCAGGCTATGTCGATAAACCGCAGTTTTCAAAATCTCCGCCGAGCACGTCAAGGCCGTCCGCCAAAACAGGCACTGACGATTCGGATTGGGAAGAGTTCTAACCATTCGTCTAAATAAAAAGCCGGCTGTTTAACAGCCGGCTTTTTTTATGCGCTCGGTTTGGGAGCTATTTGCATTTTAAGGACATCCCTTCAAAGACATTAAAAGGATAGGTTTTAAGCCTTTCTTTAATCGATGCTTGATGGATGACTAATTGCAAGATAGCAAAGTATTAAGGAAAAAAGTGTTTGTGTTGGCAAGACACGTCAGAAGACAGTCATGTCTTTGACTTTTGTAATCTTAAACAAGCATTTGGCATAGGCGTAAGCAAATACTGAGGATGGATAAATGTTCGGAAACATGAGAGTAAAGAAAAGCCTGATGGTCGGGTTTGGTAGCATGATTCTGCTGATGGCAGGATTAACTGTTATTGGGATTGACCGTGTGCGTGAAATCGACGATACGCTAACCGAAATCAATGATGTGAACAGCGTTAAGCAGCGCTATGCCATTAACTTTCGCGGCAGCGTGCATGACCGGGCGATTAGTTTACGTGATGTGACCCTGGAGGCATCCAGTGCTGAAGTGGACAAGTCCATCAGTGATATCCGCCGATTGGCGGTTGCTTATGAAGAGAGTGCGGCCAAGCTGGATGCTATTTTTAAAGAGGATGCGGCTGTTACGGCAGATGAAAAAGAAATTCTCACGCACATCAAGTCTATCGAAGCCAAAACATTACCGGTGATTGAGCGTGTGATTGCATTACGCCATGAAGGTGATGAGGAGCAAGCGAAAAGTCTGTTAATGAGTGAAGCCAAGCCCTTGTTTGTAGAGTGGCTCAAAACCATTAACCAGTTTATTGATTATCAGGAGGCATTAAACAAAACGGCTTCAGCGCAAGCCAAGTCTGTCGCTTCCGGGTTTTCCATACTGATGCAAATTGCACTGGGGATTGCCATTCTTATCGCTGGATGGATGGCTATTTCAATCTCTAAATCCCTGCTTAACCGGTTAGGTGCAGATCCGTTGGAACTCACTGAGTTTGCCAAAAAAATTGGCGAAGGAGATTCTGATTTTGCCGTACCGCTGGCTGAACATGACCAAGGCAGTGTTGCCTACCAGCTACAACGCATGCGACAACATGTGCTAAAAGTCATCAGCGAAATGAAGGATGTCGCGCATGCGCAAGCCAATGGTGAGATTGATCGCCGTATCCACAGTGCACAACACCAAGGAATGTTTAAAGACATGGCCGAAGGGGTCAATCAAATGCTGGATGACCAACATGCCTCGACCCGCAAGGTGATGGCTGTGATCAACGGCTTTGGCAATGGCGACTTTGGCATTCCGCTTGAGACATTCAAAGGGAAAAAAGCCGAGATCAACCGCGATATTGAGCAAGTCAGAGCCAATTTGACCAATATCATTTCCGATTTAAACCAGATGTCTGCTGCCCATCGTCAGGGCAATATCAGCTATTTTATTGACCCTGCCAAATATAATGGCCACTTCAGCGCCTTGGCTGAAGGGGTGAACGGCATGGTGCAGGAATATATCGAAGAAAATAAAACGGTGACTGATTGTATTTTGCAGTTTGGTGAAGGTAATTTCTCCGCCACCATCAAGGAGTTCCCTGGAGAAAAAGCGTTTATCAACAAGAGCGTCAAGAAGATTGGCGGCAACCTCAAAGGCTTGATTGATTCGGTTAACTGGGTCAGTAATGCGCATGAGCAAGGTGAAATTGATGCTTTGCTACGCGACGATATGTTTAAAGGCGATTTCAGTACGCTGGCCAAGTCTGTCAACAATATGGTGACTGGCTTGTTGGAAATGAACCAGCAATCCATGCAGGTCGTGAAGGGCTTTGGTGAAGGTAACTTCGACATTCCGCTTCAGCGCTGGCCAGGTAAAAAGGGCGAGATCAACGACACGGTTGAGCAAGTTCGCGCAAACCTGAAAGGGTTGATTGGTGACATCAACGGCTTAACAGAAGCTGCAGGCGAAGGCCGCATTTCAGTGCGGGCTGACGCTTCCCAGCATAAAGGCGATTTCCGCAAAATTGTTGAAGGCGTGAACCACACCCTGGACATGATTGTAGAGCCGATCATTGCTGTGACAGAAGCCGTGGAAACCATCACCACTGCCGCTAATGAAATTTCCAGCGGTAACGCTGATCTTTCAGCCCGTACCGAGCAACAGGCTTCCAGCCTAGAGCAAACGGCGGCAAGTATGGAGGAGTTGGCATCCACGGTTAAACAGAATGCCGACAACGCCAAACAAGCCAACCAGCTGGCACTGACAGCGTCTGGTGTCGCGGTTAAAGGTGGACAGGTGGTGAATGAAGTGGTTGCTACCATGAGTGCGATTAACGAAAGTGCCAAGAAGATCGAGGATATCATCTCTGTCATTGACGGCATTGCCTTCCAGACCAACATCCTGGCCTTGAACGCAGCGGTAGAAGCCGCGCGAGCAGGGGAACAGGGTAGAGGCTTCGCCGTGGTCGCAGGTGAAGTGCGTAACCTGGCCCAGCGTTCAGCCAGTGCTGCGAAAGAGATTAAAGAACTGATTGCAGACTCTGTAAATAAAACCACTGAAGGCACCAAGCTGGTTGAAAATGCCGGTAGCACGATGGACGAGGTGGTCTCCTCTGTGCAGCGCGTGGCTGACATTATCAGTGAAATCTCTGCTGCCTCTATTGAGCAAACCACCGGCATTGATCAGGTGAACCAGGCAGTGACCAGCATGGATGAAACCACGCAACAGAATGCAGCCCTGGTTGAAGAAGCGGCCGCTGCGGCTGAATCCCTGGTCGATCAGGCCAATCAGCTGGCGGATGTGGTCGGCCAGTTCAAGCTTGAGAGGGGCGCGGGATCAGGCTTTACCGCCTCACCTAAGTCTCAAGCCAAAGGGAGTGTTTCTTCAACACCGCGAACCATGCCCCAGCATGGCTCGGGACGACCGGTTCCAGCCCCCTCCGGCTATGTGGATAAACCCCAGCGTGCTCAAGCGACGGCGAGTCCCACCAGGGTCACTGCCAAAACCGGCACGGATAATTCGGATTGGGAAGAGTTTTGACCTAAGTCATCTTCAGAAACGGCTGCTTCGGCAGCCGTTTTTTTGTGTCTGCACTTCATTGGGCAGGGTTTGTACAACCTCATGCCTGAATGACTTTAAACAGAACCATAAAAATACGTTTTACATTCAATTTGGATCTTTATCTTTAGCGGGATAATGATTACATAAATAGTGAATAAAAAATCTTATAAACGGATTTTATTATTCATATAAAAATTGGCTTTACGGTCATCGATTGACTTCAAGCTAGAAATAACTCGGAAGAGCAGTGCGTCAGCAATGCACGCCCCCTATTTATTTTTATGCAAAGGAAGTCAATATGCAGTTGTCTCAGCGCTTTCAATCTATTCAGGGCAAAATCGTCCTGATGGCAGGGCTGTCCATTCTGGTTAGCGGCAGCATTCTCGTCGGATCCTCTTATCTCTCAGCTAAAAACAATCAGCAACTGGTGTCTGAAAACGTATCGTTGTTAGTCAACGAAGGCACCAAAAACAGCTTGAAGAATCTGGCTGGCTCTGAAGCAGGAAAAATCCAGGCCAAGTTTGATGTCGCACTGGATGCGGCACGGACGATGGCAAATACTTTTGTGTTGAGTAAAGAGGGTTCGGTGGCACTGGGGCGTGACCAGATTAATGCCATCTTGCTCAATGTGCTGAAACAAAACCCAGAGTTCAATGGCACTTATAGTTGTTGGGAGCCGGATGCGCTTGATGGTAAAGATGACGCCTTTAAAACCGGCAGAGATGGCAACAATAGCCTCACCGGCCGTTTTACGCCTTATTGGAACCGTGATGAAAGCGGACGGATTGCGGTGCAACCACTGGTGGAGTATGACACGCTGGACAAGCACCCCAATGGCGTCATGAAAGGCGGCTGGTATCTTGGCCCCAAAACAAACCATACCGAAAGTGTATTGGACCCATTTCCTTATATTGTGCAGGGCAAATCTGTATGGCTGACCACGCTGTCGGTGCCCATTATCAAGAACGGCAAGTTTTATGGGGTCGCCGGGACTGACTACAATCTGGACTTTGTGCAAAAAACCGCTGAAGGTGCCAGCAAGAATCTGTTTGACGGCAAGGGCGAAGTGGTTATCGTCAGTAATATGGGGCTTATCGTGGCCGATAGCCGTAATCCAGGCTTGATTGGCCAGCCCTTTGGCAAAATTGTGGGCGACAGCAGCGCAAAGTATCTCCAAGAAATTCAGTCTGGTCGGGATATGGCAGCCATTGATGAGCAAGCCGGTCAAATGATGGCGCTCGCCCCGATTATGTTGGGCCGCACCGGCAAACCTTGGTCTGTCCTGATTAAAGTACCAACCGCCGTCGTGCTGGCAGAAGCGCAAGCGCTTGATCAACGATTGTCTAGCGGTGCGAATCAAGCCGCTTTATGGCAGTTATTGTTAGGCTTGATGGTGACGGCAACCGGGATTGCGGTCATCTGGTTTTCAGCCGCAAAAATTGCAAAACCCATACGTGAAGCCGCCCAGGTTGCACAGGACTTATCACTGGGTAGAACAGATGTCGTGATTGAGGTGCATAGCCAGGATGAAACCGGCCAGTTAATGACGGCCATGCAAAGCATGGTCAAGTCGATTAAGTTACTCATTCATGATACCCATGGCCTGGCACAATCTGCGGTACAAGGCAATCTCTCTACACGGGCAGACATTCAGCCGCATCAAGGCGATTTCCGCAAAGTGGTTGAGGGGATAAACGAGACACTGGATGCAGTTGTAACGCCTTTGGGTGTGGCTGCGAGCTATGTGGAACAGATCGCCAAAGGTGAAATTCCAGAAAAGATTACGGCTGACTATAAAGGCGATTTTAACGCCATTAAAAACAACCTGAACCAGTGTATAGAGACCATTAATAGTATGGTGTATGACACTGAAGAATTGGTGCACGCAGCGGTAGAAGGCCGTTTATCCACCCGTGCGGATGCCAGCAAGCACCAAGGTGACTTCCGCAAGATTGTCCAGGGCGTGAACGAGACGCTGGATGCGGTGATCGATCCTCTCAACGTGGCCGCCCAATATGTGTCCGATATCTCCAAGGGCAATATCCCGGCCAAGATTACCGACCACTACAATGGTGACTTCAACACGATTAAAGACAATCTCAACCAGTGTATAGACGCCGTCAATGCGCTGATTAGCGATGCCGACATGCTGTCACAAGCCGCGGTCGATGGCAGACTCACCACCCGTGCCGATGCCAGCAAACACAATGGCGACTTCCGCAAGATTGTTGAAGGCGTCAACAACACCCTGGATTCCGTGATTGGACCATTGAATGTGGCTGCGAATTACGTAGACCGCATTTCCAAAGGCGACATCCCTGAGCGCATTACCGACCATTACAATGGCGACTTCAACGAGCTCAAGAACAACCTCAATACTTGTATTGAAGCGGTCAACCTGCTCGTCAACGACGCCAATCAACTGGCCGAAGCCGCAAAAGAAGGACGCATCACCGTGCGTGCTGATGTCGACAAACACAATGGCGACTTCCGCAAGATCATTGCAGGCGTGAACAACACGCTGGACATGATCGTAGAACCGATCATTGCAGTGACCGAAGCAGTGGAAACCATCACCACGGCCGCCAATGAAATCTCCAGCGGTAACTCAGACCTGTCTGCGCGTACCGAGCAGCAAGCCTCCAGCCTGGAAGAGACTGCCGCCAGCATGGAACAACTGGCTTCGACCGTGAAACAGAACGCTGATAACGCCAAACAGGCCAACCAGCTGGCGCTGACCGCCTCAGGCGTTGCCGTCAAAGGTGGCCAGGTGGTGAACGAAGTGGTTGCCACCATGAGTGCGATCAACGAAAGTGCCAAGAAGATCGAAGACATTATTTCGGTGATCGACGGCATTGCCTTCCAGACCAACATCCTGGCCTTGAACGCAGCGGTAGAAGCAGCGCGTGCAGGTGAGCAGGGCAGAGGCTTTGCGGTGGTCGCGGGTGAAGTACGTAATCTGGCGCAACGCTCAGCCAGTGCAGCAAAAGAGATCAAGGAATTGATCACTGACTCTGTGAACAAGACCACCGAAGGCACCAAACTGGTTGAGAATGCTGGTAACACCATGGAAGAAGTGGTTTCCTCAGTCCAGCGTGTGGCCGATATCATCAGTGAGATTTCAGCCGCATCTACCGAGCAGTCAACGGGCATTGACCAGGTCAACCAGGCAGTGACCAGCATGGATGAAACCACCCAGCAGAACGCTGCACTGGTTGAAGAGGCTGCTGCTGCGGCAGAATCGCTGGTCGATCAGGCCAATCAATTAGCCGATGCCATTAGTCAGTTTAAACTGGAGGGCGTGGCCGCTGGCGGGTTTTCCAGTGCGCACGCAAACACGCACCGCGTGTCTGAGAAAAAACATGCAGTCAACCTGACTGCCATGCATAAACATAAAGTCAGCCCAAGCCGTGGCGCTGGTGATCCGGGCAAGTTGCTCAAAACGGGCACGCACGATCATAGCTGGGAAAGTTTTTAAGCGCCAAATTGCTTTCTGTAGCAGCACATAGGGCTTAAATCCCCCTGTTTGCTGCTGCAAAGGCTAAATGGCTCGAATAATCCCCATGATCAAAACCACCCTGCCAGGTAAGTAATTACGACGATAAGAATTTCTTTAGGGGGGCAATTACCGCAAAAGAACCAAATTTCCCCTTTTTACATGCAATTCAAAAGTGGCTTGCATGCTGAATAATCGCTGACATAGGTCGATAAATAGACCAAATAATAAATTATCTGGATCTGGAAAAAAGGAGTGAAACGCATGTTCGCTGATCAATGGGGTGCGCTTGCGGGAAGACTTTCTCGTACTAAGCTTTCATTACAACTGACGATGATACTGGGCGTGCTGGTATGCAGTCTGTTGGCACCACTGGTTTTAAATACCGGTTCAGGTATGGGTTTCATGCTTCATGCGGGATTAACGCTGTTGGCCATATTCATGGCATGCGGTCTGACCGCTTCAGTGAAGCACGTGGTAGGTGGCGAGCCCTTGCAAACACTGCAAGCCGCACAATCTCTGGCGCAGGGTGACTTTGCTGTGCAGACAAGCGCAGCCACAGCCTCGGTGGCAGATGCAATCAATCAGTCAAAAGCCGGTTTTGCAAACTTCAAACAGCAATTGGCGCTGATAGAAGCCGAGCATGCCAAAGGCAACCTTAACGCGCAACTGGATGTGACTGCGTTTGCAGGGGAGCTGAGCCAGTCTGCCGCAAGCGTGAACCATCTGTTAAACATGCATGTGGCCAGTATGGAAAAAGCCGGCCGCGCCGTTGAGGCGCTGGGTCGTGGTGAGCTGAATACGCAGCTTGAACGCTTGCCAGAACATTTGCATGCCTTCAATCAAGGCTTCGATGGCCTCAAATCTAACGTACAGGCATTGATTCAGGATCTGACAGCAATGGCTAAAAACCATGCCGAAGGTGAAACGGATGCGCGTTTGAATAGCGGTCAATTACAGGGTGATTTTAAAGTGGTGGCTGACGTTGTGAATCGCATGATTCATGGCTATGTGACCGAAACCGAGCGCTTTATTGCAGTCATGGACAGTATTGGCCGGGGTGACCTGACGGCGCAACTGGAAGCCATGCCAGGCAAGAAAGCCGCCATGAACAAGAGCGTAGATCGTATCCGCGGCAACCTGAAAGGGATTGTAGACTCTGTAAACTGGGTCAATGCCGAGCACGAAAAAGGCAATATTGATATGACCCTGCGTGCAGACATGTTCAAAGGCCAGTTCTCATTATTGGCTGAAAGTATCAACAATATCGTGGCTGGACATATCGAGTTGAATCAAAAAGCCATGGCCTGCGTACAAGCGTTTGGTGATGGTAATTTTGATGCACCGCTGGAGCAGTTTCCAGGCCTCAAGGCAAAAATCAATCAAACCATAGAGCAAGTGCGCAGCAACCTGAAAGCCTTGAATGCCGACGCCCAAATGCTTGCTGAAGCGGCAAAAGAGGGGCGTGTGACCGTCCGCGCCAATGCAGACAGACACCCAGGCGATTATCGCAAGATTGTGCAAGGCATGAACAATACGCTGGACATGATTGTAGAGCCAGTGTTGACGGTGAAGACCGCAGCGGAATCTATCAATATTGCTGCCAAGGAAATTGCCCAGGGTAATGCCGACTTGAGTCGCCGTACTGAGGACCAAGCGGCCAACCTGGAAAAAACAGCTTCCAGCATGGACGAGCTCGCATCGACAGTGAAGCAGAATGCCGAAAACGCCAAGCAGGCGAATAATTTAGCTGCACAGGCCTCACAAGTTGCCGTCAAAGGTGGCGAGGTCGTCGGTGCGGTGGTGGCCACCATGAGTGATATCAATGAGAGTGCCCGCAAGATTGAAGACATTATTTCCGTGATTGATGGCATTGCCTTCCAGACCAACATTCTGGCGCTAAATGCAGCGGTAGAAGCGGCCCGGGCCGGTGAGCAAGGTCGGGGTTTTGCAGTGGTGGCGGCCGAAGTGGGTAGCCTGGCGCAACGCTCATCCGTGGCTGC
Source organism: Methylophilus sp. VKM B-3414 (assembly GCF_032248435.1). Lineage (NCBI taxonomy): Bacteria > Pseudomonadati > Pseudomonadota > Betaproteobacteria > Nitrosomonadales > Methylophilaceae > Methylophilus > Methylophilus sp. VKM B-3414. The sequence continues at coordinate 297,415 of NZ_JAVTLI010000013.1, read as the reverse complement.
ACGTGAAATTAAAGAATTGATTACTGACTCCGTGAACAAAACAGCAGAAGGTAGCCGTCAGGTGCAGGAAGCTGGAAACACAATGCATGAAATCGTGGATTCCGTGAAACGGGTCAGTGTGATTATTGGTGAAATTGCATCGGCATCGAATGAGCAAAGTGCCGGCATCGCCATGGTCAACGATGCGGTGATCCGCATGGATGATGTGACGCAGCAAAACACAGCTTTGGTTGAAGAGGCTGCTGCGGCTGCAGAGTCCCTGATGGATCACGCCAATGAGTTGGCTAGCGCAGTAGGGGTATTTATTGTGGATGGACAGGCAAAAGCGTCCAGCCATCGCGCAGGAAATGCAGACTGGGACGATGATTATCGTCAGGTCAGCAACGGTTAGGGCAGGGTAGCGAACGCCCTTTAATAAAGTAGTACTTTTTATATCAGGAGTTAAAAATGGCAGTGATTGATCGAGTATTGATTGGCGAAGGTTTAGTCATCGAAGAGCGTCCAGAAGGTGGTTTGGATTTGAAAAATGTGGCCCACATTGACTTGATTATGGGTCCACGCGGTAGCGCTGCAGAAGACGCATTTTGTCGTACGCTCACCGACCAAAAACAAGGCGTAAACGGTTTGTTGGCGATTGCAGCGCCAAACATGATGGTAAAACCAAACACCGTAATGTTTAACAAGGTGACCATTAAAGATGGACGTCAGGCAACACAAATGTTTGGCCCGGCACAACGTGGTGTAGCGATGGCTGTAATGGATTGCGTCGCTGACGGCACGATCCCGCTGGAAGAGGCAGATGATGTATTTATCTGTGTTGGTGTATTCATCGACAGCAAAGCTGACATGGATGACCGTATCCAGGACTGGAACTACCGTGCAACAAAAATGGCGATTAAAGCCGCCGTTGCGCGTGAGCCTAAAGCTGCTGACGTTGTGAAGCAGTACAAGGAAGCGTTGCATCCATTTGCTGCACAAACCCCGGAAGCACAAAACCGTCGTGCTGAAGACAAAGCTGCTGCCTTAGCAATTTCTCAAATGCAAGAGCGCAGCAAGCATGCAAAAAGCAGCTATGAAACCCAAGTTAAAGATAATCAGCAAGTTGATTTGGCCATTTCACAAATGAGAGAGCGTATCAACACGACACGCGCTTAATTCTGGCAGTGTATGCCCGCGGATTTGCATAGGATAACGAAGTGAGTGCATTAAAAAAACAAGAGCAAGAAGATCGCGAGTTTTTGTTTACGCGCGATGATTTCGTCAGAATTAAAAGTCTGATTTATCGCCATGCAGGCATTTCATTATCCGATGCAAAGACCGATATGGTCTACAGCCGAATCGGTAGGCGTTTGCGCGCGCTGGACATGAATAGTTTCAAACACTATCTGGACACGCTCGAGCAGCAGAACAATGCGGATGAGTGGCAGGCATTTACCAATGCGCTAACCACTAATTTGACCTCGTTTTTTCGGGAAGAACATCATTTTCCGATTTTGGCCGAACATCTGGTGAAGCTGTCAGCCAACCGGCGAGGAAAACCGCTACGTATCTGGTGTTCTGCGGCATCGACAGGCGAAGAGCCTTATTCGATTGCGATCACCGCTTGCGAAGCGTTTAATAGCTTGAAACCGCCTGTAGAAATTGTTGCCACAGACATTGATACCAATGTGCTGGCGACGGCGAGTGCAGGCGTGTACCCGCTAGACCGGGTCAAGAAAATGGATGACGGTCGTGTACGCAAATTTTTTGAACGTGGCACAGGCAAGCATGACGGCCTGGTCCGTGTCAAAAAAGCCGCCCGTGACCTGATTCATTTTCACCAATTGAATTTACTGGATGCACAATGGCCATTTCATGATGGCTTTGATGTGATTTTCTGCCGCAATGTCATGATCTATTTTGACAAGCCGACACAAGGCAAAATCATTGAAAAATTTGTCAACCTCATGCATGAAGACAGTTTGTTATTGGCGGGCCATTCAGAAAACTTTTTGTATGTGTCCGACCACCTGCAACTGTTGGGAAAAACCGTCTATAAATTAAAAACCAGTGGCGCGGCACGTTCCAGCCTCTTTACGCATCGGAAATCGCTATGAGTGTCATGCAAGAAGAAATTTCTAACACCCTGTATTTTGACAGAACATTTAATTGCAATGCTGCCAAAATTTCACCAGGGGAGTATTACTACACAGACAAGGACATGTTGATTGTCACCGTGCTTGGGTCCTGTGTTTCTGCCTGTATCCGTGACAGCCGTACCGGCATTGGTGGCATGAACCATTTCATGTTGCCAGAGGGGGGCAGTGCAGACAAGGACAGCCCGATCTCTGAGTCCATGCGCTATGGCACTTATGCCATGGAAGTCTTGATCAACCAGCTGTTGCGTAACGGCGCCAAGCGCGAAAACCTCGAAGCTAAAATTTTTGGGGGCGGCAACGTCTTGCGCAGCTTTACCACCAATAACGTGGGTGATCGTAATGCTGCGTTTGTCAAAAAATATCTGAAAGAAGAAGGGATTAAAGTCACCGGCGAAGATTTGCTGGATATTTATCCCCGCAAGGTTTATTTCTTTCCCAAAACCGGTAAAGTACTGGTTAAAAAGCTGAAACAATTGAACAACTACACCTTGGTCAAGCGCGAGCAAGCTTACTCCAGCAAGCTGCAAACCAACGATGTGGGTGGAGATATCGATTTGTTCTAATAATAATTAAAACAAGGGGTTATGCCATGAAAACAAAAGTGCTGGTGATTGACGACTCGGCATTGATACGCAGTTTGTTGAGCGAAATCATTAACGACACCAAGGATCTGGAAGTGGTTGGAACCGCACCGGATCCGCTGGTCGCGCGCGAGATGATCAAGCAGTTGAATCCGGATGTACTCACGCTGGATGTAGAAATGCCACGCATGGACGGTCTGGATTTTTTAGAAAAACTGATGCGTTTGCGTCCGATGCCCGTGCTTATGGTATCCACGCTGACAGAAAAAGGCTCTGAAATCACTTTGCGTGCACTGGAACTGGGTGCCACCGACTTTGTTACCAAACCCAAAATGGGCATTACCCAGGGCATGCAGCAGTATGCCGCCGAGATTACTGACAAGATCCGTGTTGCTGCCAGGGCAAAAATCAGCACCTTGCAAAGTATTGCCAAAGCGTCTAATACGCAGATGCAACAAAGTCCCATCCGCAATCCGCTCATCAGTAGTGAAAAACTGCTGATTATTGGCGCCTCTACTGGCGGCACCGAAGCGATCAAGTCCTTTTTAATGCAGATGCCTTCTGATTGCCCCGGCATTTTAATTACCCAACATATGCCTGCAGGCTTCACCAAGTCCTTTGCTAGTCGTCTGGATAGTCTGTGCAAAATTGCCGTCAAGGAAGCCGAAGATGGTGAGCGCGTATTGCCTGGCCATGCCTATATCGCGCCTGGGGATCAGCATTTACTGCTCGCCAGAAGTGGCGCCAACTATGTCACCCGTTTATCTGACGCCGAGCCGGTGAATAGACATAAGCCATCAGTCGATGTATTGTTTGATTCAGCGGCTACAAACGCCGGTAAAAACGCCGTCGGGATCATTTTAACGGGCATGGGCAAAGATGGCGCCGCGGGCATGTTGCGCATGAAGAATGCCGGCTCTTTCAATTTTGCCCAAAACGAAGAAAGCTGTGTGGTGTATGGTATGCCACGCGAAGCGGTTGCGCATGGTGGTGTTCACGAAGTCGGGCATTTAAAAGACTTGCCGCGTCTGGTGTTACAACATCTTGCAACTAACAGTGAACGCGCCATTCGCGTATAGTACTGTGAGGAATAAACCGGTAAATCCCAGCTTTATCCTGATTAGCATTGACCATGGTTCGTTCCATAATACAGGCTACGGGATTAGTAATTAAATGATAGCGGAGTAACAAATGGGCAACCCAAATACTAAATTTCTGGTAGTGGATGATTTTTCTACGATGCGTAGAATTGTGCGCAACCTGCTCAAAGAACTTGGTTATAACAATGTTGAAGAAGCAGAAGATGGTGCAGATGCCCTCAACAAGTTGCGCAATGGTGACTTTGAATTCGTGGTTTCCGACTGGAATATGCCCAACATGGACGGTTTGACCATGTTGCAGAATATCCGTGCAGACAGCAAATTATCCAAATTGCCTGTATTGATGGTCACTGCCGAGGCAAAAAAAGAAAACATTATTGCTGCGGCCCAGGCCAAAGCGAGTGGCTATGTGGTGAAGCCTTTCACTGCGGCCACACTTGAAGAGAAGTTATCCAAAATCTTTGAAAAATTGGAAAAAGGCGAGGTGTAACCATGACCGAAGCGATCAATCCGAATCAGGATCATGCGGCGATGGATCTTGCCTCTAACCTGATTTCCACGATGAGTCCCAATCAGCAAGAGGAAATGATCAGCCGGATTGGACACATGACCCGCTCCTTGCACGATAATCTGAGTGCACTGGGCTATGACAAGGTGCTGGAACAAGTCGCGCAGGAAATTCCTGATGCCAGAGACCGGTTAAGTTATGTGGCAAAAATGACTGAACAGGCGGCTGAGCGTGTGCTGAACGCCACTGATCTGGCCACGCCTTTACAGTCAGAGTTATCTGATCGGGCTGCAGTGTTGAAGCAACGCTGGGAAGAGGTCATGCAGCGTGCTTCGCTCAAATCGGAATACGATGCTGTTGTCCATGAAACACTGGAATATATGTCACTGGTCAGTCAACACACATCGACTACCAAATCGTTACTGATGGATATCATGATGGCGCAGGACTTTCAGGATCTAACCGGCCAGGTGATCAAAAAAGTGACCTCACTGGCACAAGACCTGGAGAGACAATTGGTGCAAGTGTTGGTAGATTTTTCTCCTGCGGCCAAAAAAGACGAAGACTCCTTGATGAATGGTCCACAAATTGATCCACATAACACAGTGGATGTGGTCGCCAATCAGGAACAGGTGGATGATCTGCTGGAAAGCCTGGGCTTTTAATTCTCAGCGTTTATCCAGTGTCGTCCTAGCAAAGGCATCTTAGGATGCCTTTTTTATTGATCAGGCAGACTTCTACTTATTAAAGCCCGACGCGCTCTTCGGGTTTTAGCGCAGCGAGTTCCTCATCCGAATATAAGCGGCCTCGCGTGATAAAGGCCATGCCACTGCCACAATCGAGTGAAAATGAGCCACTCGAGCCCGGCATCGCATCGAGGATGGTGTGCGTACTGTGCATAAAACTGAAATGACTGTCACTCATGTAAAAAATAGCACCACCGGGCAAGGTTCCCAGTTTGACATCCATCGGACTGGCGATGTATTCGGCGGCTGGTAGGCACATCGGGCCACTGCCTTCACAACATCCGCCTGATTGAAAAAATACAATTGGGCCATGCTGGGCGGTTAATTGCTCAATGAGCGCGATGGCCGCTGGCGTTGCAGAAACACGTTCAGTCATGCTCTTCCCCTGTTTATAGTGTGATAGATAGATAAAAAAAGGAGCGAAAAATTCGCTCCTTTAGATCAAACAAATGTCTGTTTTAGCATTCCCGCCAAGATTTAGAAGAATCCCAGTTTTTTCGGGCTGTAGCTGACCAGCAGGTTTTTGGTTTGCTGGTAGTGGTCCAGCATCATTTTATGCGTTTCACGGCCAATGCCGGACTCTTTGTAGCCACCGAATGCGGCATGCGCAGGATAAGCGTGGTAGCAGTTAGTCCAAACGCGGCCAGCCTTGATGCCACGGCCCATACGGTAAGCGCGGCTGCCGTCACGCGACCAGACGCCTGAACCCAGGCCGAAAATGGTGTCGTTGGCAATGCTCAGTGCTTCAGCTTCATCTTTAAAGGTGGTCACTGCCAGCACAGGTCCAAAAATTTCTTCCTGGAAGATGCGCATTTTATTATGACCTTTGAACAAGGTCGGCTTGATGTAATAGCCTTCAGCCAGATCACCGCTGAGTACATTACGCTCACCTCCGCACAATAACTGCGCACCTTCCTGACGACCAATATCCATGTAGGAGAGGATTTTGTTTACTTGGTCTTGGGATGCCTGCGCACCAATCATGGTGTTGGGGTCAAGTGGGTTACCTTGTTTGATGGCGGCAACACGTGGCAATACACGCTCCATAAACTTGTCGTAAATGGATTCCTGGATTAACGCACGGGAAGGGCAGGTACAGACTTCACCCTGGTTAAATGCAAACAGCACCAAGCCTTCTACGGCTTTATCCAGGAAATCATCATCGGCAGACATGATATCTTCAAAGAAGATGTTAGGCGATTTTCCACCCAGTTCGAGGGTTGCTGGAATCAGGTTGCTGGCTGCAGCCTGGGCAATATAACGGCCGGTGGCTGTCGAACCAGTAAAGGCGATTTTCGCGATACGCTTGCTGGTAGAGAGTGGGGCACCTACTTCACGGCCAAAGCCGTTGACGATGTTGATGACGCCAGGTGGAATCAAATCAGCAATCACTTCCATCAGGATCAGCAGGCTAATCGGTGTGAACTCTGCAGGCTTCATCACCACCACGTTACCCGCGGCCACAGCTGGCGCCAGTTTCCAGGCGGCCATCAGAATAGGGAAGTTCCACGGAATAATCTGGCCGACCACGCCTAGTGGCTCGTGAAAGTGGTAGGCAACGGTATGTTCATCCAGTTCACTAATGCTGCCTTCTTGCGCACGCAATGCCCCGGCAAAATAGCGGAAATGGTCTGCTGCCAATGGAATATCGGCATTCATGGTTTCGCGGATAGGCTTACCGTTATCGACGGTTTCGGCAGTCGCGATCAACTCAAGGTTTTGCTCGATGCGATCAGCAATTTTCAGCAACAAGTTGGAGCGATCAACGACAGAAGTCTTGCCCCATTTATCGGCTGCTGCATGCGCTGCATCCAATGCCAATTCAACATCCTCGGCGCTAGAACGTGCAGCTTGAGTGTAGGGCTTGCCAGTAATAGGCGAGATGACATCAAAATATTCACCTTTGACCGGTGTAACCCATTTTCCACCGATAAAGTTATCATACTTGGCTTTATAGGGCACTTTAACGCCCATCGCCTTGAGAAGATCCAAACTCATAGTAACTCCTGTGTTTTTTCTATTAATATCGTAGCAGAACTGCTCTCCAAACCGCCTACATCAAATCGCAACTAGATATCGCGATAAACATACGTTAACACCTTATTTTATAAGGCTTAGCCGTGTGTTTGTGTGCTAAACATTAAACCTTAAAAATAACAAAAGCAAGCTTTTTAGCCAACTTTATACTGTTTTATAAGATAGCAGACCTGACATCTTGCTAGCCCTAAAACAGGCCATATGCAGTGTGAAAGTCGCCAGTGATTGCACCATAAAATGATTTGGCGTCTTTAACTTTTATGGGTATAATCCCGCCTTCTTTCGGAGAGATGGATGAGCGGTTTAAGTCACCACCCTGGAAAGGTGGCATAGGGGCAACTCTATCGAGGGTTCGAATCCCTCTCTCTCCGCCAAATAAAAAAAGCACCCAATAGGGTGCTTTTTGTTTAATGTAGACCGTTATTTCTTTTTCTCTGCTACTTTTTCGGTTTTATTAGCCTCAGCCGCAGTTGCTTTCTTGGCGCCGACGCTCACATCTTTCTTCAGGTTTGCCAAGGTTGCCTGGCCTATGCCTGGCACTTGATCTAGCTCTTCTACTGACTTAAAGCCACCACTCTTTTTTCGATATTCAATGATGGCTTGCGCCTTGGCTGGACCGATACCATTCAGGCTTTCAAGTTCAGCCTGGCTGGCCGTATTGATATCAACCACCGCATAAGCGGCTGGCAATAAAAGGAAATACATCAGGTAACCCATAAGCGTTTTCATCATATGACCTCCAGAATCGTTAAGTATAAAAAAACAGGCATTGCGCCTGTTTTTAATTCTACTGAGCCCGTTCATGATCGGACGGCTAACGCCCTTAAATTAATTTAAAAATGTTAAATATTTTTAATAATTGTATTTAATGCAACAATCGGGTCATCTGCTTGTGTAATTGGCCTGCCTATCACCAAGTAGCTGGCGCCTAATGCGATGGCATCTGCAGGCGTCACAATTCTGGTTTGATCGTCCTTTGCAGAGTCCTTGGGGCGAATACCCGGGGTGACCAGACAAAAGTCAGGCCCCAATGCTTTTCTGAGCATGCTGGCCTCTTGTGCTGAACAAACTACACCATCTAAGCCAGATTGTTGTGTCAGTGTGGCCAATGCGAGTACCTGTTCAGGCAGGGCGCGCTGGATCCCCAAACTATGCAACGTTGGCGCATCCATACTGGTTAATACCGTGACAGCGATTAGCAGCGGCGCTTGATCACCAAAGGCTTTATCCAAGCCTTCACGTGCAGCCTGCATCATGGGTTGCCCACCACTGGCGTGAACATTGACCATCCATACGCCTAAATTTGCGGCGGCCTGACAGGCTTTTGCCACAGTATTCGGGATATCGTGAAATTTGAGATCGAGGAACACATCGTATTGCCGCGCAACCAGTTGTTCGACAAGCTGAGGCCCGGCGGCGGTAAACAGTTCCTTACCCACCTTGAGTTTACACAGGCTTGGGTCAAGCCGATCTACTAGCGCGATTGCCGATTTGGCATCTGCATAATCCAGGGCAACAACAATTTTACTGTCGGTCATAAAGGAATTGTCTTAGGAATGAAACGGGTTGGGGAAGGGCGCCAAACGGTTTTATTTTCGTTTAAGTAACTTGATATCTCGAATGGTCGCTTCAGTGGGTTCGGGCGGCAGCGACTCCCAGGCATTACAGGCTGGGCATTGCCAATGATATTGTTTGGCCCGGAAACCACATTGGTCGCAATAATAGGCGGCACGGTCACCAATGGCATTGCGAACGGTTTGCTGCATCAACTGTAAATCATGTTGTTCATCCTGGAGCATGGCGCGCGCTTGGAGCAATTGATCCAGCGATTTGAGGCTGGGTTTGCGGATCAACTCGTTACGGGCAAGTTTTGCCGCTTTATCCGCACCTTCAGCCTGCAGGGTGGCCTCATACAACACCGACATAATGCTACTGAGTTGATACAACTCCAGATAGTAATGGAGTTGGCTCAGGCCTTCCTTTAAGCCTCTGGACAGTTTGAGGTCGCCTTCGCTTTCCTCTTCACCATACAGCGCAGCATAGCTTTTAAGCATTTTTTGCGCGACCAGGCCCAGATGTTCTGGATGCTGCATTTCTATGCGTTTCCAAAGTGCAATCGCATCAGAATGGTGGCCTTGATGTGCAGCGATATCGCCCAATAAGACATTTGCGCGTACACAGTTCTTATTGGCGTCCAGCGCTTGTTCGAGTTGGACTTTTGCAGAGGACCAATCCTGCTTGATCATGGCATTGGCAGCCAATTCACAATAATACTGAGCGACCTCTTTGCGATAAGAGACGCCTGACGAACGCTCTAATTCGGTGGCAATGCCAATGGCGAGTGACCATTCGCGTTCCTTGACATAAATCTCAAGCAGGTGACGTAAGGCCGCTTGTTCATAGCGAGTATGGCGCAGTGTTTGAAAAATTTCTTCGGCACGATCATATAGGCCTGCCTTGAAGTAATCCTGCGCCAATTCAACTTTGATTGATGTCGATTGCTGCTCGGTGAGTTCGTAGTTTTCTAGGAGATTTAAGTGCAAGTGAATCGCGCGGTCTGTCTCACCTGTGCGGCGAAACAGGCTCCCCAATACAAAATGCAGTTCCAGGGAGTCTTTGTTCATGTAAAGCGCCTCACTGAACGCATCCACCGCTTTGTGGTACTGGTCAGCAATGAGCAGATTCAGACCTTTAAAATAGGTGGCTGGCAATGAGGTGGATTCAGCAATCAGTTGCTTGATATCCACGCGGGCTGCAATCCAGCCCAATGTAAAAAACAGAGGCAGAATCAATAACCACCAATACTCGAATTCAACCAGCATAAAAGCTCTCTTGTTTGATCACATGACATTTTACCCAAGCGCTCCTCAATGCGCCATCAATAGCGGTCTGAGCAGCCAAAAAAAACGGTATCCGAAGATACCGTTTTTTACTGCTGAATCACAAAAATTAAGATTCGATCGCGTCTACGCGGTCACGCAACTCTTTACCAGCCTTAAAGTGCGGCACGTATTTCGCTGGCACCTGTACTTTGGTACCAGTTTTCGGGTTACGTCCCAAACGAGGCGGGCGGTAGTTCAAGCTAAAGCTGCCAAAACCGCGTATTTCGATACGCTCACCTGTTGCCAGGTTTTCCGTCATTGCATCAAGGATGGTCTTGACGGATAACTCTGCGTCTTTCAGCACAAGTTGCGGAAAGCGCTGGGCAAGCAGGTCTATTAGTTCAGATCTTGTCATGATCTAAAGCCTTCTTATTTTTTGCTATCCAGTTTGGCTTTCAGCAAAGCACCCAAGTTAGTTGTCCCGGCAGAAGCTTCATCAATCATGACATCATCTGCTTTTGCTTTTTTGGCTTTTGGTTTGCCACCTTTGTCTTCGCCAATTGGTGCGCTGTTGCCGCTTGGATCTTCAGTCAACTGTTTAACGCCCAGAGAGATACGCTCTTTCTCAACGTCAATGCCCAAGATAACCGCTTGCAGCTCATCACCTTTTTTGAAGTTGCGGATCGCTTCTTCGCCAGACTGAGTCCAGGACAGGTCAGACAAGTGTACCAAGCCATCAATACCGCCTGGCAAGCCAATGAACACACCAAAGTCAGTGATAGACTTGATCTGGCCTGAAACTTTGTCGCCTTTAGCGTGGGTTGCAGCGAAATCATCCCATGGGTTTGGTTTGCACTGTTTCATGCCCAGTGACAGACGACGACGGTCTTCGTCGATTTCCAGAATCATCACTTCAACTTCGTCGCCCAGTTGAGCGATTTTGCCTGGGTGGATGTTCTTGTTGGTCCAGTCCATTTCAGACACGTGTACCAAACCTTCAATGCCTGGTTCTACTTCAACGAACGCACCGTAGTCAGTCAGGTTAGATACTTTACCGAACAGGCGTGTACCGACTGGGTAACGGCGGCTCAATGCCACCCATGGGTCGTCGCCCAATTGTTTGATGCCCAGAGAAACACGGTTTTTCTCTTGATCGAATTTCAGGATCTTGGCTTCAACTTCTTCACCAACGGTCAGCACTTCAGATGGGTGCTTCACACGGCGCCATGCCAAATCAGTGATGTGCAACAGGCCATCGATACCACCCAGATCCACGAACGCGCCGTAGTCAGTGATGTTTTTAACGATCCCTTTGATCACTGCACCTTCTGTCAGGCTGCCCAGCAATGCTTCACGGTCGGCACCCAAGGTGTCTTCCATCACAGCACGGCGGGAAACCACGATATTGTTACGCTTGCGATCCAGCTTGATGACTTTGAAGTCCCACTCTTTGTTTTCGTAAGGAGTGGTGTCTTTAACTGGACGAATGTCTACCAGTGAGCCTGGCAAGAAAGCCATGATGCCGCTGACAGAAACGCGCAGACCGCCTTTAACACGGCTGCTGACAAAACCTTTAACTACACGGCCTTCGTTCATGGCTTCTTCCAGATCCAGCCATGCTTGCATTTTCTTCGCTTTTTCGCGAGAAAGTTGTGTAGAACCAAAACCATCTTCCAGTTTTTCGATCGCTACTTTAACGAAGTCGCCAACGGCAACTTCCAGTTCGCCTTGTGCGTTTTTGAATTCACTGGCGTTAATTACGCTCTCGGATTTCAAGCCGGCGTTCACGATAACGAAATCATTGTCTACAGAAACTACTTCGGCTGTGATTACTTCACCAGCGCGCATTTCCTGGCGGGCCAGGCTTTCTTCGAAGAGGGCTGCAAAAGATTCCATGGAAGAGGATGTATTAGAAATAGAAGCCATTAAAAAATTGTCCAATTTTTACTCGCATGAAGACAGGCATCTTGCAGCGAGCCATTGCAAGGCAAAAGCGCCAACAATGGAAAAGGTTTAAAAAATATTGCCCAAGCATGACTTGAGCAACCCGAATCCAAGACTATACACAAAAAAATTATTGGGTTCAATGACTTATGTGTGTTTTTATTTAGTTTGCGCCGCTTTTTTAAATGCTTCGATAATGATATTCACCGCTTGCTCAATGTTGATGTCGGTGGTGTCTAGCAAAACCGCATCTGGCAATTGCTTGAGTGGCGCGACTGCGCGCTGGCTATCGCGTAAATCTCGCTGCTGCAAATCAGCTAGAATCAAAGCGTAATCTGCGTGATCGCCGCGTTGAATTAACTGATCGTAGCGACGTTTTGCGCGCGTTTCGACCGCGGCTGTCAAAAATATTTTCAATCCGGCATCCGGGAAAATGACAGAGCCAATATCTCGGCCATCGCCAACCAACCCAGGGGCTTGCCTGAAATTGCGTTGCGTTTGCAACAGCGCGGTGCGTACGGCAGGGTGTACAGCGACTTCAGAGGCCCCTTTGCCCATCTGTTCAGTACGAATATGGTGGCTGACTTGCTCGCCGTTTAAATAAGCTTGGCCATGCTCAAACTTGATCTGCATCTGTGTCGCGATATCAGCCAGCGCATCAGCATTTGACCAGTCCACGGCTTGTTGAGCAGCGGCATAAGCCAATAGACGATAAATCGCACCCGAGTCCAGGTAATGAAATCCAAAATGAGTTGCCACGCGTTCAGCGACGCTACCCTTGCCAGAAGCAGAAGGGCCGTCAATGGCAATGACTGGAGGGAGAGGATTATTCATAATAAATTTTACTTATCAATCAGTTAAAAACAATGAATTGGATTTTGACTTTTGGCTTTTATATCATGGCTACATCGTTAATAAGGAGCACACCATGATTAAAACCATGTCTTTTGCCATGCTGCATTTTAGCGTAGCGTTCACCATTGCCTATCTTTTCACAGGCAGCCTGCTGGTGGGTGGGCTGATGGCGCTGGTTGAACCGGCCTGCAACACCGTGGTGTTTTATTTTCACGAGCGTGCCTGGCAACAGCATCAGCATTCTCACGACGTGGCGCCTGCCGCAGAGCCTGACGAGCATGAGTGGGCGTATGCGGCTTGAGAATGGCTAGCGAACAATGCTGGCGAATACCTTAAAGTACTCTGGAAAGGTTTTACCCACACATTTTGGGTCATTAATGGTAATGGGCACGCCGGCCAGGCTGAGCAATGAAAAGCACATGGCCATGCGGTGGTCATCATAGGTATCAATTACTGCGTTAGGGGTCAGTTGCAAGGGGGCGGTGACCTGAATGTAGTCCGGGCCTTCGACCACTGTGGCCCCGACTTTGCGCAGTTCTGTTGCCATGGCTGCAATGCGGTCGGTCTCTTTTACGCGCCAGCTGGCGATATTGCGTAGGGTGGTTGTACGGTGCTGATCCGAATCACCACGCACAAACATGGCCATCACGGCTAAAGTCATGGCCGCATCGGGGATGTGATTACAATCAAGGTCAATCGCCTTCAATGTGCCTGTGTTTTCAGCACGCACGTGGTTGTCGCCATAGCTGATCCGTCCGCCCATGAGGTTGGCCGCCTCAGCAAAGCGGATGTCGCCTTGTATGCTTTGCGCGCCGACGCCGTTGACGGTGACGTCCCCCGCAACAATACCCGAACCAATAAAATAAGAGGCACTTGACGCGTCACCTTCTACATATATTTCTCCTGGCGCGTGATAACGCGCATCTGCAGCAATGTAAAAATGCTGCCAGCCATCCCGTTGCACGGTCACGCCAAAGCGTTGCATCAGGTTGAGCGTGATTTCGATATAAGGCTTGGAGATCAGTTCGCCTACCACTTCAATACTGGCCGCCTGGCCTGTTAGCGGCAAGGCCATCAACAAGGCTGTCAAAAACTGGCTTGACACATCACCTCGTATTTTGATCGCTTGACTGACATCCAGCTGCGCTGGCGAAATTTGCAGGGGAGGGTAGCCCGCATTCCCCAGGTAGCTGACTTGCGCGCGCACCTGTTGCAAGGCATCCACCAAATCGCCAATCGGGCGCTCATGCATGCGCGCAATCCCATGCAGATGGTAGTCACCGCCTGAGAATGCCAGTGCGGCAGTCAAGGGCCTAAAGGCCGTCCCCGCATTGCCCAGAAACAAATCCGCTTGCTTATTGGGAAAGTTGCCGCCACAGCCCGTGACTTGCCAGGCATTTTCAGAGATATTTTCCAGCTTGACGCCTAACGCTGATAAGGCCTCCAGCATTCTGGCGGTATCGTCTGAGGCGAGCAAGTCGCGAATGACAGTGACGCCGTCAGCAAGTGCTGCGAGCAATAGCGTACGGTTTGAGATACTTTTTGAGCCAGGCAGGGTGATTGCGCCTTGGGCTTTGTGGGCAGCGGGTAAATGCAGTTGTTCCATAGCGATTGGTAATTATTGAATTTTTGACTTGGCCCAGTCATTACGTGCACGGCTGGCATGTTCAAACAAATCGTGCAAAGCACGACTGTCATCAGCCTCCAAGAGTGCCGTCATGTCGCTGAGCGCTTGTTGATAGAGCCTAAGTTCACTTAATAAGGCGGTTTTGTTAGCCAGTGCAATATCACGCCACATCTCAGGATGACTGCCTGCAATGCGCGTAAAGTCGCGGAAACCGCTGGCGGCAAATTTGAACAACAATTCCGCATTGCTACGCTTGGCCAGATCCTCCACCAGTGCGAAGGCAAGCAGGTGCGGCAAATGGCTGACGGCTGCAAATACGCTGTCATGTTCTTGCGCACTCATGTGCGAAACCACTGCACCACATTGCTGCCAAAGCCTGCTGACTTGATCGAGCGCTGAGTTAGAGGTCTGCGCATCAGGCGTCAGAATGACATTCTTACCGAGATACAAATCAGCCATGGCAGCAGCAGGGCCACTTTTTTCCGCCCCAGCAATCGGATGACCACCCACAAATTGATTAACCTGGTCCCCAAGTTCAGCCCTCGCGTACGCCATCACGTCCGACTTGGTGCTGCCGGCATCTGTGATAATGGTCGACTCGTCCAAATAGGGGCGGATGGCCTTTAAAATCGCCGGCGTCTGCGCCACTGGAGTGGCAATGATAACCAGATCCGCCGCGTGCAGTGCAGAAGCAATATCCGTTTCCGCACTGTCAATCAAACCCAAATCCAGTGCTTCCTGCAAGCTTTGTTGAGCGCGGCCCACACCAACAATGTGAGGAGCCTCCGGGTGTTTTTTTAGGGCCAGCGCGATGGAGCCCCCTATTAAACCTACCCCAAAAATCACAATTTTCTTGAACATTTATAAATTGTACCATGTCGAAGCAATGCGCCTTTAAGTTTGGCTCACCACCGTTTAAGGCGTATAATCCAAAGCCTGTATTGGGGCTGACCCGGTTTCGACGTGGGTTGCAAAGCAGTGCAGGGCATACCGAGGATTCAGGTTCCCTCGTAAATCCATCTGAAAAAGTATAGTCGCAAACGACGAAACTTACGCTTTAGCCGCTTAATCCCGGCTGAACGCTGCACCGAAGAGCCTCTCGGTCGGGCCGGGTAACCGGCAGCAGCGTCATTTAGAGAGGATCGTGCTTTACCGGGTTGCTTGGTAAGGCATTAAATCCAAGGCAACTCGCTTGTCATCTGCTTGCTCGTTGGTGGATGCCTGGTTAAATATAAACAACACAGCTAAGTATGTAGAACTGTCTGTGGAGGGCTTGCGGACGGGGGTTCAATTCCCCCCAGCTCCACCATTTAAAATGTTCAATGCATTGATTTGATTGAACAATGAGCGTAAACAAAAAAGCCACCTTCGGGTGGCTTTTTTGTTTTGCATCTGCGTTACGATAACTCCATAAAACGGTCTTCAATGAATTGTTTTTCTATTTCATTGCGCTGTTTCTCTGTGGTTAATGCCGCAAGCTGTTCCTCAAGTCTGCGTTTTTGTTGCTCCATTTCATTCAGTTGGAATTGTAGCTCTTTTGTGAATGCATCATTGGCTGATTGCAGTGGGCGATTGTTCATGACCTGTAGTTGCTGTATTTCCTGACGCAATTCCGCCATGGTGTTTTCAGCCTCTTTGGCTTCTGATCTTGCTTTCATCATCATGGATTGATAGCTTTCAATCCGCTTTCTCATGGCAGCCATTTCGACATTTTCGTCAGCAGACAAATTGTTATTGCGCCGGAGTTGACCAGCCATTTGCTCTAGATGTGTTTGCAATTTATTCAGCTCTTGCAGCACAGGCTCACTCAATCGCTCAGCAATAATGTTATCCGAGGCTTCCGATAGCAACAAATCATCCAGGCGATCCCTGATCTCCTGTGCTACTTTATCAAAACGCTGTATGCTATTGATTAACAATGGATCTGATTGTTTATGGTTTTCCTCATAGTTGGAAAATCTTCTATCCAGAATAGTACAGAGCGTGTCTAGTCGATCGCTGGATGACTCGAGCTCTGTATAGCACTTACCCAGTGCGTTAAAAAACTTTTCCTGCTGTAATGTATTGCTGATGAGCAACTTGACTAATAAAAAGGCGGCACCCAAGCTAACGATAATCCCGGCACCGCTCAGTAATTCACCCCAAGAAAATGGCATCCTATTCTCCTTACAGGAGTTTGATATAAGTAATAAATCCTGTCCCGATTTCTGGTACATTGATTCGATAATCCATACGGCCAGCATTGCTCTTCAACGACATCTCAAGGCGGGGAAATTGCCGACTGACTATACTTGATCTAGCCAGCTTCAATGGACCATTTTTATGTCCAATTGACATACCCGCACCAAACTCATCCATGAACCTTCTCGCTTCATCGAGTTGGTCGTTACTGGCGCCACCACTGGCGAGTATAGTTTTAAGCATTTCGGGTTTTTCATTATTCAACGCCCACAACAGGCCTACAGCGTTCATTTCCATGATAGCAAGCGCATTGACGGGGGGTGTTTTCCCGTTTTCGCCAAATAATCCAATGAAATTGTTTTCAGTCAAATCCGTTAATCCCAGTGGAGGGCAGGGCTCTAGCGTAAAAGCCTGACCCTTCAGCATGCTTGAGAGCATTTGATGGCTAGTCGCGAGATTCTCTGGGATAGCCGCAGGCTGCTCAGTGATTCCGCCCACTGGAATGATCTCTAATATTTTTGATCTTAAATCAATATCCTGGAAGGGTTTGTTAATTACAAATCTTGCACCACTTTGATAAGCCTGATCGATTTTTTCGGCGGCAGATTCCGTGGTCACAAAGCCAATTGGGATTTTTTTTCCGTATGTTTGGCAGACATGCTGACAAAATTCAAGGCCACTGATTTTATGCATGTGCCAGTCAGTAATAATCAAGTCAGGGCGATAGCCCTCAAGAATATTCATCGCAGCTTCAGCATCTGTCGCAGTTTGAATTTCGAGCTTTGGATAATTACACCCTTCAATCGCACGTTTGATAATACTTTGTATTGCACGACTGTCATCCACAATCAAGAATTTGGCTGCTTCACCCGTCATTGTGCTCATAATGAAAATACCCCTGAAAACTTATGATTATTTACATCGAAGATCACCAGATTCACCAGGTCTTCGTTTGGTTTATCGCTTACAAATAAACGGCTAAATGTTGCCGTTTTTTGGAGTTCAAAGAACTCTTCTAAAGGAATCTCTTTGGGTAGGCCCAATTCACTGTGCTCATCTACAATCAAGCCGCCCCCCATGATATTGCATGTTTCCTTTTTGGCATCTTTAACATCCTCATCGGATAATTCGTCAGAAGATAAGCCAAACATATGAGATGCGATTTTGTGTGCCTCAGCATCATCTAATATCAAACCAATCGCAATCGACTCATGTTGCGGTAATTGGTCAATATAAAGTGGAAGAACAACCGCCATGAGGTTGTCATGATTGTGAAATGTATAGCGCTGACTTTCCTTGAAGTTGAAAGCGGAACCGCTTACAAACGACCAGGAGTCAGATATTTTTTTCACCATTTCCTGTGTAGGCAAAAGCTGCATGTAGCATCTCCAACAATAGGATATTGATGCTAACGCAGCTTAAAAAGGATTGAAGACTGAATAAATGGTGTAAAAAGCAGGTAAATTTTTCAATTGCCATTCATTGGATTTACTCTGTGAATTAAATGATCCGCTTTAATTTCTTACAAAACTTGTACTTTGCTCGCTTATTCATCTCATCAAAAAAGCGGATCTTCCATTCACACCTTACCTTCAACGAAGCTAAATTTTGTTCACCACACGCAGTCATGCGTAATTTTCTACATTTGCGTGTACGTGGCGGTGCATAGGCCAGTTGTTTTACTTGATAAATGATAGTGCTAGGGACGACCATCTTACCCAATAACCATCTTCTGAGGACAATAGGTTTCAAGTTTAACTGATGGATAAGTTTCTGCTGATCAATGGTGCCTAAGAATTCCCCGATTTTTAAGCACCAGAGCAGGGTGAGTTGCGTCTGCACTTTTTCAATTTGTTTTTCTTCTTTCATGTTTCCTCCCTTTTTCTTGTTTGAAAGCTAATACTAGCACTTTGTAAGATAATGTAAAAATTGTTTTTGCAAACTTAAAGCAACCGAAGACTTATACTTGGATAAGCGAGTTGACGTCTTAGTTTTCATTGAGAAACGTGATTCTTTATTTAGTTTCGCATAATGTATATTATGTTAAATTATTGAATAAGAGGAAAGCTTTCTTTCAGGTAGTGTTAACCAGATGATTAGTGCTTTCTGTGGAAATAAATGTGGGAATGATTTGCTAGATTTAGCGCTTAAATATGCATGCTGGCGCTGATCCCCGATTGCCCTACCAATTAAAAATTAGTAAGTCGACTCAGTCGAAAGCAAACTGATGTTGGAGGTCCTGCATCTATATTACTTATAGAAAAAGG
This sequence comes from Methylophilus sp. VKM B-3414, assembly GCF_032248435.1. Taxonomy (NCBI): domain Bacteria; kingdom Pseudomonadati; phylum Pseudomonadota; class Betaproteobacteria; order Nitrosomonadales; family Methylophilaceae; genus Methylophilus; species Methylophilus sp. VKM B-3414. Next base: position 278,609 of record NZ_JAVTLI010000013.1, on the reverse strand, counting down.
GCTCAGCGAGCCCTTTGCATTGATAAACGAAAAGTTGAACTATCGTGATTTGCGTCGAGAAATTAATCCGAGTATACCTATACCAAATACCAATAAACTTAGAGACTCAGGTTCCGGGACAGGATTAACACCGGGGATACCAATAGTAATAGAGTAAGCGAAGTTTGGGCTATTAAAAAACGAACGTTCTGCTGAAATAAAATATGTACCAGGATCTAATACATAATTTAGTATTGCCGCAAATTGAGTTCCACCTGTCTCAGTGTCGTAAGACAATAAATTACCTCCAACATCGTATAAGCCTAGTCCTGGGTTCATATTGGGCGCGCTAAGCTTAATATTCAATATCAATGAACTAGATGGCTCGATAATGACTTTGTAGTAATCGATGTCATTGCTGGTGATATTCCCAGTAATAGTGTAGTTATTACCGGCTGTCAGGGTAAAAGCTGATTGTGCAGTCGAGAAGGAGTTATTGCTGTTTGGATTTACAAGGTCAGCATCAGAAACAGAGAATGCTGCACTAGCAACAGATGAACAAAAAAAAGAGGCAGCAATAAAGTATTTAGCATGTTTCATAAAACTCTCCTTCTCAAAGCAGTTAATTTATTTGCTTCTACGACGACTAATCATACCAACCAATCCCAAGCCAGCTAACATTAATGCGTAGGAATCAGCTTCTGGTACTGAGGCTACCGGAGTAATATTGAAACTTACGTTGAAATCGCCGCCATCAGTGCCTGCCAGTTTACCACTCGCTGTCAGGAAGTATGTTCCTGCGGCTAGGTTTGTAAATGTGGTAACAGCAGCACCATTAATGTCATAAAAACCAAAATTCAAGAAAGTAACATCATACTTAACATCATCAGCAGTAGTAATTTCAGATATGTTGTATGAAAAATCAGACACTTGTAACAGGTTAATTTGATAAGTGTCGTCAAAGTAAGCGCCACGAGTTGAGATTGAGCCAGAGTTCTTAATAAAGTCTGCATCAGCTTTCAACCGAGTGAAATCAAGACTTTGACTGGATGTATATGGGCCAAAATCTTGTGCTTGAGCAACTGAAGTTGAAGCAGCGATTGCAATGGCTAGTAATGACAACTTAAAAAACGACTTAAACATGACTTCTCCAGAATTAAACAAAGTTTATTTTAGTGATTATTCATATTTTGCACATCTGGCTCAATAGTCCATTATGACTAATCACTTATCTTCTAGCTAACTATAAATACATTTAATCAATATAAAGTATTCATTGTACAAAAGAAAGACTTTTAGGGGGCTTATTATTAGGGAATAGCAACTATTTGATTGAGTTAAGTTTGAAAACGTAAATACTATCCCCTTGCTTGAATCCAAATAACGAATTGCCCCCACTAACAATAGCGATATATTGTTCGTTATTCACTTGATAACTGATTGGAGGGGCATTTACACCATACTCAGATTGATATTGCCATAGCAAGTCACCAGTCATATTGCTGTACGCAGCAAACTTACCCTCTCCTTCTCCACAAAACACTAACCCGCCATCTGTCGCTAGTACACCACCGATCAGCGGTTGATTCGTTTTTCGCTGCCATAAAATATTGCCATCAGTCAGATTAATTGCACTGAGTACACCCCATCTAGGGTCGTCTGTGGGTTCACTGGCCGCATAGCGAATAGGTTTTTCGCCCGGATTCACTGTGGTTTCGTGAACGGTATATTTGATCGGGCTATGCATTGCAGCCACATAAACTTTCTGATGTTTTTCATCGAGGCTGACAGGTGACCAGTTGGCACCGCCTAAAATGCCTGGATAGATGACAGTGCCTTCTTGACTTGGCTTGGCAAATAAATTGTGTTGTGGCACAAATGGGGCTGACTTGGCCAAGAACTGACCAGTGTTGCGATCGTGAATGTAAAACCAGCCCGTTTTACTGGCCTGCCCCACGGCAGGAATAGTCTTACCATAGTATTGATAGTCAAAAAGTACTGGTGGGCTTGCCAGATCATAGCCCCAAAGATCGTGAGGAACTTGTTGATAATGCCATTTGTATTGACCGGTTTCGGTATCGAGCGCCACTAAAGAAACTGTATATAAGTTATCTCCTGGGCGCGAAATATCGTTCATTTGCGGTGAGGGATTGCCTGTGCCAAAGTATAGGGTATTGGTTGCGGTATCAATGGCTGGTGTACTCCAGGCTGAGCCCCCGCCAAATTTTGCGGCGTCAGGGTAGTCTTTAAGTGCTGTCCGTTCAGCGGCGGTGTCTCTGTGAAACTGATTGCCATCGGCCGTTTTAGTCACAAACTGCCCTTCCCAACCCTGCTTGGGTATCGTATCAAACTGCCAGACCTGATGACCATCATTCACGTCATAAGCCGCCAAAAAGCCTGGACGGCCATAACGGCCAGTGACGCCGATCACCGCGCCCAAAGGCGCATCACTGCGTGGATTGTCAATATGCAAGCCATAGCCGACACCGGTAATGCCGATCATGACCTTATGATTATAAACAACCGGGGCCATCGCAATGCCTACCCCGGTGCCCCCTGTCACTTTGCGGGTTTTATTGGGGTCATCACCACTTAAGGCGTCCTGGTGCTCGGTGCTCACCTGATTAGCGGCGACATCAATATCCCACTGCTTTGCGCCCGTTTTGGCATCCAATGCAATCAGCCTGGCATCCACTGTACCAATAAACACTTTGCCTTCTGCCACGGCTACGCCACGGTTGGCTGGACCGCAGCACATCGGCCAGTCTGGTTTGCGGTCGTGCGTGTATTTCCATAGCTGTTGACCCGTCGCCGCATCCAGCGCCAACACATGGTTGTAGGGCAAACTGACATACATGACGCCATTGACCACAATCGGAGTGGCTTGAAACGTGGCTTTTACACCGGTTTCCACTTTCCAGGCGAGCGCAAGCTGGTGAACGTTTTTCTGGTTGATTTGAGACAAGGCAGAGTAACGCTGCGCCTTCAGATTCAAGCCATAACTTGGCCAATCGACATTGGCGGAAGCCGTTTTTTCTGGTTTGCTGGCATGCGAACAAGCCAAAAGCATGACAGAAAGTGTCACTACAGCACATACCGTCGAAGTGTTGTTTTGCATGATGATAACCCCGGCTATATTTTTAACTATACAGGTTAGTATACACCTAAAACTTATCCGGCAACGAGTTCAGCATATCCCTCTGTAAACTCCAGCAACATTCACCTAAATTTTGGATGTGATAAAAAGTTTTCTATCAATGAAACTAATCGGAAGGACGAATGGACTTATACTAGGATCATTTAGTTAATACAATAATTATCATCATGACTTCACCTGTAACATTTGCCTTAAAATTGGCTGAAAAAGGCTACCTCTCTGATGCTTTGATCCGTAAAGGCATTCAGCGCTTGTGCAAATCAAGGCTGGAAGAAATTTCTGAACAGGATTGTGAGCAAGCGCAGTCAAGTCTGGTCCAGTTTGTGCAGGTAATGGCTCAGGCAGAGATCGCGCCACTGCCTGAAAAAGCCAATGCACAGCATTACGAAGTACCTGCCAATTTTTATCAATATTGTTTAGGTCGCAATCGCAAATACAGTAGCTGTTTCTGGTTGCCGGACACACGTACGCTTGATGAAGCCGAGCAACTTGCGCTTACGCAAACCTGTGCACATGCCCAGTTGCAGGATGGTCAACATATTTTAGAGCTGGGGTGCGGCTGGGGTTCGCTGACGCTATGGATGGCCAGCCATTATCCGCAGGCGCAGATTACGGGGGTCTCAAACTCCGCTTCGCAGCTTGAATATATTATGAGTCAGGCAAAAGCGCGTGGCCTGTCAAACATTCATATCATCACTGCAGACATGAATGTGTTTGATACCGAGCAAACTTACGACCGCATTGTTTCGGTTGAAATGTTTGAACACATGCGCAACTACCAAGTGCTCTATGGCAAAGTGGCGCGCTGGCTGAAGCCGGGTGGTTTGTTTTTCAAGCATATTTTTGTCCACCGCTACACCCCTTATGCTTTTGATGTCAAAGCGGAAGATGATTGGATGAGCCAGTATTTCTTTAGTGGTGGCATGATGCCTAGTGATGATTTGCCGCTGTATTTTCAGGATGATTTGAAATTGGTAGACAAATGGCGCTGGGACGGCACGCATTATGAAAAAACGGCGAATGCCTGGCTGCAACTGATGGACAAAAACCATCAGGCACTGACCCCTGTCCTGGCTTCTATCTATGGGCAGGCCGATGCAGAAATGTGGCGTCAACGTTGGCGGATTTTTTTCATGGCCTGCGCAGAACTGTTCGGTTACAACCATGGCCAGACCTGGTGGGTCAGCCACTATTTATTTGCCAAACGATAATCTGAAAGATTAAATATGACCAATAAGAAATTGATTATATTTAATTTTATTTCTTTTCAAGTGATCTGGTGGCTGTGCGTATTGTCCGCTAAACCCGGCTTGAGTACAGCCGTTTTCGCTGCAGTGTTGCTCTATACCCTGCTGCATTTATCGCTGGTCGAGGGTTGGGCGCAAACGTTGCCGCTCTTATTGACGGCAGTGATTGGCGCAGTGGCAGACCAATTTGCATATAAGTTGCAATGGATCCTATTTGAAAACCATACGCAGTGGTTGGCCTACATCCCGCTCTGGATGTTGGCCTTATGGCTTGCCTTTGCCACCACGCTGAACGTCAGCATGCGCTGGTTACAACATAAATATGCCTTGGCGTTCATGCTGGGGGCAGTGTTCGGCCCCCTTGCTTATTTAGGGGCTGAAAGTGTGGGGGCCATTCAATTACCAAGCCTTTATAGCCTGGCCTGGTTTGCCTTTGAATGGGCCACTCTGTTACCACTCATGCTGTGGTTACGTCATCGCTTTAACCAGTCTCTCGCTTTGGAGCAAACATGATTTATTACTACGCGCTGATCGCGATTGTGTTGTTTGCACTTTGCGGCTGGTTCTTAAGTTTTATCACCAAACACTACAGCCATGTGGATAGCATGTGGAGCCTGTTCTTTGCCATCACGGCCTATGTCACCGCCATATTCCTGCAAGACCTTTCATTACGCGCCTGCCTGGTGCTGTTCGCAGTGACCTTATGGTCGCTAAGGTTGAGTATTTTTTTAACCTGGCGCAACTGGGGCAAAGAAGATCATCGATATGACACGATACGCAAAAACAATGAGCCTTATTTCTGGTTGAAAAGCCTTTACATTGTGTTCGCTTTTCAGGCGCTGCTGGCCTGGATCATTTCTTATCCACTGTTCGCGGCCATCTCAAGCACTGCTGCGTTGAATTGGCTGGACCTGGCCGGCGTATTGTTATTTGTGCTCGGTCTATATTGGGAGGTGGTGGCGGACTTGCAGCTCACACGATTCAGGGCTTCCGCCGGACATCAAACCCAAGTACTGAATACTGGTTTATGGCGCTACAGCCGTCACCCAAACTACTTTGGTGAGTGTCTGATCTGGTGGGGATTTGCGCTGTTGGCGGCGTCATCAGCGAGCTATTGGGTTTGGGTGTCTCCGCTTTTGATGACGTTCTTGCTGTTAAAAGTCAGTGGTGTGAGTTTGATGGAGCAGACTATCCACAGCCGTCGTCCCGGGTATGCCGAATACGTCAAAAATACTAATGCATTTATTCCCGGGATACCCAAGCGAGCTGAAAAATGAAAACTAAGGTTACCACGCGACACACTTTAACTGGCCTGGCGCTGTTATTCGCTGTTCCCCTACAGGCGCAGGAGTGGTCATTTGAGGTCTATCTGGACCAGCAAAAAATTGGGACGCACACCTTTAGCCTGGATCAGAACCAATTGCAAAGCCGCGCCAATTTCAAGGTCAAAGTGCTGTTTATTAATGCCTATCGCTACCAGCACCAGGCCGATGAACAGTGGCAAGGCAACTGCCTGTCTCAACTGACGGCACACACCGAGGAAAATAAAGAAATCACCGACGTCAAAGGGGCGATACAAAATAATAAGTTTGTACTTGATAAAAATGGCAGTACGCAAACCCTGCCAGGCTGTATCATGACCTTTGCTTACTGGAATCCCGAAATACTCAAGCAATCCCGTTTACTTAACCCACAAAATGCAGAATATCTGGATGTGACTGTCACGGATGAAGGCAGCAAAACTATAGAGGTGAAAGGTCAGACCACCCTCACCCATCAATATCGGCTCAATGGCCGTTTAAAGGGCAAAGACAAACTGAAAATTACGCTTTGGTACGATCAGCAACAGCAGTGGGTGGCGTTGGAGTCGATTACGCCAGAAGGCTATAAAATTAAATATAAACTCATTTAATCAATATGTTGAATAAATTATTTAAAGTGATTTGTATAATGGGTATTTTTTCTCTGACCGCTTGCCAAAACTTGCCTCCGATTAAAACGGTTGAGCAAGTGGATTTGGACCGTTTTATGGGTGACTGGTATGTGATTGCAGCGATCCCGACCTTCATTGAAAAGGATCCTTACAATCCGGTTGAGCGCTATGAAAAGACTTCGGATGGCAGTATTGCCACTACTTTCAGCTTTCGTCAGGGCAGTTTCACAGGCCCACTTAAAGTCTATCACCCGACGGGTTTTATTGTGCCGGGCACTGGCAATGCCGAGTGGCGCATGCAGTTTGTGTGGCCGTTCAAATCAGAATACCTGATTGCTTACTTGGACCAGGATTACCAGCATACGATCATTGCGCGTAACAAACGGGATTATGTCTGGCTGATGTCGAGGAAACCAACACTGGATCAGGCCAGCTATGAACAACTGGTCGCTAGAATCAGGGCCATGGGCTATGACACCAGCAAGCTAGAGGTTTTCAAGCATCAACCACAATAAAAGGGTGAGTTGTTGATCAAACAAACATCACCATACGCGCAACAGGCGACGCGTATTTGAGAGAGGACGAATCATGCAACACAGAATCACCGGGCTGCTATGGCGGCTCATTGGCTGGCTGGATAACCAGCGCTACCAGCCGCCAGCCAGTGCGCATGCGGAGAGCATAGACTGGTGGCGGGTGCTGCCGTTTGTTGGCCTGCATCTTGCCCTGATCGCTTTATATTGGGTGGGCTGGAGTCCTTTTGCGGTGGCCTTTGCCATCGGGCTTTATTTGATCCGCATGTTTGCGATTACCGGCTTTTATCACCGCTATTTTGCCCACAAGACCTTTCAAACCTCGCGCGCTGGACAGTTCTTATTTGCCTTGATTGGAGCCACTGCAGTACAGCGCGGTCCTTTGTGGTGGGCCGCCCACCACCGCAGTCATCATGTGCATGCAGATCAGCCGCAAGATATCCATTCCCCACACCAGCATGGCTTGCTTTGGAGTCATTTAGGCTGGTTTCTGAGCCATGCCAATTTCAAGACGCAATTAGAGCGTGTGCGTGAATTGACGCGTTTTCGTGAACTCTGCTGGTTGGACCGTTTTGACAGCCTGGTGCCGCTCGCACTGGCTTTAGGCATCTTTTTACTGGGGACTGCCCTGGCACATTATGCGCCACAATTACAAACCAACGGCTGGCAGTTACTGGTGTGGGGCTTTGTGGTGTCCACCGTGGCGCTTTATCACGCCACCTTTTGTGTCAACTCCTTGGCGCATGTCTGGGGTAGCCGCCGTTATGCCACGCGCGACCACAGTCGCAATAACTGGCTGATTGCCCTGCTGACGCTGGGTGAAGGCTGGCACAACAATCATCATCATTTTCCGGGTTCGGTCAAACAAGGTTTTTACTGGTGGGAGATTGATTTGACCTATTACGGACTGAGAGTCCTGGCTGCATTAGGGTTAATCTGGAATTTAAAGCAAGTACCGGTTGAGGTGCGTGATCAGCATCATCAGGAAAGGCCGCTGTAATGGGATTAAAGATTGCCATTATCGGCGGCGGTATCGCTGGCAATACCCTTGCCTATTATTTGCATCAGCAGCATGACATCACCCTGTTTGAAGCTAACGACTACATCGGTGGCCATACGCATACACATGAGGTGACGGTTGGTGGTCAGACGCATGCGGTAGATACTGGCTTTATTGTATTTAACGATAAAACCTATCCTGAGTTTGAGCGTATTTTGCGTGAAGCGGGTGTCGTCTGGCGTGACAGCAACATGAGCTTTAGCGTGCGCAACGAAGCCAGCGGGCTGGAATATAACGGTACGACGTTAAACAGTCTGTTTGCCCAGCGCCGCAACTTACTGTCTCCAGCGTTTTACCGCATGATTCTGGATATCTTGCGCTTTAACAAAACCTCATTGGCTCTGCTCGCTACAGGCGATGAAATTCCGCTGGGTGACTATTTAAAACAGCAGGGATATTCAAGCCAATTCATCCGCGACTACATCGTGCCTATGGGGGCCGCGATCTGGTCAACTGATTCAGAACAGATGCTGCAGTTCCCTGCCCGCTTCTTTGTGCGCTTTTTTCACCATCATGGCATGCTCACGGTAGACCAGCGGCCGCAGTGGCGCACCATCGTCGGCGGTTCTGCGCGCTATCTGGAAAAAATCACTGCCGGCTATCGTGACCGTATCCAGCTCAATGCAGCAGTGCAGGCTGTGCAACGCGATGCACAGGGCGTCAGCGTGACCACGCAAAACGGGCAATCACAGCGGTTTGATTTTGTCTTTTTTGCCTGCCACAGTGATGAAGCCTTGCAGATATTGGGCGCTGAGGCCACAACGGCCGAGCGCGACATCCTAGGCGCCATTCCCTATCAGGATAACACGGTATATCTGCATACGGATGCCCGTCTGATGCCGCAACGCAAGCTAGCCTGGGCGGCGTGGAACTACCACGTTACGGCGCAAGCGACAGACAAGGTGCAGGTCACCTATAACATGAACATCCTGCAAGGCATCCAGTCCAGCGAGCCTTTACTGGTCACCTTGAACTACACCGATGCCATCGCGCCAGACAAGGTGATTAAAAAGCTGCACTACCGCCATCCTTTGTACACGCTGGCAGGCGCCCAGGCACAAGCCCGCCATGCCGAGATCAGTGGCAAACACCGGACTGGCTATGCCGGCGCCTACTGGCGCAACGGTTTTCACGAGGACGGCGTGGTCAGTGCACTGGCGGCCATACAACATTTTCAGGCGATGCATTTATGAGTCCCCCCGCCGCATTGCAAACAGACTGCTTGCAAAGTGCCATTTATACAGGTTGGGTGAGCCATCAACGGCTACAGCCAACCCTGCATGGTTTTCGCTACCGGCTGTTTATGTTGTATCTGGATCTGGATGAATTGCCAAAGCTTTTTAAAAACAATCGCTTATGGTCTTATCTTAAACCAAATCTGGCTTATTTTCGGCGCCAGGACTATCTGGGGCCCAGCCACGAGCCGCTGGATGTCAGCGTGCGTAACCTGGTTGAACAGGAAACCGGGCAGCGTCCACTGGGCCGCATCGGCTTGCTGACGCATTGCCGTTACTGGGGTATTTGCTTTAATCCGGTGAGTTTTTATTACTGCCACGATGAGCAAGGCCAATTACAAGCGATTGTGAGCCACATTACCAATACTCCATGGAAAGAACGGTTTGCTTATGTGCATGCCATGAATACGGCCGAGAATGGTGTATTCAGCCTCAAAAAAGACTTTCATGTTTCGCCATTTATGCCTATGGATATCCAGTATCAATGGCAATTTTCGTTGCCAGCGGAGGTCCTCAGCGTGCATATGCAAAACTGGCGTGATCAACAGTCCATGTTTTTTGCCACCTTGAAACTAAACAGACAGCCCTGGCAGGCGGCTACTTTGAATCGCCTGTTATGGCAGTACCCGTGGATGACACTGAAAGTGATTGCCGCCATTTATTGGCAAGCCTTGCGGCTTTGGCTCAAAAAAGTGCCGTTCTATCCCCATCCTGATCAAAACGTCTGACGCTGAATTGAATACTATGAATACCCTTCCCAGCCCTTCATCCTTGCCAACGGACACCCTGACCAAACCGCTCAAGGCCAAAAGCCGCGCCAAATGGGTAGCGCAACTGGCCAAATCGCAGGTGCTCAAACGTCTGGCGGGACTGCAGATTGGCCAGCTTACGCTTGTGGATGGCACAGAAACGCATGTGTTTGGCCAGGCACAACCAGGTCAGATTCAAGCCAGCATTACCGTGCTTGATGCGCGTTTTTATGGCGAAATTGCATTTGGCGGCAGCATTGGTGCGGGGGAGGCGTATATGCTGGGCTACTGGCAAGCAGACACATTAACAGATGTGATCCGCCTGATGGTGCTTAACCAATCTGTCATGGACACACTGGAAGGCGGCTATCAATGGCTAAGCAAGCCCGTGCTCAAACTGTTTCACTGGCTCAATAGCAACAGCGAGGCAGGCAGCAAAAAGAATATTGCCGCGCACTATGATCTCGGTAATGACTTGTTCCAGTTATTTCTGGACCCGACCATGATGTATTCCTCTGCCATGTTTGACACGGAACCCGCTAGTTTACAAGCGGCTTCTGAGCGTAAGTTACAGGTTATTTGCGAGAAGTTACAGCTTAGCGCCAACGATCGCGTGATCGAGATTGGCACGGGATGGGGCGGCTTCGCCAGCTATGCGGCCAAACACTATGGCTGCCATGTGACCACCACCACCATTTCGCAGCAACAATATGCGTTGGCACAAAGCAGAATCGCGCAAGCAGGACTGCAAGACCGCATCACGCTGCTCAAGCAGGATTACCGTCATCTGCATGGGCAATACGACAAACTGGTTTCAATCGAAATGATAGAAGCGGTCGGTCATCAATACTACGACACGTATTTCAACAAAGTCAGCCAGTTATTGAAGCCCAACGGTGTTGCATTGATTCAGGCTATTACAATTGCGGATCAGCGTTATGACAGTGCCATCCGCTCCGTGGATTTTATCCAGCGCTATATTTTTCCAGGCTCGAATATCCCATCGAACACTGCCATGCTGGCTAGCATGACGCGCGCCAGCGACTTGCGGCTGGTGGACTTGCAGGATATTGGCCTGGACTATGCCACCACCTTGCGTCTCTGGCGGGAAAACTTTTTTGCCAACATCTATGCCGTACAGCGGCTGGGCTATAGCGAGACCTTTATTCGTATGTGGGACTTTTACCTGAGTTATTGCGAGGGTGGCTTTGCAGAATGCGCGCTGGGCGACGTGCATTTGCTGTTGGCCAAACCTGGTTATCGTCAGCTTAAGCGCGTGGCCTAAAGCAGCGCATGCTCCGGCCATGATAAACTTGGCGGCATGAGTACACATGCAGTCTTGGAGTGGCGCAATGGCCTGCCCTACTCCCCCGAATTCGATGATGTTTATTTTTCTGTCAGTCCCGAGCATCCGCAGCATGGGCTGGCAGAAACCCGTTATGTGTTTTTGCAGCATAACCATTTGGCTGAACGCTGGCAGCAGCTCCCGGCCGACACAGCGAGTCATTTTGTCATTGTAGAGACGGGCTTTGGCAGCGGCCTCAATTTTCTGGCGGCTCTCAAGCTCTGGCGTGACACCGCCCCTGCTCACGCCCACCTGCATTTTGTCAGCGTCGAAATTGCGCCCTTCACCTTGCAGGATTTGCGAACCGCGCATGCGCATTTTCCAGAACTGGCCGAAGCAAGCGCGGCACTCTGCGCACAATATCACTTGTTACAGCCAGGCATTAACCAGCTTGAGCTGCCTAGTTTCTCGGCCAGCCTGACCTTGTTTATCGGGGACAGTGCGCATTATTTGCCACAGCTCACTTTGAAGGCCGATGCCTGGTTTCTCGATGGCTTTGCGCCGTCCAAGAATCCGCAAATGTGGCAACCATATTTATTTGCAAGCATGGCCACCTGTGCGCACACAGGCACCACATTTGCCACCTTTACCAGTGCGGGTGTGGTCAAGCGCGGCTTGCAAGCCGCCGGATTTGTAGTCCAAAAAACTAAAGGCTTTGGCAACAAGCGTGAAATGTTATGTGGAAATTGGCCCACGACGACTGCACCAGCGATCAACCCGCTGCCTAAAGTGGCCATCATAGGTGCAGGCATTGCGGGCTGCAGCACGGCCAATCAATTGGCGTCGCTCGGCTGTGAAGTGCATGTGTTTGAGCGTGCGGCGCAAGTCGCTACGGGGGCCTCTGGCAATCCCCGAGGCATGCTCTATCCCAGGCTCAATGCCGAAAAACCGATGAATGACCAGCTCGCCTGGCGTAGCTATAGTTATAGCCTGCGGCATTATGCGCAGCTCAATCTGGGCGACGACGGCTTCCAGAGCGTCGGGTTATTACAACTCGGTGGCAGCCCACGTGAACATAAACGCGTGCAAAAAGTTGCCAACCGCTATGAACAGCTTGGCGTCGATATGCCACTGCTCCACAAAATGACGGCAGCAGCAGCCAGCGAATGCGCGGGCGTTCAGATTGGCCATGAGTGCTTATATTTTCCGCACGGGGCCTGGGTCAATCCGGTGCGGGCTTGCCAGCAGATGGTGAAGCAGCCAAAAATTAGGCTGCATTTAGCGCAGGCGGTCGACAAGCTTTCACGCATTTCTTCCGGCTGGCAGCTATTCAGTGATAGCAACCCCTTGGGCACGTTTGATGCCGTGGTGGTGTGTAATGCGGCTGAAGCGGCAGCTTTAATTCCTGAGAGTGGGATGTGGCTCAATCCGGTGCGTGGACAAATGGGGGTGATTGCCGCGCAACCGGCGATGCAACCCTTGCGTACCATCTTGTGTGGGGATGGCTATCTAACCCCAGCGCATCAAGGAACGCATGCCATGGGAGCCACCTTTGCGCCAGGCGAGACGGATACCAGCGTGCGTGCTGAAGATAGCGAGCAAAATCTGCATATGGTGAGCACGCTCAGCCCACAATTTGGTCCAGTGGCGCACACGGCCGTGATCTCGGCACGGGCTTCGCTACGTTGTGGCTCGCCGGATTATTTACCCTATGTGGGTCCGCTTTTGCCGTTACAACACTTGATGGACAGTCATGCCTCCGTCAACAGCTTCGCTGACTTGCCCGCTGCACAAGGGTTGTATGTGCATGCAGCGCACGGTAGCAAAGGCCTGATGACAGCCCCTTATTGTGCAGCCATACTAGCCAGACGCATGCTGCAAGACTTTGGCCATACCTTGCCACAACTCTCTGAGGATACTTTTTGGCTAGGTCTGCATCCGCAGCGGTTATTGTTTAAACAGGCCGGCTGGAAGCCATTGCTACAGCCGTTTAGTGAGCAAGAGAAAACATGACTGATCAGCTAGCCAAACTTCAGCAGCAGCTCAGCCGCACGCCAGATGACCCGGAACTGCATTACGAGCTGGGACGGTATTACTTGCAAACCAAGCAAGCCAATGCGGCGGAAAGCGCTTTTCAGCACGCCCTGCAACTGGTGCCAGAACATCCGCAGATATTGATGCAACTCGGTAATGTGGCCAGCCTGCGCGGAGATGAAACTTTGGCAGCCACCTTTTTCAGGCGTTCACTGGCACAAGACAAGCAGCAGGCCGATGTGCATTTTAATCTGGCCAATAGCCTGCGCAAACTTGGGCAAACAGCGCTCGCCATCCAGCACTACCAGCAATCATTGCAACTGGATCCGCAAGATGCGGAATGCCATAACAATCTGGGCAATGCCTACCGTGAGCAAGGCCAGCTGGACTTGGCAGTGGCTTCCTATGCGCGTGCCCTGCAATTAAATCCCAAACTGCTGCACGCAAAGGTGCATTGGATCCATCAAAAGCAGCATATGGCTGACTGGCAAGGGCTTGAGCAAGCCATTGCAGAGGTGCGTTACGCGTTACAGGCGCTGCCTCAGGCACAAATCCCGCCATTTGCCTTTCTGGCCATGCCAGGCACCTCGGATCAGGAGCAGTTAGCCTGTGCCAGCCGTTGGGCGCAACAACATTACGCGCACATCCAACCACTGGCTCCGCCAGCGGCCAAATCAGCAGGTGCACGCATTAAAGTGGCTTATCTATCCTCGGATTTTCGTAAACACCCCTTGGCTTATTTGGTCACTGAGGTCATCGCTGCACACCATCGCGAGCAGTTTGAAATCCTGTTATACAGTAATAGCCACAATGATCAGTCTGCCGAATGGCACGCTTTTCATGCGGCCGCAGATCAGTGGCTGGAAATCAGCAACATGACAGACGAAGCGGTGGCGCAGCATATGCGCGCAGCGGAGATTGACCTGCTGGTAGACTTAACCGGCTTTACTCAACGCAGTCGCAGTGGCGTCGCCGCTTATAAACCGGCGCGCAAGCACGTCAACTGGTTGGGGTATCCCGGCAGCATGGGCATGCTTAATGGGGTACCGCTATACGATGCGATTATCGTGGATGAAATCTTGGCAGAAGTGGCCTTGGCGGAGAAAGAGATCATATTGCCCTGCTATCAACCGAATAATGCACGTCGACCCACTACAGACGCAGGTAGCCGCCACTCACATGGTTTGCCAGCGCAAGGCTTTGTGTTCTGCTGCTTTAACCAGAGTTTCAAGATTACGCCTGAGGTGTTTGCCTGCTGGATGCGGATTTTAAAACAGGTATCAGGCAGCGTATTGTGGCTGCTCGAAGGCAATGTCTGGGCAGCCAAGCATTTGACAAACGCCGCCATGGCACTGGGCGTCGCTGCTGATCGTTTGATTTTCGCGCCGCGCACCAGTATCGAACAACACATCGCCAGGCAGCAGCATGCAGATTTAATGCTGGACACCGCACCCTACAATGCCCATACCACTGCTAGTGACGCGCTGTGGCAAGGCATTCCTTTGCTCACCGTGCAAGGCAGCACCTTCCCGGCACGCGTCAGCGCAAGTTTGCTCAAGCAACTCGGCTTGGATGAGTGTATTTGCCAGGATTGGCAGGCTTTGGAGCAACGTGCGGTCATGCTGGCACAAACGCCAGCAGCATTAGCCGCCATCAAAGCGCGCTTGCAACAGCATGCCAATCGCCTGTTTAGCCCGGACAGCTTCTGCCGCCAGCTTGAGCAGGCGTATCAGCAATTGCTTTTATCCAGCGGCTGAATCTTCCGTCTCCGCGGTGACGACTGATAGTACGCCAGCGGCAATAATACACAGGCCGCCCATCATTTCTGTCACAGACATCGTTTCATGTGCCAAAAAGTAGGCGGCGATAGCGGCGACAATCAACTCGGTCATAAATAACACTGAGGCTTGAATGGCCGGGATTTTGGTGACGCCATACTGGACAAGCAAGGTGGCAGAAACCAGTAGCAATGCGATCAACACCAACCAAAGCCCCATCATGGGTGTCACATCCGTGATAAATGCAAAGCCATTCACCCCATTGAGCCAGAGTAATACCAACATAGATAAACCAAATACGCCAATCCAAACCAGCATGCCTTTTGCCGCAACCGAGAGGTGGGTGGAGTAACGGGTAATCACATTGGTCAGCGAAAAACCAATGCCGGCGGATAACGCTAACCAATCTGAGGTGGATTGTGGCCACGGCCAAATCCATAGGCCGTCTGTCAGCATCAAGGTCGCACCAAGCAAAGACAAGCCTATCGCCGCCAGTTGCGGCAGATGCCAGGGCTCATGCAACCAGATTCTGGCCAACAGCAGCGTCCACAATGGCGAAAGATAAAACAGCAACATAACCCGCATGACTTCCCCATCAATCACCGCCAGCACATAAGCGAGATTGGTCCAGCCCGCCACCAGACTTAAGCCATAAGCTGAAAAAGGAATCTGCGAGATATACGCTGACCGCCGCCAGAACAGCAGCATACCAATTACCAAGGCCACGAAATAACTCAGTACGCTGGATTGCACGCCAGACAGACCGACCTCATTCAGCAGGCGGTAAGGGTACCAAATCACGCCCCAGCACAAGGCGCCATACACCAGCGCCAAAGATGCCCACTTTTTTTGCTGCGAAGCTTTTTGTTTATGCGAAAGCGTCACTTATAATACACACCTATGAATCCACATTTAAATCTTCTCCAGCCCTACCCTTTTCAACGTCTGCGCGACTTGTTTCAAGGACTGACGCCGAATCCTGAGTATTGCCACGTTAACCTGTCTATCGGTGAGCCCAAGCACACCACGCCAGCCATCATTTCTGAAGCACTGGCGAACAACCTGAGTGGACTGGCCAGCTATCCTACCACAATCGGCGTAGCGGCCTTGCGTGAAGCCATCAATCAATGGCTACAGCGCCGCTACCAGATCCCGGCACTCAATATCGATAAAGCCATCTTGCCGGTTAATGGCAGCCGCGAAGCATTATTCGCCTTTGCGCAAGCGGTGATAGACAACACGGGCTCACAAGTGCCAGTGGTCATCTCGCCCAATCCGTTTTACCAGATTTACGAAGGTGCTGCATTTCTGGCAGGCGCCCAGCCCTACTTTATCAATACGACCCTTGAGAATGACTTTGTGATGGACCTCACGCAAGTACCTAGTGAGGTCCTGAAGCGCACGCAATTGGTATTTGTCTGCAGTCCCGGCAATCCTTCCGGCAAAGTCATGAACATTGCGGCCTGGAAAACGCTGTTTGAACTCTCTGATCAATACGGATTTGTGATTGCCTCAGACGAGTGCTATTCGGAAATCTATTTTGATGAAGCGCAGCCGCCCGTTGGTGCCTTGCAAGCCGCGCATCAACTTGGTCGCGAGTTTAAACGCATCGTCATGTTCAGCTCACTGTCCAAACGGTCAAATGTGCCTGGCATGCGCTCTGGCTTTGTCGCAGGGGATGAAGAGATTGTAGAAAAGTTTGCGCTATACCGCACTTACCATGGCTGCGCCATGAATCCGGCTGTACAAGCTGCAAGTATCGTGGCCTGGAATGACGAAGCGCACGTTCAACACAACCGCGCACTTTACCGTGAAAAATTTGCGGCCGTCACACCACGCTTGCAAACTGTCTGGCCACAAACGCAACTACCTGATGCCGCATTTTACCTGTGGATCAATACCGAGCAAGATGATACTGCTGTAGCCAAACAGCTCTATCAAGACCTGAATATCACCGTGTTGCCAGGCTCATTTCTTGCCCGTGAAGCGCATGGCGTCAATCCGGGACGAGGCTTTATTCGAATGGCGCTTGTTGCATCAAATGCAGAAACCATAGCTGCCACACAACGAATTTGCGAGCACTTACGCATATAAAAAGCAAAATGAGATGGAGCAATAAAAAAGCCGATTGCTATAGCAATCGGCTTTTTATCAGACACAAAAAATTAAACAAATTTTCTGCGGGCGATCAGCCCAATAATACCCAAGCCAGCCAACATCAAAGCGTTGTTTTCTGGTTCTGGAACGGGAATCACAGGTGTTGCAGTAAATGTCAATTTATTGGAAAGAGTCACATTAAAAGCACCTGGGTTAAATTTAAACTGATAACCAGTGCCCGCACCAATATCGATAAATGACAAGGATGTGGTTGCATTTACAATCAGAGACGGAATGGAGTAACTGGAAATCAGGTTATCTGCTGAGTCGTATAAACTGAAGCTGGAGCCAGCACTGATACCAAGCAAGGCTTTAAAGTCAACGGTAACATTTGAATCAGATGTCAAACTGAATGTATAAACATCTGGCAAGAAAAAAGCACCAACCTGTAACAACGATTGGTTTGATACTGGACCATCATTCAAATTGCCTAATGGAGTAACGTTAACTACGGTTGCTGATGCTTGGCCTGAAAAAGCCAAAGTCATTGCAAGAGCAATTGGACCTAAAACATGAGATGCTTTCATAACCTCTCCTCTATTTAAAAAAACAATAAAATTGAACAACTTAAAAAACTAATATGGTTGAATTACTGACTGCAATTTATCGGTTGGCACATCGAATTCAAACTATGAAAGAATTATTACAAAACTAGCAAAAAATAGGCCAGCTCAAAAAAAGACGCAACTCATTGATTTAAATTATTTTTTTATAATGATTTATCTTTTTTCATATTTACCCAATATCAAAGCTGCACCAATATAAACTTGATATCAGCAGTTATGCACTAAATAGATGCATATTCTACAGCTTTATTACATAACTTAGCAAAATAATTTGTCAGAAATATGACAATCGAATATTATTTTCGGACAAGTTAGACTCTTACAAAGTTGAGATTCGTTCTAGTACTGCCTTTACTAATCTCACAGCGGCAGGGATTGAATGGGATTCTGCATAACATCGAAGCTCAGGCGCATTCCCTGATGGTCTGAGATGAATGACATTTCCTGAGGTAAGGGTTAACCTTAATCCATCAGTAATATCTTTTTTTATAACCATTTCATCGATTTGTAAAAGGCTCATCAATTTTTCTGGGAATTCAAACCAATCCTCAATTAATTCCTTACTTTTTTCTGTCGGGTACTGCTGCAATCTGTCACTTGCGGTGAAGCGGGACGGCAAACCTGCCACTATTGTAGAGAGCGGTTTATTATATTTCTGCATAGCGGCCAACAAACACATGACAGGCAATAATGCATCACGCGTTGGCAAAGGCGCCAAGTGCGGATAAGCGTTTACTGAAGAACCCAGTAAAAAACCACCATTTGCTTCAAATCCAGCAATATGCTGCTTACCCTGTTCATGGAGTAACGCCATCCCAGCAATTACATAGGGTGATCCAATACGCGTTCTGATCACTTGGTCAAAGAATCTACTCACTTCAATCGCTGAGTTACAGCTTACAGGGACCGCTAGATGACGAATATTGAGCCATTGAGCCGTTAATAGCCCCACAATATCGCCTCTCAGCCAAGTTCCATGCTCATCGGCGATGAGCGGTCTATCACCATCTCCATCTGTTGAGATGATGGCATTAACGTTGTATTGTTTTGCCCAATCTATTCCTCGCTGAACATCTGCATCAGAAACCGCCTCTGTATCAATGGGAACAAAGGTATTCGATCTCTCAAGACAAATAACCTCAGCCCCCAAGATGCTAAAGAGCTCTTGCATCAGATCACGACCTACACTTGAGTGTTGGTAGATCGCAAGTCTCAAGCCCTTAAACCCATCAGCGCCCAACATGTCTACATATCGCTCTAAATAATCACTTCTTGCATCAGGTGTCGGCAATGGCAGGCTGATACTATAATCTTGTAGAGGAAGAAGACTGGTGGCCAGCATTACTTCTTCATCTGCCTTGGTTATTTCACCATCTGGACGATAAAATTTGAGTCCATTTCGGTCAAACGGAATATGACTGCCTGTAACCATGATTCCGGGGATTTTATGTTTTTGCGCATAAAGCGCTAATGCAGGTGTTGGAATAGCACCACAGAATATGATTTCCAATCCCAACTGGAAGAGCATCTTGGAGCAATATTGCGCAATCACTGGACTACTAGGGCGAAGATCCGTAGCGATGGCCACTGTTTTAAATACATATTCACGCTGCATCGCCTGCACAAAAGCTTGCGTGTAAGCCGCACACACCTCTTCAGTCATTGCTGTGACCAGACCTCGGGCACCACTGGTTCCAAACGCGACACCACTTTTCTGCATTAACTGCTGCAGTGTTTTAGGCGCATTCATCTCAATTGCGCCCATACGTATCCTCAAAGCGGACGATATCGTCTTCACCAAGATAACTTCCCGATTGCACCTCAATCAGATGTAATGGCAACTTACCGGGGTTTTCCAAGCGATGGGTAGATCCAATAGGAATATATGTAGACTCGTTTTCAGTATAAAGCTTGGTTATATCATCCACTGTAATCATGGCAGAGCCACTCACCACTACCCAATGCTCGGCCCTATGGTGATGCATCTGCAGAGACAGTTTTTCGCCAGGCTTGACCATAATGCGTTTTACCTGGAATCGCTCCCCAACATCAATGCCTTCGTACCAGCCCCATGGACGATACACGCGTGGATGTACCTGGTGCTCAGTGCGACCGCTGGCTTTGAGATGATCTACAATATTTTTCACATCTTGAGCACAGTCTCGGTGTGCCACCAAAATGGCATCACCGGTCTCAACGATCACAAGATCCTCTACCCCTACCGCTGCTACAAATCTATGCTCGGCACGCACCAGAGTATTTTTCACATTCCTGAGATAAACATCGCCACGAATAGCGTTTCCTGATTCGTCGTTTGGCTGGACCTCTTTCAGCGCGGTCCACGATCCAACATCATTCCACCCCATATTGGCTGGTACGACTGCTGCCAGCTGCGTTTTCTCCATGACCGCATAATCAATCGAATCTGACGGAGACTTGGCAAATGACGCTTCATGTAAGCGCACAAAATCAAGGTCCTTGTAGCTATTAGCCACAGCCATGGTCACTGCATCTAGCATGGCTGGGGCATGTTGTTTCAGCTCGGCGAGAAAAATGGCTGGTTTAAACAAAAACATGCCACTATTCCAGTAAAAGTTGCCGGCATCAAGATACTGCTGTGCCGTTTCGGCGTCAGGCTTCTCAACGAACCGTGCAACGGTATAACATCCTTCTGCGGCCTCCAGGCCATCACCTGATTGAATGTAGCCATAACCTGTTTCGGGATGTGTGGGCTCAATGCCGAAAGTAGTCAGCTTGCCCATACTGGCCGCCACACTGGCGCGACGAACAGCCGCTTCAAAAGCAGCAACATCGGTAATCACATGATCAGCTGGCAACACCAGCATCAGCGCATCTGTGTCCTTCAAAATCAACGACGCGGCCGCAATAGCAGGCGCTGTATTTCTTGCAATCGGCTCAAGGACGATCGCTTCTGGATTCAAGCCGACCTGTCTTAATTGCTCAGCAACCAAGAAACGATGATCATTGCCACATACAACAATAGGTGACTCAATTTCTGCCCAGCTAGCCAGCCGCAGTAGTGTCTCCTGTAGCATTGTATTTTCACTTACCAGAGGCAATAGCTGTTTAGGTAACACTGCACGCGACAACGGCCATAAACGTGTACCCGAGCCGCCTGAAAGAATCACAGGAACAATTTTCATCTTTTCAACCTTATACCAATTTTCAACGTTTTAACTTAACTGTTTAAGTTCCCACTGCCAGGCATGGGCGACAATTGTCTCCAGGTCTGTAAACTTAGGGCGCCACATTAATGTGCTTCTCGCTCTCGTGGAGTCAGCAACCAGTCTCGCTGGATCACCCTCTCTCCTTGGACCATTGATCACGGTAATTGCTCTCCCTGACACCTGCTGCACCGCTGTAATCACTTCCTGCACGGAGAATCCCTCACCGTTACCAAGATTAAAGCGATCACTCTCTCCATCTTTGTTCAGGTGTTCGAGCGCGGCAAGGTGAGCGGAGCATAAATCGACAATATGAATGTAATCACGAATGCAGGTGCCATCTGGCGTATCATAATCCCGCCCAAATACCTGAATATTTTCCCTACGCCCTGAGGCTGCTTGCAGTATCAGTGGAATCAAATGCGTCTCGGGGTCGTGGCGCTCGCCTAACTGCCCGTCTGGATCGGCGCCAGCAGCATTGAAATAACGTAGACATACCGAGCGCAAGTCAAAAGCCTTATCATAATCAGCAAGCACCTGCTCTATCATTAACTTGGATCGACCATACGGATTCAACGGCCGATTCGGATGCGCCTCGTCAATCGGCACATAATCAGGCTCACCAAAGACCGCGGCAGTTGAGGAGAAAATAAATTTATTCACCTCAAACTCACGCATGGCATCTAGCAAATTCAATGTATTGGTAACATTGTTACGATAATAAATATCCGGCTTGCGTACCGATTCACCCACTTGTATAAACGAAGCAAAATGCATAACTGCATCAGGGGTGTATTGCTTGAACACGTTGTTCAAGCAATCGCTATCAGCCAAATCGCCTTCAACAAAGACACCGCCCAGTACTGCATCTCGATGCCCACTGGATAAATTATCCAAAGTAACCACTTCGTGCCCGGCACCCAGTAGCATTTTCACCATATGTGAGCCAATATACCCAGCTCCACCAACGACTAATACGCGCATAGAAATATCCAGAATTGATTAATCGCTGCCGAACAAATCGCGAGTGTAGACCTTATCCACCACATCGGAGAGCTCTTTGGCTTGTCGATTGGCAATGATCACATCAGACATCTGTTTGAACTGCTCTAGATCCCTGATTACCTTAGAGTTGAAAAACTCGGATTCCTGCAGGACTGGCTCATAGACAACTACCTCAATCCCTTTACCTTTAATCCGCTTCATAATTCCCTGAATGGACGAGGCTCTGAAATTGTCTGACCCTGCTTTCATGATGAGGCGATAAATGCCAACCACTTTGGGATTCTTTTTGATAACACTCATGGCCACAAAGTCTTTACGCGTGGTATTTGCATCCACAATCGCGTTAATCAGATTTTGTGGAACTTGTGAGTAGTTTGCCAACAGTTGCTTTGTGTCCTTTGGCAAACAATAGCCACCGTAACCAAAAGAAGGATTGTTGTAATGATTACCGATACGCGGGTCCATACAGACGCCTTCGATAATCTGGCGTGTATTCAAATTATGCGTTTCTGCATAAGTATCCAACTCGTTGAAATATGCCACACGCATCGCCAGAAAGGTATTGGCAAATAATTTGATCGCTTCCGCCTCTGAACTATTAGTCAATAAAATGGGGGCGTCAGGTTTGAGACAGTTTTCTTTCAGCAAATTAGCGAATGTTTGTGCACGTTCTGAGACCTCTCCCACAACGATGCGCGATGGATAAAGATTGTCGTAAAGTGCTTTACCTTCCCGTAAAAATTCCGGTGAAAAAATCAGGTTATCGCAATTAAGTTCGGCACGAATTTTTTCGGTGTAACCCACAGGAATCGTTGATTTGATCACCATAACCGCACTTGGATTGATCGCCATTACATCCTTGATCACGGCCTCTACGGATTTGGTATTGAAGTAATTGGTTTCGACATCATAGTCGGTTGGTGTGGCTATCACCACAAATGCAGCGTCTTTATATGCTTCGTTCTTATCAGTGGTCGCTTTAAAATTGAGCGATTTGTTGGCCAGAAAGTCTTCTATTTCCCGATCAACAATTGGCGATTGTTTTTGATTCAGTAGTGCCACCTTTTCTGGCACGATATCCAGCGCAACGACTTCATTTTTTTGAGCTAATAATACTGCCAATGACAAACCAACATAACCAGTACCAGCAATTGCAATTTTCACAGTGGCTCCTTCTATTTTTGTATACTAAATTTCAGTGATGCGGCTTACTTTTCAACCATTCCCGCATAAACAACTTGGGATAAATAATCGCACCAACCATATATCTTTTAACAAGTCGTTTGGGCTCCGAGCACATTCTGTGCATCCATTCCAGACCAAATCTGCGCATCCACATAGGCGCTCTGGGTTTATTCCCAGCTAAAAAATCGATAGTCGCACCAACGCAAAGCGCCACTTTTACTGGCAATTTATTCGCGTATTTATTCACCCATATTTCTTGTTTTGGCGCACCTAGGCCAATTACTAGCAAATCTGCTTTTGCATCTGCTACCGATTGGCAAATGCGATCACAATAAGCACTATCTTTTTCAAAACCAAAATCAGGGCTTAGAATGCCAACGACTTCAACGACAGGCCATTGCGCCTTGATATTCGCAGCAGCAACCTCACCGACTCCTGGCATGGCACCCAGCAGATAAACACGCAAAGGGAGATTGTTTTGTTGAAACCGGGTAAATATATTCGGAACAAGATCACTACCAGGCACGGTTTCAGGTAATGGTTTTCCAAGCAATTTAGAGGCCAGAACTACAGGTTTTCCATCTGCAACAGTCATCGCTGCATTTGCATAGGCTTGCTGGAATGCTGGATTTTTTTCTAATTGCACAATGTGATCGACATTCGGGGTAACTACATATTTGCAAGAATTATCTCCAAACTGAAGCCACTCTTGCAATACATCAACAGACTCATTCATCGAAAACTTGTGAATGGTGATTCCGAACATTTCTATGGTATTTGACATAAATAGACTGAGACTCAACAAGTTTAGATATATATTTGTGACCAAAATACGTAGGGTTACGTAAAAAATTATGATTATTTTTTCAGTCGCACGTGAATAAAAAAAGAACCTGTGTGATATGGTATAACCCATAAGGATTATGCGATATAAGACGTTTTAACCTATTCTGGTCTTGACGCCACTGCTTACACCCCATCTACAATTTCAATAATAACGCTTATTTGTGAATTTTTTTAAGTGATTTAACAAAAAAATATGATTAGTAATTTGAATAACTACCCCTCAGGTGCAACGCTGGAGGCTGATGTTTGTATTGTAGGTGCAGGTGCAGCTGGCATCTCACTGGCATTATCTTTGTCTGGACGAGGATTGAAAGTTCTGCTTTTAGAGTCGGGATTGGAGGTTGAGAATGACCAGGTACAACAGCTTTACGCAGGTGAAGTCGTTGACGAAAAGCTCCATAGTCCTCCTGATAAATACCGTCAAAGAAGATTTGGCGGCTCAACGACCATATGGGGGGGGCGTTGTATGCCGTTTGATCCGATTGATTTTGAGGCCCGAGACTATGTTCCGCATAGCGGCTGGCCAATTGGTTATGATGACTTGGCACCCTACTACCAAGTTGCCAATCAATTACTAGAAGCAGGCACTTATGAATATGATGCCGACAAGGTGTTTGATCCTGAGCAACAGGCAGCAATCAAAGGCTTCAAAAGTGACATCCTAAAAACCAATAATCTTGAAAGGTTTTCTTGCCCGACAAATATGGGAGATCGTTACAGGCAAAGACTGATTCTGGCTGAGGATATTGAAATACTGCTGGGGGCTAACTGCACCGGCATTCGACTTGGCATGGATGGCAAGCAAGTAAAACACCTGGATGTGGTCAGCTTACAGGGTACCAAGCTTTCCGTGATTGCCAAGCAGTTCATCCTGGCGACAGGCGGTATTGAAACAGCACGATTGCTTTTGGCATCAAACGATGTAATGCCCACTGGAATTGGCAATAAATATGATTTGGTCGGTAGGTATTACCAATGTCACATAGCAGGTAACCTAGGACAATTAACCGTACTTGGTACCACCAAAAATGTTCGGCATGGATATGAAATTTCACCTGAGGGGGTTTATTGCCGCCGTCGTTTTGCATTAACTGCCGACACTCAAAAGAAATTAAGAGTAGGCAATATGGTGGCCAGATTACATTTTCCAAAAATCGTGGATCCCTCACATAGAATTGGAGTGCTATCCGGATTGTTCTTAGCCAAGAACTTTATCAGCTACGAGTACGGAAAGCGCTTAAAAGATGGGCAAGCAACTCTATCCACTTACTTAAAACACTTTGCAAATATTATTCTCGACCCCATTGATACGACAAAATTTTTATACCATTGGATTACGAAGCGCACGCTGGCCAAGCGTAAATTTCCTTCTGTGATTTTGAGCAACAAAAGCAATCAGTTCACCTTTGAAATCCACGGTGAGCAATATCCCAACCCTGAGAGCCGGATTACCTTGATCAATGAGACGGATGCGCTAGGCATGCCCAAGGTCAAAATTGACTGGAAATATCTCCCTGAAGATATTGAGTCTATCCGCAAAGCGCTCAAAGTGTTTAAACAGGAAATCAACCAAAGTGGACTTGCTACCTTTGAGTTTAACGATGAGCAGTTAGAGGCTGATTTGACTCGTTTTGGTGCATACGGTGGACACCACATTGGTACTGCACGCATGGGTAAGCAGCCTGAAAGCTCCGTAGTCGATGAAAACTGCAAAGTGCATGACATTAGTAACCTTTATATTGCCAGTGCTGCGGTTTTTCCTACCAGTAGCCAAGCCAACCCTACCCTGACCATTGTCGCCATGAGCTTACGCCTGGCAGACCATATTGCAGAAACACTGCAGGCAGGCAAATCTACTCATTCAATCATATCGTAAGGAAGCAAGCATGAAAGTCTTAATCCTTGGCGCCACTGGTCATGTAGGCAGTCGGCTACATACGCACTTGCAACACTCAAATATCACCTCCATTGCTGCCTCCAGAGGCAGAATGCGCAGCAATATTGAGGGGCATGTCATTTTAGATAGTATGAATCTGGCTGACCTGACCACACAGCTCAAACAAGTCGATGCAGTAGTGAATTGTGTCGCTGGGAGTAAAGACGGCATTGGCCAAGGTGCAAAAATCCTGGCCGAAGCGGCATTGGCGGCAGGCAAGCCAACAATTGTGCATTTGAGTACCATGTCAGTCTATGGCGCCAGTGAGGGCATCATTACCGAGAACTCACCGTTTGACCCGACTTACAACTGGTATGCGGCTGCCAAATGCGAGGCCGAACAGCACATGCAAGCTTACGCACAAGCTGGCGGTAAAGTAGTCGTGTTCAGACCAGGCTGCATTCATGGGCCGGGCAGCGTGCAATGGGTAGAACGTGTCGCCAATCTGCTCAACACCTTTAGGCTCGGTGACCTTGGCAGTGCCGGGGATGGCTGGAGCAATCTGGTGCACGTGGATGACGTCGTTAAAGCGATACATTTCGGGTTGCAACTGCCGCTCAATGCCGGCGACATTCATCATTACAACCTTGCAGCGCCTGACAGTCCACGCTGGAACCAATACTTTATCGATTTAGCGCAAGCCATTGGCGCCACTCCGGTCAAACGTATACACCCCATGCAGCTCAAGCTAGATTCAAAAGCGTTTAGTCCAGCCATAAAAATATCTCAAAAAATACTTGAAAAAGCAGGCCAGAAAAACCTGGCTAAGCAATTTCCAGAACCGCTGCCGCCATCACTCGTAAGACTTTTTAAACAGCAGATTTTTCTGAACTCGAGCAAAATATCCAGCAAAATGAACTTTACGCCTTACCAGGAGAGTTTTTTAAGTTCAGTTAAATGGTTAAAAGGTGATCAATAATCGTGCAATTTCGATAAAAGCATGAGTTTTAAAAATACCAATTAAAAACGCAAGTAAGAAGAGCTGGCAATCTTGATAATATCTTAATTTATAAAACACAATTTTATCGCATCATTGTGCGTGCTTTCAGCATAAAAGCCTTAGGGTTTAACGTGGAAATTCCTACAAAGCTTTAAATTTCCGCTGATAAACACAAAAAATCTACTGCGCTATTGTAGCTCTCAATTCTACATATTCGCATTATGGTTTTTAATGAAGCGTTATACCTATCTTGATGGATGGCGCGGGCTATCGATTATTGCTGTTTTAGCTGGCCACTTTCTTTCCATTCACGGATTTAATGCTGGCAGATTTGGCGTTGAAATGTTTTTTGTGCTCAGTGGTAGGCTGATGGCAGAAATCTTATTTATCAAACACACCCCACTGCCTAGTTTTTTTAAACGACGCATCTCGCGGGTATGGCCAGCACTGTTTGTGTTTATCATTGCAATGTGGCTCATTTTTGGTCGGTCAGAAAACGCGCTGCATGTGGATTACCGAAGTGTATTGGCTACACTCACCTTCACCTACAATTACTACAGCATATACGCAAACCACACCCCCGTTTTAGATCACATTTGGTCACTCTGTATTGAGGAGCACACCTACATCCTGCTGGCATTCATTGCGTTTTTGGCCCGAAAATACAACTTTGATCCAATCAAACCGCTCATTGCTATCTGTGTATTATTTTTGATCAACGGCGCCCTACTTACGGCCACAGAACATCTTGATTATTACAATGTGTATTGGAGAAGTGACACCCGCAGCGCCTCTATTCTCATTGGCGTCATTAGTTTTCTGCTAATTCAACGATCCAGCCAGCACATTCCGGCACTGGCTTCTGTTTTGCTACTTGGCATGGCTTTACTTCTCAACATCAATCTGGTGCCAGACCCAATCAAATACAGCCTTGGGACAGTCTGTGTCGCGGCCGCTATCTGCAGCATTAAAGAACTACCAGAGTATCTGATGAAATTCATCTGCCACCCGGCACTTACTTGGGTGGGTTTAATTTCATTCTCGCTTTATTTATGGCAACAGCCCTTTTATAAAATGATTCATTCAGGTCAATCAAAATTAGTATTGCTCTTAGCAGCACTAATCATTGCATCCTTTAGTTATCGTTTTATTGAAGTACCGGTAAGAAAGGCACTTAATCAGAAATGGGCGAAATAGGTATGAGCTGGCAGTCGACAATTGCAGGAAGATCAAATCATACATTAGAGCCATATTTTCTTCTTAATGCGATTGTTGGTTGTTCAATTACATAGTAAGAAATCAAGGTGGTGATAATGGTTAGGCCCCAAAATCCCAGTTGCCAGGCAAGCGAAAGTTTATTCAAACCTATTGCATACGAAATAAGCGTCATTGATAACCAATGCTGCAAATACAACGAATAGCTTAGCTTGCCAATAAAAGTGAGTGAGGGTAACGCCAAAAAGCGCCTAATTGCGGCAAAAATATTTGCTTGATTAAATAATACATTCAGAAGTATTAAAAACAGCCCAACGTTTTGTAAGCTATATCTGAATGTCTCTCTAAAAAACAGATCCCGAACCAATAGTGAAAAGAGAATTGCAGCTAATCCGAGAACAAAATAACCAAATTTAAGTAAATGCCGTTCAAGCCACTCTTTTTGAGCTGGCTTGTGCATCAGACAAGCCATGAAACAACCGAATGCTATCGAGTCTATCCTTGCCTCCGTTGCCGTATAAGTGTACCCCCCTTCATGCAACAGGTCTGGAAAAATCAGGGCGTAGCCAAGTCTGATCAGTAGCGGTAGGAGTAAAAAAATAACGATTATTTGATAGTAACGATTTGAACGATAAGTGAACGCAAGTAGCGGCGCAAACAAAATGTAAAAATGTTCTTCGATAGCAAGACTCCATAAAATATTAAATGGAGAGAGCAAGCCATCTACATTCGAAAAATGTATAAAAATTTTATAGTAATTAGCGAAATAAAATAATGCGGCAAAAATCTCTGACACCTTTATTGACTGATTAATAAAGAGAATCAATAGGCTTGAGATGATGATGAAATAAATAGCTGGTGGGAGTAATCGCCAAAACCGTCGTATGTAGAATTTTTTTAAATCTATATGATTGTTTTTTTCTGCCTCACTAATCAATAGTGAAGTAATCAAGTATCCGCTAATAAAAAAGAAGATAGTAACGCCAAAACCTCCAGGAACGATATGCCCGAACCCAGCATGAGAGATCATAACAAGTAATATCGATAACGCCCTGATTCCATCTAGTTCTGGTGTGTATTTCATATATTGATTTCTAGTTATGCTGAATAAGCTCGGAGCCAGACACTATTTGGCTAAACTTTGACAAGTTGGCGTGATTTCTCGCGAAATGGACTTTCTACCAGCCTGTAAGTAAGGTAACCAATAATTAAACAAGCTGCCAGAAAACCAATGGTAAGAGCAACCGCCAATGGGAATTCAAATTGTGGTATTGATAAGCTCTCGACTATCATTTCTGGCCGATGAAAGAGTACCCTAATCACTTGTTGATAAAACCAGAGAACTAAACCATGCGACATATATAATGAGAATGAAATTGTCCCTAACCAAACTAAGGTCGGATGAGACAGGAAATGCTTCCAAAAATGGTCTTTTGAAAGCAAGATTGATGCAATGAGCAAACACGTTAAGGGGTAAATTAAAACCTTTAATGCTTTGGCATCATGGCCGAAGATCATAAATAACCCAATCAATACAAAACAGACCGGTATCCAATAAGGACTTAAAAAGACAGAGTTTATAACTTTACTAATGCCAAGGGCTAACATACAGCCGATAAAAAATCCTGCGATGCATCTAAGCATGAAATCATGCTGCTCAGGATGATAAATGAAGAGAATGGCAGTGGCTGATAGGCCTAGGGCGGCAAAAATATAATTCTTAATTTTTGAAAAGTTGAGAACAATCAATCCGAAAATTAGATAGGTGTAAAACTCAGCACTGATAGACCAAGCCGGGCTGTTGAATGTGATGGCCTGTTCATTTGGCCAGAATGCCTTAACCATAAAAATATCTCGCATAAATGCTGCAAGATCGTTATCTTCAAATGGTTGCTTGCTAAGGCTTGCAATTCCGAAATGATGTTGTAAAACATATTTCAATATTTCAATGCCCAGAAACAATAACAAAAAGAGTAAATGTACAGGATATAAGCGACCAAATCGCAAAAACTGAAACTTTGCCAACTCATAAACTGTGTTGATTCGATTTGCATATGCGGTATAAATTACAAAGCCGGATAAGACAAAAAACAAATCTACCATCATAAATCCACTTCGAATAATGGATATATTGTGGATCAAGGGATTCCATGCTGGAACGTGGTATAAAACGACCAGTAATGCGGCAATACCGCGGAGACTCTCTAATTGATCAATTTTTTTTATAGTTTTACTCATTGATGTGTTTTGTACTTAAAAAATGAAAACGTCCGCTAATCTCTTTTGGATTTAACCCATTCAATCTGACGATTCACAAAAAACTTAGCGTATAGCTGGATTTTACTAACAGCGTAAACTGGCGCGTAAGTCAAAAGCTCAAAAAACGGTAATATTTTAGTACCGTGCTTAACCCATGAGATCATGACAAATAAAGCTAATAACAGGAATTGAATTACACCATACCCCCAAGGGAATGTAGTGTTAGTAAGCAACATCAAGACTGCGGAAATAATTGCAAATAATGCACTTAGCAAGAATAGCAGCGCAACTGGGGGAACACACAAATCTAAAGCCATTGCGGTCATTTCAATATTTGCTGTACGTAATCCCTTAAGAAACAGTGGCAGTCCCTCTTGTACAATCATGCCAATATGGCCATGCTCCCACCTTTTCCGTTGAGAGTCAGCACCCTCATCATTTAATGGGAACTCACTTGTAACATATGCTTCAGGACAAAATTTGGGGGCGAACCTTTGCTCGGCTAGGTCTATACCCAATTTCATATCCTCAACAATATATCCTTTGGCAAGATTAGCATTTTTAACATGCTCCCATGGAAAAGCCATCCCGGAGCCCATCAGTTGCATAGGCATACCCAGGCGATAAAATCCCAGCGGTCGAGTCCAGCTTTTAACGACATAGGCAAACTCAGCCAATTTAGTTTTTACGGGTGAATTTGGTTTTGCCTGAATTAAGTACAAGGCTTGAACTGCACGCTTACCTTTGATAACAGCCTGAGCTAAAGCATTAATAGTATCTGGATATACAATACAGTCGGCATCAAAAACAATCATCACCTCTGGAGGATTAGTCTTAAGGTGTTGAATACCAAAATCTAACGCGTATCCTTTGCCACGCAACGTTTCATGTGCTCTCTCAATGACCTCCACACCGTTACTTCTTGCAATCTCTGCCGTATTGTCCGAGCAATTATCAGCAATCACCACAATTCGGGTGTTAGGCGTAGCAGATTTCTTGATAGATTCAAGCGTTGCACTGATCCCAGCGGATTCGTTATGGGCTGGGATCAGTAGTGCAATTGCTGCTGACTGCGGCTCAACCTTTTGGTTACGAAACCCAGGTAAAACAGCCACCAAGATTTGTATACAAAATGTTAGTACTGGAATTACCAGTATGGCAAATACCGTAAAAAAAAGGATTTCAACAACTATAAGCATAATTTCTACTTGGAAACGTATTCTGTTCAGGTCTGAACATTATTGATCAACGCGAATTAATGTGCCACTTACACTTGATCCAGCACCTATACCACTAGTTACAACAACATTTGAGGTAACATCATCGGCTGGCCATGCAAATGTTCTAGATTGACCATCCGAAAGATCATATGTATCAACTCTAGTTTTATATTTTTTGTCCTTGATAATGAGTCTGAGTTTACCACCACCAGTGGTTTTTGCGGTGATTTTATACTTTTCACCCATTTTAGGTTTTGCCCATGTGACTTGTGTTAGTGATCGCCCAGAAGGATTTGATTGAACGACCTCACTAGTAGTAGGGCCAAAGATGACTGCCTGCTTCCAAGTATCAAACTTTCCTGCAGTTGGACTGTTTTGTATACATGCGGTCCGCTGATAAACACACCATGGGCCTCGCATTGATAGAATGTTGAAATTCTTTTCAGGAATGAATGGATTCCCAGAGGCATCGACCCATGACTTAGCTGAAGTTACCATTCGCAAAGACTGTCTAATTAAATGCAATTCATTTGCTGCCTTGTAATTGTAGCCATTTTTATGCAGATTAAGTCCTGAGCCATTTTCAACATAAATGATAAATGGTGTGCCATCGTTTGTATCAACAATGTAAGCGCCATAAACTTTTAGCGTATTAACAATTTTTATCAACTCGGGCGTCTTGATTTTTGAAACGTCAAAACTTTCAGGCAGCATAACTAGAGCACCCTCTGGAATCTGACCAGTATTTTTCGGTGCATATACGTCAGCTGAGGTAGCAGGATAGACATATCCTGGATTAGAGGCTGCACCATTTAATGCAAGTGACATAGCCAGAGCATGTGGATAAATAGGATCGCTACTTGCAAACTCATTTTTCCGAATAATGCCTGCACATGCACCAATACCTACTGCCCGAGCACCCTGATAATAGTGTGCCGGATCAGCCCAACCAGTCCCGTCTATCGGTGACCAAGCATAAAGATTGGCAGTCCATTCCCCATTTGTATTTCTGAGCTTCCAAAATGAATGAATCACTCCACTCGCTGTATCGTAAATATCTGCATGACCATCGCCACCAGAAGCAGGAACAAGATCAGCTGGCCAGTGTGGAATTTCAATTTTTGGCTGATTAGTTTCTGCATCAGCATCATAAACCCCTTTTTGTCCAGGATTAGGTTTAACGGTTACAGGGCCACTAGTTTCATCGGCAAAAAAGCATCCTGAGGATAATACTCCCTCGTGAATATTGGGATTATATTTTGAAGTTGGAATTACAAAATCAGAGAAACTTGGAGATACTGGCCTACTCTTCCATAAAGAATTTACAGCAAACGGTTTGCTATACAATGCGACATCTGCTGCGCTTACATTATGATTAAATGCAACATATGCGAGCCAAGGTAATACTAACAGACTGGTTTTATGAAAAGCTTTCATCATTTACTCCTTAAGGCTTGAATATGATTTAAATGATCAGCAAGCCGTAATGCCAATGCAACAATCGTAAGTGTTGGATTAGCATGGCTATTCGTGGTAAAAACCGATGCGCTCGCAATATACAGATTTTTGACTCCATGCACTTTGCAATTAACATCTACCACACTATCATTCGGAGCGGTTCCCATACGGGTTGTTCCCATATGGTGCCCGCCAACAGGTAAAGCGCTCTCCATTGCCTTTTCTAACTCTTTTTGGTCAAACTCAAGTCTGCATGCGTTGGTATTCTCAAATTGTTGTTGTAATAAATTAAAAGATTTAATTCCAGAGGCGATATCCTTAGCCGTCATTTTCCAATGCACGCTTACTCTAGGCATGCCATATCGGTCGTATTCGTCAAGCAACTCAATGCGATTGACTGCATCTGATACTTGCTCACTATTAAACTCAATAGGATATGTTCCATTACGGTTTGCAACCAGCGTGTAGGGAATACGTCTTTTCGCCAACTTTATTTTGAATAACCAGTCGTAAGCAAACCGAATGACAGATACTGGATCCGAGACAACATTCCAGACATGTTTTGCATAGTCAACACGCTCTAATGATTGATTGCCACCATGATTTAAAATGGTTTGATACTCGGGCTTTAATATTGACTTTGCAAGATAAATAGTAGATAAAATCCCGCTACCATGAGAAGGGTCCGCGTATGCTGGAAAATGTAGCCTAAATGCAGAATTCAACAAACCATGCTTAGTTTGAAACTCTGCTGAAAATTGAAGCTTTCGTCTGGCATAAACGCCTTCAGTTGTTTTTTGAAAATCAAAAATGGGACGTTCATTTTTAAATCGTAACGCTCCATAAATCAAGTCATAGTGACACGCATAATACTTACCAAGGCTGCCATCAAGATGGCTCCAGGCAGGTTGATACTGACGACTGACTAGCAATAGTCGAGTTGTATCAATCCCTCCTCCGGCTAAGACAATTTGATTAACTTTCACATCAACCGATTGTTGACCATCATGCAAGGTGATTGTCTCAACGACATCACCATTCTGAGCACTTGTATTTAGTTTAGTACAGCGCGCGCGCAAGAGGACTTTTACATTGACTGAATTTTCAAGCTCTTGCCGAAATTTTTTACCAAAATCTGTAGGTAGGCTATATCTCTCAATATACTCATTCAAATCAGGCGCTAATGTTGGCGCTTCGCTAAATATTGGTTTAGTGTTGGGACCGAAGGCTGAAATATTGAAATTATTATCACCGGCATCGCAATAATCGAGGGCTTGAGCATAATAGTTAGCGATGTCTTTTGCTCCTTCTGGCCAGCCACTCTCTGGAACATGAGCGCGCTTCTCAAAATCATGTGAGTCAAGTGGTACGCATCTCCCCCCCCATAGGTGCGTTGTTCCCCCAAACCGCTGATATCTAAATTCAGTCGTTTGTGGATGTGGTGGCGTCGCTTTCCCCATATATGCGTCGAGTACTTCGGAACCTTCGTTCCAATCACCGCCCTCTATCAACAATATGCGATGACCAAGCCGACTAAGATGAACGGCTAAAGATATGCCAGCTGCGCCAGCACCAATGATACAAAGCGGATATGACTCTAATTCTGAAATATGAGTATTATTGAGGTAACCAATCATATTAGCTTTGCACTTGCTCCCGAATCAGCTGTTCAAGTTTGCTAACTTCAATTTTAAAATTGAAATCAGATTCAATAGTTTCTCTTGCAGCTGAACGGACTGTTTCACGTAACTCCGGATGTTTAATGTACCGAAAAATGGCACTTTTCAGCGCTTGTTCATCGGATGGAGCAACAACCATGCCAGAAACACCATGCTCAATCAGTTCAGTAACGCCTCCAACATTAGTTCCAATGACTGGGATGCCACAGGCCATCGCTTCCATCAGTGACACAGGGACACCCTCGGCAAAGCTGGGTAAAATAAATACATCACTTGCTAACAAAGTCTCTCTGACAGTTTCTTGACTAGCAAAGCCACCAAAAAAGACCATTCCTGTCAGTCCGTGTTTATCAACCTCAGACTCAAGGCTAGCTCTCTCAGGACCATCACCCAAGAGGGTTAGATGAAACTGATAACCCTCGTTTTTCAAGTCAATCAAACTTTTCAATAAAACAGGTACACCCTTTTCTGCTGCTAATCTACCCACATACAATAGTTTTACGGGCCCAGCTGCTTGACTATCAACAGATTTATCATCAAAAGAATACTTGTCTACATCAACACCACAGTGAACAATTTTGAGTTTATGCCAATCTTCTACGTCAGAGAAAAGCATCATCTGGCTTTTGCAATAATTACTTATACAAACTATAAATTTTGCATATTTGACCTTTTCCCTAAGTGCAAGCAAAGTTGGCTCGAAGAAAATATGCGGCCCATGAAAGGTGACGCTATAACCCACGCCAGTTAACTGACTCGCAAGCATCGTCACCATACCACTGCTATCACCAAAATGATTATGCACATGTTGCACATGATTCTGTTGTAGGTAATTTGCGAGCAACAATGCCTCTTGAAAGTAAAAAAGTTGGTAGAGCGAGCCCTTCACGCCAGGACGACGAGTTTTAAAAGCCAAGTGCAGCGTTTTAAAGTAGCTTGAGGTGGCACTCACAAAATACTTAAAATTCAGTTGGATAAGCTTTAGCGGGCCAGCTGGCAAAAAATAAGTGGTTTGTTTACGCTCATTTAAAATCAGAGGGCTCACATTATTAGCACCCTCGGGTTGTCTTAGGGCACACGTTAGCACTTCAACGCCAGATGCTCTGAGTCCAATCACCTCGCGTTGTATAAATGTATCAGTGGCACGTGGATAACTGCTTGTAAAGTATGCAATTCGCATATTAAGACTCTTTATGTGGATATTTTTTGGGGGTGAGTGTCTTGTTCAGGCTTTTGGAACAGTCTCGAAGCTGAAATTGTTAAACCTAATGTGAACCACAAATACCAATTGAATACTAGATAATCAAGCAAGTTATCGGCATAGCCCATGAATGCAAATTCCAGCAACATAACGATAACTGTAAAAACTAGTAATTTGTTAAATTTGTAAATGCTCAAGAGTTTTTTGAATACCTCAAACAGAAGATATAAGAAGGACAATAATCCAAAAATGCCTAATTCGAAAAATAACTGAACGTAAATATTGTGGGCGTTAATGTCAAAGTCCTGTTTTTGAAATGCGTTTGCCATTGCAAAGCTTGTTGAGTGGTGAATAAAACTATATAGACCATAACCAGTCAGGTAGTGTGTCTTTGACATCCAAGCTAAACTATCAGACCAAATTTTGAGACGCCAAGCATAAGAGTTCAACCGGCCATAACCACTTGAACCAAAATCGTTATCACTAGTTAAATCAAGAACACGTTCTTGTACCTCTGGAATTAATAAGGCAACAAATGGGGCAAGTAACACTAAGAATAAATATTTACGCTCATGCAAGATTGCATATAGGAAAAAGAACATATAGCAAGCAACCCACCCGGACCTTGTTTTGGTCATAATTAGCATCGCTACTAATAACAATATATAAAGTGGTAACGTCTTGCGCAGACCGTTTCCGATAGATGTAATTTTAGATTTGTATATGTAAAAACAAACGGTGATCATTAGCACCAAGTATGGTGCGAACGGATTAGGATGTGGAAAGGTGCTTCTAAGTCGAAAGCCTTCTTGATAACTAAAGGCCATTCCTCTACCCCCAAATACGATACAGAAAAGTCCATATAAAACTGGGATAATCGAGGAAAAAGCAACCACTTTAATCCATTTATCAAAATCACGTTGAGAGTCAACAAGTTTTGTGCCCAAAAGAAACATAGAGGCATATGAAACATAAATCAAAAAAACTTTGACGCTTTGCAGTACTGCGGGCGAATACACCAATGAAAAGAATGACAATGTAAGAAAAATTACCCATGCTCTTTTGATGTTCGAAATATCTGGTTGATTAGGGTTAGGCTTCTCAAAAATTGTTAATATTGCAATTAGAATTACTAATGCATTCAGAACTGCGCCAATTCCAAAGCTACCAAGTTTGATGGAATTAAAAACAACATCAAGTGATGACCGTGTCAGGATGACTAGTAAAAAAAAGAAATATCGATCAAATACAAACACGAGCCCAATAACAATTGCTACAGGCAGGCTTAGCAGATAAATATAATGTTCCCCTACCACCTGTGTAATAAAAAGTGAAACCAAACCAAAGAAAATTGCCGAAAATGCTGCCAGCATTGAAAGAGCAATTTTGGTTTTATTAATATTAATTTTTGACACGTTATTACCAGACCTAGATTAAATAGTCGATTGGTGGCTTAGCCAAGTTACGTATATTAGTATCTAAATGTTGCAGTTAGTAGTGCCAAGTAACCTTTGGGCCAAAAGCCTAACTTTATGAATGCGATCCAGTCTGTAAGAGTTGGGCGATTGTTATAGTACCTTGAAAACATTTGCAAAAATAACTTTTGCGCATTTCGTTTAGAGTCTTGACAATGTTTGTATACAAAACGGGTATAAGCCTTTTGCAAACGGGTTCTTGATTTGATAGAAATTCTATCCGTTCGTGGGGTGTCATCCATTATTTGTGTTGGAATATCGAGTAACGACGCCCTGCCAAACTTTTTTAGAACTCTGAAAAAGAATTCCATATCTTGCCAAGCCGGCATTTCCTCATCAAATAAACCAGCCCCAATAAAAACGTCTTTTGGTGCAAAAATTTGATTCCCAATATGATTGAAATCAAACAATTGCTCATGACTTACATGTCCCAGCTTGCGTGATTGGTCAACTTCAAGCCCATCCCTGTAAATTAGATCAGGAGTATAAATACATGAAGGCCTTATAGAGTGTTTTTCCAGCATTTTCCAATAGCTGATTAATAACTCAATGCGATTTGGTAAAAACTCATCATCATCATCTAGTCCTGTAATAAACTCACCAGTCGCACTTTTAATGGCAAGATTTCTCGCTGCCGGTGCTCCACCTGATTGTGGCTTAATAAAATATTTAAGACGAGGATCACTTATAGACTTCTGTTTAAGATAGCTCTCAGTATCATCAGTTGAGCCGTCGCTGACAACAATTACCTCAATATCTCTGTGCGTTTGGCCTAGCACAGAGTCTACTGCCTTTTCTAACGCTTGCCTTCTATTTTTAGTCGGTATGTAGACAGAAACTCTCATGATTGGTCAACTTTTCCTAGCAAATACTTTATTGAGATAGGTCTTCATCAAAGATGGGGAAATAAAATAACTTAGCAGAAGGTAAACAAGACCTCCAAACAAAGTTGCCAGAATAAAGCTGGCAAGCAGACTTATATGCTGATTTAGAATTACAAAAGTGCGTCGAGTCACAATGCACATCAGAAGCGATACTAAAACTGGTTTCCAGATTGCTTTAAGCAAGTCCAGAGCCGAACATTTTACAAAATTACCCGCGATCAACACCAGGGGGATGCCTGTCACAACACTGGCATATAAATACCATTCTGCAACACTATTCACACCAGTTCTTGCACCAATATAATAAGCCAGAACATGAACTAATGCACTGCCTAGTGATAGCCACATTAGCAAACGGGTTTTACCTTGTGCCATAAACACTGTGCCAGTTGTGCTTGAAATTGACTGCATAAACCCAACAGGCGTTAACCATGCCAAAACACTTGCAACATCCATCCACTGATGGCCAAATGCGACATCTACAAATGGCTCTCTAAGCGCATAAATTCCAGCCATAAGCGGTGCTGTTAAAAACGCAATAAAGGCGATTGTCTGAAGATATAATTTACCCATTTCTTCCAGATTGCCCTGCTGCCGACTCATAACAGGAAATAGCGCACGAGAGGAGGCCCACGTAATATTTTGCACAGGCAACAACATGACTTTGTATGCCATGGAATAGATACCCAGAGAGGCAGCCCCGAGTACCCTGCCCACCACCATGCTGTCAGCGTTTCTGAAAAAATAAGTAATCAATTGAAACACAGTCATATGCCCTGTAAAAGGCAACAACATTTTGAGCTCTGCAAAACTGGGCTTTCCTTTTGGACGCCATGAAGATAGGAACCATATTTGGATTGAGGAAAGCAATGCCATTAAAATTGCTTGTAATACTAGGCTGTATACGCCAGCACCTTTTAGAGCAGCAACCACAGCAATCACCATGGCAACAAATGAAGATATTAATTCAACAAATGCGAGTTTCTTGAATTGAGACTCTCGCTCTAATAGTGCTTGATGGGAGATGGATGAGCTCGAAATAGGAAAAACCAAGGCTAATATGACAAGGATTTCAATCAGCTCAGCATGTTTAAAATATCCTGCGATAATCGGCGAAGCCAACATAATGATGCCGGCAATGCTTAAACCGACGAAAATATTAAACCAAAACACCGTGTTGACTGTGTGATGAGTCAGATCTTCTTTTTGGATAATCGCTGCGGAGGTCCCTTGATCACGAATCAATAACGCTAGATTAGTGACGACTGTGGCCATTGCCATTAATCCATAATCACTTGGTGGCAATATTCGTGCAAGTACAAAAATATTGGCAAGCTGCGAGGCTATTCTTGCTAATTGTGAGACTGCCACCCACTTGGCATTGGAAACAGCTGTCATTCAATATTGTTCAACATTAATTAGGTAAAAGTAATCCTGGAGATTGCTGCTCAACAGCGACTACAAAATCAGCGAGAAACTTTTCTTGAATTGCATAAGCTTGCTTTACTTGGGCCTCATCTGCCACGACCATTGAAACACGCACAAGAATGCCATCATCCAAACGACGCTTTAATAATCCATCTTGAATAATCTTAAGACGCATTTGCAAGCCTGATGTCATGCTACGATCACCCACACGAATCCAGTAGCTGACTGCTTCATAATGATTTTGCCCGTAGTAAAGTTGCTGTTTTCCAAAAACAGAATCTCGACTGCCGAGATTCGTAAACTGTTTCAGTTTAGAATGAATTAGTTGATATCCCTGCGCTGGGTAACAAACATCTGGCTGGTGGATTTTTACATCCTGCCGTTGCTCTTTTGCATAGGCAAGTGCCACCATTACTTGATGCCCCTCTGCATCAGCATAGGTTCGCATGAGAGTGTCGTCATACAGCTGATTAATCAGTGTTTTTTCATCACTTACTACGTTAACTTGTGGCTTCGCTTGCTGTACCTCAACCCAGCTACCAACTACTCTTGGAATTGTTTGTTCAAAGTTGCTCGGCCGCTGGGCATAATGTGTGTCAGGCTTAAGTGACATCGCTAATAAGAGACATACTAAACTGACAACCAAGAACTTGAGCCCGGTGATCAAGCTGATTGAAGGGAGTTTGAGATAAATATCTTTCATAAGACGACTAATCTTGGCTTAACAGACTGTTGATTTTGAATTTTTCTGCCAACTTTTGAATCAGTGAGTCAATCACAATAATTAAAATCAACGCAGTCATAAAAAGCACCATGCCAGAAAAATTGTGCAAGAACCCTTGTCCAGCTTCATCGCCCATGTGATAGGTAATTAAAGCTAGCGTGCACACTCGAAGGACATTGGAAATAAAGGAAACTGGAACAATTAAGACAGCAAGTAATACATTACGCCAAAATGCCTGATGATTGATGACATTGATATATAGTAACCCTATAGCCTCTAGCGTGAATAACGAATTCAGTCCGGCGCATGCATCAGCGACCAACAATTTATATTGCCCAATTTGCAGTATTACTCCTGAGCGTGCAATTGGATAATCCAGCATATAAAGCAGATGGTCTGCAGCATAAGATACTGCAATTTTCATCGGCTGAGTAATGGTATCGATGACCGAAGCAGGCCAAGGAATCAGGAACACAAAGAAAAACAGTGCAAAC
This sequence comes from Methylophilus sp. VKM B-3414, assembly GCF_032248435.1. Classification (NCBI taxonomy): domain Bacteria; kingdom Pseudomonadati; phylum Pseudomonadota; class Betaproteobacteria; order Nitrosomonadales; family Methylophilaceae; genus Methylophilus; species Methylophilus sp. VKM B-3414. The sequence goes on along the minus strand of NZ_JAVTLI010000013.1, from coordinate 237,762 downwards.
CAATATTTTAGCGCAGTGTTTGCACTAAAAATAATGCAGATGAATCCACATAAGATAAACACCAATGACAATATAGACAGTATATAAACACTTTGTGAATAGCCCACCAAATATAACGCCGCACCAGCAACAATAAAAGGCCAACCAAGATATGGATTAGGTTTAAAGTTGTTCTGCTTCTCAAGAATTTGTTTGGTCTTGAAATAAAAGAACCAAACGCCTACGGCTAACACTATGGGTCCATGCGACTGAGTATCTGTGTTCCATACGGTCACAAAAAGGTCATAAAAGACCGGAACAAACAAAATCAGAACTGCCAGTATTACTGCAATATAACCGAGTAACTTTGAGTTTGGCCCTCTAGGGGAAGTTGCGGTCGATACAACCATACTAACCTGCATTCAATGCTATTTGCACATCTATGCCCAAACTACGACATTCCTCATAGGCTTCTTGAGTATCTTTTAATGCAGTTTTATTTTGCAACGTTGAAATGAGCACGCCCCCCACCTTTTTTGCCACAATCTGAGCATCGGAGGATGCTAATATCGGAGAAGTGTTCAAAATAATCACATCGTAGTGCTCTGCAAACACTTTTAGCAAGTCATCAAGCGCCTCTTTATTAAGCAATTCTTGTGGATTGGGTGGCGTTGCACCCGCGCTGAGAATACTCAAGTTTAGCAATGATGGAATTCTGACGACAACATCGGTAGAGGCTCGACCAACCAGAATATCTGATAAACCTTGGTTGTTACTTAATCTAAATAATTTATGCTGTGTTGGTTGGCGCAGGTTCGCGTCAATCAATAATGTCCGCTCACCTAATTGGGAGAAAACGATTGCCAGGTTTGCGGCCAGTAAGCTTGCTCCATCCTCTTCAGTGGCTGAAGATATCGCAATGCTTTTAAAACCTCGTTCAAACCAGCGTAAAATCAGTTGAGTTCGTAAAGAGCGTAAAGACTCGACTTCTTTGGAGAATGGGTCAAAAGCTGCAATCAGCCCTGAATTAAAGGATGCTTTATCAGGTGTCAGATATGGATAGTCAAACTGATAAGATAACGCTTGATTGATATCCTCCATTGTGACAAAACCCAAAGCCATAGCGGCTTCACCAAACCGCATGGCCTTTTCCTTTTGAAACTTCAGAATACGTTCAGCATCTTTATCCGTAATTTTTCCCATATCAAGCAATAAATGCCCAATACTGGAAGAGACTGTCTTTAACGTTGATTTGTTGTCTGTTTCAATAATATTCATACAAGATCACTTTTGCCTGATAAATAGTGTTATCGCTAATTTGCGATAGGAATCGTTTTGATATGGTATTCGTACACAGGAATATTCAAGCCCAACAGATCGTCTTTGCTACGGATGCGACGATCCATTAATTCTGCGAGGATGGCGAACAAACAGCCCAATAATGATCCAATAATCAAGGAAAATGGTGCAATTAATAAAATGCTTGGATTACTCGGATTTAAAGGTGGTACTGCAGGCTCAAGGATTGAGATGTCGCCTTGAGTAGACTGCCCTTCAAGCGCAGTCTGACTGAACCGATTGTTCACAGATTCAAGCGCCACTTCTGCAATCTGCACTTCTTTTTCGAGTACCGACAAATCTGAGCGAGATCTGTTAAGTTCAAGTACCTTTTGCTTTTGTTTTTCAAGTTGAAATTTCAAATCGCCAAGACGTTGAGAGTTAATGCTGGCACTGTTACTTAAACTTACTACAGCACGATCAACTTCAGCATTTAGCTGACTTCTCAATTTAGCTACTTCAGCTTCAGCCGAAATATAAGATGGGTGATTTTTACTATAGCGTTGTCCCATTTCGGCTAATTTGGATTCAGCTGTAGCTAAACTCATTCGCAAATTCTGAACCACAGGATTTTGAACAACATCAGGAGACTCACTCATATTTTTCGAAGCATCATTTCTTCTTGAGTTTGCGTCAATAGATTGCGATTGCGCCAAGCTATACTGAGAAGATAAATCTCTCAACTTGGACGTTTCAACATCATAAGCATCCTGAATGCTTGTGATGCCATGTTTCTGCTGATAGTCTGACAATCTGTCTTGTGCAGCTTTAAGATTGTCATGAAGTACCTTCGTTTGTTCAGACAGATATTGAGAAGCTTTGATAGCAGGATCAATTTTTAATTTTAGACTAAGATTGATATATGACTCGGCGTATGCATTTGCCATTGTGGCGGCAAATACGGGGTCCACGCCTTTGTAGCCGATGCTAATCACACTACTTTCTTTAGATGGGATAACGTCAAGCTTTTGCTCTAGTAAATCTGCCAACCACTCATTAATGTCTGCTTGCTTACCTTTTGTTGCACTAGCAAACTGCTCTTGTAAGGCTTTAACTTCTGTTAGTTGTAACCGCTTGATGACATCTAGCGTCACATTTTTACTTTGAATAATGTCTACCTGTGTAGCCATATAGCCTGGCATCAACTGTGCTGGCATTGATAGCCCTGTGACGGGATCAACACCCTTGTAATTTAGGATAATAGTCGTTGCCGCCTTATAACTTTTAGGAAATAACAAACTGACCAAGCATGCTGTTAACAACGTTATCACAGCAATCGCAATGATCATTTTGTAACGCGCAAGAAGTATCTGCACAAATTGAGAAAAATTCATAAACTACCCTTTTTTGATTACAACAGGCTTTCTTCGATAAACAATACATCTTCATCCTGCAAGGTTCCCGACAAATCAGGTGCTTGTTTTACTGTTGCTCCCTCAGAATTTTTTCTATGAAGTTTGACTGAACGTTGCGTACCTCGCACTGTTAAACCCCCAGCCTTTGCAATTGCCTGCATAACTGTCATATTTTTATCTATCTTGTACATTCCAGGACGTTGCACTTCGCCATAAATATACACCTGTGGTGCTTTGGGAACGTAAATAACATCACCAGGCATCAACTCTTTATTCAAGGCACTAGCAGGCGATCTGAAGAGTTCATCAATGTTGATTTCTTGAGTCACTGCACTACCGGAACGCTGAGTTGTAAAATAAAGTGTTTCCCCACCAGCTTCGGTAGATCCTCCCGCCAAGGCGACAAAATCACTGATTTTGCGTGTTCCACCTTGAATACCATATTTACCGGGACGTAAAACCTGGCCGGTTACGGCCACGTCGCGCATACTCACGTAAATTGTTTCGCCACCTGTCAGTCTGATGTCTTGATCATTTAGGTTGCGATGTTCAATCACCTCATGTAAATCATACTCGCTGCGTTTGTCACCACGCACAACCGTAATGATTTCGGAGGCCTCAGCATTGAGTCCACCAGCTTCTGCCAACATATCTTTCACATCAGTTGGTCTGGTGATTGGATAACGGCCTGGCTTGAGCACTCCACCTAACACAGAGACTGTTTTACTCATAAACTCCAATACAAGCACCGAAACTTGTGGATTGGCGATAAAGCCGCCACGTTTTAACTGTTCTGCAATGCGCTTTTCACTTTCGATGGTAGTTAAACCACCCACCTTGACCTCACCAATTAAAGGCATCGTCAATACGCCATCCTCTGAAACACGTGTCTCACGCATTAAATCTGCATCGCCATACACTGTGACTCTGACATAATCCCCTGCACCAAGGGTATAGTCTGCATGGGCCAATGTTGAAACTACTAATATTAAAATGGTTGAGAGTAACTTAAAAAACTGTTTCATAAGCGATGAACTCTTTTCGTCGTTAATAATTAAATACGTATTACGGCAACTTTAATGCAAGTTTAATTGGATATTTAAAAAATATTAATTCAACAGATAGATTTAATTTGTCATTAAACCCATTGTTTGTGACATATTTCTTAAATTTCAGGTTTTTAAGAAGAATTAAGTATTAGCGCTAATCTTGGAATGTTATCCCTAACAAATAATTAATCAGATCTTTAAATCGACCATAACGCTCGTAGTGAGATCTTCGTAGTCAAAACTGTTATAAGAGGTACTTGCGTTTCGACTTGATCGGCTAGTGTTTAAAGTCAAACCGACATTTTTAATTGGCCGCCATGATAACGAAGCAGAGATGCTCTTTTCGTCATCATTTCTTGAAGCTGCTGTCAACAACACTCGTTTTTTGAAATCACGCTCTGCAAGGCGACCATTTAAGGAGATTGTAATTTTTTCCGAATATAAATAATTAAACCCTAGAGTTGCGGAATCAGTCAGGCTGTATGTACTATATTCAGTCTCAAAGGGACTTGCTGAGCGAGTCAAATCAATACTGGCTCTGATCTTTCCAGTTAAAAGCACATCGTAACGTACATACCCAATCCAGACATCATAGTTACGCACTGTAAAATTGTCATACTCTCTTGATAAGTGTCCAATTTTACTTGTAAGGTTGCTTTTACCAGTGGGTTTCAACACGAAGTCAAGTTCAAACTCATTCTCACTAAATCCATTATCGAACAGTGCATTAGGATTTAATGCGCGATCAAACTTACCATCTCGGTTATGGGCGAGAAAGCTTAAATTACTGCCCGAGGCAAAGTTATATTTTGCACCATAATCTAATGCTGTCGCTTTATATTGCGCAATTGCGTTAAAGGTTTGACTGTTTTGAACATCTGACTCTGTTAGTCCGGCAATTAATGCCCAAACCTTATATGGAGAGTATTCAGCTCTAAATTGATTGACGTCGGTTGTCCTAATGTTTTGTGTAAGCAAACGAAAATCACTAAACCCATTCAAAGTCTTATTTCTGCTTGTTGACAAGGTGCCAGTCAAAGCTGGAGTCAACGACCATAGCCATTTTGCATCGTAATTAATTGCATCAAAATCCAGAAAAGTACTATTTTGATACTTGTAATCTACATATGAAATGTCAGCAATAATACGTTGTAAAGAATATGTTTTATCAAGCTTGATACCCGCAGTATAGGTCGTAATTTGGTCAGATGTTTGATTATTTTTAACTCTAAATAAGTTGTCATCATAAGCACGACTTACAGAGGTATTGAATTGCAAAGTATCAAACTCATCAGCAACGACGTTGACTGAAGCAATACCAAACGAAAAAGCAAGCCAACATTGTAAAGCGGGATTTATTCTGATTTTTTGTGATTGCTTGTGTGATGACATAATTTAAGCAACTTCGATTAGATACTTGACTTACATTCTAACCTGTAAATCTGGATTTATTACTACAGAAATTTAACTTTTTGATAATCGTTTTATTATCTTGACCTTGGCGCGTAAACTCCTCAGTGAAAGAAAAATATATTTTTATCATCATCCCTTTAGTTTTCTTACCAATTGGTAATTGCTGACTTTGTTTAATTTGGTTAAACTCAAATCGATACCCAGAACTTAGAAATCATGAAAAAAACAATCAAACCCCCAATCAGAACCATTGCTGGACTCTCTTCTGGCCCACGCAGCCCGCTTTATTTTGTAGAGTCGATTGTCGAGCCGCTGATTATGGTTTTTTTCATGTGGGGAATTTTTATCTATTTTGAAGACCGTATTCCAATCTCGATCTTTTTCACCTCAATTCTTTTGTTTTCGGTCACATTTCCAAGTGGCGCAAAAATACGGTTAGGTTTTTGGAAAATGTCGCGGGATGTCATTTTTCAGTGGTTATTGTTGGCAAGCATGGTGCTGATCTTTGCCGAAATCACTGGTTACATGTCGCTATTTACGCCTCAAATCATTTATACATGGCTAATCGGTACACCTATTGCGCAGATTCTGGGCCTGACGGCACTCAAAGAGCTTTCTCCATTTTTCATCCGTTTGCAGGGGGCAGCCAAAAATGCAGTGATCATTGGCCTCAATGAACAAGGCTTGGTTGTTGCAAATAATTTACTGGCTGATGAATATAGCCGTGTCAACGTATTGGGCTTTTTTGAGGATCGCGCGCCTGAGCGCGCGCCCCAGAATCATGGCTTTGAGATCTTAGGCGCCTTGACGGATATTCCTCTCTACTGCAAGTCACACCAGATACATACTATTTATATTGCGCTGCCGATGTCTAGCCATCCTCGCATTTTGAAACTGCTGGATGACTTGAAAGATACCACCGCCTCAATTTATTTTGTGCCTGATATTTTTGTCACTGATTTGATTCAGGGCCGGGTTTCCGACGTGAATGGCATTCCTGTGGTTTCTGTTTGCGAAACGCCGTTTACAGGGGTGGACGGCATGATTAAACGCACGGCAGACATTTTGTTTTCATTAATTGTACTGATATTAATCTCCCCCATCTTGCTGATTATCGCAGCGGGGGTAAAACTCACCTCCCCAGGTCCGGTGATATTCAAGCAGCGCCGTTACGGGTTGGATGGCCAGGAGATTCTGGTGTATAAGTTCCGCTCAATGACCGTGACTGAGGATGGTACCAAAGTGACGCAAGCGACTAAAAATGACCAGCGCATCACGCCCCTGGGTGCTTTTTTGCGCAAAACGTCACTGGATGAGTTACCTCAGTTTATTAATGTGCTGCAAGGACGCATGAGTGTTGTTGGGCCACGCCCTCATGCGGTGGCGCATAATGAAGAGTACCGCAAACTGATTAAAGGCTATATGGTGCGCCATAAGGTCAAGCCTGGGATTACCGGCTGGGCGCAGGTCAACGGCTTTCGTGGCGAGACTGACACCTTGGAAAAAATGGAGCAGCGGGTACATTACGATTTGGAGTACTTGCGCAACTGGAGCCCTCGTCTGGATATGTTGATCGTAGCAAAAACCGTTTGGTTGACCGCCGTGGGACAAGACAGCGCCTATTAAATAGGTTCTGCAATAGTAAAAAACCTGACATTCTTGTCAGGCTTTTTTGTTTCAAACATCAATCAACAATTAGAGATGCGATTTTATCTTTGTCAGCATCTGATTTGTCCAATCATGACTCAGGCAATCCAGGACCTCGACATCATCCATACCACGTAACCAGGTGAGTTGGCGCTTCGCCAATTGCCGCGTCGCGTAGACGCCGTGATCAGCCAGGGTGGGCAGGTCAATCTCGTCATTGAGGTGCTGCAACACCTGACGGTAACCGACACAACGCATACTTGGTGTCTCGGTGGTGAGTTGCGGATAGGAATTGAGCAAGCCTTGAACCTCCTCAATAAAGCCTTGTTTCAGCATGGCTTGAAAACGATCGGCAATGCGCTGATGCAAGACACCGCGATCGCTAGGCATGAGGGCGATTTTGAGGATATCAAACGGTAGCGTGACTTTTTCGGACTGCGCGCGCAGGACACTCATGGGCTGACCACTGATGCGATACACTTCCAAGGCGCGTTCGATGCGTTGTGAGTCAGTGGTATGGATTTTGGCAGCGACGCTGGGGTCTATGCTGGCTAATTGGGCATGCATGGCAGGCCAGCCAACCGCACTGGCTTCAGCTTCGATTTGCACGCGGATGACAGGGTCCGCCGGCGGCAAGTCGCTCAAGCCATGTTGCAAGGCGTTGAAATAAAGCATGGTGCCGCCCACGAGCACCGGGATGCGTCCGTTGGCGGTGGCAGTGTGCATGAGCGCTAACGCATCCTTGGCAAATTGGGCGGCGGAATACTGCTCCAGTGGCGTGATTAAATCGATTAAATGGTGTGGCGCCTGGCGCAAGGTCTCGGCATCGGGTTTGGCGGTGCCAATGTCCATGCCGCGATAGACGAGCGCAGAATCGACACTGATGATTTCCACCGGAAAGCGCTGGGCTAGCGCAATGGTGGCGGCTGTTTTGCCACTAGCCGTCGGGCCCATAAAAAAGATCGCTGGCGGTAGATGGCTTTTATCTGGGGCAGGCATACAACAACAATGAAGATTAAACGTAAAAACAGTTATTGGTCGTATTTGACGTAACTAAAGCGGAGGTCATCTTGTGGTGTGCCCTCTAAGGCTGAGCCTGCTTGCTGAGCAGGTTGCCATTGAATCACCTCTTCAATTTTTCTGGCGAGTTCTATGTCTTTCATCGTGATGCCTTTTGCGCTGTGCGTGCATAACTTGACGATGACAAAGGCATAAGAAACCGTCAGGTCAGGATGGTGCCAAGCCGCTTCTGCTAGATGACCGATGGTGTTAACCACCATCAGCGTCCCTTTCCAGCTATTGGTTTTATATTTTCGGCGTATCCAGCCTTCTTCATAGTACCAATGCGGCAAAGATGCGCTCAGATGCTGTTGAATTTCCTGCTCGGTGAATACTTGCTCGGACATACGCGGCTCCAGACTGACTAAAACATGTCAATCCTGCAGTATACCGCAGGTCAGGCATTGACTTATAGGGTGTGGGCGCCCGTTGTTTGCATGGTTGCCAACATGGCTGTGATGACCGTTAAATCCGCACTGGTGCCCGGATTTAAGCGCTCCGCTTTGAGTGACTGATCCCAGGCCAGCAATGCAGGCAGGTAGGTTTTAGGATTATCTAGCGCCAGCAGTGCCTGATAATGCTGCCCGGCGGTAGTTTGCACCTCCAGCGCTGTCTGCAAGCCATATTTGCGTACAATATGACTATCCGGCACGCTTGAAAGCCAGTACAAATAAGCCGCCGTCAACGCCCAGGCGGGACGTTCCCAGCGTTGGCATTGTTCATGATAAAGGGGCAGTGCTTCCTCAAACAGACGGGCATAGCCCTCATTATATTGACGGCCGATTTCATCCTGCGCGCTGGCCAGTTGCATGGCTTGCAACAAGGTGATCTGTGGCGCTTCTGAGACATCATGCTCACTGCGCTGCCCCATGCCGGCCGGATTCACCAGACGAATCCCGGCATAGACCGCTGCCGCATCTTCCACCGTGGTCTGCTGCAAGACTTGCTGCAAGCCGGTCTTTAACGGCAAAGCCGCATAATCCACCGTAGCCTGCACCAGCGGCGCGGCCAACAAGACAATCCCCAAATTGGTATTGCAACCGACTTGGGTGTAGGTGGCCTGCAAGGCCTGCAAAATACGTTGCCCAAGGCTGCGCTTGCCAAATTGTGCATCATCACACAGCGCAGGTGCCGAGACACGTGCGCTCTCAACGAAATGCTGGACCTGCATGCCATGTCCATCGGCAAAAATATGCACATTGCCGGGCTTGAGCGCTTCTAGCTCGGCCAGGCAAGCCTGCAAATAGGCGGTTTGAATCTGTGTATTCATCTGCATCATTTAAGCATCAGCCAGCTGTAACAAATCATTGACCAGCACATCCGCGATGTCAAACGAGGTAATACTTTGCAGCCCACGCCAGGCCGGGATACTGTTGACCTCGATCACCCACAATTTGCCATGCTTGTCCCGCATCACGTCGACCCCGGCATAGGCGATATTCACAGCCTGTGCAGCACGCACGCCAATGTCAGCCACATCCTGTTCGTCACAGGCACTGCAACGTGCACCACGCGCCACATTATGCAACCAGCTGTCACCTTGCCGCTGCATCACGGCAATCGGCTCCCCGCGCACCACAAACACACGGTAATCATGCTGGTAAGGCCCGCATTCAATTTTTTCCTGCAAGTAATACACGCCATCAACGAAAGGGTCTTGCGGCAAGGCAAACTGCTGACGGCTTTCGATGAGACGCACGCCTTTGCCTTGCGAGCCAAACAAAGGCTTGATCACCAGCGTTTTTCCAGTATCCAGTGCCTGCTGCATCAACATATGCGCAATGTGCCGATGCTCACAAACCCAGGTAGCTGGCGTCGCCACGTCCTGCTCTGCCAAAAATTGACTGGTGAGCCCTTTATCCACCGTGGTTTCGATGGCACGTGCCGAGTTATAAATGACCATGCCCTGCCGCTGCAAAGTATGCAGCAGGTTCATGCGCGTAATAATTTGTTGTGTCGTGCCTGCGGCCACCCCACGCACAAAGGCCATGGGGGCTGGTTGGGTCAAGCCGGGGATATGAATCAGCACCTGCTGATTAGCGATACTCAGATGACAGCTATCCAGTGACACCATCAGCGCTTGCCAGCCACGACGTGCAAACGCCTGAGCCAAGCTCTGACCATGCCAGCCACCGGCCTGGGCCACTTCGTCAGTAAAAATGGGAACAACTTGCATAAGGCTTGTACGATGACGCAGGTGCAGGTTTTGAGACCCGACGCCTGCGTTCAGAACATATTAAATCACTTTAGATTTAGCTACCAAAAGATTGATTTAAAAGATCTTCATTAAACTTTCCGGCAAAGAATGTGCGGCCTGTTTTCACATTACTGACACTGACTTTGGCCGGAGAGAATAACATCGGATCAATCTGGTAAAAGTCCATATTGACCGCTTTAAATACCTCAGCAAAAGGACGACCATAGTCTTTGGAGGCGGAAGAAGGTAATTGTGTTGCCAGGGCTTCTGCGGCAGCATCGTCCGTATTCACAAACAACTGCACAAAGCCACCGAACAAAATCGCATCATTGGTGCGGCCCATGCCGACGATAAAGTCAGGCGATGGTGCAGGCACCGGCGCAATCCCGTATCCATCCACAATGGCAGACAAATCAAAATGCAAGGCGTGACATTTATGCAAGGCTACTTCGAGCACGCGCGCAGTCACTTGTAATGAACCGGCCACACTGCGTGTGGGCGTCAGGATAAAGGTGAGTTTATTCGCCGGAAGCCCGGTGTCTTTGGATACTTTTTCAATCACGGCGGCAGGCGGCACCTTGTCAGTTTCAAGCACCAATACCGATTGCTCGCCCTGGTCGCGGTAATTGATGTCTTTAAACACCTCTTCACGCTGCGCAATCGCCCTTGCAGGGCCGCTACCCAGCGAAAAGAATTTTTCATGCGACAGCGCCCAACCGGCATACTGGCTGCCCAGGCAGGCAATCACCGGTTGTTTGGCCGTGACCACCACACTTAATGGCCAGTTGGCAAATTGCGGCACATGGCGCAAGGCCACATTACCGAGTCCGCCCATACAGATTTCAGCAATCAGGCGACCAGCTTCCAATCCTCCCGGCACTTGAATGCCCGCATCGACGATGGTTGCCCCTGTCTCGTGCGTGGATACCGCACAGCCCAAGGCGGCTGCATTGGCAACCAGCTCAGCAACTAGCGGTGCGCTGTAGCGTTGAACGCTAATGCTTGACGGTTGCTCATTAGTGGATATTGAATTCGATGTGCTTGCAGACATACGTCCCCCATAATTTTTCAAGTTGTGTTTTTTGGTCTTGCAAGGCCGCGCGCACCCCGCACGCAGTCTCTGCTTCAGCATAAAGACTGCACACCGGTTGCCCAGCTGCAATCTCATGGGTTGTTGGCCGATCTTCTACCCATTCTGGCCAGTCGAGTGAGCCGACCGTGATAGCCTGTTGGGCATAAGCAATACAATGGCTGGCGTAGCCTGTCAGTCGACTAAGTGCAGGCCCTTGCGCTTGCTGGCAACTGGCCAGATGTGCCTGTATCAGAGGCCTCTGGCTATACAATCGCATGCTGGCACTGAGTCGTGGATTGATCTCGAGCACATGTAAAGTGTCCTCTACCCAGATCGCATCCAGGCTATTCAAGCCAACCAAATTTAACTTTGGCAGGAGCGCGTTCAACACCTGCTGCGCTGCCGCCCATATTTTTTCATCGTGCAGGCGGCTCGCGCCGGCATAGGTAAAGCCGCCGGGGCGCTGTTTGAGCGCATGTACGCCAATCAGCTGGCATGCGTTCGACTGGGCGATAAACAACAGACCAACGGCCTGGCCCGCTTGAAAAACTTGCCAATAGGTTTGGTCAAAAGCTGCAGACGGCCCTGTCGCTGCGAAATCATCAATCTGCACATGCCCGCCACCGCATGCTCCGATCTGTTTATACAGCCAAGTGCCAGAAACCGGCTTTTGCCTTGTCACCATGGGCGATGCTACGCCGCTGCGCTCACAAGTCTGCTGCAATACGAAGGGGTCCTTCACCTGCATCACGACCTCAGCAGCATTGGCGTACACTGGATAGCGCTCGCACAATGCTTGATACGCTTTTGTATTGGCTTCAAATCCTGAACCGAACACAACGGCCTCTGGCGCAAACATATCGAGTTGCGCAAGCAGGTCGGCCATCCCGTGTGCAGCCCCGGGGTTGTCAAACCCTGGCCAGATAAAACAGGCTTGTGCGGCTTGTCGCGTCTCGGCATCCGCAAACGCGTCCACAGCCAACACGTCAAAGCCCTCACGTCGTGCCATCTGGCTATAAATGCGTGCACTGTGCGACAAAATGGCCAACCGCAAGCGCAGCCTATTCTACGTGCGCACAGGCATATTCATATGCCTCGTGATAGTCAATGTGCATCGGGCTCTCGCTCTGCAACATTTGCTCCAGCAATTTATTCTGGGTGACATATTTGAGCTGACCAATCGCCAGCGCACCAAAACCGGCGACTTGCGTGCCTTCAATCATGCCACCATTCGAGAAGGTGTCCACGCCTTCAATGCCAGACGGCGGTACGGCATTGACATCTGCAACCACCTTCAGTGTTTTGGAGTTGACGAAATGACGCACCTCCAGCACACGCACGCCGGCCGGGGTTGCACACAATGCCACGCTGGCTTCGTTCAACACCGCCATTTTCGCAGCTTCATTGCTACCATCCACCACTTGCAATTTGACGTCGTAACTGGTCGACAACTTGTCCACATAAGCCTGCATGCTCGCGATTTCGGCATGGGCTACCATTAGCACCGTTGCGCCCTGGCGTGCCGCGATCAATGCCGCGGTAGAACCCACCGTACCACTGGCGCCAAAAATGGCGACTTTTTCCTTGCCCAGGCCGCTGCCGGATTTTTGCAAGTAAAAATCAACCTTGGCCAACATGGCTGCAGCGGTTGTAAACGCGCCAGAAGGATCAGAAAAAGTATGACACTCAAAAGGTTTGAACATGGCACTACGTGCCTGCTTCTGCATTTCAAGCGCGACTTGAATATCACGGCCGCCAAAAAACAAGGCCTGTTGTTTGAGGCCACTCGGACTGCGGGAGAAAATGGCATCCTGAGTCAATGGAATGATTTCATTCAGGGTGACGTCGGTATAAGAAATAATTTTTTCATAGCCTGCATCAAATGCCATATTGACATCAAATGGACTCGCATTTTTTGCGGCTGTAAACAAATGCATAATGCTGGTTTTCTTCATTGTTCCCCCTGAAACCGTTTGTTAAATAGATTCATGCTCAAATATACACACTAAGAGCCCCGTTCAAAATCAAGAGCAGACCGTGAAAATTGTAACTTTTCAAAATTATCTTAATAAAAGTTAATCGACAGATGCCTTGACCTCAATCAAGGCTGGCGAATTTATGGCTGCCGTGACGATAAACCCCAGTGCAGGCCGATCTTCATACCTGGCAAGCAATTGCATCTGCAACGCTACCGCTGCTGCACGCGTTGGTAATAATACAAATCCGGTCGGCCCCCAGGAGGTTTGCCCCAAGCCACGATGCCCCTGCGCTTTGAGCTGCTCCAGAATCTGGCTGACGCCTTGGCTGGCGTAGAGGCCACCCTGGGCCGGGGCAAAATACTCGGCATTGTAGGCTTGCAAATCGCCTACAAACTGGCTGAATGCAGCAAAATCCTGTTCGATCAAGGCAGGCAGTCCGTGACTGAGCAGTTGCTGCTGTATCGCCTGGGTGGCTGCGGCCGATTGCGGGGCCAATTGTTGGAATGCTGTTTTTTCACCTTGCCCATGCAGGCCATCGCGGCTATTGTCGGTGATTAGCAAAAAATGCCAGTCTTGCGGAAACGCATGCCTACCCAGAATGGGAGGCACCACGGTATTCGGGCCACGGCCGCCATCGACAATCAGGCCGCCCTGAACAAAGGTACCAATGCCTATGCCCGAACGACCACCACGCTGATGCAAGGCTGCAATGTGCGATTCAGTGAGTGTGTGAGCAAACAGGTGATTGAGGGCGACGCCAATGGCGAGGGCCATCTGCGTGCCTGAGCCCAGCCCACCATGGCGAGGGATTGCCTGCTGTATATTCAGATTGACGGCTTGTTGCACGCCAAGCGCAGCCAGATGACGGTGTACAATGGCAGCGGCCCAGCTATCCAGTGGCGCAGACTGTGGGCCAATACTGGCAGTCAGCGAGGTTTGAAAGGCATCGATCGCCACCCCCATGCTGCCAAACCGGCGCGTATCGTCCGCACCGAGGTTAAAAAAACCCAGGTGCAAACGCCCATAAGTGGCCACACTGACCGAACGATCGACAGGGATCTGAGCATTCATGGCATTAATATTATTTAGTGTGAAAAAAATTATTTCACGTCTTTGACGTTGACGTGACATTAAAACATGATTTTGGCATAATGCACGGAATAAAAGTCATTCTATAATCAGACGATGTCTGGCAAACGGCCTCTATTTATCGAATTCAATCCATTGCATTTCGCGATAGATTATCACCAGTTTTAAATCATTAAGGGTTTTATATGGTAAGTCATGTTATTCCATTTGAGAATCTACGAAACACCGATGTGCCATCCGTGGGCGGCAAGAACGCTTCACTGGGTGAAATGATTTCTCAGCTCTCTGCCAAAGGTGTGCGCGTTCCAACTGGTTTTGCAACGACCGCAGATGCCTACCGTGAGTTTTTAGCGCAAGGCGGACTGAACAACAAGATTAACGATTTGCTAGACAAGCTAAATGCTGATGACACGCAAGAACTGGCTCGCGTAGGCGCACAAATTCGCCAATGGATCATGGAAGCCGAGTTCCCCCCTGTCCTGCAGGCGGCGATTGCTGACAATTATGCCAAATTGATTGAAAAATCAGCGCCAGGGACCACGTTTGCGGTGCGCTCTTCTGCCACCGCTGAAGATTTGCCTGATGCTTCTTTTGCCGGTCAGCAAGAATCTTTCCTCAATATTCATGGCCTGGACAACATCAACCACGCCATCAAGGAAGTGTTTGCTTCTTTATATAACGACCGTGCTATCTCCTACCGTGTACACAAAGGTTTTGTGCACGCCGATGTTGCCTTGTCTGCAGGTGTGCAGCAAATGGTACGTTCAGACATTGGCTGTGCCGGTGTCATGTTTACCATTGATACTGAATCCGGCCACCGTGATGTCGCGTTCATCACCTCTTCTTACGGCTTGGGTGAAACGGTGGTGCAAGGGGCGGTTAACCCGGATGAGTTTTATGTACATAAGCCATTGCTGGCGCAAGGAAAACCAGCCATTGTGCGTCGCACCATGGGCTCAAAACTGATCAAGATGATATTCTCGGATGCGACACAAGCCGGAAAATCCACCCACACTGTGGAAGTTGATCCTGCTGAAAGCAACCGCTACTCCCTGACTGATGCGGACATTCTGGAATTGGCCGGCTATGCCATGACGATTGAACAGCATTATGGCTGTCCAATGGATATTGAATGGGGTAAAAACGGTCTGGATAACAAACTGTACATCCTGCAAGCCCGTCCTGAAACAGTGAAATCACAGGAAGCGGCTAACAATGTCACAGAAACCTTCAAGCTGCAAAAACACGCCTCCGTGCCAGTGGTCGCCGGTCGTGCTGTGACACAAAAAGTAGGCGTTGGTCCAGTGCGTATCGTGCTGGATCCCTCTGAAATGCATGAAGTACAGCCAGGGGATGTTCTGGTTGCCGACATGACTGACCCGAACTGGGAGCCCGTCATGAAGCGCGCCAGCGCCTTGGTGACTAACCGTGGCGGCCGCACTTGCCACGCAGCGATTATTGCACGTGAACTGGGCATTCCAGCGATCGTAGGCTCGGTCAACGCGACTGACCTGTTGCGCGATGGCGAGATTGTGACGGTGTCTTGTGCAGAAGGTGAAACCGGCTTTGTCTATCACGGCGCGCTGGACTATGAAGTGTCTACGCAATCCAATAGCGAGCTGTCCAAACCACCCTGCAAGATCATGATGAACGTTGGCAACCCGGATATGGCGTTTACCTTTGCGCAAACCCCAAATGACGGTGTAGGTCTGGCCCGCCTAGAATTTGTGATTAACAACATGGTTGGCATTCACCCGAAAGCTATCCTGAACGTTGACGCCATGCCGGCAGCCATACAGGCGACGATCAAGAACCGTGCCCGCGGCTATGCCAGCCCCAAACAGTTCTACATCGACAAAGTGGCCGAAGGCGTGGCGACTATTGCCGCCGCTTTCTATCCAAAACCAGTGATTGTGCGTACTTCAGACTTCAAGTCTAACGAATACAAAAAACTGGTCGGTGGCGACATTTATGAGCCCGATGAAGAAAACCCAATGATTGGTTTCCGTGGTGCAGCGCGCTACATGGCTGAAGACTTTAAAGAGTGTTTTGCCATGGAATGCCAGGCCATGAAAAAAGTACGTGATGAAATGGGCTTGTCCAATGTTGAGTTGATGATTCCGTTTGTTCGTACGCTGGAAGAAGCGCGTGCCGTGACCGAAATCATGGCAGCCAATGGCCTGAAGCGCGGCGAAAATGGTCTGCGCCTGATTATGATGTGTGAGATCCCGGCCAACGCCTTGCTGGCAGAGCAGTTCCTGGAGTACTTTGATGGCTTCTCCATCGGTTCCAATGACCTGACACAGCTGACATTGGGCATGGACCGTGACTCAGGCATCCTGGCCGATGGGTTTGACGAGCGTAATGATGCAGTGAAAGTGCTGTTGAAGATGGCCATCAATACCTGCAACCGTTTGGGCAAATACGTCGGGATTTGCGGTCAGGGTCCTTCTGACCACGAAGACTTTGCTGAGTGGCTAGTTGCCGAAGGCATCCAGTCCGTGTCGCTGAATCCGGATACCGTGGTTGCGACCTGGCAACGTCTGACAAAAAAATAAGCAGTCAGTATTAAAACAGCATTTGACTTGAGGCACCTACCTGTATGAATCACCGTTCTGTATTTATTATTTCTGATGGTACGGGGATTACGGCGGGTGCCTTGAGCAAGCTGCTCGAGCATTTTCCAAACACACAATTCACCACGACCCGCCTGCCTTTCACCGATAACGATGAAAGAGTACAAGCCGCGTTTGAACATATCCAACGAGTGGCTGAGCAGGATGGGATTCGTCCTATCGTGATTATGTCCATCGGTAACGGTGAGCATCGTAATCATTTAAAGCAGGCCAACGCTTACTTTATTGACCTGTTCCATCGCTTTATCTACCCGCTGGGATCCGAGCTTAACCAAGAGCCACTGACAGGCGCCAGCATTGCTTATAGCGTCAAAGGGCAAAGTTATCTTGAGCGCATGGAGGCGATTAACTTCACGCTCAACCACGACGATGGCATGACTAACTCGGGGCTGGATGAAGCGGATGTGATTCTGATCGGGGTTTCTCGTTGCGGGAAAACACCGACGAGTATTTACCTGGCCATGCAGTTTGGTATCAAGGCGGCCAATTATCCATTGATTCCAGAAGACTTTGAACGCGGTGCCCTGCCCGCGGCTTTACAAAAAAACCTGGACAAAATCTTTGGTCTGACCATCAAACCTGAGCGCCTGCACTCCGTGCGTAGCGAGCGCCGTCCAGACAGCTTTTACGCCTCCATGGATAACTGCCGCAAGGAAATCGAAATTGCCGAAGGCATGATGCGTAAGGCTGGCATCCCATGGGCAGACTCAACGAGCCGCTCGATTGAAGAGCTAGCGGCATTGATCCTGCAAAAAATTCGCCAGCGCTAAGCTGGCGTTTTTTGTTACCTTCCCCCAATACCAGGGATGATGCAGCCAAATAGCGACTCAGGCAATTATGCCGCCATGGCCATATCACGTGATTGGCTCACAGCAGGCTTGGCTGGTGAAGATTGCGGTTTCAGCATATCAGCACGCCAGAAATAATAAAACTCGCGCGAAACACTCAAGAAGGTATGCTGGGAACCCAGCGCATTGAACAGAGGCAGATTGCGATCGACCATTTGGCGATAGCTGTGTGATTGCTTGTACGACACATGACGCAACGAAAGTAGCAGACATTTGGCCATGCGCATGCGCTCCTTGAATACCGATGGCTCGTAACCACGCATCAGTATCACCTGCTCAAATGCATCTATTGTTTGTTTTTCCTGGCTATTCAATACGGTTTTATCCAACTCATACCAATGCTTGAACAGCTCATCCTGCGTGACAGTGGTCACCGGTGTTGTGCCACTAAAGACTTTTGCCTGGCTCATGGCGGCAATCGCCTTGATGTCGCGTACCCAAAACGAGAAAAACTCACGAATCACCGGTAAGACCGTTGGAATCTCTGCCGGATCAATACCGGCAATAAAGCGGTCTACGGCCTGGCGATAATGGCTACCATCTGCAGGAATATCTTTCAAAAATGCACTTAACCGAACAATGACAAATTCACGCTGTACCAAAACACGTTGGCTGACGCCCTGACCGGTCAGCAGCCTGACATACGCTTTTTGCGCTTCTTGTTCGCGGTTCATTTCCATATTTGACTCCCACTATTTCTTTTTAGGATCACTCACTTAAGGCAAGTGTTTACAGCTTTATCTTAAAACAGCTGAGGGTGTATCAAACATGCGATCAAATCGGGAAATGCCCTATATTTCAGCGTATCGCACACTCCCTGATAAAGTAAGCAGAGAAAAGTGACGATGAAGCTCACATTAAGCGCTGACCTTTAACCTACGCACGAAAAACAGCAACAACGCGCTCACGCCTGTCATTGCGAGCATGGCGGAGGCAAGTGTCAAGGGCGAGTGCCATACCAATGGCACCACCAATGCCGAACTCAAGGTAGAACAGAGCATTTGCATAAATGCCTGTGCCGAGGCAGCCGTCCCCCGTAATTTTGGATAACAATCCAGCGCGGCAATGGATAGCACCGGCATGGCCGTAGCCATGCCGATATTGAATAAGGCAATAGGCAAAATGGCTAACCACCAGGCCTCATGCAGCTGATCACTTGCCGCCACTTGCACGCAGACATTCAATATTGCAATGGCGACCATCCAGGCAAAAGCCCAGCGTAACAGCCTGGCCGCAGCGACCTTGCCCGCTGTATAGCGAGAAATCCATGAGCCCAGCATCATTCCGGTGACCGTAGGAATAAACAGGTAGCCAAATTGCTGGCTATTTAAATGCAGATGTTTGACCAGAAACACCGGGCTGGCCAGCACATAAATAAAAAACGCCGAAAAATTCAGACCGAGGCAAGTGATCAAACATAGAAACAGCCGGTTCTTAAGCATTTTCCCATAGGTGTGGGCGATACCAGCCACTGAAAAAGCAATGCGTTTTTCTGGGCTAACGGTCTCGGGAAGATGACGCACCGCCATCCATAGGGCAACCGCCGCATATAATGCCAGAAAGAGAAAAATGGCTTGCCAATGGATGCCCAGCAATACGCCGCCCAGAATGGGAGCCACCGCAGGCGCAATGCCAAAGAGCAATTGTACCGTGGCCATCACCCGTTGCGCTTGTGGCCCGTCAAACAGGTCGCGCACCATCGCGCGTGCCACGGTGTTACCTGCCCCGCCACTGACGCCCTGTAGCGCGCGGAACAGCCATAAGGTCTGCACGTTTGGTGCAAATGCACAACCCAGGCTGGCCAGCATAAAAATCGCCAGGCCCCATTTAATCGTGGTAATGCGTCCAATCGCATCTGAAATCGCGCCATGACAAAGCGTCATCACAGCATAAGGGAGCAGATATAAGGTCAAACTCTGCTGGATCGCCAGCTCATCTGTGCCGAATTCAGCGGCCATCACATGAAAGGCTGGCAGATAAGTGTCAATTGCAAACGGGGCTAAAGCAGCGAGCATGGCCAGCACCAGGACCAAAAGAGAAGCACGGGAAAGCAAAATAAATACCCTTTTAAAAAGCAAAGGTGCCAACTGGCACCTTTGACATTATGCAGGTGAGCAAGGCATCAAGGCAATGCGTGAAACTGCTCAATACGCTCTTTATCGCCTTCTACATATTTCTTGGAATTTTTATCGTTACGGAAAATGATCGGTTGCTCACGTAACAAAGGGTTTTCCGAATCCTTGATTGCTTCATCAATTAAATGTCGATGCGGTGACTTGGTGCAGACCGGATCAGCAGCCTCAGCATCGCCACTGAGCAAATAAGACTGGCAGCGGCAGCCACCGAGGTCTTTTTCTTTTTCATCGCAACTGCGGCAAGGTTCCTTGAGCCAATCCATCCCACGATATTTGTTGAAGGCTGGCGATTCATTCCAGGCCCACTCCAGCCCATCTTCCCGCACATTCGGGAAGATCAGTCCGGGCAGCGCACGCGCCGAGTGGCAAGGTAATACGTCGCCATTGGCGGTGACGATCATAAACACCTCGCCCCAACCGTTCATGCATTTTTTAGGTCTATCGGCAAAATAATCCGGCACGACAAAAAATACTTTCATCTTGTTGCCTACCCGCTCACGAAAAGCGTTGGTCATGCGCTCGGCCTCTGCCAGCTGTTCGCGCGTCGGCATCAGCTGACTGCGGTTAACCAGGCTCCAGCCATAATATTGCGTATTGGCCAGTTCGACGTAATCGGCCCCCAGCGCTTCGGCCATCTCGAGAATCTTGTCGACATGCCCAATGTTATAGCGGTGAATCACCACATTTAACACCATGGGATAGCCATGGTCTTTGATCATGGCCGCGACTTTTTTCTTGAGTTCGAAGGTTTTGGTATTGGTGATGAAGTTGTTGATTTCTTCAGTGATATCGTGCATGGATAACTGAATATGATCCAGGCCGCCTTCTTTAAAGGCCTGAATACGTTTTTCGGTCAGCCCAACGCCAGAAGTAATCAGGTTACTGTAGTAGCCCAGCTTGTGCGCTTCTGCCACAATTTCTTCAATATCATCGCGTAACAAAGGCTCCCCGCCTGAGATGCCCAGCTGTATGGCGCCCATGTTTCTGGCTTCACGCAAGGCTCTGATCCACTCCTCGGTGCTTAATTCGTTTTTGGTATGCTTGTCATAATCGGTCGGGTTATAACAGAAGGCGCAATGCAATGGACAGCGATAGGTGATTTCCGCCAGCAACCATAATGGCTGTTTGCGCGTCACGCTGGATGCTACACCGTTATTCATTTGTGCCATGTTGTTACCTTTGCTTAATTGATTTTGCGTAGCCAGGCTTTACCCAACGCCAGGTCAAACATGCCGACGATATCGGATTCAATATCTTCAGCGTCGGGAAACGTGGCCTTCAGATCAGCCACGATCTCACCGACACTGGTCTTGCCATCCACACGCTTCAGAATTTCGCCTGCGCCACCATGCAATTTAACCATGCCTTCAGGAAACAGAATGACATAACTCTGTTGTGCCTCTTCCCATTGAAAGCGATGATGCAAGGCAATGGCGTAAATATCTGAATGTTGAATGTTGTTTTCCATCACAATGCTTTCGCTTATCTGAATTTAATCACGGGCTGACGGGTATAGTCGCGGTCTTCAACCTTGACTTGTGTAGAGGCCAGCATGATGGCATCAGCAATCACCCACAAGACATCCAGCTTGAATTGCAGAATGTCCAGCGCACGCAACTGCATGTCACGGCTAACACTGAAATAATCCAGCGTAATATCCAGGCCCTGCTCAACGTCACGACGGGCTTCGGTCAAACGCTTTTTAAAGTAAATAAAGCCTTCTTCTTTTACCCACGGATACATGGTGGGCCAGGAACTGATGCGTTGCTGGTGGATGTGTGGTGCAAACAATTCGGTGAGGCTGGAGCAGACACTTTCTTGCCAAGGGCGCTGACGGGCAAAGTTCACATAAGCATCTACCGCAAAACGGACGCCAGGTGACACCAGTTCGAGTGAGGTCACCTGTTCACGTGTCAAGCCAACGGCTTCCCCCAGTTTGACCCAAGCCTCTATGCCGCCCTCTGATCCTTCATAGCCATCATGATCCGTAATCCGGTGAATCCAGCCTTTACGCACTTCTTTATCAGGGCAGTTAGACATGATAGCCGCATCTTTTTGCGGGATCATGATCTGGTAGTAATAGCGGTTGGCAACCCAGCATTGCAGTTGCTCTCGGCTCAACTTGCCCTCATACATCAACATATGCAGTGGGTGATAGATATGATAGCCCTGCCCTTTTTCACGGAGTTTGGCTTCAAACTCCTCGCGGGACCATGGCAAGTTATCGTGGCTGACTGCGTTCATAATGCTCTCCTATAGAATGATGTCCATGCCGTCATACGCCACCTCGATCTTGTGATCGGACAGAATGGCGCGTTCGGCGGAATCTTCCCTTAAAATGGGGTTGGTATTGTTGATATGAATCAGTACCTTGCGCACTGCCTTATCCGTACCAAACTTGTCCAACTCTTCTATCATGCCGCCTGGGCCAGACTGGGGATTATGACCGATGCTACGTGCAGTCTTGGTCATCAAGCCCATGTCCAGCATTTCAGTATTGGTCCAAAAAGTGCCATCGACCATAATGCAATCCGCCTGGTGCATCAGTGGTGGTAAATGCGGCTCAATTTCTGCCAGCCCTGGGGAATACCAGCACTTTTTGCCTGTGGTGATTTCTTCAATCAATACGCCTATGGTATCGCCCGGATGCGGGTCATTGCGGTGTGGCGAATATGGTGGTGCTGCGCTCTTTAAGGCCACGGCAGTAAACCGCAGATTGGGCACGTTGGGAATCTCAAAACTGTGCGCATGGCTGATATCACTGGCATCAATCGGGATTTCATGATGATTCACGCCGCAATAATGGCCCAGAATATTCAGAATCTGGTTGCCAGAGGTCAGGTCGCCATAGACGGCCTGTGTACAATAAATCTCACGCTTGACCTGGCCTTCACGCAACATGAACAAGCCTGTCGTGTGGTCAATTTGCGCATCAATCAAAATGATCGCCTGGATGCCTGAGTCACGAATGGCGCGCCCAGGTTGCAACGGTGGAAACTCCTGGATCTGCTGCAATACATCTGGGGAGGCATTGAACAACACCCAGTCGATGCCATTACTGGAGACACAGATGGATGATTGCGTACGGCGTTTGGCCTTGATCGTACCTTTACGCAGACCATCACAGTTCTGACAATTACAATTCCACTGCGGAAAGCCCCCGCCTGCCCCGGCACCTAAAACATGTATATGCATAATCGCTCGTTATTCCATTGGATCTTTTAATCGTGTTGTACCGCTGCATCATACAACAATTCTGTGTTTGCACTTGCAGCAACAGCTTGCCACTTGTTCATCAGTAAGACTGGCATCATACGCATGCGTTGCAGTCAGAGCCTGCTACTCACAATGATTCCCCCCTCATGATTATCATGAGCACTCAGGTTTTGCTCGCAAATGGGCGTAAAAAAGCCGTGCCCTCGAGCACGGCGGATGTTCAGAGAGGCTTATTCCTCAGCAGCGCGCTTAGCGCGCCGGACTTTCACGGCTGCGGCCAGTGTCTCCAGCACAGAGACCGAGTCGTCCCAGCCTAGGCAGGCATCCGTGATCGATTGACCATAATTCAGGCTGCAACCAGGCGTATGATCCTGACGGCCTTCATTGAGATGCGACTCCAGCATAACGCCTATGATCCGGGCATCGCCGCCAGCAATTTGCTTCGCGACATCATCGACCACGACCATCTGGTTTTTATACAGTTTTTGGCTATTGCCATGACTGCAATCCACCATCAAAACAGGTGCCAGCCCCGCTTCAGCCAATTGATCACACACGGCCGCAATGCTGTTTGCATCGTAGTTAGGGGTTTTGCCACCGCGCAGAATCACGTGGCAGTCTTCATTGCCCTTGGTTGCAAAAATCGCCGACTCGCCTTCTTTTGTGACTGACAGGAAATGATGCGGGCTGGCAGCGGCCTTGATCGCATCAATCGCGACTTTGGCGCCCCCATCGGTACCATTTTTAAAGCCCACCGGGCAGGACAAGCCAGAGGCTAGCTCACGGTGGATTTGCGACTCGGTCGTACGGGCGCCAATGGCGCCCCAGCTGACCAGGTCTGCCGTGTATTGCGGGGAAACCACATCCAGAAACTCGGTGGCGGCTGGCATGCCGATTTCATTTACATCGAGCAAAAATCGGCGAGCTTTCTCCAAGCCCAAATTAATGTCGTAAGTACCATCGAGATGCGGATCGTTGATAAGTCCCTTCCAGCCAACTGTTGTACGCGGCTTTTCAAAATAGACCCGCATCACAATGAGCAACTCGTTGCCCAGGCGCTGACGAACGTCAAGCAGACGCCTGGCGTACTCCATGCCCGCCTCGGTATCATGAATAGAGCATGGCCCAACAATGACCAGCAAGCGGTCATCGCCCTGATGCAGAATCTGGTGAATGGCCGTGCGCGTCTGCAGGATATTTTGTGTGCTCACCGTGCTTTCCTGCAGGCGTGACAACAGCTCTGCAGGTTTGATGAGCGGTTTAACTTCCAGCACCCTGACGTCGTCGGTGGCTAATTTTTCGTATGCAGTCATGACTTTAAAATCTTTTCCAGCACGTCCAGAAAACGTGCATTCTCGCTAAACAGGCCGATGCTGACGCGCAGATAATCCGGCATTTCATAGTTGGCCACCGGCCGCACAATCACGCCATGCTTGAGCAAGGCCTGATTAACGGCACCAGCATTGGTCACCTTAAAGCTGACAAAGTTGCCGAATGACGGGATATAACTCAAGCCTAATTGCGTCAGGCCTTGGGTAATTTGCGCCATCCCGGCCTGATTGGCGGCATAGCTGCGCGCCACAAAGTCGTCATCTTGCAAAGACACTGTCGCTGCAATTTGTGCCAGATTATTCACATTAAATGGCTGCCGTACGCGATTCATCAAATCAGCCAGGCTGGCATGCATCAGACCAAAGCCAACGCGTAATCCGGCCAAACCATAGGCTTTGGAAAAAGTACGCGAAATGATCAGGTTTTCAAACTCGCTTAGCCAGCCAATCGCTTCAGATTTGTCCGTGGCTGACAGATACTCGTCATAGGCTTCATCCAATACCACCAGAATATTTTTAGGCACCTGGCGTAGAAAATCCTTTAATATTGCTTTAGGAATCAATGTACCCGTTGGATTATTTGGGTTTGCCACGAAAATCAGTTTGGTTTTAGGCGTCATAGCACCTAAAAAACCAGGCAAATCATGACCAAAGTCGATGGCGGGCACCACCATACCAGTGGCACCAACGGCCTGTGTCACCAAGGGATACACGGCAAACGCATGTTGTGAATAAATCACCTCATCGCCTGCAGACAAAAATGCGCGCGCCGCTAATTCCAGAATATCATTCGAACCATTGCCAAACACAATTTGCGAGGGAGTGACGCCATACTTGTGGCTTACGGCATCGCGCAAAACAAAGCTATTACCATCAGGATAACGCGCGATGTCATCGATGGCATCTTCTATCGCCATTTGCGCCTTCGGACTCATGCCCAACGGGTTTTCATTCGATGCCAATTTGACAATATCGGCTTCGTTAAGGCCCATCTCGCGAGCGAGTTCACTGATCGGTTTACCGCCTTGGTAAGGCGCAATCGCACGAATATTGGCAGGCGCCAAAGCAGACAAAATAGTATCGCTGGATAAGTCAGACATAATCGAAGACGTAGTTAAATAATGGCGGTTGGGTATGAACCCAACACTTTAAGGAAAGTGGCACGTGCAGCCAGCTCTTGCAAGGCCGCCTGCACTGCCGGCTGTTGCTGGTGACCTTCAATATCCACAAAGAATACATAGTTCCAGAGATTCTGGCGTGAAGGACGTGACTCGAGCTTGGTCATGCTCACGCCATGACGCGATAAAGGCTCCAGCAATTGCAGGACAGCACCTGGCTGGTTATGTGCGCTCATTACGAGCGAGGTCTTATCCTGGCCGGATGGCGCGACAGCATGATTGCCCAACACCAGAAAACGCGTGGTGTTTTTGGGATCATCCTCAATATTCTCGGCCAGGATATTCAAGTCAAACAGTTCTGCCGCGCGCTTGCTGGCAATTGCCGCTGCAAACGTGCCTTGTGTGGCAACCAATTCATGAATCATTTGCGCAGCGCGTGCATTGCTGGTCACTGCTTCGCGCTGGGCATTAGGCAGTACCTTGTTCAACCATTCATGACATTGCGACAACGACTGCGCGTGCGAAAAGACATGCGTGATCTGGTTGAGATCCTGCTGCGCCGACAGCAAACAGTGGTGCACAGGTAAAGTGATTTCACCAACCACCTGCAACGCACTGCCTAATAGTAAATCCAGCGTAATGCCCACCGCGCCCTCGGTTGAGTTTTCGACCGGCACAACGCCATAATCTGCCTGCCCTGCTTCTACTGTGCGAAAGACCTCATCAATACTGCCGCACACCACGGCCTGCCTACCCTCGCCAAATTGCTTGAGTGCAGCCTCTTCACTATAAGTCCCCAGCGGGCCAAGAAAAGCAATGGCCAGCTCTTTCTCCAGTGCGCGACAATTTGACATGACGGCGCGGAAAATATGGCTCACGGCTTCAGGCGCTAACGGGCCCTGATTTTCAGCCTGCAGGCGGCGGATAATCTGTGCTTCGCGCTCGGGTCGGTAGATCACACCATCATCTTTTAAATGACCGATTTCGCGTGCCAACTTGGCACGCTCGTTGACGAGCGCAAGCACCTGCGCATCAATTGCGTCAATTTTATCTCTAAATTGTTTCAATAAATCAGACATTTAAAGCTTAATTTTAATGTGTTTTACGAATTATTTTTTTCAAATTCCTGCATGAAGGCGACCAGTGCCTGCACGCCTTCAATCGGCATCGCGTTGTAGATGCTGGCACGCATGCCGCCGACTGAGCGATGTCCTTTGAGTTGCAATAAGCCTCGCGCATCCGCTGCTTTGAGGAAGGCTTCGTTCAAGCCCTCGTCACGCAAACGGAAGGGAATATTCATGCGCGAACGATAGGCGTGCTCAATCGGATTACTGTAAAACTCGGTTTGATCCAGATAGTCATACAGCAGGTTGGCTTTGGCGATGTTAATTTTCTCAATCGCTTCCACGCCACCCTGAGCCAGCAACCACTCAAACACCAGACCAGCAATATAAATGCTGTAAGTCGGTGGCGTATTGATCATACTTTGGTTGTCTGCCTGCGTTTTCCAATGAAACACTGCCGGCGTGAGCGGAGAAGCCTGCTCCAGCAAGTCTTCACGCACTATGACCAGGCACAATCCGGCAGGGCCTATATTCTTCTGCGCACCGCCATAAATCACACCGTATTTTGAAACGTCAATCGGGCGTGACAGGATATGCGAAGACATGTCAGCAACAATCGGCACACCATGCGTCTCAGGCACCTCAAGAAACTCCACCCCATTGATGGTTTCATTGGTGCAGTAATGAACGTAGGCCGCCTCTTTATTGAGCTTCCAGTCGGAAAATGCGGGCACATGAGTGAAGCCATCTGCTTCTGCCGTTGCGGCAATGTTGATCTGGCCATAAGCTTTTGCGTCTTGAACACTACGCTTGCTCCAGGAACCCGTCACCACATAATCAGCAGACTTGCCGTTTAACAGGTTCATGGGAATGATGGCATTTTCAGCAATCGCCCCGCCCTGTAAAAACAATACTTTGTAATTGCTGGGAATCGCTAATAACTGACGTAAGTCGGCTTCGGCTTTCTCAAGAATACTGGTAAATTCCTTGCCGCGATGAGACATTTCCATCACGCTCATGCCTGAACCATGCCAATCCAGCATTTCAGCCTGGGCACGTTCCAGCACAGGTTTTGGTAACACTGCCGGACCGGCAGAAAAATTAAAAATCTGTTTCATGTGCCTAAATATTCTTGAGTAAGGTCATTCTTCAATGTCGGTGTCAGTGTCGTCATCAGTTTCGACAATTTTTTCCAAGCCAGACAGTTTTTCACCTTCGCCCAGGTTAATCAGCGTCACGCCTTGTGCGGCACGGCCCATGTCACGGATTTCCTTGACGCGGGTGCGAATCAGCACGCCACCGGTCGTGATCAACATGATTTCATCCTCAGCCGTCACCAGCTTGGCAGCAATGGCCAGACCGTTACGCTCGCTGATGGCAATGGCTTTCACACCCTGGGTACCGCGGCCGGAATGACGGAACTCGGACAACACTGTACGTTTACCGTAACCATTTTCAGTGGCAACCAAGACAGACTGCTGATCGTTCTCGGCAATCAGCAAGGACAGAACCTGTTGTTTCGCAGCCAGCTTCATGCCACGTACACCGCGCGTCGCGCGTCCCATCGGACGCACATCATCTTCGGTAAACCAGACCGCTTTACCACCATTGGAGACCAACACAATATCGTTCTGGCCGTTGGTTACTTCAGCACCAATCAGGTAGTCACCATCATCCAGGTTAATGGCAATAATGCCGGACTTACGTGGATTTGCAAACTCGGTCAGCGCTGTTTTCTTCACGGTCCCCATTGCGGTCGCCATAAAGACGTAGTGATTTTCGTCAAACTCTTTCACCGGCAGGATCGCATTGATCTTCTCGCCTTCCTCTAGCGGGAACAGGTTCACAATCGGCTTGCCACGGCTGACACGACTACCTTGCGGTACTTCATACACTTTTAACCAGTACACACGACCACGACTGCTGAAACACAGGATGTAGTCGTGCGTATTGGCGACAAACATCTTGTCGATAAAGTCATCTTCTTTGGTGGCGGCCGCCTGCTTGCCACGACCACCGCGTTTTTGGGCACGGTATTCGTCTAGCGGCTGCGATTTGACATAGCCAGTATGTGATAAGGTCACCACGACATCCTGCGGTGTAATCAGATCTTCCAGCGATAAATCTTGCGTATTCTGCTCGATCTCTGAACGGCGCTTGTCACCAAACTGTTTCTGGATTTCATTCAACTCGTCCACAATAATGGCGGTGACACGTTCAGGTTTGGCCAAAATATCCAGCAAGTCAGCAATGATATCCATCACTTCTTTGTATTCGCTGACAATCTTGTCTTGTTCCAGACCAGTCAAACGTTGCAAACGCATTTGCAGAATTTCTTGCGCCTGTACATCTGACAGTTTGTAACCTTGCGGTGTCAGGCCAAAATCGACCGACAGTCCTTCTGGACGCGAGGCCTCCATGGCGGCGCGCTTGAGCATTTCCTCGACCACTGGTGAATGCCAGCTGCGGGCCATCAACTCTTTTTTCGCTTCAGGCGGGGTTGGCGCGGCCTTGATGATGGCAATCATCTCGTCCACGTTGGCCAACGCCACTGCCAAGCCTTCCAGCACATGCCCACGGTCACGCGCTTTACGTAACTCAAACACAGTCCGGCGTGTCACCACTTCACGGCGATGACGCAGGAACGCTTCCAACATCTGTTTGAGGTTAAGCAACCGTGGCTGGCCATCCATCAGGGCCACCATGTTCATGCCGAACGTGTCTTGCAGTTGTGTCTGCTTGTAGAGGTTATTTAAAATCACCTCTGGCACTTCGCCACGCTTGAGCTCAATCACCACGCGCATGCCGGACTTGTCGGACTCATCGCGCAGGTCAGAAATACCTTCTATTTTCTTCTCGTTGACCAGCTCGGCAATTTTTTCAATCAGGGTCTTTTTATTTACCTGATATGGCAGCTCATCAATAATGATGGACTGACGACCGCCTTTGTCCAGGTCTTCAAAGTGGGTGCGACCACGCATTACCACACGGCCACGGCCAGTGCGGTAGCCCTCTTTCACGCCTGCCGTGCCATAAATAATCCCGGCTGTCGGGAAATCAGGGGCTGGGATCAACTCAATCAACTCATCCACACTGATTTCTGGCTGCTTGAGCAGGGCAAAACACGCATTCAATACTTCGTTGAGGTTGTGAGGCGGGATATTGGTTGCCATGCCCACGGCAATGCCTGAGCTACCGTTAATCAGCAGGTTAGGAATTCGGGTCGGCATAATGAGCGGCTCTTGCTCGCTGCCGTCGTAGTTAGGGCCAAAATCTACGGTTTCTTTCTCGATATCCGCCAATAGCTCATGTGCGATCTTGGACATACGGATTTCGGTATACCGCATCGCCGCAGCATTGTCGCCATCGACCGAACCGAAGTTACCTTGGCCGTCTACCAGCATGTAGCGCAATGAAAAGTCCTGCGCCATACGGACGATGGTGTCGTACACAGCCGTATCACCATGCGGGTGATACTTACCGATCACATCGCCGACGATACGCGCAGATTTTTTGTAGGGCTTGTTGTAATCATTTGACAGCTCGTGCATCGCGTACAATACACGCCTGTGCACAGGCTTGAGACCATCACGAACATCCGGGAGCGCCCGTCCTACAATCACGCTCATGGCGTAATCAAGATAGCTGCGGCGCATCTCGTCTTCTAAACTGATAGGCAGGGTTTCTTTAGCAAATTGATCTGGAGACTGACTCATTCTTGACCCAATTTATAGTTAAAAGTTATCACGCGATTTTAGCATAAATAGCGCACTTCCGCTTGCTAAATCACCACCGATAGACCCCGGGCCTTACGTGCCTCAACGTAAGCAGGGACAACCTATGTAAAATGCAAAAGGGAGCCTAAATGCTCCCTTTGCAGACCATGCTCCTCGCAGTCAAATCGACTCACAGACCATGCACACAAATTAATAGGTTGTCAGCAATTGCAAATCGGCTTTCAAGTCCTCAACATGCTCAAGCCCAACAGCTATTCTAACCAGGTTATCCTTGAGACCCGCCTCAGCCCGCGCCTCAGCACTCACCCGGCTATGCGTGGTCGTGGCTGGATGGGTGATGGTGGATTTGGCATCCCCCAGGTTCGCGGTAATCGAAATCAAGCGTGTGGCATCAATCAATGCCCAGGCGGCTTCCTGACCGGTTTGACCGGCGCGTGGTTTCACTTCAAAGCTGACGATGCCACCGCCCAGTCGCTGTTGCTGCTGCGCCAGGGCATATTGCGGGTGCGAGCTTAACCCAGGATAAAATACACGTTCAACGCCAGGCTGTTGCTCCAGCCATTGCGCCAAAGCCGATGCACGCGCCGCATGGGCCTCCATGCGCACTTGCAATGTTTCCAGCCCCTTCACAAACACCCAGGCATTGAATGCACTCATGGTCACCCCTGCCGTACGCAAGAAGCCATACACAGGCTCCATCAAGGCTTTACTACCCAACACCGCCCCGCCCAGCACCCTACCCTGTCCATCGATATATTTGGTGGCGGAATGAATCACAATATCCGCGCCCAATTTAAGCGGCTGCTGCAAGGCTGGTGTACAAAAACAATTATCTACCGCCAGATAAGCACCTGCGGCATGCGCAATCGCTGCCAGTTTGGCAATATCCCCTATCTCGGTTAGCGGGTTAGATGGCGTTTCAGCAAAAAACAGTTTGGTATTCGGCTGGATGGCCGCTTGCCAGGCATCAAGATCCGTTAAGGAAACCAGCGTCACCTCCAAACCCCAGCGCTTGAGGATGTTGGTGAACAACTGCACGCTAGTGCCAAAAATACTGCGTGACGCCACCACATGATCACCTGCACTGCACATCCCCATGATGCAAGCCAGAATGGCAGACATGCCACTGGCAGTCGCCACGCATTGTTCGGCGCCTTCAAGTGCGGCCAGTTTATCCTGAAACATGGTGACGGTCGGGTTTGTAAAACGGGAATAAATATTACCTGGCTCGGTGCCGCCAAAACGTGCTGCCGCTTGCGCTGCATTTTTAAAGCGAAAACTCGAGTTTAAAAACAGCGCCTCTGAGTTTTCGCCAAACTCGGTGGTTAAGGTGCCAGCACGCACCGCCAGCGTTTCCAAATGGTATTGATCGTTCATACTTCCTCAAACTTCTGTCCGCAAACGGACGGCAATAAAAAACCCGTTTCAGCATTGCGCTAAAACGGGTCTTTGGGCTCTCGCTTTAGCAGTATTTATAATGCGCCCGCAAGCTGAGTTTGGCTTCGTTTAAAGTTCGCCACTCAAATCAGCGCAATTTCATTAAACGCCTTTTAAAGTAGGCTGTCAAGTCTTACTCGACACCCACCAAATCCGTTGATAACAAGTTCAGATCCAGTTGGGTGGTGGAGTTTGGCGGCAACTGTTTTTTACTCATGTCACTGCGGGCAGACTCAATACGATTCAAATAAGCGGCGTCAATGTCGCCGGTCACGTATTTGCCATCAAAGCAACTGCAATCAAATTCAGTCATATGTGGATTGGACTTGGTAATGCTTTCGCGCAAGGCGTCCAGATCCTGGTAAATCAAGGCATCTGCACCGATTTCAGCGCAAATCTCTTCATCGGTACGGTTGGTTGCCAGCAATTCGTGACGGCTGGGCATATCAATGCCATACACGTTAGGATAACGCACCGGTGGCGCAGCAGAGGCAAAGTAAACCTTGTTCGCACCGGCATCGCGCGCCATTTGCACGATTTGCTGTGAGGTGGTGCCACGTACAATTGAGTCGTCTACCAGCAAGACGTTTTTGCCTTTGAATTCAATCCCGATTGGATTCAACTTCTGGCGCACGGATTTCTTGCGCAAGGCCTGACCTGGCATGATGAAGGTACGGCCAATATAGCGGTTTTTAATAAAGCCCTCGCGATAATCCAGACCCAAGGCAATACCTAGTTGCAACGCACTTGGACGGCTGGTATCAGGAATCGGAATCACGACATCAATCTGTTTATCGGCCCATTCGCGTTTAATTTTTTCTGCCAGCAAGGTCCCCATGTCCAGACGGGTCTGGTAGACAGACACGCCATCAATCACAGAGTCCGGGCGAGCCAGATAGACATATTCAAAAATGCAGGAAGTCAGCTTGGCATTTTCGGCACATTGTCGGCTGCACATATTGCCATCCATATCAATAAACACGGCCTCACCAGGCTCTACATCACGCAGTAGCGTAAAGCCCAGTACATCCAGTGCCACGCTCTCGGAAGCCACAATATACTCGGTGCCTTTTTCTGTTTCCTGCTTGCCGATAACCAGCGGACGGATGCCATGCGGATCGCGGAACGCCAGCAGCCCGAAATTAGCAATCATGGCGACCACAGCGTAGGCACCTTTACAACGTCTGTGCACGCCTGCCACCGCATCAAACACCATATCACTGTTTAACAGGGCATTTTTTGAGGTGCTTTCAATTTCGTGTGCCAAGACGTTCAACAACACTTCAGAGTCTGAATTGGTATTGATATGACGCAGGTCTTGACGGAACATTTCTGACTTCAACTGCTCGGAGTTAGTCAGGTTGCCGTTGTGGCCCAACACGATGCCAAATGGTGAGTTGACATAAAAAGGCTGGGCTTCTGCCGCACTGGAGGAACCCGCGGTTGGATAACGGACATGCGCGATACCCACATTACCAACCAGATTGCGCATGTGGCGCGTATGAAAGACGTCTTTCACCAGACCATTATTTTTATGCATATGGAAGGTATTGCCATCACAGGTCACGATGCCAGCGGCATCTTGACCACGGTGCTGTAAGACCAGCAATCCGTCATACAACAACTGATTCACCGGGTTCTTGCCTACAATACCGATAATTCCACACATAGTGACATCCTATCAAACACTTGAGATTACAAATTAAATCACTGACTCGTCGAGCTGTTGCTGGTCCAAATGCACATGCTTGGCAATACTAGATGGCATCCAGGGTAGCAATTTCAAGACCAGCACTTCAATTGGCGCGCTGAACATGGCATTTGACCAGCGCGGATCCTTTGGAAGTTCCGTCATGGCAGCCAACATCACCAGAATACAGACAATCAGCAGCCCCTTCAGCGCCCCAGCCGCACCGCCCAAAATACGGTTCAGGCCACCTAATCCGACCGCTTTAATCAACGTGGTCAACAACAGCGCCAGCAAGGTACAAACAAACAATACCAGTAAAAATACCAGTAAAAATGCGGCCATGGCCTTGATCGCCTCACCAGGAATCTGTTCTGGCATATAAGCGATCACCTGACTATTGAAGCGGTTGGCTAAATAAAAAGCCAATACCCATCCGAGCACAGAAAACAGCTCATGAATGGCACCACGCATGAGACCGACCAAAATCGAAAAACCAAGAATGCCTAATACTACATAATCAAATATTGTCATAAGTACTTATGACTTACTGGCGACGATACCGCTAAAACCTGCCGCTTCCAATTTTTTGAGGGTGGCTGCCGCTTCGTTACGTGTCGCATAAGTCCGTGTTCGCAGACGCAGCTTCTGTCCAGCAGCATCGACTTTCTCAGTGGCCGTTTCAAACCCTGCGTGCTTCAGCTTGACCTGGAGATTTTCAAGATTTTTTGGATCAGAAAAAACCCCAAACTGGATAAAAAACTTGCCTGCTTTTTTATCGGATTCCACAGCGGCTTCTTTAACCGCAGGTTTCACTGGCGCAACTTTGGGTTCAACTTTGGGTTCAACTTTGGGTTCAACTTTGGGTTCAACTTTGGGTTCAACTTTGGGTTCAACTTTGGGTTCAACTTTGGGTTCAACTTTGGGTTCAACTTTGGGTTCAACTTTGGGTTCAACTTTGGCAACGACAGGCTCGGCAGTCACAACAGGCGCCGCTTCGACTTTCGCAGGCTTTGGTGTTTCTGCTGCAACTGGGGCAGACGCTGCGGACTCGGTCGCAACGGGTTTTACAACTTGAGTGGGAGGGGGCTCATTGCCTGCAGGCGCGGCTTCATTATCAAGCACAACTTCATCTTCTGGCAGCTCTAAAATCGGTTCCCGGGTCGCCTGGCGGTTTACCACAGTGATTTCGACATTTTCCTGGCTGGTATCCACGACTCTATCCTTGAGCACGAACGGCAGGATAATCAGCATCAGAATTACCAGGGTGACCGCACCCACTAACCGCCTGCGGGCAGTTTTCTTGAGCAACAGCTCATTTTCAGTCAAAGCATCTCTCGCCATAATGTGTTGAAGTTCTCACTCAGCAGATTTCAAGTGCAGGACGCTCTCTAGCAGCCCCACTGATCAGGCGTTAATTCAAGGATTGCGGCCACGGTAAAAAAGGAACCGAATACGATAATTTTATCATTTTTCGCTGCTTTCTTATAGGCGCTTCGCAAGGCATCAGGCAACGCGGCATATGTATGCAGCCGAGCAGGCGCAACCTGATGGGCCAGATATGTGTTTAACTCTTGAATATCTGCCGCGCGCGGATGCGCAATCTGGGCAATATGCCATTCGTCAAAGACATCATGCAGGATATCGACAACACTGGCGATGTCTTTGTCAGACAACATGGAAAACACAGCGATGACGCGTCCACCACCGGTACTAAGCTGCTGGAGATTATCCCGCAAGGCACGCGCAGCATGTGGATTATGGGCGACATCCAGAATAATGTCGGGGGAGCGTTGCCAGTACTGAAAACGTCCGGTCACTTCGGTGTCTATTAGCGCCTGTAACATGACCGAAGAAGTTACTGGCAACTGTGATTGCAATGCACGTACGGCAAAAATTACATTGGCGGCGTTATTCCATTGGTAGCGGCCATACAAACGCAAACTGGCAATATCCAACACGCCGAACGCATCTTCATAATGCGCGACTTGTGACTTGCGGATGTCTATCTGGTAGTCACTACCGTAGCGGTATAGCTTAACGCCCAATTGCTCTGCATAGGCAAGCAAGGACAGCGGCGGTTCGGCGTCGCCGCAGATAGCGATTTGCTCAGCCCGGTAGATGCCAGCCTTCTCGCGGCCAATCAATTCACGCGTATCCCCTAGATACTCCATGTGGTCCAGGTCTACATTGGTGACAATGGCACAGGCGGCATCGACGATATTCACGGCATCCAGGCGTCCGCCCAAGCCGACTTCCAGCACCACAACATCTAGCGCCTGTTGCTCAAACGCCCATAAGGCCGCCAGCGTCCCCATTTCAAAATAGGTGAGTGTGATATCGCCCCGCGCCTGCTCGACTGCGGAAAAGGCCTGGCATAAGCGATCATCAGCAATGACTTGCCCGTTGAAGCGCACGCGCTCCTGATAGTGCACAAGGTGTGGGGAAGTATAGCAGCCGACCTGATAACCGGCCGCAGTATAAATGTGCTCCAGCATGGCACAGGTCGAGCCTTTGCCATTGGTGCCACCCACCGTAATGACGGTGAATGGAAAAGTGAGCTGTAATCGCTGCGCAACGGCTTGCACCCTGCCCAAGCCCATCTCAATGGATTTGGGATGCAATGACTCAATATAACCGAGCCAATCCTCAACCGTTTGCGGATGCTCGGGTATCACAGTGGACATCAGGCAGCTTTGGCAATGTTCAATAAGCTGGATAACACCTGGCTTAATTTGCCACGCATTTCACGACGGTCGACGATCATGTCAATCGCACCATGCGTCAGCAAAAATTCTGCACGCTGAAAACCCTCTGGCAAGGTTTCACGTACTGTTTGTTCGATCACACGCGGGCCTGCAAAGCCGATCAGGGCATTCGGTTCGGCGATAATCACATCCCCGAGCATGGCAAAACTGGCAGAAACCCCACCCATGGTCGGATCAGTCAACACCGACACGTAAGGCAAGCCTGCTTCGGACAACTTGGTCAATGCCGCACTGGTTTTGGCCATTTGCATCAATGAGAGCAAGCCCTCTTGCATGCGCGCACCGCCACTGGCAGAGATACAGATAAAGGCACATTTCTGCTCGATCGCTGCTTGTACTCCACGCACAAAACGCTCACCAACGACTGAGCCCATAGAGCCGCCCATGAATTTAAATTCAAACACGGCAGCAACGACAGGAACGCCTTCAATCGTTCCGCGCATCACAATCAGTGCATCTTTTTCTTTGACATCACGCTGGGCAGCCTTCATACGCTCGGCGTAGGTTTTACTGTCCTTGAACTTTAGTGCGTCCACGGGCGTGACATCGGCACCAATTTCAACGCGTCCCGCTTCATCCAGCAAGACGTTCAAACGATCACGCGCACCCAGACGATGATGATGTCCACATTGCGGACAGACTTCCAAGTTCGCGTCCAGATCGGTCCGGTATAACACGGTCTGGCAGGCATCACATTTATGCCACAAGCCCTCGGGCACGTTACGCTTTTGTACCGAGCCTACTGCACGTTTAATCTTTTGGGGAATCTTGTCTAACCAACTCATAACTTCTCCTACTGATAGATGACGATCTCTGAATACCTGTTCATCACAGCTTAAACAGAGTCAATCGCAGTACGTAATTCTTTTACCAAGGCTTGTACATTTGCCTGCAAGTTTGCCGCATCGGATTGTTCAATCGCCAACACCATCCGGCTACCGACAACCACCGCATCGGCAATCGCGGCCACTTCACGCGCGGTGGCCGCATCTTTCACACCAAAGCCAACGCCTATGGGCAAACTTGTCTGTTGACGAATTTCAGCCACGCGTTTTTTCACTTCAGTGATATCCAGGTTGGCCGCACCAGTTACGCCCTTCAGCGAAACGTAGTAAAGAAATCCAGTCGCCTGTTTCACAATCAGCTCGGTACGTGAAGGCTCTGTCGTCGGAGACAACAGGAAAATGCTGTCTATCTCTGCAGCTGCGAGCGTTTGATTGAACGTATCACACTCTTCAGGCGGATAATCCACAGTCAACACGCCATCGACACCTGAAGCTTGAGCCAATGCAACAAATTCTGCAGCGCCCATGGCTTCAATGGGGTTAGCGTAACCCATCAGGATAATCGGCGTTTGCTGATTGGTTTCCCTGAAGGTCTTAACCATGCCCAGCACTTTACGCAAGCCCATTTTGTGCACCAACGCGCGCTCACTGGCACGCTGAATTACGGGGCCATCGGCCATCGGATCAGAAAAAGGGACACCAAGCTCGATCATGTCTGCGCCAGCAGCAACCATCGCATGCATTAAAGGCACGGTCTGATCGGGATGCGGGTCACCTGCCGTGATATAGGGGATCAATGCTTTTTTGTTTTGCGCCTTGAGCGAGGCAAAAACCGACTGAATACGGGACATAAGAATCTGTGTTTTTAAGGGTTCAGAAAATGAAAGATGCACATGCGCCAGAGAGGTCTTTCTCCCTGGCTGCTGCGCATCACAATGTAATATTGGCCAAGCTTGCGACGGTGTTGATATCTTTGTCGCCGCGTCCAGACAAGTTCACTAACACAACCTGATCTGGTGACATGGTTTTGGCTAACTTTTCAGCATAAGCCAAGGCATGACTGGACTCCAGCGCGGGGATAATGCCTTCGGTACGGCACAAGTTATGGAAGGCAGCCATGGCTTCATCATCCGTAATGGCCACATACTCGGCGCGTTTGATGTCTTTCAACCAGGCATGCTCAGGACCCACACCGGGATAATCCAGACCGGCAGAAATCGAATGCGTTTCTATGATGTTGCCGTCTTCATCCTGCATCAGATAGGTACGGTTGCCATGTAAGACACCGATTGGGCTGTTAGCGGTCAAAGGTGCGGCATGCTGGCCAGTGGTCAAGCCATGACCACCAGCCTCTACGCCAATCAGGCGTACGCCTTCTACATCAATATAGGGATAGAAGATCCCCATCGCGTTGGAACCACCACCAACACAGGCCACCACAGCATCGGGCTGGCGACCCAGCATTTCCTGCATCTGCTGTTTGGCTTCCACGCCGATCACGGCCTGAAAGTCCCTGACCATCATCGGGTAAGGATGCGGGCCGGCAACGGTACCAATGATGTAAAACGTATCCGAGATATTGGTCACCCAGTCACGCATGGCTTCGTTTAAGGCATCTTTGAGCGTTTTTGAGCCACTTTCAACCGGCACAACGGTCGCTCCCAGCAGTTTCATGCGGAACACGTTAGGCGCCTGGCGCTTAACATCTTCCGAGCCCATGTAGACCACACATTCCAGACCCAAACGGGCCGCAATCGTAGCTGTAGCAACGCCGTGTTGACCGGCCCCGGTTTCGGCAATCACACGTGGCTTACCCATGCGCTTAGCCAACAAGGCTTGACCTATCGTGTTATTGATTTTGTGCGCACCCGTGTGATTCAGGTCTTCGCGCTTGAGGTAAATTTGAGCGCCACCGACTTTGTCGGACAAACGCTTGGCATGGTAAATCGGGCTGGGGCGACCGACGAAATGCTTGAGATCATAAGCAAACTCAGCCAGAAATTCAGGGTCGTGACGGTATTTTTCATACATCAGGCGCAGTTCTTCCAACGCCTCGACCAAGGTTTCAGCTACAAAAACCCCACCAAAAGGACCAAAATGGCCACGCGCATCTGGCATATCATAGACTTGCATGTATTACTCCGTATCTATCTCGTTACTCAAACCGCCCATTATGTACAGCATCTGCCTGCACGACCTGCCGCATGAATGCAGCTATTTTTTGTGGGGACTTTATCCCTTTTTGTACTTCCACCCCACCGCTAATATCCACGGCATAGGGCTGAACCTGCTCAACAGCTTGCGCCACATTCTCCACTTGCAATCCGCCAGCGAGAATCAAGGGCTTTTGCATCTGCAACGGGATCAGTGACCAGTCGAAGGCTTCGCCGGTTCCGCCCACGGCCTTTTCAGAATAGGTATCCAGTAGCAAAGCGGTCGCAGAAGCAAAATCAGACTCGCATTGTATCAAATTTACCCCTGGTTTGACGCGGATTGCCTTGTAATATGGCAGATTAAATTGTGCGCAATCCTGCGCAGACTCATCGCCATGAAACTGCAAACAATCCAGACCGGTCGTGGCAATCACCTGGCGCACCTCGTCGGCTGGCGCATTGACAAACAATCCCACTTTGCTGACAAATGGAGGCAACGCAGCCACAATTGCCCTTGCCTGCTCAGCGCTCACCGCACGCGGACTGGGCGCGTAAAATACAAACCCCAACGCATCTGCGCCAGCAGCGATCGCCGCCAGCGCATCTTCTAACCGGGTAATCCCGCAAATCTTAACTCTGGTTCTTCTCATCTTGTTTAGTCAGGTTCAATCCGTGTTGAATGCATCCCAATCGGCACTACATGGCGGCAATTGCCAGGCGGCCTCATATTGAACGCCGGTAAAATACAGACCATCGGGCATGAAGGTGGGCGGAGCAAGCCGTCTATCCCGATGTTGCAGCAGCTCGGCAAACGCTGAGACATCCAGCTTCCCTTGTCCAACATAGACCAATGCGCCGACCATATTGCGGATTTGATGCTGCAAAAAGGCATTGGCCTGAAAGTGAAAAATCAGGTAACGCCCCTGCGCCTTAAGCGCTGCCTG
Organism: Methylophilus sp. VKM B-3414; assembly: GCF_032248435.1. Taxonomy (NCBI): domain Bacteria; kingdom Pseudomonadati; phylum Pseudomonadota; class Betaproteobacteria; order Nitrosomonadales; family Methylophilaceae; genus Methylophilus; species Methylophilus sp. VKM B-3414. The sequence continues at coordinate 197,726 of NZ_JAVTLI010000013.1, read as the reverse complement.
AGAGAGGGTGCGCACCGGGCTACTGGCCTGACACTCACTGGCCCTAAACGCACTGAAATCATGCTCGCCAAGCAGGGTTTGCATGGCCTGCTGCATGGCGGCAACCGCCAGTGGCCGATGATACCAGCCTACTCTTCCATGCTGACTCGCAGGCGCAACCGGGTGGTTGTATAGCACATACTGATAACTGCGTGCCCTTGCACTAAACCTGGCATGAAAATCATCTGCGACTTCGCTTGCCCACAATACACGTACCCAGGGTGGTAAATGTGCATTACTGCCACGCACCCAGGCATTCAATGGCCTGACAATTGAAGTCTCAAAGTGGGCCACTTGCATCAATGCATGCACCCCACTATCCGTCCGTCCCGCCGCATGCAAACGCACCTGTTCGCCTGCAACCAGCGCAATTGCGCGCTCTAATGCATCCTGTACCCCGGCACCATTGGGCTGACTTTGCCAGCCCTGAAAGTGAGCGCCATGATATTCTATGCCAATCGCAATTTTCATGGCGCCTAGTATAAGGGCTGAGTGCGATAACGCCTAATCAAGGCACACAAAAACAAGGCCGGAAACCCGGCCTTTGATTATGCAATTTTCTCGAGTAACTCACTGGCGCGTTGCCGCTGGCGTTCACCACCTTCTGCCATCACCTCTTCGATCAGTTCTCTGGCACCAATGACATCTTCCATATCAATATAGGCCTGAATCAAATCCAGCTTGGTGTTGACCTCTTCAGGCTCGTCGACAGGGTCTTCTGCTGGCGCAGACGCCGCCTCGCTCACATCCAGGGAAATCTCAGGGAACTCAGCTTCAGGAGCAACTGCCTCTGGCGCAACGGGCTCATTCAATGAGGCCACCGGAGCTTCCATATCCAGATCGTCCAAAGACAAGTCTTCAGGATCATTTCCGGCTGCATCGTTAGGCCCCCCCAATTCCAGAGAGAGCTCCGGCAGGGACTCGAATACAGCGTCTTCATTGGACAATGCAGGCTCGCCACTGACTGAATTAGCAGGCGCGGCAAATGGCGCCGCAGCCTGTTCAGCATCATCCAGATTGAGTGATGGCAAATCCAGTGATTTTGGGGTCAACTCAGCCTCGGCACTGGCGACCTGCAGCGCAGGGTCCGTAGCGGCTGCCTCATTTACAGAATCTGCCACATCTTCAAGCCCAGTGCTGTTGAGAGTTGACACTTCCGGTTCAGCTGCAGCACGCTCGGGCGCGGTGAATGACAACGGCTCATCCTCGAGCGTCAATGCTGTTGCGCCAGGCTGTGCAAGCGTTTCTTTTGCAACATCAGTTTCAGCCAACGCAGCTGGCTCAAAAACCAATGGCTCGTCCTCCGCTTGTTCGCTCATACCAATGGCAGCCTCAGCCTCATTTTTCTCAGTTTCGGCGACCTCATTATTCTGAGACGGTTCAACAGGCTCGCTTGAAGCCGAGACCGCTGCATTTGCAGACTCAAACTCTAAAGCGGGAGCCTCAAAATTGAAATGGTAGCCTTCTTCATTTTGGGCGGGAGCAGAGGGTTCAATTGCACTGGCAGCATTGGCATTGCTATCCTCCGGTGCACTGACGGGCTCTGCACTGACCTGATACAGGCTGTTTTCAGGGTCCAGCTTCTGTCCCATGGCCGTCACTTTTGCCCAGGTACTGTCAGCCGGCCCCAGCTTGGCATAAAGATCACTGGCCAACGACTCAAATGCGCCTTTATTCGCGCTTGCCTGATAAATTTCCAGCAGTTTAAGTTTGAGCTCATGGCGGTCAGGATCTTTTTGAATGGCATCTTTGAGGATTTCTTCGGCCTGCGCATCGCGGCCATAGGCCATATACACCTCAGCCTCGGCAATCGGATCAACATCATGAGAGTCAATCATGCCGCCTACCCCACTTTGCGAGAAGTCGGTCAGAAACGAAGTGTCGCCCGAAGCAGCCGCTTGTGTATCCCCGAACACTGTATTGTTTTGCATTTCAGTGGCAGGCGAGGTCACAATCACGTCTTCAAAGTTATCAATCTGCTTTTTACGACGAATACGGATCACAGCCCAAATGCAAAGCAAGATAGGCAATCCAATCAAGGCAAATGGCAAGACCGGGTTGATTGACTTCAGACGCTCAAGCAACACGTGCATAAATGAGGGTTGGGTGGCTGCAACTTCAGGCGCAGGCTCGACCGGTGGTGCCGCTGGCTTGTTTTCTGCAGCAGTGCTGGGTGACTCGGTTTTAGCCGGCTCTGTTTTCTCACCAGCGGCCTTATCTGCTTCTGCTTTCGCCGGAGCAGAGGTTGTAGATTCTGACTTGGCTGGTTCAGGCTTAACTGGCTCGGTAGCCGTTTTATTCTGTTCAGCGTTGGATGCAGACGCTGCCTGCGCAGCATTTTTTTCAGCCTGTGCCATGGCATTGCTTTTCATTTCCACGAGCTTTTTCATGTCGGCCACTTGCTTCTCGAGCGCTGCAGCACGTGCCTGCTCTTCTTTGATCGCATTCGCTTTGGCGGTCGCGTCCTCTTGTGCAGCAGTCACGGAGGCCTTGCTGTTGGCCTTGTCAGTCAACGAAGTCGATTTTTCGTCACCTGCCGAAAGCTTTAATACATCCTTGGCTGGCTTGGACTGTGGCAATGGTTTGTCACCCGCACTGCCAATCTTGCCTGCGGATTGTTGAGTGTTGCCACCGGTCTGGGCAGGCGCACTTTCCTTAACCACTTTGCCCAGCGTATTTTTATAAGCTAGCCAGTTGGCCGTATGCTCAGCCACCACTTGCTGCGCTTGCTTGCGACTCAGACGCTCCAGGCTTGCCTGGTCAGGCAGACGAATGATTTTACCTACCTTGAGACGGTTCATGTTTTTACCGTCAAAAGCGTCCTGATTGGATTGATAAAGCGCAGCCAGCATTTGATCCATGCTGACATTGTCTGGCTTCATCTGGCGCGCGATGGCATATAGCGTATCACCACGCTCTGTCGTCAACGCTTGCGCCTCAGAGGCAGTGTCTTGAGCCGGTGATTTAGGCTCGACTTTTTTGACCGCTGGCTTGGCTGCAGTCGGAGCCTTCGCACTCTTAGTTTCTGCAGGACGGCTCTCAGCGGCCACGGCTGGCGCAGGTTGGGCTTCTGACTGTTTCACCGTGGGCGTCGCCGCAGCTTCGGCAGCATAATTAGAGTTAAAACCGGGCGGGTCTAACAGTAAGGTGTACTCTTTTACCAGGCGACCGGTCGGCCAGTCTACCTGGATCAGCATGTCCAGGAAGGCTTCTGTAATCGGTTGTGTACTGCTCAACTTGAGGATAGGCAGGCCTTTTGTATTATTGCCAACCTCAATTTTGATGAATGGATAAGCCGCAGGCTTTTCCAGCATTTGATCCTGATATACCTGCTCACTGGCAAGCGCAGCTTGAATGCTGCTCAACTCTGCAGGCGTGACGGCCAACAGCTCGATTTCAGCATTGAGTGGTTCCCCCAGTTTTGAGCTGGACGTGATGGTACCCAATCCGGCAGCATGCGCTGACATGGCAGCACCCAGACTCAAGGCAAAGGCTATTTTTTTTAATTGAATTTTACGCACCGATTCACCCTTTTTTCATTCATGGCTTTTGTCAAAATAGCATCATTCAGACAGCCACGCAAGCGCGTGCAGACGGCTTGCAGGCAATAAATACACTGTTTTTAGTGTCTCGCATCCATTAAACACTAGCCCCAAAAAAGCAAAAGCCCGAAAAGACTATGATTTCATTGATAAATCATAGCTTTACGGGCTGCTACTTCACAAACTACTTAAGCTTCTACCAAAATTCTTAACATGCGTCGCAATGGCTCGGCTGCACCCCACAATAACTGGTCGCCGACTGTAAACGCGGACAGATATTCGCCACCCATTGCCAGTTTGCGCAAACGCCCCACCGGCGTGGTCAACGTGCCGGTAATCGCCGCTGGCGTTAACTCACGCATACTCACTTCGCGTTCGTTGGGAATCACCTTTGCCCAGGGGTTGGCTTCCGCCAGCATCTGGTTGATCTCATCGAGCGGCACATCTTTGCGCAGTTTGAGCGTCAAAGCCTGTGAATGGCAACGCATGGCGCCAATGCGCACACACAAACCATCAATCACAATCGGATTTGCCGAGCGCCCCAGAATCTTGTTGGTCTCAACGCCCCCCTTCCACTCTTCCTTGCTTTGACCATTGCCCAAATCCTTGTCTATCCAAGGAATCAGGCTACCGGCAAGCGGCACGCCAAAGTTGGATTGCGGTAGCGCTTCACTGCGGATGGTATCGGCCACCTGTTTGTCGATATCCAGAATCGCAGAAGCAGGATCAGCCAGCAAGTCAGCCACAGAGGCATTGACCACGCCCATTTGCGTAATCAATTCACGCATATTTTGTGCACCGGCACCAGACGCGGCCTGGTAGGTCATGGACGTTGCCCACTCAACCAGATCGGCCTTGAACAAGCCATTGAGCGCCATCAACATCAACGAAACCGTGCAATTGCCGCCTATCCAGTTGTTTCCGCCATTCGCGAGCGCATCTTTAATGACATGCATATTGACCGGATCAAGAATAATCACGGCATCATCTTCCATACGCAAGGTCGAGGCAGCATCAATCCAGTGACCGTTCCAGCCCGCAGCGCGCAATTGCGGGAACACTTCACTGGTGTAATCGCCGCCCTGGCAGGTGACAATCACCTCCATCTGCTTCAATACGTCTATATTTTTCGCATCTTTAAGCGCGGGAGATGCTTTACCCACATTGGGTGCTGCACCGCCTGCTTGCGAGGTGGTGAAAAACTGCGGTTCGATATCCGCAAAATCATTTTCCTGACGCATGCGTTGCATCAGCACAGAACCCACCATGCCACGCCAGCCTACAAACCCTACCTTCAACATATTCAACCTTTATTGTTAACCGCACAGCCGTGCGGATAAACGCAGATAATTTTGATTCAACCCTTATTTGGTTGACTTTTGCACGGCTTCGCCAGCCTTTTCCAGATCCTTGCCCATGCCGTCAATGGTATTGCAGGCGGCCAAGGTCAATGCAGTGATCACACCCAAAATTAACGTTTTAAACATCATCCTCTCCTCAAATGACCAATGCTGACCGTCATCAGTCTCTAAAGTTACCAAATTTCAACGGAAAATCAGTAATACTCTTTTTCACAAACGCAATCGCCTCTTGCAAGACGTCTCGCTTCGCCCCATTCACGCGCACGGTGTCGCCCTGAATGGTGGCCTGGACTTTCATGCCACTGTCTTTAATCAGCTTGGTGATTTTTTTGGCCAGGTCGCTATCAATGCCATCACGCACAATCAACTCCTGCTTGACCTTGTTACCAGACACCTTTTGCACATCCTTGTGCTCCAGTCGCTTGGAAGACTCTGGCTCTTTTTTTTCCATGGCTGGCAGCAAAATATCCTTCACTTGATCCAGCTGAAAATCATTGTCCCCAAACAAAGTGATCACTTTGTCTTTCTCGTTAAACTCGATGTTGGCCGAAGTACCTTTAAAGTCATAGCGATTGGTAATCTGCTTGCTGGCAGCATCAATCGAATTCTTCAAATTAACCATATCGACTTCGGATGTAATATCAAAGCTAGGCATTTTTTTAAAACCTCACAAGCGATGGCAGGACAAGGCGGAAGCGCGCAGGCAGTACATTGAGTACGACCAGCGCGACCAACGCAGTCATGCCGAGCAATCGCAATTATTCGAAGTGGCAGACGTAGTCTACGGTCTCTACTGTTTCAATCTCAAAACTGGAATTACCCGGTACCGTGAATTTCTCACCGCCCTTGTAGGTGGTCCAGTTTTCCTCGCCTTTCAGGCGTACCTTGCAAACACCATCGTTGATTTCCATCAACTCCGGGGAGCCTGTATTAAAGGTCAATGTACTCGGAAAAATTACGCCTACGGTACACCGCGTGCCATTCGGGAACAGCACGGTGTGACTCACACATTTGCCATCAAAATAGACATTAGCTTTCTTTTTTACACTGACATTATCAAATTGCGCCATTTTTAAATTCCTGTTTAATTTCAATACGCTGCAAAACAAGCAAAGGACTATATCACAGCTAAATCTGCGCGAGCGTGATGAAATTACATCCGCCCGCGCAACCCGTGTTACATGGCCGCTACGATTTGGTCGCCCATCTCGGAGCATGACACGCGCTTGGTGCCTTCTTCATAGATGTCGCCGGTACGGTAGCCCGCTGCCAGGACCTTTTTCACAGCATTTTCAATGCGGGTGGCGGCAGCCTCATTATCGAAGCTGTAGCGCAACATCATGGCCGCAGACAAAATGGTGGCAATCGGGTTAGCCAGGTTCTTGCCGGCGATATCCGGTGCAGAACCGTGTGATGGCTCATACAGGCCTTTTTTGCTCTCGTTCAAGGATGCAGAAGCCAGCATACCAATTGAACCAGTCAGCATGGAGGCCTCATCAGACAGAATGTCACCAAAAATGTTACCGGTTACCATCACGTCAAACTGTTTCGGGTTGCGAATCAGCTGCATGGCGGCATTGTCCACATACATATGGCTCAACTCGACTTCCGGGTATTCTTTCGCTACATCGATCACGATTTCTTTCCAGAACTCGGTGGTTTCCAGCACATTGGCCTTGTCTACTGAACACAGTTTTTTCTGGCGTTTCATCGCGATCTGAAAAGCGACGTGCGCAATACGGCGGACTTCTGGCTCACTGTAAATCATGGTATTAAAACCTTCGCGCACGCCCTGCTCGTTGGTGCGCATGCCGCGTGGCTGACCAAAATAGACGTCACCGGTCAGTTCACGCACAATCATGATATCCAGACCAGCCACCACTTCAGGTTTTAGCGTAGAAGCGTTAGCCAACTCTGGGAACAGCACCGCTGGACGCAAGTTGGCAAACAGACCCAAGTCTTTACGAATCGCCAGCAAACCGCGCTCTGGACGCAATGGACGGTCCAGGGTGTCATACTGTGGGCCGCCTACCGCGCCCAACAAAACAGCATCCGCTTCACGGCAAACTTTTTGCGTAAACTCTGGATAGGGATGACCGAACTGGTCATACGCCTGACCACCCAACGGTGCCTCGGTGAAGGTCATTTCCAGACCTTCTTTGTGCAACACATCCAGTACGCGCAAGGCTTGTTTAATAATTTCCGGGCCGATGCCATCGCCTGGCAACACTGCAATATTCAATGCCATTATTTTTTCCTAACTATATATACAATCTCAATAAAAACGATGAAAAACCGTCGCGAGCGATGGCGTGGCTAGGCGCTCGGAGCGCAGAAACCGGAATGTATATTGAGTACATGAGGATTTCGAGCACCGCGCAACCACGCCTGTTCATTGTGTCGCAGATGAATCACGTTTTATGCGAACAACCAGGGTTGTGCAGCCTTATGTTTTTCTTCAAACGTTTTGATTTCATCTGCATGCTGCAAGGTCAGGCCGATCTCATCCAGGCCATTGAGCAAATTGTGCTTGCGTGTCGGTGTAATCTCAAAGCTGAATGACTGGCCAGAAGGCGTGGTCACTGTTTGCGCTACCAGATCGACATTCAGCGTATACCCTTCATTGGCAAAGCATTCTTTGAACAACTGATCTACCTGCTCGGCAGCAGCCACGATGGGCAAAATACCGTTTTTATAGCAGTTATTAAAGAAAATATCGGCAAAGCTGGGCGCAATAATGACGCGGAAGCCTTGGTCTTCAATCGCCCATGGCGCATGCTCACGTGAAGAACCGCAGCCAAAGTTGTCACGCGCGAGCAGGACTTGTGCACCTTGGTAACGCGGCTGGTTCAAGACAAAATCTGGGTTTAATGGACGGGTACTGCAATCCATACCAGGCTCGCCATAGTTGGTATAGCGCCACTCGTCAAACAAATACGGGCCAAAGCCAGACCGTTTGATTGATTTTAAGAACTGCTTGGGAATAATCGCGTCAGTGTCCACGTTGGCTCGATCCAGCGGACAAACCAGCCCATTCAAGGTAGTAAATGCTTTCATAATGTTCTCCTCTTAGGCGCTACGCACGTCAACAAAATGACCGGCAATCGCAGCAGCTGCCGCCATTTCAGGGCTGACCAAATGCGTACGTCCGCCCGGACCCTGACGGCCTTCAAAGTTACGGTTAGAGGTTGAAGCGCAACGCTCACCAGGGCTCAAGCGGTCTGAGTTCATGGCCAGACACATGGAGCAGCCAGGCTCACGCCACTCAAAACCAGCCTCAATAAAAATCTTGTCCAAGCCTTCAGCTTCGGCCTGGCGCTTCACCTGGCCAGAGCCCGGCACCACCATCGCCAGTTTGATATTGCTGGCCACTTTTTTACCTTTGGCGACGCTGGCAGCGGCACGCAAGTCCTCAATACGCGAGTTGGTGCAGGAACCAATAAAGATTTTATCGAGCTGAATTTGCTCAATCGGGGTATTGGCAGTCAAGCCCATGTATTTGAGCGCGTTTTCAATACTGGTGCGTTTGGTTGCATCGGCTTCCTGGGCAGGATCCGGCACAGTGGAGCCGATGGGCAGCACTTGCTCAGGCGAGGTCCCCCAGGTCACTTGCGGGGCAATCTCTGCACCGTTCAATGTGACGATGGTATCAAACTCGGCATCGGCGTCGGATTTGAGGGTGCTCCAGTAAGCGACAGCCTGCGCCCAATGCTCGCCCTTAGGCGCATGCAGGCGACCTTCAAGGTAAGCCGATGTTTTCTCATCCGGGGCCACCAGGCCCGCACGTGCGCCGGCTTCAATCGCCATATTGCACAGTGTCATGCGCCCTTCCATGGACAAACCACGGATTACTTCGCCGCCAAACTCAATCGCGTAACCCGTACCGCCAGCGGTTCCGATTTTGCCGATAATCGCCAGCGCCACGTCTTTGGCCGTCACGCCTTTGCCCAATTGGCCATCGACCTTCACCAGCATGCGCTTGGATTTTTTCGCGACCAGGGTTTGTGTAGCCAAGACATGCTCAACCTCTGAGGTACCGATGCCGTGCGCCAACGCGCCAAAGGCACCATGAGTTGAGGTATGGCTATCGCCACAGACCACGGTCATACCAGGCAAGGTCGTGCCATTTTCAGGCCCAATCACATGAATAATGCCTTGGTCTTTGTTTTTAAAAGGAAAATACACCAAGGCACCAAACTCTTTGATGTTGTTATCCAGCGTTTCCACCTGCAAACGGGACACTGGATCTTCAATGCCTTTGTCCCAGTCTTTGGTCGGTGTATTGTGGTCAGGGTTAGCCACAATGCTGGAATTACGCCATGGTTTACGCCCGGCCAGACGCAAGCCTTCAAAAGCCTGTGGGCTGGTCACTTCATGCACCAGATGGCGGTCAATGTAAATCAGACAGGTGCCGTCTGCTTCTTCACGCACCACATGCGAATCCCATAATTTGTCGTACAGCGTTTTACCTGCCATGACAGTTCCTTTCAAACCACACAAAATAAATAACCTGCGCAGAATACCTAAGTTTCAATACCCTTACAAGAATATGATTTATACTAGTATTGAAACTACCACTTTAAACAGCCGCTGCACACGCAAGCAATTGATGCTCAACAGGAAAAGATGGATTCAAGACGCCAGGAGCTCGCAGAATTTTTACAAGCCATGCGCCAGCGTGGCAGCCCGGAAGCCTTTGGTTTTCCATCAGGCGTTCGCCGTCGCACCCAAGGGCTACGCCGCGAAGAAGTGGCTCAATTGGCAGGGATCAGCGCTACCTGGTACACCTGGATCGAGCAAGCGCGCGAAGTCAATGTGTCGGCCGAAGCCCTGGACCGCCTGGCCAATGCGCTCAAACTGAGCAAATCTGAACGTAGCTATCTGTTTGACATGGCAGACCGCCGTGACCCGCATGCCCACCAGAACCAAGTTGATACGGCGCCGAAAACCCTGGTGACCATGCTGAAACACATCCAGATTCCGGCGTATATCATGGGCCGCACCTGGGACATGTTGGCCTGGAATACCGCAGCAAGTGATTTATTTAGTGGACTGCTGGATATTGAGTGGCCTGCTGGCGAACACCCTAACCTGCTACGCTTTGTGTTTGCGCATCCGGCGGCAAAACAGTTTGTAGTGAACTGGGACATGCGCGCGCGCAGACTGGTGGCAGAATTCAGAGCGGACAGCCGCACACGGCTGGAAGAGCCTGAAATCAAGAAACTCATCGACGAACTGAGTAATGCCAGTGCAGAGTTTGCAGCGTTCTGGAAACAGCATGATGTGCTGGAAAGACAAGGCGGACAGCGCGCCTTTCAACATCCGACGCAAGGCTTGATTCAATATCAGCAGGTGACGCTACGTCCGGTAGAACAGGAACACCTTAAACTGGTGTTGCTGCAACCTGCTGACTAATCAGCGTTCGGGTTTGCTGCGCTTATGGGCTTGTCCGCGATTGCGACAACTTATATTCAATCGCATCCTTCAAGGCCAGCCAGGATGCCTGAATGATGTCAGAAGAAACACCGATGGTCGTCCAGTTGCTTTGCTGATCGGTAGACTCAATCAAGACACGCACCTTCGCTGCCGTGGCCAGATTGGAGTCCAGCACCCGCACTTTGTAATCCACCAGCTTGATTTCATCGATGGCCGGATAAAACGGCTGCAGCGACTTGCGCATGGCCTTGTCCAGGGCGTTCACGGGACCATCGCCCTGAGCGGTTGCGCTGGTTTCCTGGCCATTCACGCTGACGTGTATCGTCACCGAGGAATTCAACCCATCCGCGGACGGTTCGTAAATATTGACATGGTATTGCTTGAGGCTGAAAAACGGCTTGAACTTGCCCAGTAACTTCTGCATCAGCAAGTCAAACGAGCTCTCGGCATTTTCAAACTGATACCCTTCATGCTCCAGTGCTTTCAGCTGCTCCAGGATATTTACTGCCGCTTGAGACTCTTTGGTCAGGCTAGGATCAATTTGTTGCAACTTGCGCAAAATCGCCCCGCGACCCGCGACTTCAGAGACCAGAATATGTCTCTCATTGCCAACCATGCCAGGGTTGATGTGCTCATAAGATTTCGGATTCTTATTCACTGCATCAATATGCATGCCGCCCTTGTGCGCAAAGGCATCCTGCCCGACATAAGGCGCCTTGTCGTTAAACGCAACATTGGCGACTTCACTGACAAAGCGTGCGGCGGCCGTCAACTCGGATAATTGCGACTCTGAAATACAGGCCAAACCCAGTTTTAGCTGCACATTAGGGATAATCGACACCAGGTTGGCGTTACCACAGCGCTCACCGATGCCGTTGATGGTGCCTTGCACCTGGATGGCGCCAGCCTGCACGGCAGCCACCGAGTTGGCGACCGCCATTTCACAGTCGTTATGGCAATGAATGCCGATCTGCACTGCAGGGAAACGGCTCACCACTGTTTGCGTGATGCTGAATACCTCGTTCGGGAAAGTGCCGCCATTGGTATCACATAAGGCCAACACATCCGCCCCAGCGTCTACCGCCACTTGCAATGTCTGCATGGCATAGTCGGCATTGGCTTGATAGCCATCGTAAAAATGCTCGGCGTCAAACACCACCTCTTTGCCTTGCGCCTTGAGGTAGGCAATGGTATCGGCAATCATGGCCAGGTTTTCGTCTAGCGTCGTACGCAGAATGTCAGTGACCTGGTAATCCCAACTCTTGCCAAAAATGGCCACCGCCGTTGTGTTGGCTGATAACAGTGACTGCAAATTCTTGTCTTCTGTTGCGGTAATGCCAATCCGGCGTGTACTGCCAAACGCAATAATTTTGGCATGCTGCAGATGGAGCTCGCCGACACGGGCAAAAAACTCGAGGTCTTTCGGGTTAGAGCCAGGATTACCGGCCTCAATGTAGCCAATGCCCAATTGGTCCAAACGCTGAACCACCTTGAGTTTATCCTCAACCGAAAAAGACACTCCCTGCGCTTGCGCGCCATCGCGCAAGGTAGAGTCGTAGGCAATGACGCGTCGATGAGCCATAAGAATTATTTTTTACGGCTGTGCAAGTTGGCTGCAATACGCATGCGCAAAGCATTCAACTTGATAAACCCGCCGGCATCTTTCTGGTCATAAGCGCCTTTGTCATCCTCAAACGTCGCAATGGTCGAGTCAAATAACGAATCAGTTTTGCTGTCACGGCCAACCACAATCACGTTGCCTTTGTACAACTTCACGCGCACCCAGCCATTCACCGTCGCCTGGGTATGGTCGATCAAAGTTTGCAAGGCAACACGCTCTGGGCTCCACCAGTAGCCGTTATAGATCAGGCTGGCGTAACGTGGCATCAAATCATCCTTCAAGTGCGCCACTTCGCGGTCCAGCGTAATGCTTTCAATCGCACGGTGCGCTTTCAGAATAATGGTGCCGCCCGGAGTTTCGTAGCAACCACGGGACTTCATGCCTACATAGCGGTTTTCCACCAGGTCCAGACGACCCACACCATGTTTGCCACCCAAGCGGTTCAGCTCAGCCAGAATCTCGTGTGCTTTCATGGATTTGCCATTAAGCGCAACAATGTCACCCTGTTTGAACTCAAGGTCCAGATACTCGGCCGCGTCTGGGGCTTTTTCAGGGGATACGGTCCAGCGCCACATGTCTTCCTCGGCTTCCGCTGCCGGGTCTTCCAGGTGGCGGCCTTCGTAGGAAATATGCAACAGGTTGGCATCCATTGAATAAGGGCTGCCCCCTTGCTTGTGCTTCATCTCAACCGGGATGCCATGTTTTTCGGCATAGGCCAGCAGTTTTTCACGGGACAACAGATCCCATTCACGCCATGGGGCGATTATTTTGATGTTGGGATTCAAGGCATAGGCACCCAGCTCAAAACGCACCTGGTCGTTACCCTTGCCGGTGGCACCATGCGAAATAGCATCCGCTTTAGTTTCGTTGGCAATTTCAATCAGGCGCTTGGCAATCAGCGGACGCGCAATCGAGGTGCCAAGCAAATACTCACCTTCGTAAACAGTGTTGGCACGGAACATCGGGAACACAAAGTCACGCACAAACTCTTCACGCAGGTCATCAATATAGATTTCGTTTACGCCAAATTTTTTGGCTTTTTCGCGCGCGGGCTCCAGCTCTTCACCCTGACCAAGGTCAGCAGTAAACGTGACCACCTCACATTGATAAGTGTCCTGCAACCATTTCAGAATCACGGAAGTGTCCAGGCCGCCAGAATAGGCCAATACGGCTTTTTTAATATCGCTCATTGAAGTTGTATTTCCATAAAAAATATTTTTACCTCACAGCTAACGAGATAAAGAGAAAATCTGTAAAAGCACTTGTTCTCTGTGACCTCTTTGTTCTCTGTGGCTAACACATGTTTTTGGCGTCACATTTGTTGTCACGCCAGTCTGGCACGCTTAATTTCAACGTCGTGTCAGAGTGAACCTATAAAAAACAATTTTTTGCCACAGAGATCACAGAGGGCAAGGAGAAAACCACCTTGAAACACTCTGGGTTTCTGTGGTGAAAAATCAAACTTTGCCCAACAACAAATATTCCATCAGCGCTTTTTGCGTGTGCAGTCTGTTCTCGGCTTCGTCCCAGACCACGCTTTGCGCGCCATCAATGACCTCGGCCGAAACTTCTTCACCACGGTGCGCAGGCAAGCAGTGCATAAACACGGCATCGGCTTTTGCGACCTTCATCATGTCAGCGTCGACTTGCCAATCGGCGAAGTCTTTGCGGCGCTCTTCGTTTTCGGCCTCAAAGCCCATGCTGGTCCAGACATCGGTCGTGACCAGATCGGCGCCGAGAGCTGCCTCCATCGGGTCAGCAAATGACTCGAAATGATCCGTGCCGTACAAGTTAGCGCGCTCTGGTTCGACTTCATAGCCAGGCGGGGTCGACACATGTACATTAAAGTCTAGCACTTCTGCCGCCTGCAACCAGGTGTTACAGACGTTATTGCTGTCGCCAATCCAGGCCACGGTTTTACCCTGGATCGAACCTCTGTGCTCGATAAAGGTAAAAATATCCGCCAGGATCTGGCATGGGTGATATTCGTTGGTCAGACCATTGATCACCGGCACGCGCGAGTTTTGCGCAAAACGCTCAATGATGCTTTGCTCAAACGTGCGGATCATAACGATGTCACTCATGCGCGAAATCACCTGTGCCGCATCTTCTACCGGCTCGCCACGCCCCAGTTGCGAGTCACGGGTGTTGAGATAGATGGCTGAGCCGCCCAGTTGCTGCATGCCAGCTTCAAAAGACAAGCGGGTACGCGTACTGGCTTTTTCAAAAATCATGACCAGCGTGCGATCGACCAGCGGCCAATATTGCTTGTAATCCTTGAATTGCGATTTAATCCATTTGGCACGGGTAAAGATGTGCTCTATCTCGTCGCGTGTCAGGTCATTAAATTGCAAAAAATGTTTAATACTCATGATGTGTAGACGCTTGCGTAATCAAGCATTTGCCTTTAAGAAATTTAAAATCAGGGGCGTTAACCTGCTTACCAACTCATCTGCTTCCTGCTTATTCATGATCAGCGGTGGTAACAAACGAATCACTTTTTCTGAGGTGACGTTAATCAACAGTTTTGCTGCCAACGCCTGCTTGACCAGCTCGGCACATGGTTTGTCCAGCTCAATGCCGATCATCATGCCGGCATTGCGTACATTGACGACTCCGGCTTCGCCTTTGAGCGCAAGCGTAAACTGTTCGCGAATATAGTCGCCAACCGTCTGTGCGTTTTCACGTAATTGTTCTTCGGCGATGATATTCAGCGTGGCCAGACCAGCAGCCGTGGCCAGCGGGTTCCCGCCAAAGGTTGACCCATGCTTACCAGGCGTAAAGGTTTCTGCAGCCACGCCACGCGCGACACAAGCCCCAATCGGCACGCCTGAACCCAAGCCTTTGGCCAATGTCATCACGTCCGGCAGGATGCCACTGTGCTGAAAAGCAAACCAGGTGCCGGTTCTGGCAATGCCTGACTGGACTTCATCCAGCATCAGTAACCAGCCATTGGCATCGCACAGCGCACGTAAGCCTTGCAAATAGGCTTTCAAACTAGCTGGAATATGAATCCCGCCCTCACCTTGCACAGGCTCAACCAGAATAGCCACCACATTGTTTTTATGGGCTGCAATCGCTTTGACGGCTTCGATGTCATCAAAAGGCACGCGGACAAACCCACTTACCAAGGGCTCAAAACCGGCTTGCACCTTGCGGTTACCGGTCGCTGACAAAGTAGCCATGGTCCTGCCGTGAAAGCTTTGATCCATGACGATGATTTCAGGATGGTCTATGCCTTTGTTGTGTCCGTACAAACGCGCCAATTTAATCGCGGCCTCATTGGCTTCACAGCCTGAGTTACAGAAAAATACGCGATCCATGCCAGACAACTCGGCCACTTTGTCGGCCAACGCAGCTTGTTCTGCAATCTGGTAGATATTGGAGACATGGATCAGTTTGGCGATTTGTGCATTGAGCGCCGCTACAAATTTGGGGTGGGTATGCCCCAAGCCATTCACCGCCACGCCAGACAACGCATCCAGATAGCGATCACCGGCAGTGTCTGTGAGCCAGACGCCCTCACCTTTAACAAAGGTCACTGGCTGTCTGCCATAGGTGTTCATTAAATGTTCCGAATGCATTTCAAACCCTTTTTCAAAAAACAAAAACGGCGGCTTAAGCCGCCGTAAACGTCTTAAACCCGCTAAAACCCTAATACGGCTCGATGACTCAACCCATTGGCCATAAAAAACAGCATGGGCAAGGAAAGCATCAAGTTCGTGCGTGAGGCAAGCATGGCGACACGTCTTGCATTGTTTTTGGCCTGCTCATCTGCCGCCACCATGCCAAGTATTTTTTTCTGATTGGGCCAAATCAGTACCCAAACATTAAACAGCATAATGGTCCCCAGCCAGGCGCCCACACCAATCAATTCAAACCCGCCTCGCAAGGCGAACGCATCGGTAAAATGTGGGCCCAACAATGCCGCACCTGCCAGCCAGGTCACCACAGCAGACCAACGAAACCACAGCAAGGCACGTGGCGCGATATGTTTGTTAATACCCGCAGCCGTACCGTCTGCAGCGGCCGCTTTCAAGCCTGCCATTTGCACCAGATTAAAATAATAAAGCAGGCCCACCCAGGTAATGCCTGCCAATACATGAAACCATCTTGCGAGTGCCGGAACCAGTTCCATCGTATCAGCCTCCTGCAACCACAAAATTTTTGAGGAAAAAAACCAGCGCCAGCGTGAGCAACACACCAGAGAGAACGGATCCTGCAACAGATTCCAACGGATTTTTCATATACACCCCAACCCTTTTGTGTTTTTAAGTCTGATCGGACTAGATCCGCATGGTGGCTATGCCGGCTAGCCACTCGCAAACATTTTCATGCGCCTAAATTTAGGTGTCTCAAGAGCATAACGACTGCCATGAGACAACACCAAATCGGAAATTCAGATCAACGACCCAGTAAATCTTGTTCCAGTCAAATCCGGTTGAAGATAAACCCAAGCCAGGCTTGATTTTTTTGTGGTTTTGAACCTTTTTAATTTCATCCTCAAGCTTACCGTAAAAGCAATTTATTGACAAGTTAGCCCCAGGCTCATTGGCATGCGTCACGAAAGCATCAAGTTTAGATGATACGCGTGGTTTTTCGATTTATAATGCGCGGCGTCAATATAATTTGCGCCCAATCTGCAGGCGCGACAATGAGGGGACACTCGCACCATGGCAACAACAGACATCGATGTCGTGCTGGTTGGCGGCGGCATTATGAGCGCAACGCTTGCGTCTCTATTGCATAGACTCGACCCGACCTTAAGCATATGCATGGTGGAGCAACTCGAAGACGTTGCGCTTGAAAGTTCTGATGCACTGAATAATGCAGGCACTGGCCATGCGGGGTATTGTGAGCTCAACTACACCCCCAAAAACCGGCAGGGAGACATTCAGATTCGGCGCGCGCTGGAGATCAACGCCGCCTTTGAGGTGTCTCTGCAATATTGGTCTACCCTGACAAAAGAAGGGGCACTGCAAGCGGCAGCATTTATCCAGCGCGTCCCGCACCTGAGTGCGGTTTGGGGTGCTGAAGACGGTGCTTTTTTGCGTCAGCGATTTGAGTTGTTACAAGCACATCCTTTATTTGCAGAGATGCAGTGGAGCAACCAGCCGGAAACCCTGAACGAGTGGATGCCCCTGATGATGCGTGGCCGTGAAAGCGGCGCGCACATGTCTGCCACACGCGTTGCCCATGGCTCGGATGTCAATTTTGGCGCACTGACAAGGCAGTTGGTGACTCACCTCAAGACACAAGCCAACTTTACCTTGCTCACCCAATCCCGCGTGACCAAGCTCAAGCAAGTGAATAAACGCGAAAAACATCCCTGGCAAGTTCAAGTGCAGGATCTGGTCACTGGTAAAAAACAAACTCTGGAAGCCCAGTTTGTGTTTTTAGGTGCCGGCGGCGGCGCCTTGCCCTTGTTGCAGCAGTCGGGGATCCCTGAAGCGAATGGCTATGGCGGTTTTCCGGTCAGTGGCCAATGGTTGATTTGTAATGAACCCTCGCTGATCAACACCCATCATGCCAAGGTTTACAGCCAGGCTGCGGTCGGCGCACCACCCATGTCGGTGCCGCATCTGGATACGCGCATGATACAAGGCAAGCCTGCGCTGCTATTTGGGCCCTATGCCGGATTCACCACGCGTTTTCTCAAGCAAGGCTCGCGTTTCGACCTGGCCAAATCCGTCAAAGTCAGAAACATCAAGAGCCTGCTCGGTGCGGGCCGACACAATCTGGACCTGACCAAATACCTGATCAAGGAAGTGTTTCAAACGCATGAGCAGCGCATGTCTGCCTTGCGCGTATTTCTGCCTGCGGCCGATAGCCAGCACTGGCAATTGGCGCACGCCGGGCAGCGGGTACAAATCATCAAGCGCTGCCATCAGCATTGGGGCAAACTCGAATTTGGCACTGAGATTGTGGCCAGCGCCGATGGCAGCCTGGCTGCCTTGCTCGGCGCTTCGCCTGGCGCATCGGTGAGCGTCCAGGCCATGCTGGATGTATTACAGCGCTGCTTTGCCAAACGCATGCAAAGCCAGACCTGGCAAGAGACGCTCAAGTCCATGATTCCCTCCTATGGAGAATCATTGATTGACGATGCGCAACTACTGGCACGTGTGCGTAGCGAAACCTTGAGTACCTTGCAACTGGGTTAGTTCGCTGAACTAGCTCATCAGGTCTGGCAACCCGGGATCGCACCACCCATTGCTGACGGCCATGCAAGCCAACAAAATTTGAATTTTCTGGACAATAGCGTGGTCCTGACTAGAGGACTTGTAAGAGAAAGCGAACTGTTTATGTATTCCGGGATTGCCGACAAAACACTGTTTACCCTATTTGGCGCGGGCCTCACCGCTTTGTTTTTAGCGGGATGCCCGGCGGATGCCCATAAAGTGCAAGCCAGTGCCCCCGACTTTGGCGAGAACGTGTTTGTACTCGACCCACAAATGCCGGCGGAAGAAGTACAGGCCAGGATGGATGCCCTGTTCAAACAACAAGAAAGTAACCAGTTTGGGCCTGAACGCTATGCGGTATTGTTCAAACCGGGCGTCTACCATAACAAGATCAAGTTGGGCTTTTATACCCAACTCATGGGTCTGGGCCGCTACCCTGATGACGTCATGTTGCAGGGCGGGATTGAGGTCAAGGCCACCTGGCACGAAGAAGATGCCACACAAAATTTCTGGCGTAGCGTAGAGAACCTGTCGGTGACGCCGGATAATGGCACCATGCAATGGGCGGTGTCGCAAGCTTCACCGCTACGCCGTCTGCATGTGCGTGGCAATATGTTGCTGGATGATAATGGCGGCTGGTCCAGTGGCGGCTTTATCGCTGACAGCCTGATTGACCAGCAAGTCAATTCGGGCACCCAGCAGCAATGGTTAACCCGAAACAGCAACATTGGCAGCTGGACCAATGCCAACTGGAATATGGTCTTTGTTGGCGTCAAGCATGCCCCGGATGCGTCGCATTGGCCTAACCCACCCTATACCGACGTCCCGCAAACGCCTATCGTACGCGAGAAGCCGTTTTTGACAGTGACCGCGGCTGGTGAATACCAGGTTTACGTCCCACCCTTGCGTCAGCAGACGCAAGGCATCAGTTGGCAAGACGCCCACCTGGACGGCACGACGATTCCCCTGCGCCGTTTTTATATTGCCAAAGCGGCAACAGATAACGCTGACAGCCTGAATGCGGCGCTTGCCAAAGGCCTGCATCTGTTGCTGACGCCGGGCATTTACCCGCTAGACAAAGCCCTCAACATTTCGCGCGCCAATACCGTGGTGCTCGGCTTAGGCATCGCCACCCTGCTGCCGACCCATGGCAACCCCGCCATGCAAGTGCAAGATGTCGATGGCGTGATCCTGGGCGGCCTGCTGTTTGATGCAGGTGAGAAAAACAGTGAGGTGTTATTGCAAGTTGGCCAAAGCAAAACCGCCACTTCGCATGCCCAAAACCCGATCAGCCTGCATGATGTGTTTTTCCGGGTAGGCGGCGCCAGCGCGGGTAATGCCACGCATAGCGTCATCATCAATAGCAATCACGTGATTGGCGATAACTTGTGGGTATGGCGCGGCGACCATGGCAACGGCATCGGCTGGTCTATGAATAAAACCAAGCATGGCATCGTGGTGAACGGGGATGGTGTCACCATGTATGGCTTGTTTGTCGAGCACTTCCACGACTACCAAACCGTGTGGAATGGCGAAAATGGCGCTGTGTATTTTTATCAGAGTGAAGCGCCCTATGATGTCCCCAACCAGGCCAGCTGGATGAATGGCAACAGCAACGGCTTTGCCTCTTACAAGGTGGCTGATCACGTCACACAGCACAGGGCCATCGGCATGGGCGTGTACTGCTTTTTTAATGACAACCCGGAAGTCAAACTGAGTAGCGCGATTGAGGCACCACTGGGTGAACATATCCAGTTTGAGCGCATGACCAGCGTTTCGCTGGGTGGGACGGGCGAAATCACCCATGTGCTCAATACCAGTGGCGACGCTGCCAAACCAGGTAGTGAAGTGTCTCGTCTGTTGAAGCCTTAACGTATTCCCTTGTGAGCGCCTGCATTTAGCTGCAGGCGGTTCAAATATTAGCTGGCCTGCTGGCCATACAAGCGTTGATAGACACTGCCGGCCTGCTGTACCAGCGTGTCATGCTGCCCTTCCTCAATGATGCGGCCCCCATCAAACACCAGCACGCGGTCAGCCTCTTTCACGGCAGATAATCTGTGAGCAATGATGATGGTCGTGCGCCCACGCAAAAAAGTGCGCATTGCCTGATGCAGCAAAGCTTCTGTATGCGTATCCAGCATGGAGGTCGCCTCATCCAAGATGACGATTTGCGGCTGTTTCAGCATCATGCGAGCAATCGCCAGCCGTTGACGTTGGCCACCGGACAAGCGCACCCCACTGCGCCCGAGCTGCGACGCCAGCCCTTGTGGCAAATCGCGCACAAATTGCGCCAGCTGCGCAACTTCAAGCGCCTGCCATAAGGCATCATCCGAATAAGCGGTCTCCAGACTCAGGTTTTGGCGCACGCTGTCATTAAACAACATGGGTTGTTGCAACACCACGCCCAAGTGTTCGCGCACTTGTGCATAGCCCAACTGCTCAATCGGCTGGCCGTTGAATAAGATCTGGCCCTGAGTGGGGGCATATAAGCCCAGCAACAGTTGCACCAGGGTGGACTTGCCCGCGCCTGAGACGCCGACTAGCGCCACTTGCTCACCCGGTGCAATATCCAGCGTCACATCAGCCAGAATAGGATCGCCTTCGCCATAAGCAAAGGTCACGTTTTGCAGGCGGATTGCTGCGGGTGAATGTGCATCCAGGGCTTGTACGGTGGCAGGATAATGGGGTTCTTCATCCGCCGCCAATACCTGGTTGATCCGACCCAGCGCCGCCTTGGCCGCGTAATAAGACACTTGTACCGACAACAGCTCTTGCACCGGGCCCATCATGAACCACAAGTAGCCAAACACGGCGATCATCTGGCCGACAGACAAGTTGGAAAACACCACCATCAACATGGCGACGGCACGAAAAATCTCAAAGCCAAATAAAAACACGCCGAATGACAAACGCGCCAAAGCATCAGACTTCCAGCCGGAAGCCGTGGCGGCGGCTCTTACCGCCTCTGCCGCCTGCTTGGCTTTACCCAGAAAGCGGCGGTCGCTATTGCTGGCCCGCAGTTGCTGCATCACTTCCAGCGTCTCGTTCACCGATTGCGACAAAACTTCAAAGGCGCCATTTTCTCGCTGCTTCCAGGCTTTGACTTTTTTGCCCAAGACCATGGTCAGCGCGATCACAAACGGATTCAAGAACAGGATAATCAACGCCAGTTGCCAATGCATCCAGAGCAAGACACCAGCCACGCCAATCACGCTTAAGACGGCGACCAGCACTTTGGCGATGGTTTCACCTAAAAACTTGTCCAGCGTCTCAATATCGGTGAGCAGCCTGGCAGTGACTTGCCCTGCACCCAGGCTTTCATAGACTTGCATGCGTATCCTGCCCAGTTTATCCAGCAGCATTTGCCGCACCCCCAGCGTCACCTGTTTGGATAAGCCGACAAAAATACGGGTGGTCGCCACGCCGAGCAACACACTACTTAAGCGCAAGCTGATCGTGAACACCGTCACCACCACGATAATGGCAATCGGCCCCAGCCATTCGGCGGGGAGCAGCGCCGTCATCAATTTTGTGAGTTTGCCCGGTTGGTGCAGTAATACCTCATCCACCAGCAAGGGCATCAATAGCGGAATCGGTACCGCCACCATCGCCCCGCAAAAAGCCAGGCATTGCCCCAACCACAAACGGCGGGCCTGCTGGCGCAGTTGCTGCCATAAATCCTGCAAGCTTAGGGTCATGGGGATTGAGGTCTTTAGTTAGACGGCCAAGACGCGCTGACGGCGAATCTCGTATAACGCAATGCCACTGGCCACACTCACATTCAGGCTCTGTACCGTGCCAAACATGGGGATGGTAATCAGGGCATCACACGTTTCCTCGGTCAATCGACGCATGCCATCGCCCTCAGCCCCCATCACCAGGGCAATAGGACCTTGCAGCTTGGTATTGTGCAGAGAGCCTGGCGCATCCATGGTAGTGCCAACAATAAACACCCCCGCTTCTTTCAGCTCGCGTAAGGTGCGCGCCAGATTGGTCACGGCAATAAATGGCACCGTTTCGGCCGCACCACTGGCTACCTTGCGCACCGTGCCATTCAGGCCGACAGAGCGATCTTTGGGTGCAATAATCGCATGCACGCCCATGGCATCGGCCACACGTAAACAAGCCCCGAGGTTATGCGGGTCTTGCACACCATCCAACACCAGGAAGAACGGCGGTTCATCCAGATCAGACTCCAACACATCGTGGATATCCTTGTAAGGCATGGGCGTTTCAATCACGCGCGCAATCACGCCCTGATGGCGGCCATGCGCACCGATAAAGCCATCCAGGCGCTGGCGATCCGCCTGAATCACGCGGATATTCTGCCCTTTAGCCATCTCAAGCAAATCACGCATCCGCGCGTCTACCCGATCCTGGTCAATAATAATTTCCTGAATGCTGCTACCATGCTGACGCATGCGACTCAACACCGCATGAAAACCAAACAAAATGCGGGCTTCCGACATAATCACTCCTAAATTTTTGATCTCTTTTGCTTATGCTTTGGCAAAAGTGAAAATACGAATCGCGCAGAGGCAGCTACATTCACTGCCCCGTGCGCGACGAGATGCCCCAAGCAGGGCAATATTGCATTAACCGCTATTATCCCAGATTTTTCGTAAAGCGATTTTTCAATCTGATTGAACGGCTGGGATTATCGGGCTTTCGCCTTGGGTTTGCCTTTATTTTTTTGCGCAGAATGGCGGCCCTTGTCTTTGGCTGAGCGGCTTCTGGCCGGAGCAGGTTTGCTCGCAGCGGGCTTTTCTGCGGCGCTGCGAGGCGTGCTGGTGCCGGATCTGGTTGATTTTTTGGCTGGTTGTTTAGCCGTTTTGGGTGCTTCCCACACTGCGGGCACCACCTTTTCAACCGGCTTGGCAGACCGTGTCTTTTTCACGCTGGACACGGCCAACGATTCAGCGACAGTACTGTCTGCCGGATCAACCACGCCCTCAGACTTGCCGACCAGGGTAAAGTCAATACGCGTGGTTTCGAGATCCACACGCACCACCTTCACGGTTAAGCGGTCGCCTAAACGATAGCGCACGCCGGTGCGCTCGCCCACCATCTCATGACGGGCTTTGTCATGAATGAAGTAATCATTGCCCAGGTCGGTAACATGCAGCAAGCCTTCCACATAAACCTCATCCAGCGCCACAAACAAACCAAAGCTGGTGACACCTGCCACGGTGCCACTAAACACCTCGCCCACTTTATCCTGCATGTAAAAGCATTTGAGCCAGTTCGTCACATCGCGGGTTGCGTCGTCGGCACGGCGCTCGGTCATGGAGCAATGCACACCAAGGTGATGCCAGTCTTTGGCCTGATATCGCTTACCTTCCACCACCGCCTTGATCGCTCTATGCACCAGCAGGTCAGGATAGCGGCGGATCGGCGAAGTGAAATGCGTATACGCCTCATACGCCAGGCCAAAGTGGCCGACGTTATCCGGGCTGTACACCGCCTGCTGCATCGAGCGTAACAAGACCGTCTGTAACAACTGCGCATCCGGACGTTCTTTGATACGCTGCATGAGTTTGGCGTAGTCTTTGGCGTGCGGGCTCTCGCCCCCACCCACACCAAAACCAAATTCGCCCATAAACAGGCGCAAGGCCTCCAGTTTTTCTGGCGTCGGCCCTTCATGAATACGGAACAGGCAGGTCTGCTCGTTTTTAAGCAAAAAGTCAGCGGCACAGACGTTGGCCGCCAGCATGCACTCTTCAATCAGTTTATGCGCATCATTGCGCACCACAGGCACAATCTTGTCGATTTTGCCATTATCGTTAAACACCATCATGGTTTCAGTGGATTCAAACTCCACCGCACCGCGTTTTTCGCGTTGCGTGAGCATGAGTCTGAATACGCTATTCAAGTTCTGCAAATGCGGTAACAGCCAGGTATATTCCTCACTCAACGCAGCATCTTCGCCCTGCAATAAAGCAGCGACTTTGGTATACGTCATGCGCGCTTTAGACCGCATCACCGACGGGTAAAACTGGTATTGCTTGACCACGCCCTGCCCGTCCACCTGCATATCGCACGCCATGCACAAGCGCTCAACATCCGGGTTCAACGAACACAGCCCGTTAGACAAAGCCTCTGGCAACATCGGGATCACACGACGCGGAAAATATACCGAGTTACCGCGGTCAAACGCCTCTTTATCCAGCGCGTCCCCAGGCTGCACATAAAAGCTCACGTCCGCAATCGCCACCACCAGGCGCCAACCTTTGCCTTGCGGCTCAGCAAACACAGCATCGTCAAAGTCACGTGCGGTTTCACCATCAATCGTAATCAAAGCCAAATCACGCAAATCCTTGCGACCTTTATAATCTTTGGCTTGTACGGTTTTAGGAAAGTCTTCTGCCTGCTTGAGCGCCGCAGGATTGAACTGGTGCGGCAAATGATGCTTGCGCAAGGCAATCTCAATCTCCATGCCGCTATCCGCATAATTGCCCAAAATCTCAACAATCTTGCCCATGGGGTTGGAGTGCGAAGAAGGATATTCGGTTAACTCAACCGTCACCACCTGCCCCACTTGCGCATCCATATCCAGATGGTAAGGAATCAGGATATCCTGACTGATACGCTTGTCCTCAGCCGCAACGATGGTCACGCCCTGGGCGCGAATCACACGCCCCACCAGTGTCTTATTCGCCCGCTCAAGCACCTCAACCAGCTTGCCCTCAGGCCGACCTCTGCGGTCCACCCCGGCCAACCGCACCATGGCGCGATCGCCATGCATGACCAAGGTCATTTCCTTGGGGCCTAAAAAGATATCTTCAGGATTTTTGGTTTTATCATCGGGGACCAGGAACCCATAACCATCGGTATGTCCGAACACGGTCCCCGCAATCAAATGGATTTTATCCGGTAAACAAAACGCGCCCTTGCGGTTACGCATTAACTGGCCATCGCGCTCCATCGCACCCAACCGGCGGTTAAAAATGTCACGCTCATCATGGCTGATATCGAGCATCACATAAATCTGCTCAGCACTCAGGGGAATGCCCTGGTCTGACAACAACTGTAACACCAACTCGCGACTAGGCAGCGGTGTTTGGTATAACTCAGCTTCACGCTGGGCCTGCGGGTCATTTGCACGCAGGGATTTTTTAGTTTTTCTGGTTGACAATATTTATTCTTCCTTTAAAATGCACAGCTTCTTTAGCCCAGATGGCGAAATTGGTAGACGCGCTAGTTTCAGGTACTAGTGTTTAACGACGTGGAGGTTCGAGTCCTCTTCTGGGCACCATCAAGCAGCTTTCCAGCTGTGCCAAATTAGACTCCCAAGCAAACAATGTTTTTTGTGTATTACAAAGAATTTTCTTGGCTGTTTTTTGAATCAACATGTGGTCAGTTTAACACTCTTTGGTAATTGACTCTGTTTAAACTTCAAAACCTATATTCCTTTTTTTCTTCTATCAAAAATAACAATTAGAAAAACCGAAATTATCATAGCACCCCATGGGTAGGCCCATTTCATCACCCAAGGTGTCTCCTTAAAGCTGGGTAAAATTAGTCCTATGAGTAGGAAAAATGAAGACACGAACATTATTCCGCCCATCGCACTTGCCCTACCAGAGGTCATGGTGACTACCAAAAAAAAGCTTAAAACCAGCCAAGGAAATAAAATATAAATACTCTTTGTAAACCACTCAGGGAACGAATACCTTGTAGTTAAACTTGCCCCATCCACACCTACATAGCTTTTATAATTTACCTGAGAGTTAAACCCAGCTACTAGGCTTTTAAAGGATTCATTTAGCACCTTGTCATTTTCCTCCAAGTTTAGCTTTTCAGATAATGTTACTAATTGATCGAAAATTTTAACTTGCTTATCAAGCCTCTCCAGAGCAAAGTGCTGTGTATACGCTTCATATGCAAAGATTGCACTAATCAGAAGAAACAGCAAAACGAATGTAAATGTGAGTCGAGACCATGTGAAGTTAGTTAGTAGCCGTTCAAAGAAATCAATTAGACTGTTCATAATAATCATCCATCATTGATTATTTAATTGTCTAAATTATAAGCAAAATTCAAGCGGCATGGCATTGCAACATAAACCTCGCATAATCATTACTGGTTAATGGAAAAATAAAAAAGCCCCGGTCTGCCGAGGCTTTTTTTAATCCAGCAACTGAATTGCTTAGCGGTTATTAAAGAACCCAATATTCATCACTCTGTCATTCACAAACGTGACTTCGGTTTCTTTGTAGGTGTTCTTTTTGTCGTATTTCACCAGGTTTTTGTAGTACCACATTTCAACCTGTACAGGTTTTGAGCTGTCTTGTTGTTTGCCGATGCCTGCGATCATGCTGTTAGCGTTGGTGGGCTTGACGGATTGCTGTTTTTTAAAGGGTTGGCCGAGTTTTTCGAGCACCACTTTTTTGGATTTGCCGCTAAAGCCGTTGATAAAGTCGTTTTCATCGTAGGTTTTGCCTGCCAGTGCGCTGTTTGCAGCCAGGGCAAGTGTGGCGGTGACCAAGGCGGTCATAAGATGGGTGTATACCTTCATGTTTACTTCCTGTTATCCAAAATCAAATTGCTGAATTATTGTTTTGTGCAAGTATAACTGTTTATGTCTGGCTTTGGTTGACCTGGCTAATCGGCCAGTTGGCTTCAGTGCAAGATTTAAAGCCCTTGGTGCACCGTTTAAAAATCAAGTTGCATGCCGTCATAACCGACCTGGACATTGTCAGGCACCCTGGCTTGCAGGGCCTGGTATTCAAGCTCATGGGTCATATGAATGAGCACATTACGCTTGGCGCCTATGCGCTCAATCAAGGCCAGTGATTGCTCAACGTTGACATGCGTGGGATGCGGTTTTTCGCGCAGGCAATCTATGAGCAACACGTCTACCCCTTGCAGCAAGGCATACGCGCTTTCCGGGATCTCGGAGACATCGGTCATGTAGACAAAGTTAGCGATACGGTAGGCGTAGATGCGGATTTTACCGTGCATGATGGGGATGGGAATAATCTGCTGACCAGCCACTTCAAACGGGCCCTCGACGGTATGCGCAGCCAAAACGGGTAAGTCCCAGTAGGTGGGGATGGGGTCACGCAGCGTGTAGCCAAACTTTTCCTGAATATGGGTAATCGCCTCAGGATAACTGTAGAGCGGAATCTGGCAGCGGTTGATCTGGCAAAACGCGCGTAAATCATCAATGCCGTGCAGGTGATCTGCATGGGTGTGCGTGTACAGCACGGCATCCACCCTGCGCATCTGTTGGCGCAAAGCTTGCAGGCGCAGGTCTGGCGAGGTGTCTATGAGGATCACCCGGCCGTCATCCAGCGTGACCATACTGGAGCAGCGTGTGCGCTTGTTGCGCGTATCGGTCGAGCTGCAGGTGGCGCATTGGCAGCCGATCGCGGGCGTGCCAGCGCTGGAGCCTACGCCTAGTATGGTCAGTTGCATGGCTGGGCGTGCTTGAACAGTTTAAAAAAGTTAGCGGTGGTTGCGTCCATGATCTGCTGTAATGGCTGCTCACGCAGGCGCGCAATTTCTTCTGCCACATGCCGCACATAAGCGGGCTGATTGGTTTTGCCACGGAATGGGATGGGTGCTAGATAGGGGGAGTCGGTTTCGACCAACATGGATGCCAGCGGCACCTTTTGCGCGACGTCTTTGAGCGCCTGGGCATTTTTAAAAGTCACGATGCCGGAAAACGAGATATAGAAACCCATGGCAATCGCGGCCTGGGCCACCTCCCAGCTTTCTGTAAAGCAGTGCATGACGCCCCCGACCTCGGCCGCGCCCTCCTCCTGCATAATCTTGATCGTATCCTCGGCCGCATTACGGGTATGGATGATCAAGGGTTTACCCGTCTGCCTTGCCGCCCGGATATGCGTTCTAAAGCGCTCGCGCTGCCAGGACAAATCACCAGTTAAACGGAAGTAATCCAGCCCGGTTTCACCAATCGCCACCACGCGTGGATGATTGGTCAGTTCAACCAGGCCTTGTACGGTAGGCTCGGTAATGTTTTCGTAATCAGGATGCACGCCGACTGAGGCATAAATGTTGGGATACTGCTCGGCAATGGCAAGTACTTCGGGGAATTTATCCAGCGTGACCGAGACACACAAGGCATGCCCTACCTGGTTACTGCGCATGCTCTCCAATACTTGATCCATGTTCTGGACCAGCTCAGGAAAATTCAGGTGGCAATGGGAATCTACTAACATATTCTTTCTGTCTGCGTGCTAATCACTAAATGGTATTCGACGGTCGGCTAGATTTGAGTGCGGCACCCAAGATAGATTCAATCCGTTTTTTGGCTTCGGCACCGCCATCTTTATCACTAAACTGAATGCCTATGCCTTGCGGCTTGTTGTTGACCGCCTGCGGCGTGATCCAGATCACCTTACCTACCACTTTGAGCTTGTTTGGATCATTGAGCAAAGTGAGCAACATAAACACTTCTTCGCCCATTTTAAAAGACTTGCTGGTGGGGATAAACAAGCCCCCGCCTTTGACAAAAGGCATATACGCCGCAAACAGGGCGGCTTTTTCACGAATCGCCAGCGACAACACACCAGGTTTTGCCGCTGCAGAAGGTTGCATCTCGGTCATGACATCAGCTCCAGAGTACGTGAGCGGTTAATGAAGGATACAGGGATAGTGACTACTTGAGCACAATACTGCGTTGCACGTTGTTGTTTCTAACACCGCGCGCCTTGCACCTGATCTCGCGCACTCACTTATTCGGTTTATCCTCAAATATTTTTTTGTATTGCAACAACAGCTGCTCCAACTGCAACTCCTGATTGAGCGGATGTTGTGCGGTCATTTTAAAACGATTTAGCTGTTGCTGAAACGCCAGCAGCCGCGATAACTGCACACGCCCGGCCAGCCCCTGCAAAGCTGCTGCCTCTGAAGGGTGGTAGCGCAAGGGTTGCTGATGGCAGGACAACCAAACGTCCAGCAACCACTTTTGCAGCACTTGTATCGCCGCTTCCATGCCTTGCTTGATCAGCACCGGCACCGCAGCCACCACGTCCATCTCGGCACCGCGGCGTAAGTGCGGTTGAAACTGCTGATACCAGGCATACCAGTCCAGGTCGTCTTGCAGCACGGTAATGGGCGCCCCGCCACTGTAGTGCCAGAGCCACTCAGGCTGGACAATGCCTTGCGACTGCATCCATTGCAAGCCTTGTGATTCACTGGGCACCGGCATCTCCACCTGCATGCAGCGGCTCAGGATGGTCGGCAGCAACGCTTGTCTTTGATGTGAGACCAGCAAAAACTGCGTGCGTTGCGGCGGTTCTTCCAGCAACTTGAGCAAGGCATTGGACGCCGCGACATTCATGGCTTCCAGCGGGTGAATCAACACCACGCGCATGCCTTCAACACGGTGACTACTCAGCGATAAATAATCATGCAAGGCGCGAATCTGGTCGATGAGGATTTGCTGCCGCTTGCGGGTTTTCTTTTTGCTGCCCTCAGCGCTGTCTTCATCTTCTGGCGTGATCTCCCTAAAATCAGGATGCGCGCCTTCGGATAACCAGTGACAGGACTGACACTGACCGCAAGCATGGCCGTGTTCAGGCTGCAAGCACAGCAAGGCAGCGGCCATCGCGCGCGCAAAAGCCAGTTTGCCGATGCCGGTTTTGCCATGCAACAACAGCGCATGGTGACGTGACTGACCTGCTTGCATCCATTGTGCAAATAACGTGGCCTGCCATGGGTACTCTTGGGTCATCAACATTGGCGGATGATTTCTACAACACTCTGCTGCACGTCAAGCAGGGGGCGATTGGCATCTATGACTCTGAAGCGTTGCGGATATTGGGCAGCCCGCGCCAGATATTGTGCGCGCAGCAGCTCAAAAAACGCCGCGCCCTGCGCTTCAAATTTATCCGGGGTGCGTGCGCCCGCCAACCGTTGCAGACTCACCTCTACCGGCACATCAAACAGCAAGGTCAGGTCTGGTTGTAAATCACCCTGCACCCACTGCTCAAGCTGCTGCATTTTTTCCATGGCCAGGCCACGTGCGCCACATTGATACGCATAAGAAGCATCGGTAAAACGGTCTGACAGCACAATCGCGTCACGCTGCAAGGCGGGCAGAATGACTTGCTGCAAATGCTCGGCGCGCGCCGCAAACATTAGCAGCGACTCTGTCTCCACATGCATCTCACGGTGCAAGAGCAAGGCACGCAGCTCTTCGCCCAAAGGCGTGCCGCCGGGTTCGCGCGATGACACCACTTCTCTGCCGGTCGCTTGCAGCAACTCCAGAATAGTGGGGATATGCGTGCTTTTGCCCGCACCATCCATGCCTTCCAGCGTAATAAACAACCCTGCCATGTCCCGATTTCCCTTTAACTTTACGACAACTATTTTTTTAACTGATACGCCCGCACCGCCTGGTTATGCGCTTCGAGCGTCGCGGTAAACACATGCCTGCCTTGGCCGTTGGCAACAAAATACAAGGCGTTGGTATTGGCCGGATGCAATGCCGCCTGAATCGAGGCCAGGCCAGGCAAAGCAATCGGCGTCGGCGGCAAGCCGCTGCGCGTATAAGTGTTATAAGGCGTATCCGTCAGCAAGTCTTTTTTGCTGATATTGCCACGGTAACGCGTGCCCATGCCATAAATCACAGTGGGGTCAGTTTGCAGGCGCATGCCTTTGCGCAGGCGGTTCACAAACACACCGGCAATCTGCGGCCGTTCTTCTTCCACACCGGTTTCTTTCTCTACAATCGAGGCCATGATTAATGCCTCATACATGGTACGGTAAGGCAGGCCCGATGCGCGTTGCTCCCACGCCTGATTCAAGTGCTGCACCATTTTTTGATAAGCGCGCTTATACAAATCTAGGTCACTGCTTTGCGCATCCAGAAAATACGTATCCGGGAAAAACCAGCCTTCGGGGGCATCGTTCTGGCCGCTCACCTGTTGCATCAGTTCCTGGTCGGACAACATCAGCGTGTCGTGGCGGATACCCGGCATTTGCGCCAGCTTTTGCCTGAAGTCGGCAAAGGTTTTACCCTCGGTCAATTGCAGTTTGAACTGGTCAAACGTGCCATGCTTGAGCACATCAATGAGGCCCATCACTTGCAAGGGCGTATTAAAGGCATAATCGCCCGCCTGCAACTTGTTGGCACTGCCCGTGAGTTTCACCACCAGCAAAAAACTGTAAGGCTCGGTGAGCACGCCTGAAGCCACCAACTGGTCGGCAATCGCACGCACACTGGCCCCGGCCGGAATTTGCATGCCTATGGTTTCTGAGGCCATGGGCAGCGGGCGGATCAAAAAGATCACGATCCAGATGGCTAATGCCAGTGTCGTCAGGCCCAACAAGGCCAGACTGTATTGAAAAAAACGTTTAATGAACAACATAATGCAACTGGGTTCTGAGGGTGTGTGCCCAATCATTGTGTGCCAATGGCTGCGCATCAAGCTGCGTCACCTGTAACACGCCATAGACACTGTTGGTGATAATCACGGCATCGGCAGAGAGCACATCTTGTAGGGTCAACCGGGTCAAGCTGACCGGCTGGCCTTGCGTTTTATACCAGTCCAGAATTTTTTGCCGCATGACCCCGGCCACGCCACACTGGTCCAATATCGGGGTCATGACCTGCCCGGCCTTGTGAATGAAAAGATTACCGCTCACCGCTTCGATCACCTGATCCTGGTAATCCAGCATCAAGCCGTCAAAAAAGCGGGGGTCTTTCAGTTCGGCCCGGGCCAAGACATTTTCCAGCCGGTTTAAGTGCTTGATGCCCGCTAACAAAGGCTGGCTGGCCAGTCGGGTCTGGCACTGATAGAGCGCGACCCCCTGGGTATATATGGCCTCAGGATAGACTGGCAAAGGGCTCCAGACAAACACGCGGGTTGGTTCGGAAATGGCGGGGGGCGCATAGCCGCGGGCACCATCACCACGCGTAATGATGATTTTGACTACGCCGGATAATTTGGTCTCATCCTCACCGGCAGACATCAGGCTTTTGAATTCTTGCATCAGCAATTCAGCCGACGGACAGACCATCAGGATTTTGCTGCAATCCGCAACTAGGGTTTGATAATGCAGGGGCCAGTCTTGTAGTTCACCATCGAGCAGGCGCATGGTGCGAAATATGCCATCGCCATAAGCAAAACCGCGGTTGGTCGGGCTCACGCCGCTCACCAGTCTCCCATTCACGCAGTAACGCACCAAACTCATGTTTCGCCATTAAATATCTGTGTTTCTAACAAGGCTGAACCTTACCATAAATCTGCTGGCACTGACGGGTGGCTGGCCAAAAATGCAGGCCAGCACACTGGAAAAATGCGGCAAATTAAAAGAATTAAAGGGTGTTCTAAAGTTTTTTTCTGGCATGCCGTTAACAAGATACGCGGTAATGTGAGCGAAATAATGATTAAGGGCTTCGATCATGTCTATTTCAAGTATACAAAACAGCAATGTGTCGTCGTTATTGAACAAGGCTTACAACACGGATAACAGTGCTGCGACCGGCAAGGTGCAAACCACGGACAGCAAACAGGCTGAGACGCCGCAAACCGCGGCAGAAGCCGCTGTTGAAAGCGCCAAAGTGATCCTTGGGGGCCAACAGGCGCCACAAACCTACACAGCGCAAGGCTTGATGCAACAATTGCGCCAGTACCAGCTCGACAACGCTACAGTAATGTTTGGGGACAACAGTGACGACGCCAATCAGGATGCACTGCCCGGTATGCTTGGCAATAACGCTGAGGAATCAGACAGCAGCCAAGACTGGGCAAGCACCATTAGCAAAAATCCTGGTCAGGCAGCCGTGATGGTCGAGCGCAGTAAAAGTAACTCTCTGAATACGATCTTCAACAACAAATAAGTCGGCAAGCCGTTCAGCCTGACTGACGACTGGACTCACCACTCAGCGGGCGAGTCTTAACGTCCCTGCGACGCCAGGCACTTAATGCTGCGCGCTTCTAAGCTGAAGTTAAACCTTCACAAACTGCCCAACCGGGTATGCGCTCAACAAGGCTTGCAAATCACTGCCACTCAGCGCCAGTGCATAGCCCAGCACACCACTACCAATCACCACCCGATCGTAACTCAACACGCTTTGGTCAACCAGCACGCGCAAGCCAGCGGGCAAAGCAATCGGCGGCACTGCACCAACCACATAGCCGGTGGCCTCAGGCACTTCGTCATATTCTGCCATACGGCACTTACGCTCACTCAAGTGCGCGCGCAACAAGGCCCAATCGGCACGGCCAGCGCCCGCCACAGCGAGCAGACTAAAGCCAGTATGCTCCCCTTTAAACACTACACTACGCACGACCGATTGTGGATCCAGGCCTTGTGCTGTTAGCAGCTCTTCTAGGCTGCGAATTGGTTTTTTGTCTTCACTGAGCGGGATTTCGATGACCTCGAACGCGATGTGTTGCTGCTCGAGCAAACGGGTTACCGGGGAATCTAAAGTTACACGCATGGCTATTCCTTCAATATAACAAACTACATTAAATTCAACATTTAAATGCGCGGGTGGTTCTATCAATGCAAGTTGCTAAGTCAGATAAGACGCGACTAAAAAGTTTTGACGTCGCATATAGCGGATGTGTAAGGAGACATTTTTTATGCGCAACGCAGTATAGCGACGGAAATTGAGTTTATAGAAGTGCCCTATTGATATTCTGTATATTTAGCATTGCTCCCCTTGCATTTTTCAACCGGGTATTTTTGCGCATTCAACTCAATCTTGGCGTTAGTGGCCGCAATCAAGTCTATGCCACACACCTCGGCAATCCGAAGCAGATAAACAAAGGTGTCGGCCAGCTCTTGCCCAACTTTTTCGCGCGTGGCGGCATCCAACTGGCGGCTGTTATCCTCAGTCATCCATTGAAAATGCTCTACCACTTCTGCCGCCTCAACAATCATGGCCATGGCCAGATTTTTAGGGGAATGGAACTGCGCCCAGTCACGTGCCTGCACAAATGCATTAATGCGCTCACGCAAATTCAGTAAAGAGTCAGTCGTTTGGTGTTGGTGTTCAGTCATAAAATAAACTCAATAAAACAATAAGATAGGAAGCTTTATTGCTGCGCAAGCAGCGCTGCAAATTCATCGGCAGGCAAGGGTCGGCTAAATAGATAACCTTGCATCTCGTCACAGTCATGCGATTGCAGAAATTCGAGCTGTGCCTGGGTTTCTACCCCTTCTGCGATCACTGTTAATCCCAGACTTTGTGACATTTTGATAATCGCAGTGACAATTGCCGCATCGTTAGCATCCACTTGTATATCACGAATAAAGCTTTTATCGATTTTAATGGTATTTACCGGCAATAGCTTGAGATATGACAGGCTGGAATATCCTGTCCCAAAATCATCTACTGATAACCGGACACCCATCTCTTTGAGCTTGTTCAAATCGTTAATCACGGTCACCTCAGTCTGAATCGCAACGCTTTCAGTCACCTCCAGTTCGAGATGATAGGGTTGCAGACCTGTTTGTAATAACACTTTAGTCACTTCTTGTGTAAAGTGCGCATGGTGCAACTCAACCACCGAAACATTAATCGCGATGGGAATCTCGGGCAAACCGGAATCTTGCCATTTTTTATTTTGCGTACACGCCTCGCGCAATACCCAATGACCAATGCCTCTGATCAAGCCAGAGTCTTCGGCAATCTTGATAAAACGATCTGGCATCATCATGCCCCATTGCGGATGCACCCATCGAATCAGAGCCTCAGCGCCGATGATCTTGCCGGTTTTGATGCTGACTTTTGGCTGATAAAAAAGGATTAACTCATTGTTTGCTATTGCTTTTTGCAAACTGTTTTCCATCGTAAGCTGAGCCGCGACACGTGCACTCATTTCCTTGGTAAAAAACTGGTAATTATTTCTACCTGAATTTTTGGCATGATACATTGCCGCATCCGCATGTCGTGTCAGCACATCGACATTGTCACCATCATCAGGATATACGGCAATCCCAATACTGGCCGTGATAAACAACTCGTGATTTGCGATGCTGATCGGGTCCTTGATGGAAAACAGTATTTTTTGTGCGATTTCGGCTGGGACGGCATCATCTGTTAACTCTGGCAACAACACTACAAACTCATCCCCGCCCTGGCGACTGAGCGTGTCAGAGGCACGAATGCACATTTGCAGCTTTTTGCTCAATACTTTGAGCAATTGATCGCCCACTTCATGGCCCAGGGTATCATTCACCCGCTTGAAGTGATCTATGTCAAAAAACAGAATGGCCAGCTTGGAACCCCTTCTTTTCGCTGCACTGATCGCTTGCGTAATACGGTCTGTCAGTAACAGTCGATTCGGTAAGTCGGTCAGATAATCATGCTCGGCAAGGTAGGTCATTTTTTGTGCCATCTGACGTGCATCACTCACATCATGAAACACCAGCACGACCCCTAGAATGTTGCCATCCTGATCACGAATCGGCGCCGCAGAATCTTCAATCGCGTATTCAGCGCCAGATTTGGCGATCAGCAAGGTATGATTGGCCAGTCCGCAGACCTTGTTGTGCGCCAGCACCACATCCACTGGGTTGGCTGCCAGCTTGCGGGTGCTTTCATTCAAAATCCTGAACACCTCCAGAATCGGCCGCCCCATTGCCTCGGCTTTGCTCCAGCCCGTCATTTTTTCGGCCACTGGATTCAGATAAGTCACTTCGGACTGCATATTGGTGGTGATCACCGCATCGCCGATGGACTCCAGCGTGACAATTGCCAATTGTTTCTGGTTAAACAGCTCAAGTTCTGTGCGTTTTCTTTGCTCGATCTCCAGTCTTAAACTCGCATTGATATTGCTCAGATCTTCCGTACGCGCCTTGACCAGATGCTCAAGATTCAAATTCAATTTTGCCAAGGCCTGTTCTGCGAGCAATCGTTTCTGCACTTCGGACTCTAGCCTGGCAATGGTTGTTTTTAGCTGCTTGGTACTGGTAATCGTCAACGCAACTGGCATCAAGCGCCAAAGCATCACTGCCGTGATCCCTGAAGCCACGGCTGTTAAGCATTTCATTGTGGCATCAAGCCAATAGGCTGGCTCCCAAATGGTTGCAATTGCAATCAAATGCGTTGTTCCACAGGCAAAGATAAACAGGGAAAACATGAAAAATACCCAGTTAAACTCCAAGTCCGCGCGTTTTTTAACCAGGTAAAGCAATGCCATCGGAATCGTATAGTAAGAAATCGCAATGACAGTGTCAGAAACAACATACATCCACAACAGGACGGGCGTCCATAAATAGCAATGGCCATGGGGCATGAAGTTATCAGGGACCAACAAACTCAACAAAGCATCCATAGCAGCCTCTTAGTTGATTCTTAATTGTTGAAATGTGACGACTTAAATCTGCTTAATCACGTTCAGCATAAGAAATGCTAACGATAATATTTGCCACTATAATTTATACTAAACAATAGAAATGCGGGTCAGATAAAACAATCATTAACATTTGATCCAAGCGTGCACTTTGAGACTGCAATGCAATCTGCCAGCGCCTGTCGTCCTTCACAGACACTAGAGATTGCAGCGGATGAATACATGCGACCTACATTGATGCATAAGGCATCGACGGATAAGAATACAACTGCCCTATTTACGGTTACTTCCTGCCACCATCTTGATTTCAAACAACCGGCATTCCAATGGGCCGTTATACAGTGGTGTTTTCTTGCTGGGGCTCAGACGCATGAGCTTGGGCAGGCGCAAGTCGTTGGTCAGGAAATAGGTATTCCAGCCAGAGAACTTCTGTTTGAGCGCAGCGGCCATTTCGGGGTACAAGGCGGCCAAGGTCTCATCTTCACCAATACGCACGCCATAAGGCGGGTTGGCGACCAGGACACCGCTGTCAGCGGGCGGCACCACTTGCGTGAATTCCCAGTGTGTCAGTTGTACGGCGTCCAGCCAGCCCGCCATTTCCAGGTTCTGCTTGGTGACGCGTACGGCACGTAAATCCATATCCGAGCCGTAAATGCTCTGGAAACTGACCGGCTTGGCAGCTTTGGCTGCGGCATTGCGGATTTTACGGAAAGTATCAGATTCAAAGTTTTTGAGTTTTTCAAAGCCGAAATTGCGATTTAAACCAGGCGCAATATTGAGAGCTATCATCACCGCCTCAAGCAAAAAGGTGCCACTGCCACACATGGGATCCAGCAAGGCCTGGCCCGGCTGCCAGCCGGTGAGCTTGAGGATGCCCGCGGCCAGGTTTTCACGCAACGGCGCTTCTATGCTGTTTTTGCGGTTGCCGCGCTGGTACAGCGGGTTGCCGGAGGTATCGACATACAGTTGGTAGCTGTCAGTGGTGAGATATACATGTACGCGGACCGCAGGTTCACGCGTATCGATATTAGGACGGCTGCCAACGGCCTGGCGGAATTTATCACAGATGGCATCTTTGACGCGCAGGGTAATAAATTCCAGGCTTTTAAGCGGGCTGCGCACAGCCGTGACCTTGACCATCATGCTGTGTTTGACATCAAACCAGTTAGGCCAGTTAATTTTGAGCGCGCCCTGATAAATATCGTCCTCTTTCAGATACTGGCCCCGCCCCACTTGCATGAGAATGCGCGTGGCGACACGCGAATGCAGGTTGGCGTGATAGCACACCGACAACTCGCCGCTAAAACTGGCACCGCCATCGGTGGCTTTAATGTCGCGCGCCCCGCTCTGCTTGAGTTCGTCGACGAGAATGGCTTCCAGGCCACGTGGGCAGGTTGCGAAAAAATGATTCAGAAAATTAGCCACCGAGTTGAAACTCCTTGCCGTTATTGGGGTTTGCGCCTTGCAGGCGGTCTATGAGGTCGGGAAAGTTGATACGATGCGTCTGCATAGCGTCTTGCGAACGTTTGCGCAACGTCGCCAGATCCGGGATGGGCAGTTCGGCTTTAAAGCCGAACACGATGATGTTACCGGGCTTGCCGGTAGGCATCATGAGCACGCGCTGGTCAAACGTCTGCTCCATGCGCTGCATGTAGATATCAAACTTTTTGTCCGAGCCCCACAGGTTAATCGTAAACAAGCCATCCGGCGTCAGTGCATCGGCACAGTCGTCAAAAAAAGCCTGGGTGCAAAAGTCTGGCGGTAAGCCGTTGCTGCCAAAGGCATCCATCATCAGCCAGTCGACACTGCCAGGATGCTGCTGCAGATAGGCAATACCATCGCCTTCGATGATCTGTAATCGCGCATCGTCATCCGGCACAAAAAAATGGCTGCGGGCGACCTGGATCACTTGCGGATTGAGTTCCACCACCGTTTGCTTGATCTGCGGACAATATTTCCATACATACTTGGCAATCGACCCGCCGCCCAGCCCAACCAGCAATAGTTTGCGCGCGTCCGGCTTGAACAACAAGCTGCTCAGGGCGCCCCAGGAATAGGCCAGGACCAGCGCAAACGGGTCTTTCACGCTCATACTGCTCTGTATGGTCGGCGAGCCCAAGTGCATGGAGCGCACGCCATCCATTTCGGTGACTTCCACCATTTCAAAGTCGGAGACGGCTTTGTGCACTTTACGGTTAAATTTAAACATTAGGCACCTCCATGCTTGTTTCCACCACAGCCTCGGCTTCATTTGAGGGTTCTGTGGT
Source organism: Methylophilus sp. VKM B-3414 (assembly GCF_032248435.1). Lineage (NCBI taxonomy): Bacteria > Pseudomonadati > Pseudomonadota > Betaproteobacteria > Nitrosomonadales > Methylophilaceae > Methylophilus > Methylophilus sp. VKM B-3414. Next base: position 158,997 of record NZ_JAVTLI010000013.1, on the reverse strand, counting down.
CTCTTCGATCAGGTGCAGGAATTTACAGTCCAGTTCCATCAGTAAAGTATCGACTTTTTGTACCGCCAACCGAACTTTGCTGCCGGGCTTGGTCGCTGGCAAACTGTGTACCTTGGTCATATAGGGCAAGCTTTGCAGGCGCACCAGATTCTCACGCCAGACCGTTGCGTCGATTTCCGTGATATTTTCCTGGATCAGGTACTGCAAGCACCAGTAGCGCTCCATCCGCGTCTGGAACTCGTTGTAGGCATTATAAGTTTGATCAAAATTGCGCATATGGCCGACAATTTCATCACTGTTGGACGGGTAGACTGGCGGCGTCAGGGTCAACACGCTGATCAGTTGCCGCTGGTTGATCAAATCCACCGCGCGGCGCAACGGCGAGGTACACCAGGCATATTGCGCCACGCCCAGGCCCTGATGGCCTTCGGCTTTGGTGGTCATGTACACTTTGCCACCATTTTGTGCGCGATAAATACCGGGCACTTCGTTTTGCGCCAGTAACAGGCCCCACTGGCTATTGGCGGCAATCATGAGCTCGGCCACCAGTTTATCCATGGGCGAGCCGCGCTGGCGATTGATAATGCTGACTTTTCCCTCGCTCACATAAAAATTGTAATCCACCGGTTGTGGCCGGGTCGGGTCATATTTACCGCGCGCTTTTTCCAGGCTCTCGGCAAAGCGGAACAAAAACACCAACGGTTGCCATAGCGGATGGCCACTGTCCTCGGCCAGCGTCTGCTCGTTAAAATAAGGCTCCAGCGTGTCGTGGCGCAGGTTTTCGATGATGGTTACCTGCTCCAGGCGGCTTTGATGGCTAACAATGCTGAAATCAGGTGCCACTTCAAGATACAGGGACAAAGCCGGCTTTACTTGGCCGGCATCCAGGCTAAACGGACGGATGGCAGCTTCTGGCAACATGGTAATTTTATGCCCGGGCATGTATACCGTAGACAGCCGCTTCATGACCTCATTATCCAGCGACGCATGCGGCGACACACCCAAGGCTGGTGCAGCAATATGAATCCCGACCTGCGTGTTGCCATTAGGCAGCGCGGTCACCGATAAGGCATCATCAATTTCGGTGGTGGTGCTGTCATCAATACTAAAGGCCTGCACCGCTGACAAAGGCAGTGCCTCGGGGAGATCAGCCAACGTAAAGGCCGGGAACTCCGTGCCATTGGCAAAGTATTCGCGTAAAAACGCCCCCAGATGGTAATCATGAATCGAGGCAATGGCGCCACTGGCATGCAGCACTTGCACCGGCAGTTGCTTGAGTTCGCTGGCTGCCTGATCCAGCGCTTTCCACTCCAGGCTGTTTTTATCCGGCGCGTAGAGCAATTGGTCCAGCTTGCTGGCAAAGCCGTCTGGCAGACTGTGCGCTTTGAGTTGTGCAACCATCTGTGCCAACAGTTCAGCTTGCTGGCGCTTTTTCTCCATCCCCGCCAATGCCGCTTTCAGCGTGTCCTCAGGCGCAGCCTTGTAGCGTCCTTTGCCTTTGCGGTAAAAATACATGGGCGCGCCATGCAATTTGATGGCAATGGCAGCAGCTTGCTGATGACTCGGTTTGCCGCCATAGTATTCCTCGGCCAGGCTTTCAAAACCAAACTCATCCTCGCCACAGCATTCCCATAAAAAATCGGTATCCAGGGTTTCGGCTTCGGCCTGGGCGGCCTCCAGAAAACCGGACAAACTCCCCTCGAACCGCATCAAGACATTGGCGGTTTTGATTTTGCTGCGCTTGCCCGAGCTCGCTTCGACCTGCATGCTGCTATCGGCCTCGGACATGATGGAGGCGACTTTAAAGCCGCCATCCTCTTCATAAAATACGTTCATTCAACTGATTCTTTAAAATACAGCCGTAATGATACCTTAGCGCGTTTGATTCAGCGTGCAAGAAATGCCGAGATGAAAAAAGAAAAGGGAGCGCTAAACTCTCTGGAGGTTTCTGCGGTTCAAAAAAATCAACATACAAGCCAGGAGAATGAGCCCCCACTCAGGCAGCGTCGGCACATCAGTCACTGTGGAGGACTGAGTGGCTGGTAACGAAAATGTTGTCGAGTTATTGCCAGTGTCAGCATCCGCCAAGTCAGAATTCACAGAGATGGCCAATGGTGGAACATCCTGCGTATTGCTCCACGACAGTTGTACATTAAAACTGCTTGAACTCCCGGCATTCAACTGTGCAACGCGGCAAGTCAGCGTTCTGCCCTGCAATTGGCATCGTTGGTCTGCACTGACCAGATCCGCCCCCGTTGGCAAAATCAGTTGTACGGCAACATTGGTGGCATTCGAGGGCCCGCCATTGCCAACAGTTAAGGTGTAAAGATAAGGCGTGGCCACCGCAAGTTGTTGGTTAGGGCCACTAAAAGTAACGGATAAATTGGCATTTGCCTGTGTGTTCAATTGCCATTGCAGTTGATAATTACCGGCATCCGTTTGATTGGTGTTGAGTGCGATGTGGTACTGGGTATTCGCGCTAGCTTGAAAATACAGGGGGGAATTCGCATTATCAATGGCTGCTTTAGGCGTTAATGCGCTGATTGCTGTCCCGGTATACACCGCAAGTCTGGGGTTTGCAACGCTGCCATTGACGGTAAGCGTTACTTGGCCAGAAGCTGGTGCCGTCCACTGCAACCAGACTGTATTTTGCGCTGCCAGGTCGGCGTGGGCTGGCTCGCTCACCTCTGCCGTCGCGAGCAGATTGGTGCCACTGACACTGCCAGAGTCGCCACTCATCAAGGCTGGGTTAGAAAATGAATCATTTTGCGGACGGGCTGCAGCGCTTAAATCTAGCCTGGGTTTGACAAGACTGTTGCGACTGTCTGTGACAGGTTTGCCAAAGCTGGTCAATCGCGCTTGAATTTGATCAGCTGTTTCATTAACAAACGCTGACCTTAACACGGCGACCGCACCAGCCACATGCGGAGACGCTTGAGAAGTCCCTGCCATCGTGATCCCTGCTGCGGTGATTAAAGCACCCGGCGCCAGCAGAGTTAAATAATTGGCACTGTTTGAAAAACAAGTGACTTTATCCGCGGCCGAAGTCGTATCGGTACAGTTACTATAGGCCAAGCCTCCAACATTACTGTCGTACACCGCCCCGACTGAAATGGCCGCTGGCGCGCAAGCAGGTGTGCTGATGCCATCCAGGTATCCATCATTGCCTGCGGCGACCACCACATTAATGCCGGCATCCTTTGCCCGTTGTATCGGACTGGTAAAAGGATTGGACTGGCAGGGACTGGTATTTTTATCCGACGCCCCCAAGCTCATGTTAATGGCCACAATATTGTATGTGGATCGATTGGCAACCGCCCAGTTGATCGCACTTAAAATATCGCTTGTATAAGCGCCGCCACTATTATTGAAGACATTGATTGCTGCAATTTTGGCCTCTGGCGCCACGCCCAATACCGTCGCCGCCACATTGCTACCATGATTTGGGCTGGCATTGGCTGTGCCAGAATTGACGATGGTGTTAGCCACCACCACGCGACACGTCGCCGAGGGCGTCGCCACCGCAGTACAAGGACCAAACGCCGACTTTGTAAAGTCTATGCCGTCATCAATCACGACCACAGTGGCCCCTGCCCCTTTGTAATTAACCTGGCTGACGACAGGCTGATTGATCAAAGGCAAGCTCTGCATGAGTACCTTATGCATGATCCGGTCAACATACACGGCCTTGATGTTGCCATTGGCCATGAAGGTTTTGAGCGACCTGAGCGATTTAAAACGCTTTAAGCTCAGTGGCAAGTATGGATAGTCTTTGACTCCCTGGATGCCCTGCTGCAGCTCTAGCGTTTTCATTTGGCTTTTAAGCGAAGCATACGCCTTGCGCTTGATTGCCAACACATCGTCATTATCGGTCTTGAGCCGCTTATTCAAGCGGGTTGCGATCAGGCTTTTATTCACAGACGCATCATCATATTCAACAATTAAATCCTGTGTCTCGCCCTGATTAAAACGGGTCAGGATTTCTTGCTCAATGTCTGCTGCATGAGAAAAGGTAGAAAAAGTGATGAGGAAATACAGCAGTAAAAAAGGCATCGTGCGCTATCAATAATGAATTGTCAGTAGCTTACAGATGCTAATTTTTATTTATGAAGGCTTGATGAAGGCAGAACCATGCCCAGCATGGATGCGGGTATTGAGGGACCATGGCAAGCCCCCGCTGTACTCTCAAGCAGCTAAGCCAAGAAAATGGCCAAACAGCCTATCATCAATCCCAAGATTAACCGGCCACCGTTTTCAAGTACCTGCTGCCAATCAGTCAAAATTGAAAAGTCTGGAATCGCGTAATGCACATAAATCATTTGCCACAAGGCCGCCAGCAAAACGAATGGCACATCGATGCACCACACCAGCAGCGTGCCTAGCAGCCCGTAAGCAAGGGCCTGCAGGCGTTTACGCATAAGGATCTCTGGCCAGGACAAGATCAGCGCGAGGCATACCGCCAGGCTTTGCCAAAGATGCACCAGCATCGTACTGGCATGCGCAACGCCGCTGGGGTCCACTTCAATAAAATGCTTTCCCAACCAGAAAGACTTTGCCAATCTCACCTCAAAATCGATGACTTGCGCATCGCCTACTGTCATCACCTGAGCAGAGATCACCTCGAAATGACCATCAATCAAGGTCAATAACCCTTTAAAAAGTGGCAAAAGTGCCTGGATACAGGGGCTGAAAAATGCATTGAGCGCCAGCCCAATGCCCAAGACATAACAGAAAAACATTATTGCAAAGCGCATGTGGACTCATCATCCGCCAGAGGTTGGGTAGAGGCGGCCAGCCACCATGCATAAAATATTCCGGTGGCGCCCAACATTAAAAAAGGCGCAAGAATACCGTGGGTAAAGGTAAAGTACTGGCGATCGTGCTGCAATACCTCAAACAACAGCAGCAACCGTAGTTGATTGATTAAAAATAAAAACAGTAACCCATATAAGGCACCCAGCAGCTTTTGCCGCAGGCTTAATGTTGAGCTTAACAGTGCAGCGATCAACATTAGCATCATGTCCACCCCATCACAGCCATTGGCAATATTCATGCTGGCATGTGCGCCTGTCAGCAGGCTGCCTGCCACCGTCACTTGTTCGTCCGCCAGCCAGCCTATCGTAAAAGCCAATGTCCGGGTAATGACCTCGTTGATCCACCATACCCCTACGCCAGTATCGGCAACACTCAACCAAATTTGCTGCATAACGATAAACAGACAAAAAAATATCAGCACACCTTTCAACTTTTTGATGTCTTGAAAACTTAAACCTTGCAGATGGTTCATAGGGGAAAACGACTTTCAAAAACAGTTTTGTGCGAACACTGCAAAGGCACGAGATTTGATGCGCCAGAGTTTAGCATGGATGAAAATGTTATGATTAAAGCACTATTGATGCACGGCATTGTCCATTTCATATGCGCCCTTTAACTTTTGATAACCGTTTTGTCCGCGAACTGCCGGGCGACCCGATCCGCCATAACTACACCAGACAAGTCAGTGACTGCCTATGGTCTGCCGTACAACCCACCCCGGTCAAAGACCCGCAACTGATCGCCTACAGCGCAGAAGTGGCCGGGATGCTGGGACTCACCGCCAGCGACATGCAAGACCGCGAACTGATGCAAACGCTGGGCGGCAATGGCATGCTGGACGGCATGTTTACCTATGCCACCCGCTACGGCGGCCACCAGTTTGGACATTGGGCAGGGCAGTTGGGCGATGGACGTGCCATTTTGCTGGGTGAGTTAGTGCATGGCGGCAAGCGTTTTGAATTGCAACTTAAAGGCGCAGGCGAGACCCCCTACTCGCGCTCGGCAGATGGCCGTGCCGTATTACGCTCCAGCTTGCGCGAATTTTTATGCTCGGAAGCCATGCACCATCTGGGCGTGCCGACCACGCGCGCCTTAAGCCTGATCAAGACTGGTGACCAGGTGGTGCGCGACATGTTTTACGATGGGCATCCGCAGCTGGAACCTGGCGCCATTGTCTGCCGCGTGGCCCCTTCATTTACGCGCTTTGGGCATTTTGAGCTGCTGGCCAGCCGCGAAGAGCTTGCGCTGTTAAAACGCCTGATTGGCTTTACGCTGGACCGCGATTTTGCCGACTGGTGGCCCTCCACCGGCCTGCAGCTGGATGTCAACAATCCTGCCCCCGAACTGATTGAAGCCTGGTTTGAAGAAGTGTGTGCCCGTACGGCAGTCATGATCGCGCACTGGATGCGCGTGGGCTTTGTGCATGGCGTGATGAATACCGATAACATGTCTATCCTAGGCCTGACCATAGACTATGGCCCTTATGGCTGGATAGATAATTTTGACCCTGGCTGGACACCCAACACCACCGACGCACAAGGGCGCCGTTATTGCTTTGGCCGCCAACCCGATATTGCCCGCTGGAACCTGGAACGGCTGGCAGAAGCCTTGGGTACGCTGTTGCCATCTACACAAGGCCTGGCGGACGGAATCGCCACCTATGACCAAACTTACTTCCGCGCCCTCACCAGCAGCCTCGCTGACAAGTTTGGGTTTGAGCGCTGGCAAGAGGGGGATGGCGAGCTCATCAACCAGATTTTTGAGTTCATGACCCGTGCCGAAATTGACCAGACACTGTTTTTCACCCAGCTTGCGCAAATTGACCTGCAACAACCGCAAGTCAGCACCCTGCAAAACGCTTTTTACACGCAAAAAGGCTGGCAGGATTTTAATCAGGATATTCAGGCCTGGCTGATGACTTATTGCCAACGCCTGGCGCAATCCCAGCAAACAATAGAGCAACGCCAGCAACGCATGGCTGCCGCCAATCCGGTCTATGTACTGCGCAATTACCTGGCCCAAGAAGCGATTGATTTGGCCACAGCAGGCGACAATAGCCGCTTGCTGGAATTACTGGAAGTCTTACGGCAGCCGTATACCCTGCAGCCTGGCAAAGAACACTTTGCGCAAAAGCGCCCAGACTGGGCAAGACAAAAGGCGGGTTGCTCCATGCTGTCGTGTAGTTCATAATTTTAGCCATGGTTACCGCTGAACAATTGATAATAGAAGCCGGGTTACGCCCGACACAAGCACGAACGGCCGTGCTCACGACGCTGATCAACTCGCATACCGCCTTGAGTCAGCCTGAAATCCTCAACGCCTTGCAAGGCGTCAAAGAAATCGACCGGGTCACGGTGTATCGCGTCCTCGACTGGTTGCAGGAAAACGCCCTCATACACAAAATATCCACCGAAGACCGCGCCTGGAAATACCAGCTAAACAGCCCAAGACGCAGCTTTAAAACGTCCAGCAGCACGTCCCCTGGCATGCTCAACAACCACGGCCACGCCCACCTGCTCTGCCAGTCCTGCGGCACCGTGTTATGCATACACGAACTCGCTGCGCATATTCCACAGGCGATTTTTGATACTTATCAGGTGTCAAATATTGAGATTAGCTTGAAGGGATTGTGTCCGGATTGCCAGAAAGCGGCTGCAGTCGCACACGCTTAACCTGTTGGTGTTGTAGACGCAATGAGCACGCGAACTTGCGTGATTTTTGATGCTCATAAGTGAGTGGATTCAAGGCCTAAAACCAGCGCTTTAATCTAGCAAAAACCTTTTGAGAACTAAATCATGCGCTCACAAATTACCTTTCCGCTGACCATTTATTACGATGCCTCCTGTCCCTTGTGTCGGACTGAAATGGAGACGCTGAAGCAAGCCGATGCTGCCAATCAGCTTATACTGGTCGACTGTTCACAAACTGCAATGCAGTTACCCGACAGTTGCCCGGTCACGCGTGACGCCCTGATGAACAGGATTCATGCGCAAGATGCGATGGGACGCTGGATCAATGGTGTCGATGTCTTTGCCGCGGCATACACCGTGACAGGCTTCACAAAGATGGGCAAATTCTGGTCCAGTCGAATACTAAGGCCCTTGCTTAGCCGGGCATATCCGTGGGTGGCCGACCATCGTCAGTGGCTCAGCAAAACACCCTTGCCGTGGTTGTTGCATAAGCTCATCTCAAAAAACGCCAAGCCGCGCTAGTTGGCTCATCACAATGACCTTAGTGATTGGTCTGGCAAAGACCCTTACACTCTAAATCTTTGCCATGCTGGATGCACTGACTCAGTGTATGCATCACAATTCAGCGCGGAGAAACGCCCCCCAGCAACACAAAGGCATTAAGACCATGTACGACACAGGATCTATATGTCTCATCAGCCTCATGCGAGTAGTTTCTCGCGCTTAGGGTCATAAAAAGGCAACTTCACGACCTCTCCCGCCAAACGTTTCTGTTGCCCATCCAGCTTACCTATTTCCAGGCGCGTGCCTATGCTGGAAAAATCGGGTGCCACGCGCACGATGGCAATCTGTTTTCCCATCAATGGCGAATAAGTAGCGCTGGTGACGATGCCAACCGGGAAACGCCCATGATAAACATGATCGCCATGACTGGCAGGATCGCCACCTTGCAGAATCATGCCGACTAGACGATGTCGGCTCTCTGGCGCTTGCCGCGACAAGGCTTCACGGCCGATAAAGTTTTCCTGTTTGCTATTTAAAGGCACACTGAAGCCAGTGCCTGCTTCAAATGGAGTGGTGCTGTGGTCAAACTCGTGCCCAGCCATACTCAAACCGGCTTCAATGCGCAGGATGTCAAGCGCATTCAAGCCCATCGGGGCAATCTGAAAGCGCTGACCCGCTTGCCACACAGCATCCCATACTGCTTCGCTGTCATCGGGGTGACACCAGACTTCATAGCCCAGTTCACCTGTGTAACCTGTTCTGGAAACCATCACGGGTACCCCTGCAGCCCCTCCTAGCCGGCCAATCGCAAAGTGAAACCATTTGAGCTTTTCAACCGATGGCTGACTATCCGGGGTCCAAATCAGCTTGCTTAACAACTCGCGGCTGTTCGGACCCTGCACAGCGAGATTGTCTAGCTGTGCGCTGGCGTTGCGGATGCTGACTTTAAAGCCTTTTTCTTGGGCCTTTTCCCTCATCCAGATACCGGTGTATTCCGCACCGCAGCACCAGCGAAAAGCCTGTTCCCCCATACGGAATATGGTGCCATCATCGATCATGCCGCCGGTTTCAAGACAAATCGCCGAGTGCGCAATTTCACCAATGGCCATGCGGCTGATGTTCTGCGTTAATACATACTGCAAAAAAGCCACCACATCAGGGCCGACGATTTCAAATTTGCGTATCACCGACAAATCTAGCAGTGCCACGCGTTCACGACAGGCGAGATATTCGGCATTCGTCCCCCAGCCATCGTATTCAGTAGCCACCCAATAGCCTGCATAGTCGATAAATTTTTTAGTCATTGCGGAAGTTCGGGGGTGAAAACCAGAAGGTTTGGTCATGCGAGGCAGCTCCTCAGAAGTGTTGCGATAGGCAATGGCGCGTGGGAAAAATTGTTCAGCATCGTAAATACGCACATGAATATCGGTCGGATGCCAGCCATTAGCAGGATCAATATCGTCAGGACAAGCAGAAGAGGCGCAGACAAGGTCTCGCTCAGCACGCATTAAAATATAATCTCCCGCCCGTGACCACGGTTCATCCATCAGCACGGCGCCCGAGGCGTCAATAAAGGTGTTAAAAAACAAATTAATCGCTGGCCAGCCAGCCCGTGGTGCAATGCCATAGTGAGCCAATCGTTGGTTAAAGTTGTCGGTGCAACTGGCATGGCCGAAATAGCCACTGTCCTCGTAATATTTGGGGGTACACGCCAGTAGAAAACTATCGTGCCGACCCACGGTATCCTGCACCACTTCTATCATGGGTTTCAGATCCGAACCAAGGTATCGTGAGTGCAATCCGGGTACAGGATTGCTCAAGCCCATCACCGTTCTGGTCGCTGTCGGATCCAGTCCCAACACGCTGCCTTGTGCCAACGCCTGTTTATCAAACGCAATAAAATCCGAGCATTGCTTGCCAGACACATCAATAATCTGGATCCATTCGCCTTTTTTGACTTCATAGGTCTGTGCCGTGGCGCGACTAACCCTCAACTCGTGCTTGATTGGCGCCAATGGTGCTGGCAAGGGTGGTTCTGCCAGATTGGCGTAAGTCACGGTAATGTCCACTTCGGTGACTGGCGTGTGCGCTTCAACAGACATGTTTGGACCAGCCGCGACAATCATGACAGTCAAATCATTTGCCGCTGTGAATTTGGCATGCTCTGCACCTGACACTGTGATAGCTTGCTGCAAAGAAGACTCATCCAGCTGCCAAGTGTTTAATTGATTACGCAGCCTTTGGGAGGCCGCACCACGCTGCTGAAGTTGCTGTTGAATACCTACCGCGACCACTGGCGGACGCTTGTCGAGTAACGCAGGTGCCAATGTGCCATGTGCATCCAATACAATCAACTCGGTGCTTTGCGCTTGGTCTGGGCTTAGAATTTCAAGCCGGTCGCCTGCGCTTAGGGATAATTGAATGGCATGTTGTCCATCCAGACGGTACTTGCTAATAGGCTTGGTGAAGGAAGCGCCAAAATAATAGTCCTCCCCCCACTGCTGTTCTTTGATTGCTTGCATCGATTCACCATGTCTTACGAAGTGTCCAAGTTAAAAGCTTGCCTATCCTATGGATATCTATTAATAGGTTGATATTCACCAATAGGCCGTTATCCAATGCACTAATATTGACTTTGACGGCATGAGATTCAATTACCCTCATGGCGTACCTCTTTGGTATTAGGCTTCGCCCTCACTCAGCCATGTCAACAATACATAAGCGCCAGCGATTCCGGTGTATCAACAAGGCTTGGCCTATGCGCGGTCATCAAAACGCACTCAACACATCTCCAGCCACGGCCTCATCAACGGGATGACCTCAACCTCACTTACCCAATTTGGAGTACTTCTTGATGAGGATTTTTCATCTTGGTGAAGCAGGTTACTTTAGCGACATCGCGCTTCTAAACGCGGCGCAAACTAATCAATCAGATTTATGGAGAATCCTAATGTCAACGCGAATAGCCATACTCGGGGCGGGTCCAAGCGGCCTCGCACAGCTTAGAGCCTTTCAATCAGCCCAGGCAAAAGGCGCTCAAATTCCAGAAATTGTGTGCTTTGAAAAGCAAAGCGACTGGGGTGGGTTGTGGAATTACACCTGGCGTACAGGGACAGATGAACATGGCGAGCCTGTCCATGGCAGTATGTATCGTTATCTTTGGTCTAACGGTCCCAAAGAGTGTCTGGAATTTGCCGACTACACGTTTGAAGAGCATTTTGGCAGGCCGATCGCCTCATACCCACCGCGCGAAGTGTTGTTTGATTACATCAAAGGTCGCGTAGAGAAAGCAGGTGTGCGCGATTATATTCGCTTTAATACTGCTGTACGCAATGTCGTCTTTAGCGATGCCACTCAGAAGTTCACCGTGACTGTGCAAGATCACACCACGGATACCATTTACGCAGAGGAATTTGATTACGTGGTCTGCGCAACCGGGCATTTCTCTACCCCCAAAATTCCGAGTTTTGAAGGCTTTGACAAGTTTGGCGGACGCATCTTGCATGCCCATGATTTCCGAGATGCCCTGGAGTTTAAAGACAAAGACATTCTATTGGTCGGCAGCAGTTATTCCGCAGAAGATATAGGCTCACAATGTTACAAATATGGGGCACGCAGCATCATCAGCTGTTACCGCACCGCACCAATGAATTATAAATGGCCAAAAAACTGGGAAGAAAAACCCAATCTGGTCAGAGTCGATACGGATACTGCTTATTTTCTCGATGGCAGCTCGCGAAAAGTGGATGCGATTATTCTGTGCACAGGCTATTTGCATCACTTTCCATTCCTCGCAGATGATTTACGCCTAAAAACCAACAATCGACTATGGCCACTCAACCTGTATAAAGGCGTTGCATGGGAAGACAATCCAAAATTCTTCTATATCGGCATGCAGGATCAGTGGTATTCCTTCAATATGTTTGATGCGCAGGCTTGGTACGTGCGAGACATTATTCTGGGACGTATTGAATTACCGGCAAAAGCCGAGATGAAAGCGCATAGCATGCTATGGCGTGAAAAAGAACTGGCGCTACAAACCGCGGAAGAAATGTACACCTACCAAGGCGACTATATTCAGGAGCTGATAGATGCCACTGATTATCCGTCATTTGATATTCCTGCGGTCAACAAGACCTTCCTGGAATGGAAGTATCATAAAAAGCAAAACATCATGACTTTCCGTGATCACTCTTATCGTTCCTTGATGACGGGCACTATGTCTCCACCGCATCACACACCTTGGTTAGAAGCGTTGGACGACTCCTTGGAGGCGTATCTCTCCGATAAAAGCGAGTTGCCTGCGGTGAAAGAGGCTTAAATTAAAGGATATGTTCTCTAGGTGCTCACTTCATCCTATACAGGAATAACCCTTATTAAGCATATGATTTTACATAAAAATACGACGGAAAAATACCATGGAACGCGGATATTGGATTCGAAGTAAGCCGGTCTATTCAACCTTGGTCTGGCAACAACAAGCAAACGCACATATTGTGCTGGTTGAAGGCAGCGCCGGGGGCCTGGCGGCAATGAAGTTATTCCAGCAAATGCATCCAGAGCACCCTACCAAAGTACTCTACGCAAGAAACCCTGTGGTGCAACAGGATCTCAGCATCCCCTTAAGCAAGGTTGTGCCGGATACGCTGTTGATGTTTGAAACGACAGAGGAGTCTCTCGTTGCCTTTGAGGCCCATTTATCCACTGCATGCATGGGCTTACGCATCTACGTGGCAGGCTCAGAGCGCTTTATCTGGCAGGTGGCTCAAATGGCTGACAAATATGGCATTGATGACAGTGACATCATCAAAGAGCTCGTTGGCACCTTAGCTCGGCCTATCTATTGTGTTCATTGCAAGACTATCTCTTATGAAGCGCATACCAATATCAAAAAATGTGATGGCTGCGGCAAACAACTGTTTGTCAGAGACCACTTTTCTAGACGCCTTGGTGCTTATATGGGGCTGATGGTGGACGCTGAAGACCCAGGGCAGATTCCAAGCATTGAGGAGATTTACCCTTGAGTACATTTAAAGTTGTTGTTTCAAATATTCAGCAAATCACTCCGCTGATTAAGCAGTTCTCCTTTATCAGGGAGGATGGCGCAAGTTTGCCTCCATTTTCAGGGGGGAGTCATGTGGTGGTTGCGATGAACATCAATGGCCGACTCCATCGCAACCCTTACTCACTGATGGGCTCTCCGCAGGCGCCTGATACTTATCACATTGCCGTGCGTCTACAAGAACACTCACGCGGTGGCTCGGCTTACCTCCATCACGAGGTCAAGGTTGGCTCTCAATTAGAAATCACGTATCCAAACAACTTATTCGCGTTGGATAAAAGAGCGCGTAAACATCTACTCGTCGCAGGTGGCATTGGCATCACCCCATTCATGTCGCAGATTGATGATTTAATCAGGACCAAAGCCAATTACGAATTGCATTACGCCTATCGCTCTCAGGATCACGCGGCATTCACCTCTGCCCTGAAAGAAAAATGCGATGAAAGAATCCGTGTGTATGTCGAAAGCGAAGGACTCAGCATTAATCTAAAAGCGCTATTAAGCAAACAACCCCTGGGCACCCACGTCTATGTGTGTGGACCGAATGCGATGGTGGTGGCTTTAATTGAAACGGCGCGATCACTGGGTTGGCCAGAAAATCATATCCATAGCGAACAGTTTTTAGCGCCCCCTTCAGGTGAACCATTCAAAGTGAAATTGGCAAAATCTAACATTGAGGTTCATGTCCCCGCAGAAATGAGCATGTTGGAAGCCATTGAAGCGGCAGGGGTGGATGCGCCCTACTCTTGCCGTGGCGGCGCATGTGGCCGCTGTGAGCTGGAAGTCATCCGAACTGATGGCGTGCTGGTGCATCAAGATCACTATTTATCAGAAGCAGACAAGGCGGCTGGCAAAAAGATTATGCCTTGCGTCTCGCGCGCAAAATGCCAATCCTTAGAAATCAATCTTTAACAGGAAATGCTATGAGCTTAGCTTTTAAAAAAGAAACCTTTCGCGATGACTATACCTACCAAAACTCAGCCAAAGCCATTAGACGGTTTCCATTTCCGTTTGCAGAAGACAGCTACATGTATTCAGTGAATATTGAGCCTCACACCAAGGGGCCGGTGGGTGCTGTGACTGAATTTGCCTTTGATATTGATGAGCACTACGTCGCTGAATGCGAGGATAAAGCCAAAACATTAGCGCTAGATGCGGGACGGTATCAGGCCTTGCCACATATGGCGGAGGCGCAATGGGATTTTCTAGAGCTGACGATGGAAAGTTTATCGAACGACTATCCTGAGCTATTTTCGCTCAAAAAAGACGGCCTATTGTGGACCTGGGAAAATAAACCGCTTGGGATTAAAAACACGTTTACATTTGGCGATAGCACCTCATTTGACATGGATCCAATGGAATATATGGGGAGACAGGTGCAAGGTGACTTTGTGCTGTTGGATCAACGCAACGGCACGTTGTATGCCGATGCTGGTTTTATCACCAGCCAAGCAGATTGGTCGCTGGCCTTTGATGTCGGCATGGCGTGGCATGAGTGGCACGGCCCTGTCCCGCAAGTGACGAAACTAGGTGTGATGGATCGCGCTTTAAAATTCCTCATGGCCTTGCAATTGGGTGCACCCGTACGGCGTTTAAATTGGACCATGACGATTAACCCAAGGCTAGACACGTCGCCCGAAAACTATCCCTTATGGGGCGGCGACCGTAATAAAGTCACCATCGACAATGTGGGCGAGCTGGTACATTTACGTGTTGAGTTGCAAAGCCTATTCAGATTGCCACGCAGCAATGCCATACTGTTCAGTATCCGCTGCTATTTAATCAATATGAATGAGTTGACCACTTCCGCTCGCTGGGCAAAACGTTTTCATCGCGTGCTGAAGTCGTTACATCCGGATTTAGTGGAGTACAAAGGCTTAACCAAGTTTAAAGATTTAACGGTGGAATGGCTGTCTAAAAAAGATGATGGCGCAGAAGTGGCGTTAGGGACACACCCATAACACTGGATACCCTTTGCCTTGAAAATCACATAAAATATTTTTGTAAGCTCTGTATGGACTGCGACCCATCCTCTTGAGCCACGTCGGTAATGAAGCCTTCAAGTGCTAACAACTCTCCAGCACTTGAAAATACCCCTTTACCCTGCTCTAGTACCCATTTAATCGAGCCAGAACGCGTATAAATACGATAAAGTAATTGGAATTTTTGTTGATGCCTGATTTTCTCTTGCACATGATCCCAAGCGATATTGCGGTCCTCAGGATGAATAATCTGGGCATAGGAAAAGTTGGGATTGCCTATCATTTCATACGGCTCGTAACCCGTAATATCAACCGCGCCTTCACTGACAAATTCAAAACTCCAGTTTTTATCATTTTTACAACGATAAATCATGCCAGGCGTATTGTTGATGAGCGCATTAAGCAGATGACGATGACTTCTTTTGGTAGACTCCGTGAGCTTCATTTGGCTGATATCGGTCAGGGTACCGATGATGCTGGATCGCTCGCCTTTGTATGCGGTGGTGTTTTTAGCACGCAACTCCACCCAATGAGAATCGCCATTTCTGGCAATCAGACGAAACTCGACAACGGTTTTATTGCGCTTTCCTTGAATGAGAGAAGTGATTCTCGCCTCAGCCAACGGTTTATCTTCTGGATGCACAAAAGTAAGTAAGGTTTTATTGAGACATTCTTGTACTTTGTAACCTAACATTGATTCCCAAGAATGGTTTAAGTATATGATTTCTTGATTCACTTTAAGATAAAACACAATTTGTTCTATGTGATTGATGAGTTGCTCATGTATTGAGTTTTCAAGCTCACTGGATTCCACCATCTTTTGTGAAAGGCTGGAAGAGAATTGGAGTAAATTGACAACAGATCGACTGTCTTCTTGTATGGGTGAAATGGAGACGTGTGTCGGTAAAATGCTGCCATCCAGGCAGAGCAGACGAATGCGTAAGTGATTTTTTTTATCTTGTGTCGCCGTTGTCTTTGCAAATAGAGAAGCCAGCAGCTGATGGTCACCAGGATGAATAATATTGGTCAACGGCATCCCGACCACTTGCTCCTGCATGCTTAACATGCCAATTTCCATCAGAAATGCTTTGTTCGCAAACTTAACAATGTAGCCATCAATGACTGCGGCAGGCGTAGAAAGATTGCTAGACACATCATTAGCCCAAGTCACGGTATGATCCATCGATGGCTTGGGATGACGCGTATAATGTTTACGAAAGATGGGGTAGATTGCAATCAACAACAAGGAAGTCAATGCGGTGGTTGCAGCGATCATCAATGCAGATAAATGCGTGTTAAATGAGGCGCCAGACACCCACCATGCGTTAAAGACGATAAAAAAAATGACACTCAATATTAGTGTGCTAAAAACAAACAAACTCATCTAAGCGCCTTTCGCGGGAAATTTCAATTCCGGAGTCATCCTTGAGCATTCAATTTGCAAACCTGATCAAAAGCATCAAAGATCTGACAATACACACATTGTATGCAAAGCTTATCATATTAATTTTTTGTATTACTTCCAGTTTGATACTCATGCAGGCTGGCTCTCTCTTTTTGCTCGACTACACTGCTAATAATCAAAAAGTCATTCAAGACATCACCAAAGAGCAGATTTTCTGGCAACATTTTTCAGACACCGCCATCGGAGAAGCGCCCGAGAAATTGACCGAAGCAATCCTTAAGGCCGATCCCCATTTACGCTTTGATCTCGGCAAGATGGTGACACAGATTAACAACCATGATGCCACTCAAGTCAATCAACTGTTGCAGAAACTCAGAGAAGCAAGAGAAAAAATCAGTGACAGCCACTTTCAACAAGCGTCCATCACCTCGCAACGACTCACGGTTCAGACCTTAATCTCAAGCTATGAGCAATTGGTCGCGCTATTGTTGCAAGAGGTCGAGGCAAAGCAATCAGTGATTTCACTGCTGCAGCTGCTGAGCATTTATTTAGCCATCAGTTGCTTGATCACCATCGCGTTTAGAGCGAGAAAGCTCCTGGTTGATCGTATGGATACGCTAGTCAGTTTTGCTGGCCTAGACGCGCAAAATGAACAGCGCGAGCAGGATGAAGATGAGTTTGTCAAAATTGAACGCCTGGTCTACGAAACCTCAGCAAGACTAGAAGGGTTTAAAGCAGAAAACGAATGGTTCAATCAAAATAGCAGTGAACGCCTGCGTCGATTAATTAGATCACAAGACTTTCTGCATGAATTTGTAGAATCTATCAACAACACTTTATTAAGCGAAACGGTCTTACGCAAAAGTTTATTCTCGCTGGAAAAGGCCTTAAACATTTTAAATGTCTCTCTCATTTTTACCGAAAATGACTTGGGCATTTCAACAGAGCGCGTTTTATTTTCCAATCACAAACCAGAAAAACTCAGTGACGCCATTTTAGAAGACCTCACCACAACCAATCTGGTGAGATTCTGTACCAATGACAATTCGCCACATGGTAATGGCTTTCAATGTATTGCAGTCGGCTTCGTCACCCCCACGGGGGCATTGGGCGTGTTACAAGTCGAGGCGGACCTTGAGCATGTGTTTGATGAAACAGAAACGCAGTTGATCGAACTGACGGCCCATTTACTTTCTATGGTGATGGGTTTCCAAGGGCGGGAGCAAGAGGGTCGGCGTCTGGCATTGTTAGAAGAGCGTGCGGCCATTGCCCGTGAGTTGCACGACTCCCTGGCGCAATCATTGTCGTTCATGAAAATTCAAATTTCGCGACTGCAAAGTGCAAGCAACAACCAATTAGAGACAAATGAATTTCGCGGCATTGTCAACGAATTGCGCGATGGCTTGAATACTGCTTATCGTGAGCTACGCGAGTTATTGGCAACCTTCCGCGTACATATGGATGTGCGGGGATTAAACTCGGCAATTCAAACTGCCATTGATGAGTTTAGCCAACGCTCCAACCTATCCATTTCCCTGGATAATCGTCTGATAAACTGTCGCTTGACTGTCAATGAAGAGTTTCATATTTTACATGTATTGCGTGAGGCACTCTCCAACGTAGTGCGCCATGCAAACGCAAGTAGAGTGGAAATCTCACTTAATTTTCAAAACAGTGGAACCATCATTGTCATCGTTGATGATGATGGTATTGGCTACACCGCCACTGAAGCGTCTGGCCATTATGGACAGAGCATCATGCAAGAGCGGGCAGAAAGCCTGGGGGGAAATGTTGCGGTTCTCAGACGCAAACAAGGGGGCACGCGAGTGCGCTTGATTTTTACGCCACAGTTGCCTCAATCATAGAAAGACATTTAAAAATGATGCAGACCCAATACAAAGTGTTCTTGATCGATGATCATGCCCTCTTCCGCAAAGGGGTAGGACAAATCATAGATGCAGACCCGGCATTCAAAGTGATCGGTGAAGCCGCCTCAGGGCAAGAGGGTTTGGATACTGCCATTGGCTTTAAACCAGACATTGTGTTGATAGACCTCAACATGAAAGGAATGAATGGCATAGAGACCTTACGCCAATTCAAAGCGTTAGACCTGACTGCCAAATATGTAGTGCTGACGGTGTCAGATGCTGAAGACGATTTATTAGAGGCCTTGCGCGCAGGTGCTGATGGCTACTTATTAAAAGACATGGAGCCGGAAGACCTCTGTGCCAACTTAAAAAAAGTCGCTAATGGCATGACGATTATTCAAGATACGCTCACTGAAGTACTGAGAACAGCGCTTTTAGAGCCCAAACCTCAACGTAAAGATGAGCAGGCTTCGCTCACTGAGCGTGAAAGAGAAATATTGCAATGTCTCAGTGACGGACTCAATAACAAAACCATTGCCCGCAAACTTGGCATTAGCGACACCACCGTGAAAGTGCATATCAAACATTTACTGAGCAAACTTAAACTAAGTAGCCGCTTAGAAGCCGCAGTCTGGGCACACAATCAAAAATAAGGTGTACTAGCGCAGACCTCGTGCCTTTTTAACGCTCAGCAAAAAGGCCTTTTCAAATTGTACGTAGGCGCAAAGTCTCGCGCACGCCCCTATCAACACATTCTGAACGCTCCCCCTCCAACGCAAGCTGTGTCGGCAATCAACGCTCCTTTGAAATCTTCACCAACTACCCCTTTAGGAGTAATCCGTAGTGAGAATTTAGTAAACAGCTGCAAATCATCAAAATAGATTCCACTGTGGATGTATTGACTTAATCCCATGTGCAGTTGATATCTGATTGTCATTGAACGTTGATCTTCTTATTAGCCTTTCTTGAAATCAGTAGATAGGTGAAAAAAAGAAGGCTTTTAGGGAAGGGAAAATAAGGTGAGTATAAATTCTTCGATTGACATGTATAACGCCGGCTACACTGGTGATGCTGAAAGCAAGAACACTCTGCATCGCAAGATTGGTTGGCAAGGTGCCTTTTGGGTCGCTAGTGGCGTGCCAGCGCTTGTATTGTTTTCTATGGGCGCCATTTCGGCAACGGTAGGCAAACCAGCTTGGTTGGTATGGGCCATTTCTATCACATTTGGTTTTATTCAAGCATTTACGTATGCAGAAATTGCAGGCTTGTTTCCACATAAGTCTGGCGGTGCTTCGGTATATGGCGCGGTTGCATGGGTAAGATATAGCAAGTTTATCGCGCCAGTCTCGGTGTGGTGTAACTGGTTCGCATGGTCTCCAGTATTGGCTATCGGTTCTGGATTGGCTGCAGGCTACATTTTAAGTGCCTTATTTTCCCCAGATGCCGCCATCAACACCTGGCAAATTACTCTCATGGATTTGAGCAGCATTAAAGCTGGCTTAAGCTTAAGAATTAACGCAACGTTTATTCTAGGGGCTGCCGTTTTACTCACAGTGTTTTCGATACAGCACGGTGGTATTTTACGTTCTGCCAAAGCAACCATGATCCTGGGGGTCACCGCGTTAATTCCACTCATGCTGATAGGCTTGGTACCTATCCTCACCGGCGACATGCCTATGGCGAATTTCTTTCCCTTGGCGCCTTTAAGTTATGACACAGCCGGGAATGTGATTGATGGTATTTGGAATATTGAAGGCTGGAAATTAATGGCGGCTGGCTTGTTTATTGCTGCCTGGTCAACGTATGCCTTTGAAACCGCCGTTTGTTACACACGAGAATTCAAGAACCCTAAAACAGATACTTTTAAGGCCATTTTCTACTCAGGTCTGCTCTGCATTGCAGTGTACACACTGGTGCCCATCGCTTTTCAGGCGCATTTAGGCTTAGGCCATTTGGTGACGCCAGCGGTGACAGATGCCGCGGGTAACGTAACGACTGGCGCGGTATACGATGGGATGTTGGCACCAGACATTTACAGTGGCATGGGCGTTGCCGGAGTGTTGTCGAGTATGTTGGGCGGCTCCAAGCTGATTGTGACAGTATTGGTAATTATGCTGGTTTTGGCTCTTTTGCTCTCGATCATGACCTCCATGGCCGGTTCTTCTCGTACGCTTTATCAAGCCTCTGTCGATGGCTGGCTGCCCAAATACTTGTCTCAAGTCAATGAGCATGGCGCGCCAACCAAAGCGATGTGGACAGATTTGTGTTTCAACCTGCTGTTATTGCTGATGTCAGACTATGTGTTTGTATTGGCTGCATCCAATGTTGGTTACATCATTTTTAACTTCCTCAATCTGAATTCCGGCTGGATACACCGCATGGACAGACCGAACTGGGACCGTCCATACAAAGCACCTACTATCCTACTGCTTTTAGGCGGCTTGCTCGGTTTTGTTAACCTGGGATTGATGGGATTAGGCGCTGACGTCTGGGGGGCAGGCACCCTCAATGCCGGACTGTTTTTTGCAACCTTGATTGTGCCGGTTTTTATTTACAGACACTTCATCCAGGATAAAGGTGTATTTCCGTCAGCCATGCTAGAAGATATGCAACTAGACAATGCTAAAGATGGCGTCATGAAACGGGCTGGCGTGCTCCCTTATATAGCGTTGCTGGTGGGCGTCTTCATTGTCTTCTGGCTGCATAGCATTTAGTTCAACTATTTAGTTCAAATTGGGACGCATGGCCTAACCAAGGGTGAGCAAGTTTGATTGCTCACCCTTTTTTAATACCTGCTCTGGGTGAGCTCAACTTTTTGAAGGTGTCACTTGAAGACAACTTTACTTCTTAAGTAGTACATCCTAAAGAGAGTGTTGAACAAATCTTTATTTTTATAGTATTCCGAATCATCAATTTAATGGGAGAAAAGTCATCATGTCTAGAAACTCAATACTCAATATTCGACACCGGGAATTAGGGTCAAATTTAGATGGCGACACCTGGAACAATATGCCTATTCCTTGGAGCTATCACACTGATGTCCATGATGAAGTTGTCGCGGTGAGGAGTCGTGCTGGCTTATACGACGTGTCTGGCTTAAACATCATCAATGTGGATGGCCCAGATGCAGAAAAGGTCCTTGATAGGCTGGTGGCAAAAGACATCACCAAACTCGAACCCGGCCACAGTGTCCTGGCTGCAGAAACGGATGAATCGGGTGCAATTTGTGATGACATCATGATTATCAGAGACAGTGCCAACAGCTTTAGGCTCTCCCACGGCTCAGGCAAAACACCGGAAAACTTAAACATGCTTGCGGCTGGCAAAGACGTGACCATCGCGCCCGATCTTGATGCGCATATTTTATCTTTACAAGGCCCTCAGTCCTTAGCGATATTAGCGCCGCATGTCATCGACTTTGACCTGGCAAGCTTGGATTATTTTAAGCACAAGCCCACCAGTCTATTTGGTAAAAATGTTGTCATTGCCCGCGGTGGTTATTCAGGAGAGCGTGGATACGAAGTCTATTGTAAAGGGCAAGATGCCATTGAGCTATGGGATAAGATTTTAGAGGTTGGCAAGCCTTTTGGCGCGATCCCAGCCTCCTGGAACTCACTAGAGTTAACGCGCATTGAAGCAGCGCTCTTGTTTTTTCCATTCGAAATGCCTGAAGGTGATACCACGCCATGGGAGATCAACATGGGCTGGGGTGTGGACCTGGATAAAAAGGGAGACTACATCGGCAAAGCGGCTGTATTGGCGTCCAAAGGCAAAGAGCGGGTGAAACAAGCTGGTTTAATCTGCAAATCACCCACGAGTGTTGAGGCTGGCGCAAAAATAGTCAAAGATGGGGTAGAGATCGGTGTCGTCACCAGCGCCTCCTTTAGCAATTATTTAATGCAGTCTTTAGCCATGGTGCATTTAAAGCCAGAATACACAGCGATTGGAACGGCAGTAGAAGTGGTGTGCAGCCATCAAAGAGTGTCAGCCTATGTGGCCCCTACCCCCTTTTATGATCCTATGAGACTAAGGACGCACGCTTGATGACGATAGCGCGTGCGATATCAGGCTGTCGATGTTGCATGCGCATCTAACGATGATGAGATCGTAAAAATACGTATTGCGTAAGTAGCAGGCGCCTATGAATGGGATGCCTGCTTTTTTTACACACAAAATTGCAACATTGTTGCAATTAAATCCCCCACCCTTTAAAATGCAACAAAATTGCATTTTAAAGTTCAAGCATGTTATTCCCCAGTTTAATGCTGGCCTGTACCGTAGGTGGTGTGGTTTCGGTACTGATCGCCGGCTGGTTATCAAATACCCTGTTCGCCAATCATGCGCGGCGCATGGTGGCATTTGCCGTGGGTGTATTGCTCGGGTTTGCTTTCACGGATTTATTACCGGAAGCCTTGAATCAGGGCATCAACCTGACCAACGCGGGCTGGATGCTGGTAGCCGGGATGTTGTTGTTTTTCATTCTGGAGAAGCTGGCATTGTGGCGGCATTTCCATCATGCGGACACTGCACCTGTTTCTACTCATCCTGCAGAACATCAGTCTGGTGGCCAAGTGGCCATTATTCTGCTGGGCGATGGCATCCATAATTTTGTCGATGGCATCTTGCTGGCGGCCAGTTTCTTAACTGATATCAAGCTGGGTTGGGTGACAGCGTTTGCGATTGTCGCGCATGAAATCCCGCAAGAGATTTCAGATTTTATGGTGTTGATCCATGCTGGCTTGAGTAAGCCCCGTGCGCTCCTGCTCAATATGCTCTCGGGCTCGGCCATGATTGTGGGTGGCTTGGTTGGCTGGTTGAGTTTTACGCATATTGCCCCGCTGATTCCGTACGCCTTGTTACTGGCCGCGGCCAGTTTTATCTACATCGCCCTGGCAGACCTAGTGCCAACGCTGCAAACGCAATATCGCCCGCAGGATTTACTGGTGCAATGCCTGTTGATTGCTTGTGGTCTCGGCGTGGCCTGGATTTCACCGTTTATACAACAACAGATCATTACACTTTGGGGAACCGCATGACGCAAGCCACACCCAGAATACCCGTCACGATTTTGACCGGCTTTTTAGGCGCAGGTAAAACCACCCTGCTTAACCGCATTCTGCAAGAGCGACATGGCCAGCGCATTGCCGTGATTGAAAATGAGTTTGGCGAGACCGGCATAGACGGCGAACTGTTGATTCAGGGGGACGAGCAAATCGTGGAAATGAATAACGGTTGCATCTGCTGCACCGTGCGTGGCGACCTGCTGCGTATTCTGGGTGATCTGGCGCAAAAACGTGCAGCGCAGGAAATTAGCTTTGACCGCGTCATTATCGAAACCACGGGCCTGGCCGACCCGGCACCGGTCGCACAAACTTTTTTTGTTGAAGATGACGTTTATGCCAACTATCACCTGGATGCCATTATCACGGTGGTGGATGCGGTGCATGCCATGCAGCAACTGGATGCGCACCACGAGGCGCAAGAGCAAGTGGGGTTTGCTGACCGTATTCTGCTGTCAAAAACGGATCTGGTGACTCCTGAAACAGTGAGCGCCCTTTCGGCAAGGCTGCATAACATCAACTCCAGGGCCACCATTCACAGCGTGCACTTTGGCCAAACCGACCTCAGGCAGATTCTGGATATTGATGGTTTTTCGCTAGATGCCATCCTCGAAATCGAACCAGACTTTTTGCGTGATGTGAGCCATGCGCATGATGACGACGTCACCTCGTTTGTGTTTAGTAGCGAGCGGCCGTTTGACCTGCAAAAACTGGAAATCTTTCTCGAAACCATGATCAATGATTACGGACCGCAACTACTGCGCTACAAAGGCATTGTGCATGCCTACAACGATCCACAACGCATTGTTTTTCAAGGCGTACACATGCTCATGAGTGGTGACCATACCACGCAATGGCAGCCTGATGAGCGCAAAGTGTCTACGCTGGTATTCATCGGTACCGACCTCCCTAAAGAACTTTTCACGCAAGGACTCAATTTATGTCTGGTTTAAGCGATTCTAGCCTCAAAAAACTCCCTGTCACCGTACTCTCCGGCTTTTTGGGCGCGGGTAAAACCACGCTGTTGAATCATGTACTCAATAACCGCGAAGGCAAGCGTGTCGCGGTGATCGTCAACGACATGTCTGAAGTCAATATCGATGCCCAGCTGGTACGCGACGGCGGTGCCGAGCTGTCACGTCAGGAAGAAAAACTGGTCGAAATGAGCAATGGCTGCATCTGCTGCACCTTGCGAGAAGACCTGCTGGTCGAGATCACCCGCCTGGCCAAGGAAAACCGTTTTGATTACCTGCTGATTGAAACCACCGGTATCTCGGAGCCTTTACCGATTGCCGAAACCTTCACATTTGCCGATGAGGAAGGCGTGTCTCTGGCAGACGTGGCACGACTCGATACCATGGTCACGGTGGTGGATGGCTACAATTTTCTCAAGGACTACAGCTCACAAGAAAGCCTGACCGACAGAGGGGAATCCCTGGGCGAAGAAGATGAACGTACCGTGGTTGACCTGCTGGTCGACCAGATTGAATTTTGCGATGTGCTGGTGTTGAATAAAACTGACCTGATGACGCTGGAGGAAATTGCCCGGCTGGAAGGCATACTCAAAACGCTTAACCCGCGTGCACAGATCCTGCACAGCAGCTTTGGCAAGGTGCCGTTAGACCGCATCATGCATACTGGCCTGTTTAACTTTGACCAGGCTGCAGAAGCACCTGGCTGGCTCCAAGAGCTACGCGGTGAGCATGTCCCAGAAACCGAGGAATATGGCATCTCAAGCTTTGTTTACCGTTCACGCATCCCGTTTCATCCGCAACGCTTATGGCAATGGCTGAATAGCGAATGGCCAGGCGTGATCCGCTCCAAAGGCCGCTACTGGATTGCCTCGCGCCCCGAGTTTTGTGCCATGTGGTCGCAAGCGGGTGCGGTGACGCGCACCGAGCTTGCGGGCATCTGGTGGGCGGCAACGCCGGCCAACTATTGGCCGCAGGATACAGACAGCCTGAAACATATCCGTTCACGCATGCAAGCGCCTTATGGTGATCGTCAACAAGAGTTGGTCATTATTGGCATGGAGATGGATAAAGCGGCGCTAACGGCAAAATTTGATGCCTGCCTGCTGACAGAAAGCGAGCTGGCATTGGGCATGGACGCCTGGCGCAAGTTTGAGGACCCATTTCCCCGCTGGGCGGTAGAAGAAACCGTTGAAACCAACGACGATATGCAGATATTGGAAAGTGTCTAGCATGTTGTCGGTTGCCAGCTCCCCTCAAACTGCTTCACTTGCACCTACGCTGACACCAGCAAGCGAGTCCTTGACCTTTAACCCACTGCAAATGCTGCCGATCTTTGAGCCCGAGCAGCAAGTCTGTCTCGTACGCCGGGAAGCGCAAACGGCAATCAGCGACTACCTGCAGCTGGCAGCGCGCAGCTTGGCGCCTGGACTGCGCAACGTGATTTCATTGCAGCCCGCACTTGCGCCACAGTTGCGTGCTTTGCCGTTGCCTGCACAGCCGGGCCGCGAAGCGTTTATTCAAGAGCTGGCACAATTGGTGACGGTGTTTGCCGAGCTGCTGGATTGCCAGACCGTGGGCCTGCGGCTGGAAGTATTGCAAAAAGCCATGTGCCCGCAATTTCATGTTGACCATACCGGAATTCGGCTGCTGTGTACTTACATGGGGCCAGGTACCGAATGGCTGGAGGAAGCATTTGCCGACCGCGGTTATTTAAAGCACCGCAGTCACTTAAACCCGCCTGGACTCAACAACCAACAGCGTGCAGGCGTGGTACTCGATGCGCGTGGCATCATACAGGCAGACGCCTTTGATATCGTATTGCTCAAAGGTAGTCAGTGGCAAGGGAACACCGTAGGCGGCGCCATTCATCGTTCGCCTGTGGTGCCAGAGGGGCAGGCACGCGTCGTACTCGCGCTGGATGCCATCAGGGATTAACGCGCTGTGATGAAAATAACTTGCCCGCTTCATGAGTGTGTCATCAGAACATGGCTAGATAGAGGACGCGCTCATCGCAGGTTTTTTAATCGCCAGACTGCATGCTAAATCACTACATACGGACCCGACTCAATCAATGGCTGCTAGGCGCCCTGCTGGCAGTCTTGCTGTTTTTTGTATTTGCGCAGCAGCATGCGATTGCGCACGCCATCTCTCACCTGTCTGAAGAGATTAATCACACCCTCAAGCATGATAAAACCAGCCAGGACAATCTGTGTGAAGAATGCCTGTGCCTGGACAATCTCCCTGACACGCTGCTGCCAGGACGTCCGTTATTGCTACATGCACCAGACCTCGTCACATCAGCCCAAACCAGCCATACCGTTTTACATACCAAACCGTCCTATCGCCGCTACGCTGCGCGCGCACCACCTCTTTTCGTTTGAGCCCTGACAACCCCAACACAACCAGACGAAAAAGGCCTCAGCGTGAGGCCAAGAGGACAACTTTATGAAGATCAAACGCATCATTTCTGTAGCGGTGGGCGGCCTGTTTGCCAGCTACCCTGCAATCTCTGTACTGGCAGAACCGGTGGATGAAAGCGCACTCGAGCTCGATAGCGTGCAAGTGACAGCAGAACGGTTCAGCAAAATCCGTAATAGCCTGTCACCAGCCACGGGCGGCAGCATATACCGCTTTGACCAGAAAGATATCAGCAATATTCCGGGTGGTGAAAACAACAGCTTTAACCAGATTTTGTTACGTGCCCCTGGCGTCGCCAATGACTCTTATGGACAACTGCATATCCGTGGCGATCACGGCAATATCCAATACCGGATTAACGGCGTCATTCTGCCGGAGGGCATCAATGGTTTTGGTCAGATTCTGGATACGCGCTTTGCCGATAAAATCAATCTGCTCACCGGTGCTTTGCCTGCGCAGTATGGCTACAGAACGGCCGGGGTGATTGAGATTGAGACCAAGAAAAACTTTAAACCGGGCGGCAATGTTGGCTTTTATGGTGGCACCAGCGACACCGTCAACCCCAGTATTCAAATGCACAACTCCACGGGCGACTTCAGTTACTACGTCACGGGTTCTTATCTCTCCAATAATCGCGGCATCGAAAATACCACCGATAGCTACAACCCGATTCATGATAATACCCAGCAAACCAAAGGCTTCGCCTACATGTCGTACTTGCTGAATCCAGAAACGCAAATTGTGGCGATGCTGGGCTCCTACTATGGTAATTTTCAAATCCCCAATAACCCGGCGCAGGCGGCCAACAGCGACTATCTCTCTGCCTTAGGCTTGTCTGGCTATAACTCCTCCAGCCTGAGAGATCACCAGAACGAGCGTAACCAGTACGGCATACTGGCCGTGCAGAGCTCCATTGGCCCTGATTTCGATTACCAGGTTTCACTGTTCACTCGCTATACCAGCACCACTTATACGCCGGATATCACGGGGGGCTTGGCTTTTAATGGCGTGGCCTCGCGCGTGTTTAGAGACAGCATGAGTAATGGCTTGCAAGCCGATGGCAGCTATCACTGGGGCGATAGCCACACCATCCGCATGGGGATGTTTACCAGCACCGAAGATATCACCAGCGACAATACCGCCAATGTGTTCCTGACCTCGGGCGGCACGACGACCAACACCCAGGCCACCATTGTTGATAACAATCACAAAAACGGTAACACCTTGCTGGCGCTTTACTTGCAGGACGAATGGAAAATCAACAACAGCCTGGTGATGAACTATGGCGTGCGAGCTGACAAAATGAATGCCTATGTCAGCGGCGGCCAACTCAGCCCACGCCTGGGCCTGGTATGGAATGCCACGCCTCAAACCACCTTCCATGCGGCCTACTCAAGATACTTTACACCGCCTCCGACGGAGTTGGTCGGCACTAAAACACTGGCGTTATTCAGCAATACCACCAATGCTGCGTCCAGTGACCTCAACAGCGCAGTCAAACCCGAGCGCTCACATTATTTTGACGTCGGCGTCAGTCACCAGTTAACGCCCAAACTCACCGTGGGCTTCGACAGCTACTACAAAATTGTCCAGGACCTGATTGATGAGGGTCGCTTTGGTGAAGCCTTGGTCTACACGCCTTTTAACTATGACAAAGGCAGAATTTATGGCTTTGAATTAACGGCGAGTTATAAAGACGAAGCCTTCTCTGCCTATGCCAACCTCTCACGCTCCATGAGCCTGGCCAAGAAAGTCGACTCTGCACAATATAACTTTGAGCAAGATGAGCTGGACTATACCGCCAATCATTGGGTGCATACCGACCATGACCAGCGCTACACCGCGTCCGCCGGCGTCGGTTACTTATGGCAAGGCTATCAACTCAGTGCCGATGCGTTCTTTGGCAGCGGCCTGCGCCGTGGCTTTGCCAATACCGAACACATGCCCGCCTACACGCAGGTCAATCTGGGGGCCAGCACCATGATCAACGCAGGCACCCTCGGCAAGCTGGAAACCAGGCTAGCCATCATCAACCTGTTTGATAAAAAGTATGAATTACGGGATGGCTCGGGCATTGGCATTGATGCGCCACAATTTGGGCCACGCAGAGGGGTGTTTATTGGTCTGAATAAATACTTTTAATCTGCTGCAACGCTAATCATGTGATGGACCAAGGATCTCTGATCATCGTTTGATCGGCGGACCATTCCCCGATTGAAGGATCAAAAAAGTGACAGTCCATCACAACAAGCGCACACAACGAGGCTGCTGTGTGTTTTTTCTACACCAGACATTGTTTTTTAAGGAGAAGTCGCATAGATCACTTTACAATCATTCTTATTTAACAGCTTTAACCCAATAAAAATAAAACATATTGCCTCAGCCACCGGATGAGATGAGGCACAAAGAGAACACACAGAACCAGATTGATGAATACGCAGACTTATAGGGAAGATAAATCATGATGTACCCAAAAACGATTGCCAGCCTGCTGGCAGTCATGCTGTTCCCGGCGGTAACGGTTTATGCTGAAGACTCGGTAGAACTGGACCCCTCCAAACAAAGCAGTAAAGCCAAGAAAAATGAAGCACCGGTCAGCAGTGTCGAGCTGGATAGCGTCGTGGTGCTTGGCAAAAAAGAGCAAGTCTCAGCCACTGATAAAGGCCTGGCTGGCTCGGTAGATGTCATTACGCGTCAAGAACTGGAATATGAACACGTCACCGATACCCTGGAATTGTTTAGCAAAACACCAGGCGTGGTGCTGTCTCGCTTTAGTCAGGGCATTGTCAATACCGAAGTGTCTATCCGCGGTTTTAGTGGCAATGGTGAAACACCGAACGCCAAAGTGCTGGTGGATGGCATTCCGTCCAATTTGTTCTCAGGTCTCAGTGAGCTGGATTACCTGTTCCCCACCAACATTCAGAGTGCCCAAGTATTTAAAGGCACCAGCGACGCTTCGACCGGCCTGTTTGCCACCGCAGGAAACTACAAGGTAGAAACCCGTAAAGATATCGGCAAGCAATTGCAATTTAGCTATGGCAGCTTTCAAACCCGCGAAATGCAAGGCTACTATGGTGAAAAACAAGGTGATTTCACCCAAAACTATGCAATCGGCTACCGCAAAGGCAATGGCTTCCGCGCCCATACCGAAAATGAAAAAATTGCCTTATCCGGCCGTTGGCAACTGGATTTCGAGCAGTCCAGCCTGGCATTGAGCGCCAAGTATGGCAAATACAACTCGCCTGAAGCACCGGGTTTTATGTCTAAAGAACAAGCGCGTGATGACCGCAGAGGCGTGGCGCCCAATGCACTCAACGATAGCGGTGAAAAAGAATTCAAGCATTTGAGCCTGCATTACGATTACTTTTTTAATAACGATCTGGATTTAAGTCTGAAAGCCTATTGGCAGAATTTTGATCGTGAACGGAATGTACGTTTTTTTGGATCGCCAGGCCTGGAACATCGCTTGGAAGACGAAACCTCGATTGGCTTTGTGAGCAAGTTAAACTGGAAAATCAATCCCAGCTGGGCTTTTGAAACCGGCTACGATATTGAACGCCAGCATGTCGATGAATTCCGTCAACGGTTGACCACTATCCGGCGCAATGCCCAATACGACTTCACCGCACAAGGCATTTACGCCAAATTTGAGAACACGCCGCTGGACTGGCTACGCTGGAACCTGGCCTATCGGGTGGATTATTTGAACAGCGACCCTAGAAACCAGTTTGTGATTAATGGGAATACGCTCAGGACACGCATGCTGGATAACCAGACCATCGTACAACCCAAATTCAACTTGTTTGCCAACCTGAATGCGCAGCAAACTTTATTTGTAAATGCCGGGCGCAGTTTTCAAACACCCACTGGCGTTAACCTTAATCTTTATAGTACCAATGGCCCGACCAACGTAAAGGTTGCGATCAACGATGGCTGGGAATTAGGAATCAAGAGCCAGTGGCATCCTGATTTGAATACGCGTCTTTCTTATTGGCAACAAAAAGCCGAAAACGAATTTATTAATATTGACAACATTAACCAACTCATAGGTACCACCCGCAGGCAAGGGATAGATGCCAGTTTTGACTATGCGTTAGACGAGCAATGGCACTTTTGGGGCAATGTGTCACGGGTAGAGGCCATTATCGTGAAACCGGATGCATTACATCCGCAATTCAAGGATAACTCGGTCCGCAGCATCCCCTCTTACACCGCCTCGCTGGGCTTGCAATATGCGCCCAATGCAAACTGGATTGCACGTGTTCACGTGGATAGCCAAGGCGACTACTACGTCAATGAGAGTAACCAGGGCGGAAAATACGGCGGCTATACGCTGACCAATGCCAATATTGACTATAAAACCAGCTGGGGACGCGTCAGCTTGTTAGCCAATAATATTTTTGATCGCTACTATGAGTATGTGTATGACTTTTCATCCACAGGTGCGACCAACCAGCTTAACTTCGCTCCAGGTACTGGCCGTAACTTTATGCTCACAGCAACGGTGGATTTTTTATGACTGCATTGCTATCGATTCAACAGCTCAGCCTGGGGTTTTCCAAGCGGAAAATTCTAAATCAGCTTGAGCTCAACTTACAGGCAGGTGAAGTCGTCTCTGTGCTGGGCAGCAATGGCGCCGGTAAATCAACGCTGCTGAAAAGTATTTTAGGCTTACATGACACGGCCGAACAAACAGGCAATATCCTGATTGCCGGTATTGATATCGCGCAGGACCGCCAGCGGGCGCTATCGCACCTTGCCTATGTGCCGGAGCAACCTGCCGTGTATGGACATCTCTCTGCGATAGCAAATATCCGTTACTTTTTAAGCCTGGCCAACATAGGTGAAGAAAAGGATATTAACAGCTGCCTGACCATGGCCGGCCTGCCGGAAACAGCTTGGCACCGGCCTTGCAGCGAATACTCCAAAGGCATGAAGCAAAAGGTGATGCTGGCGTTTGCACTTGCCAAACGGGCCACGCTGCTATTGCTTGATGAGCCTAATTCAGGGCTGGATCCACAGGCTACCGAAGACTTAAACCAGCTGATTGTGCAATGCAAAGAAAGTGGCATGGGCGTGCTGGTGGTCACGCATGATGTGTTGTCCGCCATTGGTTTTTCTGACCGCTTGCTGATGCTGACCAATGGGCAGTTGCAACCGGTAATGCTGGACCAGTCAGCACTGACACTGGATAGCCTGAAAAAACTGTATCAGGGGCAGGCATGAGCGCATTGATCTGGAAAATCGCCTGCAATGAATGGCGCAGGTTATGGCATGCGCGGGTTCCGGCATTGTTAATGATAGTGCTGGTGACATTATGGGGCATTGCCGCCCTTGCCGCCCATCACCACTGGCAAGATCATGCACAGACGGTAGCTAAGGTGACAGCGCGCAGCCAGCATGACTGGCAATCGCAACCCGACCGTCATCCGCACCGGGTCTCGCATTTTGGCGATTTCGTCGCCAAGCCGGTCCATCCGCTCAGTGTGATCGAGCCCGGCATCCTCGACCAGTCTGGCCATCTGGTGTATCTGGAAGCACATCGTCTGAACAGTGCCAACTTCAACCCGGCGACTGAAGCCACTACGCTGGGCCGCTTTTCATTAATTACACCAGCCATGATCGTGCAATGGTGGATGCCACTGTTTTTGATCATGATTGCCTATGCCACCGTCACTGCCGATAAAATCACCGGCATCCTGGCTTTAATGCGCGGCAATGGCACCCCTGGCTGGGTGATTGCCGCCGGAAAATGGCTGGCATTGTTTTTACCATTGCTGCTCCTTTTGTGCCTGCAAGCACTGTTGACGCTGGCATGGAGCTGGCAGAGCGATCAGTTATTGGCCAGGCTGGCGCTCATGTTGCTGGCCCAAACGCTTTACATTGCCGGCTGGTGCCTGCTGGTCGTCACCGTGTCCTGGTACAGCCGGCAACTGCATAGTGCCTTGCTGACGTTATTGCTGTGCTGGGTCTGTGTCTGCATCATTTTTCCGCGCGGGCTGGCGAATCTGGCCCAGATCGCCTATCCAACACAGCCTCGCGCAGAGGCTGAATACCATGCGGAAAGCAAGCTGCAAAGCATAGGCGACAGCCATAACCCTGACGATCCGCATTTTCAGGCCTTTAAACAGAGCATACTCAACAAATACCAGGTAAGCCGGATCGAAGACCTGCCAGTAAACTACCAGGGACTGCTGATGCAGGAAGGCGAGCGCCTGACCACGGCCGTCTACCGCGAACAACAGGCATTGCATGACGCACAGCTGGCAAAACAGAATGAAAGTATCCGGCACTGGTTATGGCTCACACCGGCATTGGCGCTGCAATATATACAGATGGCGGCTAGCGGCAATGACCTGCCGCACCACCAGGCGTTTATCCGGCAGTCTGAAGCCCGGCGGTATCAATTAATCCAATATCTGAACCAGATCCACACTTACAAAGTGGACCAGCATGACGATAAGAACACGCGTGTTTCTGCCGACTTTTGGAAGAACGCGCCCCGTCCCCCGGTGAATCTGCCACCGATGGCAGTCAGCCACGCCAGTCTGACAGCTGCCTTTCTGGTGTTGATTGGCTGGCTGTTATTGCCTGGCTCCTTGCTTGTTAGGGTTTCGCACCGACTATGAAACATGAATTCACTCTGCTGCTCAAGCAACGCAGCCTGACCCTATTGCTTTTGCTCAGCCTGGTACTGGTTAGTTTTAGCTTGTTAAACGGCTGGCAAAATATCCGTCATATCCAGTCCCAGATCCAGCATGCGCAACAGGAAGAGTCCCTGCGCAAGCAGGACTTTATCCAGCACAACAGTCATGACGTGGCACTTGAGGCAGGAGAGGTGGGCTATTACCTGTTCCACAACGTCTATTACCGCCCTGGCGAATGGAGCTTTATTGCCCTGGGCAACCGGCTGGTGGTGCCGTACGTGCAACGGATACGTTTACTCGGCTTGCAAAGCCAGCTTTACGATGGTGAGTCGCATCACCCTGAATATGTGATGCTGGGTACCTTTGACTATGCTTTTTTGCTGGTATTTTTTGCGCCTTTGCTCTGTATCGCCCTGATGCATGACCTGAAAGCCAGCGAGCAACAGGCGCAACGTTTACTGTTTTTGCATAGCCTGGTAAAAGAACCATGTCATTTCTGGTTTAAACGGGTGTTATCCCGCTGGGTGCTTGTCACGCTTGTCTTCGTACTCCCGTTATTACTGTTTGCCGGGATGCACTCGCTTTCCTTGTCACCCCTGTTACAGGTTTTGACAATTACAGCCTTATACACGTTTTTATGGTCTGCATTGTGTAGTGCAGTCAGCCTGCGCAAACGAGCACTCAACGCCAACTTCAATGCCATGTTGCTGAGCAGCATTTGGGTCATGTTATGCGTGGTCTTACCGAATCTTTGCCAGCTATGGCTGCACGCCCGTTATCCCTTGCAAGACGGTAGCCAGCTTGCCATGCAGCATCGGCAATTGGTACATGGCGCCTGGGATTTACCAAAAGAGGATACGCTGAAACCCTTCTATGCCTTGTATCCGCAATGGAAAGATACTCCGCCCGTCACAGGCCGCTTTCACTGGAAGTGGTACTTTGCCTTTCAACATATGGGCGATGTCCACTTGCAAGCACAAGTGGCTGCCCGGACACGAACCTTACAAATGAGGGCGGATGCCGCAACAAAGATGGGGCGGTGGTTACCCACGGTCTGGGCGCAAACACAACTGGAAGCGGTCGCATGCAGCGATATTAGCCATTTGCTAGTACACAGACAGCAGATAGAGAAGTTTCACACCCGCCTGCGTGAAGCCATCTACCCTTTTTTGTTTGAGGAGCGGGCACTACATCGCAAAGAGATTGAATCCATGCCAGTCTTTGACGCAAACGAGCCGTGCGCGCAAGGTGCGCATCCTGATGGCAACAGCTAAGGGGCCTTCACCACACCGATAGATATTGTGACTTCGCCCGCGCGTATCGGTGGCGTGGCATTTTGAATCAGGATGCGCCCGGCCACAGGCGCACGCAAAGTTTCAATCTTCTCGCCAAAATAATCCGTCACTTCACCTACGACCTGCCCTGCTGTCACCCAATCGCCAATGCTGGATTTGGCCGTAAACAAGCCGGTTTGCTGGCTGCGTAGCTCAACCATTTTGCTGTAATAATGAATTGGCGAGGCTACCTTTGTCCTGTGTTGCGTGCTGACATCTATCGTTTCAGGCGCATCTATCATGCCCAAGCCACTCATGGCCTGTGCACAAGCTTGCGTGATCATGGCCACAAAAGCGGCATCGCGCTGAGCAAACTGGCCGACTTCCAGCGTCAATGCAGGCTTGCCCCTGGTCTGTGCCGTATTCGGATATGAGATGGAATGATCAGGATCATTGGGCCTGCCGTCATAGAGCACAATGTCTGGCAATCCTAAAAGATCAGCAAAATGCTGTGTTCTGGCATCAAGCGCTGGCACGTGCAACACCGGGGAATACACATGTGGCCATAAATGCTGGTTGGCACTGCCAGAATGGATGTCAATCAGGTAATCCGTTTTGCTGATGACTTGCGCCGTTAAAAAATCGGCGATCTGCTCAGTCAGGGTGCCCTGTGCGCTACCAGGAAACACCCGGTTCAGGTTTTTCTCATCGACCGGACTCAGCGCAATGCGACGTGCATGAAAACCTTCAAGATTCGCCAGATGAATCAGAATCAGGGTCCCTTTCAAGTGTTCAGGCTGTATCTGCTTGCGCAACTGCTGCAAGGCCAGTATCGAAGGAAATTCATCGCCATGGATACCTGCTGTCAGGGTCAATACCGGTCCTGAAGTTTGCCCATGAATCACCGTCACCGGAATTGCCGTTGACGACACGGCCATCATCCACGAAGAGAGCGTGCCTGACGCAATCTGCTTGCCCGCCAAATCAAAGGCCTCCCTTGCATGCAAACTTCCCCAAGACAACAACAGCATGCAAAGCCAGCAGAAACGCATTTTTTCCTCCTCAATGATATGCAACATTGTTGCGGAATAAGGTGTATATGTAAAGCGTTAAACCAGCAGTGCGCTCGCCAACGGCGATGATTGAGCGAGCCATCGAATGGCTAAACGGATGAACTAAAGAAACTAATCGCTTACATGCCTTACTAAAAGATTGATGCACATGATTTAAACGCCTATGATCTGCTTTTTAATTCATGGCTTGTTGTTATACCGCTTTTTTAATGGAGTCCCGCATGCGTATACTGACCCTCACCGCTCTTTTGATCTTGACCTTCAGCGAACCAGTTTTTGCGCGCAATATCAGCGTCGAACAATCTGAAGCCGCCAGTGCCCGCGATGCCGTAGGCGACGCCATGAGCAAACTCAGCGATATCGAGCAAAAAATTCAACGCCAGCAAGCCGTGCTGACGCAAGCACAAGAAACGCTTAAACAATATCAGGCGGAAAAAGCCCAGATTGAAAAAGACCTCGATGCCAAAAAAGCCATCTTTGAACAAAAGTCCAAAGCACTGGATGAAGCCTGGAAACAACGCAACGACTACTGATCCAACGATCCAGCCACCCAAAACCAGTCTGAGGACTGGTTTTTTTATCACTCCATGCGTGCGCTTTGCTTTTTGCACGGCGTTTTAGGCAAATCCAATCCAGTTGACCTGCATCAATATACGGCCTGACTTGCCGACCTACAATGCACTCAAGTTCAATGCACTAATGGAGTGATCACAATGAAAAAAACCGCAATCAGTTTAATGTTGGCTGCTTTATTGCCAGCCCTCAATGTTCAGGCAGAACAAGGCGACTGGGTTGTCCGCCTGCGTGCAGCCAATATCAAGCCTAATGAAGACAGCAGCTTGGGTAAATATGTTAATCGAAACGTTGCAAACGTAATGACTCCTAGCTCAGAGTTAAAAGTTGATAGCAACACCATCCCTGAACTGGACATCAGCTACTACTGGACAAAAAACATTGCGACAGAGTTGATTCTTGCCTTGGGCACCAAGCATGATGTGAAGATCACAGGCGATAACGGTGGCGTAGTAACAAATCAAAAATTGGGTGAAGTAGACCTGTTGCCACCAACGCTGACTGCTCAGTGGCACTTTAATCCAGATGCAACTTTCGATCCTTATGTAGGTGCTGGTATTAATGCAACTTTCATGCTCGACAGATATTTAAGAGGGTCTGCTGGTGCTATTGATGGCCAAAAAATTAGAATTGACCGCGATAGCTTTGGTCCGGCATTGCAAGCAGGCTTTGACATTAACTTAAAAGATGGCTGGATGATTAACGCTGATGTGAAGTATTTGTGGATTAACACAGAAGTTGAAATGAAAAGCGCAGCTTTAACTGGTGACCGCTGGACAAAGATTGACAAACTGGATATCAATCCATGGGTATTGGGCATTGGTATCGGCAAGCGCTTCTAGTTAGGCGCATAACGTCTCTTCCCTGGGGCAAAGCATTAGCTCCATTCACCTCTGATACTCTCCCAGTGTCAGAGGTTTTTTTATCTGCGCCTGACTGAGCGTAGCCTAAAAATCAAATGCTAAAAGTGAAACCTTGGCGCAAGGCCAGACAAATGCAACTGCTCCAGCAATTGCAAGCCGCGCTCACGCGCGCTGCGTTTACGCTGGCCGGTATGCTTGGCAATGATCAGTTCATTTTTCATTGAATGCTCCCAGCCTACCAGCTCGGTCACGGTCACCTGATAGCCATGCGCTTCCAGCGCAAGGCAGCGCAGCACATTGGTCACCTGGCTGCCAAACTCACGCGTATGGATAGGATGACGCCACAACTCACTTAAAAAGGTTTTTGATAAGGCCTCAGCTTTATGTTGCCGTAGCGCTTCAGCCACCTCAGCCTGACAACAAGGCACCAACACCATAAACTGTGCCTGCTTTTGCAAGCCAAACGCAATCGCATCATCGGTGGCGGTGTTGCAGGCATGCAAGGCCGTCACAATATCAACCTGTTCTGGCAGTTGCGCGGACTGCATGGCTTCTGCCACCGTCAAATGCTCAAACTGCATGCGGCTAAAGTCGCATGCTTGCGCCAATTGACGCGACTTTTCAATCAATTCACCGCGGCTCTCAATGCCAATCACCTGGCCTGCCTCATGTTGTTTCAGCAACAAGTCATACAAAATAAAGCCCAGGTAAGATTTGCCGGCGCCGTGATCAACCAAGACGGGCGAAGGTTGTTTTTCCATCACCGCCTGCATCAGCGGTTCGATAAAATTGACCAGATGATAGACCTGCTTGAGTTTGCGGCGGCTATCCTGATTGAGCTTACCGTCGCGGGTCAGGATATGTAAGGCCTGCAATAAGGGCAAGGATTGGCCAGGCCTGACCTCGGGGGGCAATAATGTTTGGACCATGTTGCGGACTACTTTAAAATGCTAATACGCCAGTTTAACAGCACAATTGTTTGACGGCACGTGAGTTTAATCGCATGAGATGAACGGCATGTGCCTAAGTGCGTCTGCTACAGTCTTTGAGTCCCATTTTAGCGGGAACTCTCAGGCTGGTTTTGCAATCATGTAAGAGACAGGGTGGTCAGTTTTATAAAAAACACCCGCCTTTGCAGCGCAACCGCTGCATTCAATCCGCTGCCACGCAGCGCTGTTGTTCAATCGAATCAGGGAGTAGTACCTATGCCGCAACAATCCATGCTTCAGGCACGCCGATATCTATCCTACACCGCGCCATCACAACCGTGGCGATGGTTGCAATGGGCCTTGTTACTGCTCCTGCTAACGACGCATCTGGCGCAAGCAGATACGGTATGGCTCAAAAACGGGGACAAAATCACCGGGACGCTAGGGGTTAAAATCTCAAACAAGCTCACCTTTAAAACCAGCTATGCAGACGAGATTAAAATCAACTGGGATGACATCCACAGTATTGATGCGGAAAAATCTATCCTGATGCAGCTATCAGATGGCAGTATCGTTACCGGACGTTTGATACACAGTACTGAGGGGCAGGTCATTCTGGATGAGGAAACGAATACACGGCTGGTGGACACTGAACTCGGCGAAATTCACTACATCAATCCGACCCTGGATCTGATTGGCGAAGGCTATGTCTGGACCGGGAACATGAGCCTGGGTGGTGCCTTTAACAACGGTAACAGTAAAAACCGCAACATGCAGTTTAATGGCGAGTCGATTTTGCGCGGCTTTGATACGCGCTATACCGTACAGGGCTACTACTATTGGGCTGCAGATAAAGATCGCCAGACTCAGAATAATGGGCGAGTCCGTGGTCAGTACGATCACTTTTTCACAAAAAAATGGTACGGCTACTTGAACACGATTCAGGAAAAAGACCGCTTCCGCGACATTCGCTTGCGTAGCACCTACAGTGTGGGGACGGGTTACCAGTTTTTTGAAAGCGAAAAACGCAATCTTTCACTGGAAGGTGGTCTGTCATACATCACCCAGGATTATTACGAGGAAAGTAACGAGAATCATGCGGCCTTGCGTTGGGCGGTCAACTATAACCAATACCTGTTTGATTCATTTGTGCAAGCATTCCACCGGCATGAAGTCACTTACACGCCGAACTCGCCGTCACAAATCCTGCTTTACAGCTCCACCGGCTTGCGTTTTCCGTTTATTTTCGGCTTGAGTGCCTCTACACAAGTCGACTATAACTATGACAGCCGCCCTGTCGATGAACGGCGTAAAGGCGATACGCGCGCGCTGTTTACGCTGGGTTACAGCTGGAAGTAATCGCTAAAAAGACAATCGTATTTAGTGGCTGGCCGCTTAAATGTTAAAATACGCGCTTGATGGTGAGGTGCGCAGCTGATAACGGCATAGAGCTCCCTCACACAACCGGGTACGGCAAAGACATTGAACCCGTATTTTTTGAGTTAAGCATGGAGCAAAAATATGGCGATACAATGGTTTCCGGGACACATGACTTCTGCCCGCAAAAAAGCAGAAGAGACACTGGAACACATTGATGTCGTGATTGAAGTACTGGACGCCCGCGTACCCGCCGCCAGCCACAACCCCATGATTGAGGAAATGCGTAATTTCCGCCAGCGCCCTAACCTCAAAATCCTCAACAAAGCCGATCTGGCTGACCCGAATGTGACGCAAGCCTGGTTGAATTACTTTAACAGCCAGCCCAATACAAAAGCGGTTGCCCTCTCCTGCAAAAAGCCCGGTGATGCAAAAAAAATCCCTGGTCTATGCCGTCAACTGGCCCCGCATCGTGGCACGCCGCTGAAACCCTTGCGCATGATGATCATGGGGATTCCCAACGTCGGCAAATCCACCTTGATGAATGCCCTGCTCAACCGGCGTGCAGCCAAGGTCGGTGATGAACCGGCCGTGACCAAAAGCCAGCAACGTTTCGAACTGAGCGACAGCCTCAACATCACGGATACGCCGGGCATGATGTGGCCCAAAATCGAACACGCCTCAGATGGGTATATGCTGGCCGCCAGCCATGCGATTGGCCGCAATGCAGTGATTGATGAGGATGTGGCTGAGTTTTTGGGCAATGTGTTGTTGAAGCAATATCCAGCGCTCATGAATACACGCTACAAGCTGGACGTGATGAAGCTGAATGTGGCTGAAATAGATGGCATCGACTTATTGCAAGCCATTGCCAAACGCAGAAGCTACAAACGCAATGATGGAGAGTGGGATATGGAGCGCACAGCGATGGCCTTGCTCACAGACTATCGAAGTGGCGCCATTGGCCGCGTCAGCTTGGAGTCCCCGCAAAGCCGAGCCGAAATGCTGGCACAAGCGGCTGAGCAACAAAGTAGTCCGGTTCAGGAAGAAATACCCGCCTCTGAATCAGACCAAGCGTAAAGTCTGCGTCAACGGCAGGAGCGCTCTGAAGTTAGGCAATCACGCTGGCATGCCGTTTCGCAGGTTTACCTTTCACTGGGGACTTATCAAGCAACTGCTCTATATTGCTCACAATACGGTTGCGGCCGTTTTGTTTGGCACGGTAGAGATTCTGGTCTGCCGCTGCAAACAAGGCATCAATCACATAGCCCATGGTTTCCGAACTCACTGCCCCCACACTGACCGTACATTTAATCGCCTGGGTCTCACGACTCATACTCTCCACACCGGCAATGCTCACGGGCGTCACCTCAATAATCCGGCGGATGCGCTCTGCCAGCACCATGGCTTCCTGCTCACCGGTGTTGGGCATCAGGATGCAGAACTCCTCGCCACCATAGCGCCCGATGACATCGCCGCCACGCAAGGCGGCACGTATGGTCTCGGCGCAAGACTTAAGCACCACATCGCCCACCAGGTGACCATACACATCATTCACCTTTTTAAAGTAATCCAGGTCGACAATCAGCATGCCCATGGGGAGCTGAATGCGTTGCGAAACCGCCTGCATGCGACTGGCGGCTTCTTGCAGGCCACGCCGATTCAGTACCCCGGTCAGGCCATCCAGCGTCGCAATCGCCTGCAAACCGGCCTGTGCCTTGACATGCATGATCAACAACAGCAAGCTCACCACCGCCGTGATGATCAGCATGAAAAAGGACACCAGATAAGCATGGATACTCCAGTCGCCAAAGCCATCGAGACTCGCCTGATCCGCCAGGCCAACCTTGACTGCGACAATGGCCAGGATCAAGCCAACCATGGCAAACAGACTACAACACAGCCAAAAGATATTGGCGACAAAATCTTTTCCATGTCCCACTAAACTGCGGCTGCCGTAGGCAAATATCCAGAGCAAAACGGCTAAATTACTCAGTAGCAGCCAGCGATTGGAAATATGCATGTTCAACATCACGGCATTGCAGGCCAGCAAGGTGGTAATCACGAGCAAGGTCCAATAGCGGTAAACGCGGTAGCCCCTGAACATACGTATCCCATTAACGAGCTGACTCAAGCCTTGTGCCACCAGAGTCACCGCCGCCGCAATATAGATACTTTGTGGTCCGATGATGAGGCTAGTTTGAGAAAAGAAATACACGGCCAGTCCACAGGCAAAAATGAGCAAGCCCCGCACCCAACCCATGATCAGGCGGCGCTGCTGATAGGCCCCAGAAATCATCAAGACCAGAACCAGCGTTAGGGTGAGTCCAATTGATGATAGAATGGCGCTATTGAGATCAAACACAGGGACGGACAAAGTTAGTTAACCTGAAGAAACATCATACTATGGTTACAGGACTATACCCATATAAATGAAAGGGTTGAATAGTCCATCTAGGCTAATAATTGTCTGCTTTCCCATTATTCTCCACTTTGTACTGAAACACGTTTTATCAATCCGCTCATGCAGCATCTGTTAAATCCTCCCCAGCGTGAAGCGATTCACTATCTTGACGGCCCATTGCTGGTACTGGCAGGCGCTGGCAGTGGTAAAACTCGCGTCA
Organism: Methylophilus sp. VKM B-3414; assembly: GCF_032248435.1. Lineage (NCBI taxonomy): Bacteria > Pseudomonadati > Pseudomonadota > Betaproteobacteria > Nitrosomonadales > Methylophilaceae > Methylophilus > Methylophilus sp. VKM B-3414. The sequence continues at coordinate 116,859 of NZ_JAVTLI010000013.1, read as the reverse complement.
TTACCCAGAAAATTGCCTACCTGATCAACCAGGCGGGTTACCAGGGTCATCAAATCGCGGCGATCACCTTTACCAATAAGGCCGCGCGTGAGATGCAGGAACGCGTGACGCCTTTGCTGGAAGGCAAAAGTGGCAAGGGACTCACCGTCACCACCTTTCACTCGCTAGGCTTGCAGATTTTGCGCCAGGAAGCGGCGCTGCTCGGCTATAAACCGCAATTCTCCATTCTGGACGCCTCGGACAGCTTTAAAATCCTCAGTGATATTTTAGCCACCACCGACAAGCAGCTCTTGCGCAAAACACAATGGCAAATCTCCAGTTGGAAGAATGACTTTATCAGCCCGGATCAGGCCAAATCACAAGCCGATGAAGAGCTCACCCATGCCGCAGCCCGGGTGTACCAGCTTTATCAGCAAACCCTGCGCGCGTATCAGGCGGTAGACTTTGATGACCTGATCAAGGTGCCGGTGGAGCTGTTTGATCAGCACAGTGAAATGCTGGAAAAATGGCAACGCAAGTTGCACTACCTGCTCGTGGATGAATATCAGGATACCAATGCTTGCCAGTACAAGCTGATTAAACAGCTAACCGGCCTGAGAGCACAATTCACCGCCGTAGGCGACGATGACCAGGCGATTTATGGCTGGCGTGGTGCCGACGTGGAAAACTTGCGTCAGTTGACCACAGACTTTTCCAAACTCAAGGTGATCAAGCTCGAACAAAACTACCGCTCTACCGTGCGGATTTTGCGCGCGGCCAACCACGTCATTGCCAACAACCCCAAACTGTTTGAGAAAAAACTATGGAGCGAACTCGGCACCGGCGACCTGATCCACGTCACGGCGACGCAAAGTGAAGAGCACGAAGCAGAAACCGTGGTGATGAAGCTGCAAGCACACAAATTCGAGCATCGTACGACTTACAAAGACTACGCCATTCTCTACCGCAGCAACCATCAGGCACGCATCATCGAGCAGTTTCTGCGTAACCACAAAATCCCCTACACAATTTCGGGGGGCCAATCCTTTTTTGACAAAGCTGAGATCAAAGACATCATCAGCTACCTGCGCCTGATCATGAACGAAGATGATGATCCTGCGTTTATCCGTGCCGCCACCACGCCGAAAAAAGGCATAGGCAACACCACGCTGGAGCGATTGGGCGAATACGCCAGCGCGCACAAAATGTCATTGTTTGCCGCCGCCTTTGAAGGTGGCTTTCAGCATGAGGTCGGCGCCAAACAGCTCGATGACCTGCTGACCTTCTGCCGTTTTATCCAAACACTGCAAGGCCGTGCTGTCAAAGACCCTGCTAACGAAGTGCTCAGCGACTTACTCACCGCCATCCAGTATGAAAGCTATCTGTACGACGGTGAAGAAGCCAGATCTGCCGAGACGCGCTGGGGAAATGTACAAGAATTCGTCGCCTGGCTCAGCAAAAAAGGCGAAGCCTCGACCGAGTTCGGCCATGAATCGGACGGTAAAAACCTGATCGAACTGACACAACTGGTTTCGCTCATCACCATGCTAGAAGGCCGCGAAGATGGCGAGCCGGATGCCGTCAAACTCTCTACCCTGCACGCCTCAAAAGGACTGGAATACGGCCATGTTTTTCTGATCGGCTGTGAAGAAGGCATCCTGCCGCACACCAACTCCATCGACGCCGACCAGATTGAAGAAGAACGCCGACTCATGTATGTAGGCATCACCCGCGCCCAAAAATCACTCAACATCACCTGGTGCAAAAAACGTAAACGCGCCGGAGAAATGCAAGCCTGCGAGCCTAGCCGCTTTATTGCCGAATTGCCTAAAGATGATGTTAAACACTTTGGCAACCCGTTTAATGGGCCAGATCAGGTGCTGAGTAAAGATTATGGCAAGAGTAAGATGGCAAATATTAAGGCGATGCTGGCGAGTAAAACCACATCAATCCAATCCTAGCTACTAGCTCGCTAACACCAAACCGTTAAGCAGTCTTATTACAGCTAAAATGACCGGAACTATGCAATAGGCGGGATTTCACCATGTTAAACAAAGTCGATGTTGCCATTCAGTCTTTTAAAAAACCGGAATCTCTAATTTACTCGCTGCTCACCCTTCACCAACAATCAAAAGACTTGGTAGATACGGTCTGGATCAATGATGATCAATCTCCGCCAGAAATACTCAAAGCTTACAAATCCGATGCGCTTTTAAAAGCATTGCATCCCTGGAAAATAAACGTTCGAAGAAACAATCACAGAATGGGGTGGTGGCTTTCATTCGTCAAAGGCTACAAGCCGACGTATCTGACATATCGCTATATGTTTTTCAGAATGCTATGGAACTTCTATAAAAATAAATCTATTTTTGTAGACAGGGAGGATTTACGTTACCAATGGGCCATCGAAAATACGGACAAAGAATATCTGTTTATCATGCATGATGACATCAGCTTTAATGGGGACATTATTGCACTCTATCTCAACGCTATTAAAAATCTCCCCAACCCTGGAATTGTCGGAGACCTAGGTCAATGCTGGCGCTGTGCCTATCAAGCGGTTGGCTGTAATCCTGAAAAAATTTGTGCCGGATATCGCCCTTCTCAACAATGGCCAAATACCAAACTGGATAAAAATGACCACAAATGGGCATGCCGGATAAATGAATGGTCCGCTTTACTAAAAGTCGGTATAGCTAAAAAAATAACGCAAAAACATAAAATATTTTTTGGTAACTTTGATGATAGAGGAGATACTTCCGCTTATTGGTTTTCAAAGTTGATTGAAGACGGCATGAGCTTTACAGATCCGCTTGCTGGAAAGGATAAAAGCACGTTTTATTTACACTGGGAAGATGGAAAAACCGGCCACTCCGTATGGGTTGATCAAGGCATAGGGAAATCCATGTATGATCACTTGAAATTAAGAACAGCGCTTCGAGAACAATTCGGTTTTGACTACCCATGGGAGCAGCACGCGTGACACATCCGATCACCCTAGCCATCACGTCTTGTGGCCGAATGGACTTACTGGAAAAGACGCTTAAAAGCTTCTACAAACTCAACACTTACCCTATCTTTAAAACCATTATTATTGATGATAGCTGCGGTGGGTTTGACACTGAACGTATTAGTGCCTGCATTCCCAACAGCTACGAGTTTATTTTGAATACAGAAAATATCGGGCAGATTCGTTCGATTGATAAGCTTTATTCCAGCATTACCACGCCTTATGTGTTTCATTGCGAAGATGATTGGGAGTTTTACCAGGAAGGCTTCATTGAGGAGTCGCTGGCTATCCTTGAGCGTCATCAACAGATCATTACTGTTTGGTTGAGAGCTCACGACGATACGAACACGCATCCAATCTCGCAATCCGAATCGGTCGAAGGTTTTGATAACAAGTTAATGCAAAGAAAGTATCGCGGCGCATGGAGCGGATTTACATTTAATCCGGGGCTAAGGCGATTGGCAGACTACCATCTACTGGCCCCTTATGCAGAAAAACCAATCCTGATTGGTAAGAAAAATCAAAGCGTTGCTTCAGAAATTGACCTGTCGATTTACTATGACCGACTTGGATTTAGAGCCGCCATCACGATTCATCCTGGGGGATATGTCAAGCACATTGGATGGGGAGACCATATTCCTCAGGAATGGGAAAGTGCTTTCTTCGCCCGCGCCTACATCAAGCTAAGAAATCTCATCAAAAAACACGTTCTGTATAGAAATTGATGAATAAGCTGTATTACCGTCCAGAAATCAGTGGTCTGAGAGCATTATCCATTGCTTTTGTTCTGATTTACCACTATTTCCCCAGCTATCTCAAGGCTGGCTTTATTGGGGTGGATATCTTTTTTGTCATTTCCGGATATCTGATTTTTCAAATTATTTCAAAAAATAATTACGAACTCCCTTTAAAAGCATTCCTAAAAGGCAGATTTCTAAGACTATTTCCATCATTTCTGCTAATCCTCATCTGTACCCTGGCGATAGGTGGGTGTGTATTATTGGCAGGAGAGTATGTTGATTTATCCACCTCAGTCTTAGCGTCTTTATTGGCACAATCCAACTACTTTGAGTTTTCCAAAAGTGGATATTTCGATAATGCGATTAATATTCGCCCACTACTACACCTATGGTCACTGGCAGTTGAGTTTCAGTTTTATATTTTTATTGCACTACTTTGCAGTTTATGTCGCAATCGAAACAACATGCTGTTGTTGCTGCTTGGGTGCACAACAGTATCTATTTTGCTTGATATTACCTTGGTCAATCGCGCACCTTCTGCCGTTTTCTTCTTTACGCCGTTTCGACTATGGGAGTTTTTGGCAGGCGCGATCACTGCATTGCTACAAAAAGATAAAGAATCTACTCCGGTCCTGAGTTATCTGGGAGTGGCTTTACTCGCCCTGGCATTATCTCTTATGTCCAGTGAGTCAACACACCCAGGGCTCATCACGATATTACCAGTGTTGGCCGCCGCACTGCTGCTAGTGCGAACAAGACCCAACATTGTGACCACATCCCTTTCGCTCTATCCACTAACCCTTGTCGGCGAAATGAGCTATGCGCTGTATCTATGGCATTGGCCATTACTAGAATACTCCAAATTGATTTGGGGAGGACTCACCCCTCTGTTCAGAATCAAACTCTTAATAATATCCATGGCGCTAGCCTTTGTGACGACTTTCTACTATGAAAAATGGCTAAGGAAAGACCAAAAACTTAAGCTATTGATCACGCTCCTGCTCGCAACCGCAGCCGTTTCTGTGCTCGTCATCATCAACAAAGGCTTCACATCAAGAACCGTTCATCTTAATAACGCAGAACTCAATCAAAACAATACGTTAGTCATGACTTACAGAAGGTCATGCGAGAAATATATTGGGAAGCCTCATAAAGAAGACCGCTGCAATGATGATCACTATGTAGAGGGCGGAACCAAGTTGGCTGTCATTGGCGATAGCCAATCAAATGCCTTCACGACGGTACTTAACGCATTTGTATCTTCTGAAAAATCTAACTACCTTCAATTGGGCATGGGTATGTGCCCTGCGCTGATTGGGTATGGTACTCATGACTGCCGTCATTTTGCGGCAAAAACTTTTGAGCACATCACGCAGCGGCATACATTTAAAACGCTGATTATTGCTGCACAATGGCCGTTATACAGTGATGGCATCACGGTCAACGGCCAGACGTTTACGTCAGATTTTTTTTGGCAGTCTTTTGAAAACACTATTGCTGCATATTCAAAAAACATCGATCAAATATATATTGTTTACTCAGTGCCCTTAGGTGCAGAACCCAGAAGGTGTTTTGAAAGATTGCCTTTCGAGTTAAAGGGGTGTGATTTACCAAAAACGCTTGTGACTCAGAATGAGCAGCGCTACCGGGAAAAAATAGCGCCTATCGTTCAAAAATATGGCCTAAAAGTCATCGACCCTATGCCTGCCATGTGTCATGAAGACAGATGCCCGGTTTTAAATGGCTCTAAAATATTGTATCTGGATAGCTCACACCTTTCCGAAGCTGGCGGGCAGTTCTTACTAGAACATCTGGATCCAAACGTACTGAGTGGACTTTATCATTAGATCCTATGTTTAACAAAACACATCTCATTGATAAAACAGTATTGCTGATTCTTGCAGGCAGAGTCATTAATAGCCTTGGTGGCTTTGTCACAATCTACTTTGTACTCCATTACTTAAACGATAAACTTCAGGGACACTACTACACCTTTTTAAATTTGATTGGTTTCAGTGTTTTTTTTGAGTTTGGTCTCAGTACCTTAATCATCCAGTTAATAAGTCACCATGTGCGCGACACTTATTTTCAGAAGCAGAGGTTGGTCGGGCCTGAATCATCGTTAAATCAGTTTCTGACTCTGGTTAAGAACATTCTAGTACATGCGTTTTTTCTTGCCATATCCATGGCGCTGTCATTAGGTGTGCTAGGTGGCATCCTCCTCGAAAAATCCGCTACGCTTTATCTGCCCTGGCTTTTACTGGTACTGGTTTATTGTTTAAGTTTTTTCATCAATACAGCCATTAATATCATTGAGGGCACAGGAAAAATTAATGATGTTGCAATCGCAAGAATGCTCTCGACTCTCGTCTCCATTCCGACCTTATGGCTTTGTTTATCCTCTCACCTCGGCGTTTATGCATTGGTCATACAGGCAATTGCAAATGTCATAACATTAAGCGCATGGCTGCTCAGTCAATACGGCTTATTTATTCGGCAAGCGCTTAACCAACACATCTCAATCAAAGATTTTTTTTCATACCTAAAATCTGTCTTCCCCTTACAAAAAAGACTGAGCGTGTCTTTTCTCTCTATCTACATGGGTGCACAAGTCTATGTTCCGTTAATGTTTGCTCTCGGGCAAGTTGAACTGGCAGGTAAACTAGGCGTCACCCTACAAGCGTTTAATGCAATAAATGGATTTGCCATTACCTGGATCAATTCCAAACTTGCCCTGTTTGGCGCTTCGATATCAAAAGGAGAGCGTTTAAAAGTTTACGCTCAGTTTAAAAGCTTATTTGGGACGTCATTGCTTGTATTAATCTTATTGCTATTAATACTGTGGACATTATTTTTTGCGCTCAACCAAACAAACTCACCATACTTATCCAGATTCTTAAGCGCAAAATATATTTTACTATTTTCGATTACAGCAATCGGAATACATGTTTACACATCCATCAATACTTATCTGCTGTCATTTAAGCTAGATCCTCTTTTCAAATTAAACCTGCTAAGAATTATTTTTTTATTTACCTCGATTTGCGTTATTTACGTACTCAAAGAGGTCAGTTATATTTTTGGGATCTATTTGATCAATACTGTGTTGATTGGCATGCTTGGCGCTATTTACGTTCTACATCAGTTCCATACCAAGATTTTAGGAAAAAATGAACAATAAAAAAGTCCTTGCAGCGGTAGTAACATACAATCCCTGTAACGATTCACTCTCTAAATTGGTTTCCGAGACTAAAGAACAGGTCGATGAAATGGTCATCATCGACAATAGTCCACTGCACTCCTTTAATCTAAATCCCTCCAAAGAGATGAATGTAAAAATTATTCATCTTGCGGATAATATGGGCATTGCCTACGCACAAAATATTGCAATTGAGTATGCAATAAAACAAAAATTTGACTATATATTGTTTCTAGACCAAGACAGTGTTCCAACACCACACATGGTGAATGCACTTTTAAAGTGTTTTTGTGAGCTTGCTGCAGGGAATAAAGTAGCGATTACCGCGCCGGTTACCATTGATGCAAGGACCAAGATCGAATCACCATTTTTAGTGCTTAAACATGGTTATCCTGTCAGAGAAGTAAAAAAAGACACAAATGAAGCCAGCCATGTAACAGAGGCTTGTTTTTTGATATCGTCTGGCTCATTGGTCTCGCTAGAGGCTATTCAGGCAATCGGCGGGAATAGAAGTGGTTATTTTATTGATCATGTTGATACGGAATGGTGCATGCGCGCCCTGTGTGCAGGCTACAAACTGTATGGAGTTAATGATGCGAGACTGATTCATGCGATCGGTGACCATGCTCAAACCATTCCATTTATGAAGAACAGGCAAGTTTCTCACCATGCACCTTACCGTGATTACTATATGTTCAGGAATACTGTTTTTTGCATCAAGAACATTTCAGGTCTTTACCCGATAAAACTTTTTTTACTGCTCAGGCTACTTTACTTCTGTTTGTTTTTCATCATTTTTGCCCCAAATAGATTGTTACGTATACGCATGTTATTGTTAGGGCTGTTTCATGGATTAACCGGGATAGATGGTAAACTAATAACAGAGTCATCCAGTTGTATCGCCATTCCAAAATCCAATATTGAGCCCAACTAAACATTACGCTTATGCACCCCAACGTTTTAGTCCTACTTGCTGCTTATAATGGAGAAAACTGGCTAAAGGAACAAGTTAAAAGCATTTACTCTCAGGAAGAAGTTGAAGTTACGCTTGCAATTAGCGTTGATTTATCCTCAGACAATACCAGTTCATTGGTTGATACACTTAAAGATAGCTATCCGACGCTGTATAAGCTACCTAATCAAGGTGTGTTAGGCAGTGCAGCAAAAAATTTTTTTCATTTGTTGAGAGAAGTTGAGCTGCAACCATTTGACTATATTGCCCTCTCCGATCAGGATGACGTTTGGCACGCAACCAAGTTAAAAAATGCAATCGTCATGATTTCCCAACACCATACACACGCTTACTCCAGCAATGTGACAGCTTTCTGGCAGGATGGAAAACAGATACTGATTGATAAAGCACAAGCACAAACGAATCATGACTTCATGTTTGAGTCTGCTGGCCCTGGATGTACTTTTGTGCTCTCCAAAAAACTTGCAGTCGAATTGCAATCCTACTTAAGAAACAATGTTTTGCAGACACAGGAAATTTTCTTACATGACTGGTTTATTTATGCATTTGCCCGTTCTAAAGGTTATCAATGGTACATAGATTCCTACCCCAGCATGATGTATAGACAGCATGCAAATAATGTCATCGGTGCAAACCGGGGACTGAAGCCGATGATCGCCAGATTAATAAAACTGGGACAAGGCTGGTATCGCCAACAAATATTGCTGATTGCCGCCGCAGTAGGATATGAAAATCGCTGGCCAATCAATAGTTTTGTACGCTTGAATCTATTTGATCGCTTCAAGCTTGCTCTGCATGCTCATCAGTTCAGACGTAGACTTCGCGACCAGGTAGCGTTCGCGTTATATGTGCTTTTTCTGGCAAAAAAATGAATATTCTGGTCTCTGGCGCCTCTGGATTTGTCGGTCAAGCTTTATGTGCTTTTTTACAAAAGGCCGGACATTCTGTTACAAAAATTGATCGCCATTCGCCCTTTACCAGCTTATGGTCAGACATCCCTTACGACTGTCTGGTGAGCTTAGCTGGACGGGCACATATCATGCAAGAAACGGCAACGAATGTCTATCAAGCCTACGCGGATATAAATATCAATTACACAATGAAAATGGCACAACTGGCCAAAGATCTGGGCATTAAAAGGTTTATTTTTTTAAGCTCAGTCAAAGTCAATGGCGAAAGCACTGAAACGCCCTTTACACCTGAGGATAAACCAGCGCCGCTTGATGCGTATGGCAAATCAAAACTTGAGGCTGAGATTGCATTGAAGGGCTTTTGTGCAGCGAATGGCATCGAATGGGTGATCATACGTCCACCGCTCATTTATGGACCAGGCGTCAAAGCCAACTTTAAATCGCTGATTACCCTTTGTAAAAAAACCGTCCCCTTACCATTTGCGACTATTTATAACAAACGCAGCCTGATTAGTTTGGAAAATTTGAATGATTTTATTACGTTATGCTGCCATCACCCGCACGCTGCCAATCAAATATTCTTGATCTCAGACGATCACGATGTTTCCACAATGATGTTAATCCGAACAATTAAAAAATCGCTAGGTCTCAGAGCCTTATTGTTACCATTTCCTCCTTTGCTAATGAAGTGGATGTTTAGCTTGGTTGGCAGACACAGCTTGAGTGATCGCTTATTGGGCAATTTGCAAGTGAATACCGCAAAGGCAAAGCAAATGTTGGGCTGGCAGCCGGTCATCAGCTTTGACGAAGGCATTAAACGTACTGTGGCAGACTATGTGGATTAAGAGAGTTTTAGATATTGTACTGGCGCTGATCGCAACAACATGCTTGAGTCCCTTGTTATTAGCGACTTATCTATTGGTGAAACTCAGCTCCACAGGCCCGGCGTTGTACTGGAGCAAGCGCGTTGGTCAGCATAACCAGCTTTTTAGCATGCCAAAGTTCCGGTCCATGCGTGTGGGAACGCCACAAATGGCCACCCATTTAATGAATCAGCAAACGGATCCAAACGCATTTTTAACGCCAGTAGGAAGCTTTATCCGCAAAACCAGCCTGGATGAGTTACCGCAATTATGGAGTGTGTTGAAAGGCGACATGTCCATTGTCGGTCCACGGCCTGCACTGTTCAATCAGGACGATTTGATTGCATTACGCACTGAAAAAAACGTCCATACACTGAAACCAGGCATCACAGGCTGGGCGCAAGTGAATGGCCGGGACGAAATTCCAATCCCACAAAAAGTGGCGTTAGATGTGTATTACTTGCAACGTCAATCCCTCTGTCTTGATATCAAGATTATTGTGCTAACAGTGATCAAGGTATTAAGGCGTGATAACATCACGCATTGATTGTTTGTTTGATTGCTATGCTCAGGCTACCAACACGCGTTTTGTCTTTTTTTGCGTTTGCTCATGATGCGGTCGTCCTGGTCGCGGCATGGATCTTTGCTTTCTCTTTACGCTTTAACTTTCAGATACCCTCCACTTTTGTGCAGTATATCTGGCAAACATTGCCAGTGATTTTTGCCATTCATGCCATTTGTTTTTATACCTTTGGCCTTTATAAAGGACTTTGGCGGTTTGCTAGTCTGCCCGATTTAAAACGGATTATGCGCGCAGTCGGATTTGCTGCCTTGCTTAGCGCAGCGTATGCCCTGCTGGTCCACCCAACGATCATCATCCCGCGCTCGGTGCTGATCCTGAATCCTATGTTGCTCATTTTGGCGATGGGTGGGAGCCGTTTTTTATACCGTGCCTGGAAAGAGCGGCGTTTATTTAATACGGTTGCGCTTCAAGGTAAACCTGTGATTGTGATCGGGGTTGAAGATGCTTCTTTTAACCTGATTAAAGAGCTCAGTAAAAATCCGGAATGGCGTGTCGTGGCCATGATAGATCCAGCGAACAGGCTGGTGGGCCGAGAAATTATGCACACCAAGGTAGAAGGTGGTCTGGAAGATATTCCAGCAATTGCCGCACGTTATGGCTGCAAGCATTGCATGATCGCGATGCCAAGTAGCCGGCACCAGAAACGCAGATTGGCGGTGGAAGCCGCCAGAAAATCTCCCGAGATGGAGGTTTTGACCCTGCCAGCCATGTCTGACCTGATCAGTGGCCGGATCAGTCTCTCGCAAATTCGCAAGATTGATGTCGAGGACTTGCTGGGGCGTGATGTGGTGCAACTGGATACCCATGGCTTGAGTACGATGTTGGCTAACAAGGTAGTGCTGGTCTCGGGGGCTGCGGGCTCCATTGGCTCTGAACTGTGCAGACAAATACTGAGTTTTCACCCGGCACAATTAATCTGTCTGGATATCTCGGAATATGCGTTGTATACCTTGCAGCAAGAATTTAATCAGTCCGTCACCAATACCGAGCTGGTCTATCTGGTGGCGGATGTGAAGAATCAGGCCAGGATGCAACGCATCTTGCAAAATCATCAGCCGGAGGTTGTGTTACATGCCGGGGCCTATAAGCATGTGCCTATGATGGAGCATTTTAACGTGGTAGAGGCCTTGCAGAACAATGCCTACGGCACCTACCAGATTGCAGCGGCGTGCCAGGCAGCTAATGTGCCCACCTTTGTGCTGGTCTCCACTGATAAAGCAGTGAATCCGACCAATGTCATGGGTGCCAGCAAGCGTCTGGCCGAACTCATTTGTCAGGGCTTGCAAAACAAGCAAAATCACACACGTTTTATCACGGTGCGTTTTGGCAACGTGCTGGGAAGCAGTGGCAGCGTGATTCCAAAATTCCGCGAGCAAATTGCGCACGGCGGCCCAATCACAATTACACACCCGGAGATCACACGCTACTTTATGTCCATCCCGGAAGCCGCTCAACTGGTATTACAGGCAGCGACCATGGGCAACGGCGGTGAAGTCTTTGTAATGGATATGGGCACACCGGTCAAAATCATTGATCTGGCACGCGACATGATTAAACTATCCGGTCTGCAAGAGCAAGAGATACGCATTGAGTTTACCGGCCTGCGTCCGGGTGAAAAGCTTTATGAAGAGTTGCTGGCAGATGATGAAAACACCTTGCCGACGAGCCATGAAAAACTACGGATTGCCCAAGCGCGCAGTGCAGATAGCCTTTGGCTGACGCAGTTGCTCGAGTGGTTGGCGACCATACCGCATTTGCCAGAGTCTCAAATCAAGCAAGACTTGCAGCGCTGGGTCGAGGAGTATCAGCCAGATACCCGGCCCGCACCCTCTGTCTCTTTACGTGCCACTCTGGCGCCCTTAGAGACCCTCCCCTCGCCTTCACAACAGATACACTGATATGCCTTTAATCACACTCAAACAGGCCAGCCTGGCCTTTGGTCATGTGCCATTGCTGGACCAAGTCAACTTTCAGCTGGATAACAAGGAGTGTGTCGGCATCATTGGCCGTAACGGGACCGGTAAATCCAGCATGCTTAAAGTGGTCGCCGGGCTGATCAAACTGGATGATGGCGAATATTGGCGCGACCCAGGCAGCAAGATTGCCTACGTACCGCAAGAGCCCGAGCTGGATGCAGCGCATGATGTGTTTACTGCCGTCGCCCAAGGCTTGGGGAATGTCGTGACACAACTTAAAGAATATCACGACCTGTCACTGCAGTTGTCGCAGGCGCAAGAGACTGAAGCTTTGCTCGATCGCATGCAAGTATTACAGCACAGCCTGGAAGCTGAAAACGGCTGGGCGCTACAATCCCGCATTGAGTCAGTGTTGTCCAAACTCGGGCTACAGGCAGACACCCCAATTGCCACCTTGTCAGGTGGCTGGCGCAAACGCGTGGCCCTGGCACAGGCATTAGTGCAAGCCCCCGATGTCTTGTTGCTCGATGAACCGACGAACCATCTGGATCTGGAAGCAATCGTCTGGCTAGAGGAGCTGCTCTTGGGCTATCAAGGCAGCGTGATGCTGATTACGCATGATCGTCGCTTTCTGGACCGCCTGTCTACCCGTATTGTCGAACTTGACCGCGGTCATTTAACCGAATTTACAGGCAACTATAGCCAGTACCAACTGAAAAAGGCTGAATTGCTGACCGTAGAAGCACAACACCAGGCCAAATTTGACAAGTTTCTAGCGCAGGAAGAAGTCTGGATCCGCAAAGGGGTTGAAGCCAGGCGCACGCGCAATGAAGGTCGCGTCAGAAGACTGGAACAACTGCGGCTTGACCGCGCTGCACGCCGTGATCGTCAAGGTCAGGTGCACTTGCAACTGGATGCGGGCGAGCGCTCAGGCAAGCTGATTGCAGAACTGCAAGAAGTGCGCATGGCGTTTGGTGACAAAGTGCTGATTAATCGCTTTAGTACCCGCATCATGCGGGGGGACCGCATCGGACTGCTAGGCCCGAACGGAGTCGGTAAATCTACCCTGCTTAAGCTGCTCTTGGGCGAGTTGGCGCCGAGCGCGGGCAAGGTGCAACTGGGAACGAATATCCAGGTGGCCTACTTTGACCAGATGCGCGAACAGCTCAACCCGGAAGCAACGCTGATGGACACGATCAGTCCGGGATCGGAGTATGTTCAAATCGGTGAAACACGCACCCATGTCATTGGTTATCTTGAGGATTTTCTGTTTGCACCGCAACGTGCACGCTCCCCGGTCAAATCTCTGTCTGGCGGTGAACGCAATCGTCTGTTACTAGCCCGATTATTTGCGCGTCCGGCCAATGTATTGGTGCTAGACGAACCCACCAACGATCTGGATATCGATACGCTGGAACTGCTGGAAAACCTGCTGCAAGATTATGCGGGCACCCTGTTTCTGGTGAGTCATGACCGGGCATTCCTGGAAAATACGGTGACACAAGTCATTGCTTTTGAAGGCCAGGGCAAACTCACCGAATTTAGCGGTGGTTATGATGACTGGCTGCGCTTTAGCCAGCAGCGCGAAGCTGCAAATAAACCAGTCGAAAAACCGGTGCCTGCAGCCTCGTCCCCCGTCAGCACGAACGCCTCATCCAACACCTCAACCCGAAAAAAGTTGAGCTTTAAGGAACAGCGTGAGCTTGAAGCGCTGCCTGCAGAAATTGAACAATTAGAGCAAGAGCAAGCTGATATCCAGTCACAGTTTGCACAAGGCGACATTTACAAGCAAGCGCCTGAGCAGGTCAAGCAACGACAAGAGAGACTGGATGAAATTGAAGCGTTAATCTTGCAGAAACTGGAGCGCTGGGAATGGCTGGAAAGCCAGTAAGCAACGCTCAAGCCTGTAAATGGCAATGATGAATTGCCATTTACGGTTGTGATCGTTTGATTTTAATGCGAGTTATACCGCAAAGCTGGTGCGAGAGCTATGGGCACCGTGAGTTTGGCCATTTTTGCCATAGAACTGCGTGGCATTGGTTGCTTTGCCTTGAATCGCATCCAGCTTTTCCTGGTTGCGTTGAAAATGCTTGTTGATCAGGATGCCGTTGATGCGGTTAAGCTCTTTTGCCTGCGCCAGTTTTTTCTGGAACTCCATCCATGCAGTATCCATCACTTTGCCATGTCCTAACTCCAGCCATTTAGCCATGCCTTTTTCATTGGCTTCGAAGCCGGCGGCCGACAAGGCAGCGTAACGCTGTTTTGCGGCTTCACCCAGCGCCTGTAGTAACTCTACACGCTGATCAATAATCCGTTCTATGGTGTCCAGGTCAGCTTTGACCAAGGCTTTTTGTTCATTCTGCAAATCTTCAATGAGCGCTTCAACCAGATTGGCATCCGCTTCAAAACTGATCTCAGGGATAGCGTTGCGATTTGCAGTTGTCATAAACATCATCCTTTTTTCGAATGTATCAAGTCCTTAACGGTTTGCAATAAGCCGTCAGCCACTTTACCCGTGTCGACAGTAAAGTCTCCACGCGCAATAGCACTTTTAATTTCGTCCACTTTGTGCGTATCAAACACCTCTGACGAGGCAATCCCCGCTTCAATGGACTGCATCTGCACCGATGCCGCGGACAATGTCACATTGTCTTTGCTGGCTGGCGTTGCCGATGTGCTTGTTTTTTCGGTACTTTTGCTGCTGGTACCTTTATCTAATACTGGTTTATCTACACCAATCCCAAGTTTCTTGATCGAATCTGAAATATTCATGCTATCCCTCTGCCTTGATGTCTGAGTTTGTCGGGTGACTAAACCCTCATTGATTAACAGTTCTATCGGCATAGTTTAAGCGAACTTTAGTTGTTAATATAGTTTTTATCTCAAGATTCTGATTGAGAAGTATTTTTTCATGGTTGTCGTGGTGAGTCTGCCTAATATCTTACATCGACTTTTCCACTCGACAGTGCAACCCCTTTAATCACCTGGCCGCTACTGACTTTGACATCCACCACCTGCCCGGCATTGGCTGTTTGCAGTGCAGTCCCATCGGCACTGACCACAAATCCTTCTCCACGGCTATTTAACTGTACAGTCTGACCCTGCATGATCACAGGTCTGGACTTGAGCAGCTCTGGGCGCAACACCGTGCCCAGCGGCATATTCAAGGCGGCTTGTTTGCCTTCGAGCATGGACAAGTCCGTGATAATGCCAGCCGGTAGCTTGCTTAAATCCCCTGATTGCAACACCACATCGTTCGGGCTGAGTAGTGCACCCTGACTGACTGGCACTGCCGTCACTGCATATTCAGCCCACACTTGCACGTCTGCCTGCACATACAGCGTCCACAACTTGGTCTCGGCTTGCAGGCAACGGACACCTATATGTGTTTTACCCCACAACCGTGAGCCTGGTACGGTAAATCCTTCCATCATGTCGCAGGCAGCAATACGAACACGGCTGTCTAGTGGCTGAATGTCGACATTGACTTTGCCTGGATAACCTTGCGTCTGGCTCTGCACATATTGCACAGCGGTTTGATATACGCGGCTGTGCATGTCTGCGACCGCCGGCTCAGCGACACGCTGATTGGCCAGCGTAGCGTTTGTCGCCGTACGGTCAGCTGCGTGCAATAAATGACTGAAGAACCCGGCCAGGGCAATCAGCATCGCACAAAAAATTGTAAGCAGACGAGGTTTCATGAGCATTCATTCTACGCACAACCGCTGGCGCTAAATGCTCAAATAAAGGGGATTTACCGCATTTAATTCAGAAATTGTTCATAAACGTGCGGCGTACACTAGGCATAGCTAGTAAAAGTGACTCGAGCAATAAGAGGTAACGAGTTATCAGGATTAACGGCAGTGTCTGGCAAACCTTTAGGATGTTTTTGAATAAAGGTGTTTTGGCGACGAGGCTACAACAATCGCTAACCAAAAATTAAAGCCAGAGATTCAGGCAAGTGAAAGGAATCAATGATGATCAACAAATTAGACGCCGCACTGAATTTTCATCAGACGGCATTGCGTGTACGCAATGAACGTCAAGAGCTGTTGGCATCCAATATCGCCAATGCGGATACACCGCAATACAAGGCACGCGATATCGACTTTAAAGCCGCCATGCAGGCCGCCATGCATCCAGCCAGTAGCACGGGTACAGCAACAGGTGGTTTGCAAAAAACCGACTCGGGCCACATGCAAGGTCAGCCGAATCAAGGTTATGCAGGCCCTGGTGATCCATTGTTCCGTACGGTGACGCAAGCCTCTGTAGACGGCAATACGGTAGACATGGATGCAGAACGTAATGCCTATGTCGATAACGGCATCCGTTATGAAGCAAGCTTAACCATGATCACCGGCCAGATCAAAAAAATGCTGACCGCAATCAATGGCCAGTAATTGAGTAAGGAGTACTGACATGTCTTTGTTTAATGTATTCAAGATTTCCGGCTCTGCGATGAGCGCACAATCCATGCGTCTGAATACCGTAGCCAGTAACCTGGCCAACGCGGACAGCGTGGTCAGCTCTGACGGCAAACCCTATCAGGCCAAACAGGTCGTGTTCAAGGCCGTGCAAGATGCGGCGAATCAAAACGCCAGCACGGTTGCGGTTGACGGCGTGATTGAAGATAACCGCCCCGGCAAAGTGGTCTACGACCCCAAACACCCGATGGCCAACAGTGAAGGCTATATCACCATGCCTAACGTCAACGTTACTGAAGAGATGGTGAACATGATCTCTGCCTCCCGAGCTTATCAAAACAACGTGGAAACCATGAATGCGGCCAAGACCATGTTGCTTAAAACACTCAATATTGGTCAATAACCTGCAGAAAGGAATCTCATATGACCACGGTGAATACTAACAATCAGGTCCCTCAAGACTTGCTCAATACAGTGAACAATCGCTCATCAAATACAACCAGTACCGATGATGCCCAAGATAGATTCATGAAGCTTCTGGTGACGCAAATGAAAAACCAGGACCCGCTCAACCCGATGGACAATGCCCAGGTGACTAGCCAGATGGCGCAACTGAACACGGTAACCGGGATCAACAAACTGAATGACTCCATGACCAGCCTCATCAACAACGTGCAGATGGGCCAGTCCTACCAGGCGACCAGCATGATAGGCCGCAATATATTGTCTGCCGGCAATACCATGGAGCTGGGTGAAAAAGGCGCACTGTTCGGTGTCAACATCCCGAACGGAGCCGACAACCTGACCGTCACCATTAAAAATGGCGCAGGCACCGTCATTCAAACACTGACGCTAGGCAAGCAGGCCACCGGCATCAATGCCCTGTCCTGGGATGGAAAAGACGCGAGCGGCCAACCGGCACCGACTGGCACTTATACCTTTGAAACGACCGCAACACTGGGGGATGCAAAAACAACCAGCACCGCATTAAGCCTGGCCCAGGTGCAAAGTGTTTCACAAATGAACGGCTCGTCCAGACTGAATTTGAGTACAGGCAAGGACGTGGCACTGGCCGATGTTCTGGAAGTATTCTAAAGCCCCACAGAATGTAATCTTACGCAAGGAGAAATAGCATGAGTTTTCAACAAGGTCTTAGCGGTTTAAATGCCACCTCTCAACAATTGTCTGTGATTGGCAACAACGTCGCCAACGCCAACACTGTGGGTTTTAAGCAATCAACCTCCAAATTTTCTGATGTGTATGCCGCCTCATTGAACGGCGGGGGTGCCACACAAATCGGGATTGGTACCAAGCTGGCCAAGGTCTCGCAAGAGTTCACTCAAGGCAACATCACCAATACCAACAATACACTGGATGTAGCTATCAATGGCAATGGCTTTTTCATTATGAGCCAGAACGGTGTCGTCACCTACACGCGTAACGGCCAGTTTGAGATGGATAAAGATGGTTATATTGTGAATAGTGAAGGCAAACGCCTGAGAGGCAACAGTGCTGACAACCTGGAAGGCTCCTCGCCAGTAGATATTCAAATTAACACCAGCGACCTGCCCCCAAAAACATCCACCCAGGTCACCGGCAAGCTCAATCTGAACTCGGATAGTCCAGTCATCGATCAATCGGTTAAACCATTTAACCCTTCTGATGCCACTACCTACACCAACTCGACTTCGATTACCGTGTATGATGCCTTGGGCAATAGCCATACGGTGCAGAATTACTTTGTCAAAACCGCTGCAAATACTTGGCAAACATATACCACTGCTGACGGCAGTGTGGTCCCACCGAAAGCGAATGCTTCAGATCCATATACAGCAACGGGCACGATTCAATTCACGACCTCTGGCGCGTATGACACCACCAACTCTACAGCCCTGAATGTTAGCTTTACACCTTCAAGCGGTGCAGCTGCCGTCAACCTCAAACTGGATTACACCGCCAGTACGCAATATGGCTCTGGCTTCAGTGTGAACAAGTTAGCCCAGGACGGCTACACCTCTGGCCGGATTGCCAACTTCAGCATCGGTAGCGACGGCATTATTGTGGGACGTTACAGTAATGGTCAATCACAGGCGCTGGGCCGTGTGGTTTTGGCCAACTTTGTCAACCCTAACGGCTTGCGCTCGCTGGGCGGCAATCAGTGGCAATCCTCGTTCGATTCAGGCGAAGCCTTGATTGGCGCACCAGGCAGCAGCACGCTGGGGGTATTGCAATCTTCGGCAGTGGAAGACTCCAACGTCGACCTGACTGCAGAACTGGTGAACATGATTATGGCGCAGCGTGTTTACCAGGCCAACTCACAAACCATTAAAACGCAAGACCAGGTGCTGCAAACACTGGTGAACATGCGCTAATTGAGTCGTTAAACGCTGAATGTTGACTGATTGAAGGAGTCGCAATGGACCGTCTGATTTATACCGCCATGACCGGCGCCAAACATATCCTGGAGCAACAGGCTACCACTGCACACAACCTGGCCAACGCAACGACAACAGGCTTCAAAGCGCAGATAGACAGCTTCCGGGCGGTGCCGATTTTAGGAGATGGCCTGCCGACCCGCGCCTTTGTGGTTGACGCCACCATGGGTACCAATTATGCCGCAGGCAGCATTCAGCAAACCGGACGCGACCTGGACATTGCTGTGCAAGGCGAAGGCTGGATTGCCGTCCAGCGCGCCGATGGCTCTGAGGGCTATACGCGTAACGGTTCACTCAAGATTAACCAGAATGGGCAGTTGCAAACCGAATCCGGCTTGAATGTGATGGGCGATGGTGGTCCGATCAGCATTCCACCGGATGTCTCGGTGACGATTGCCAAGGACGGCACGGTCTCCAGCGTGAACAACCTGACGGCGCCCGGTGCAACCAATATTATTGGACGTATCAAACTGGCAAACCCGCCAGAATCCAGTCTGAAACGGGCTGCAGATGGCTTGTTTGTGACTTCGAATGGACAACCGGCACCGGCAGATGCCAATGTCACGGTGGTCGGTGGTGCATTGGAAAGTAGTAACGTGAATGTCGTCGATACCATGGTCAACATGATCAGCCTGGCGCGCCAGTTTGAGATGCAAATGAAAATGCTTGATAACGCCCAAAACAACGCCGGAAAAGCTGATCAACTCTTTGGTTTGAATGGCTAAGGCCAGGACTAAGATGACACTATGAACATGGCTCAATGCCCAAGGAGTGAACGATGATACGCTCATTATGGATTTCCAAAACCGGTCTGGATGCACAGCAAATGCAGATGGACGTGATTTCAAACAACCTGGCCAACGTCAGTACCAGTGGCTTTAAAAAATCGCGTGCCGTGTTTGAAGACCTGTTATACCAAAACCTGCGCCAGGTCGGTGCCCAGACTTCTCAGCAAAGTCAGTCACCCAGCGGCTTGCAGTTGGGTACCGGGGTCAAACCGGTCGCGACTGAGCGTATTTTCACCCAAGGCAACTTGCAGCAAACAGGTAACGACAAGGATGTCGCAATCCAGGGTCAAGGCTTCTTCCAGATTTTGCTGCCAGATGGCACCACCGCTTATACCCGTGACGGCTCTTTCCAGGTTGACAGCCAGGGCCAGCTGGTCACTGCTAGCGGCTATCCTGTACAACCGGCAATCAGTATTCCGGCCAACGCGCAAAGCCTGACCATAGGCCGTGATGGCGTGGTCTCGATCACTACTCCAGGTTCTACCGCCACTACACAAATTGGACAGATCCAGCTGGCAACATTTATTAACCCGGCTGGCTTGCAGGGCAAAGGCGAAAACCTGTATGTCGAAACCACGGCCTCTGGTAACCCTGGTGTGAACACACCGGGCACTAATGGCGCGGGGCTGTTGAATTCTGGCTATGTTGAAACGTCCAACGTCAATGTGGTGGAAGAACTGGTTAGCATGATTCAGACGCAGCGCGCCTATGAAATTAATAGCAAAGCAATCACGACCTCGGATCAGATGCTGCAAAAACTAGCGCAGCTTTAATCCCTGGTTGAGGGGCATTCAAATGATGAATAGAACGATCATGAGCTTATTACTTTGTCTGGCATTCTCCCAATTACTGAATGGCTGTTCCATCACGCCGTCTACGATTGTTCAAAAGCCTGAAACACCGCGCGTTGCAGCGGCCCGCCCGGATACGCGCAGCGAAGGGGCTATTTTTAACAGCGGCGCCTACCGTCCACTGTTTGAGGATCGTCGTCCACGCTATGTCGGCGACATGGTCACCGTGCTGATTACAGAGAACACCACCGCCAACAAAGCCACTGACAATGAACAAACCAAAGACGGTGCAACTACGGCTGGCGTCACCGGTTTATTTGGTCACAACGTGCCTAAAGCTTCATTCAATGCCAGCTCTGCCCTCTCCTTCAAAGACAAGGCGACTGCGGATGCCAGCAACACCTTTAGCGGCTCTGTCACGGCAACCGTGGTCGATGTTCTGCCCAATGGCTATCTCGTGATCAGCGGCGAAAAACAGATCGGCTTTGACAAAGGCACAGAGTATGTGCGCTTCTCTGGCGTGGTCAACCCGGACATGATTACCATTGGTAACCAGGTGGTCTCTACCAAGGTGGCTGATGCGCGTATCGAATACCGCACCAATAGCAAAATGGATGCGGCAGAAGTGCTATCGATGTTTTCCCGCTTCTTTCTTAGCATGATTCCGTTGTAAGGGGCACACATGATGAAACAAACACGCCCCAGCAACGCACGCACCCTGTTACGGTCTTTTTATGACTACAGAAAAGAACTGTTGTGCATGCTGTTATTCCTCAGCGTGACCATCGTCAACACCGATAATGCCCACGCAGAACGGATCAAAGACATCAGCAACATCCAGGGCGTGCGTAGCAACCAGTTAATTGGCTATGGTCTGGTCGTCGGTCTGGATGGCACAGGTGACATGACAGTACAAACCCCGTTTACCGTCCAAAGTATCATCAGCATGATGAACCAGCTCGGTGTGACGATTCCACCCGGGACCAACCTGATGCTGAAAAATATTGCCGCCGTCATGGTCACCAGTGCCCTGCCCCCTTTTGCGCAACCAGGACAAACACTGGATGTGACCGTTTCCTCCATGGGCAACGCCAAAAGCTTGCGGGGTGGCACCTTGCTGATGACACCGCTCAAAGGTGCAGATGGCCAGATTTATGCCATGGCGCAGGGTAACCTGGTGGTCGGCGGGGTCGGCGCTTCAGCCAATGGCAGCCAGACCCAGATTAACCATCTGAGCGTGGGCCGGATTTCTGAAGGGGCGACCGTAGAGCGCGCATTGCCAAACACCCTGCTCAGCCAGGATATTGTCAGGCTTGAGCTTAAAGAAAGTGATTTTTCAACCGCCAATAACGTCGTGGAAGCCATCAATAAAAAGTTTGGCCCGATGACTGCGCAAGCCGAGAGCGGCCGCGTGATCCAGGTTCGCCCACCTGAGAGCATGAGCCGTGTCTCATTTTTAGCCAATCTCGAAACCATTAATGTAGCGCTGGCGGCAACGCCTGCCAAAATTATTCTCAATGCACGCACCGGCTCCGTGGTCATGAACAAGGCCGTGACGCTGGATAGTTGCGCCGTCTCGCATGGCAACCTGTCAGTGGTCATTAATACCTCACCGGTCATCAGCCAGCCTGGCCCATTCTCTAACGGCCAAACGGTGTCTACTGCAGTGTCTGAGATCAATATCAACAAAGAGCCTGGCAAAGTGCTCAAGCTCAACAATGGGGCCAACCTGGCAGATGTGGTCAAAGCACTCAACGCCATTGGCACGACGCCGCAGGACTTGCTGGCAATTCTGCAGGCCATGAAAGCGGCCGGTGCATTGAATGCCGAGCTTGAGGTGATTTAAACGGGAGGCGCTCATGCAACCACGTGTCGATCCAAATAGCCTGGCCATAGACGGCAGTGCGCTGAATAGCCTCAAGCGAGCCAAAAATGACTCGCCTGAAACCATTCGTGCAGTGGCACGTCAGTTTGAAGGTATTTTGATGAACATGATGCTCAAAAGCATGCGCGATACCGTCCCGCAAGAAGGCTTTGCCGATAACGAACAAAGCAAAATGTTTACCGGCATGCTTGATCAACAATTGAGTACCCATTTGAGCCAGAAAGGCCTGGGTCTCACTGATGTGTTGGTCAGGCAATTGAGTAAACTCAACGGACATCCCGTGGATACCAACACGCCCGCAAGCGGTAACGAATCGGGCAAGGCGAATAAAGCCACTGACAAAGTCAGCAGTGCAACGGTGCAGAGCGCAGTCCCCACCCATGCCCAAGCCGTGCTGGCACAAGCAACACAAAAAATCCGTGAAGCGTATCAACAATGGGAAGCTGCTGATACTCAGTCCACAGCGCCAGCCAGCGATACCGCCTGGGCACGTGGCATCCCGGAATTGCCGCCTTTGATTGAAGAAACACAAGCCAATGTGCAAGGCTTTACCCTGCCCCAGGCGCCGTTGGCGACCGCGATGCGTGAAGTCGCTGGCAAAACCCAGCAATTCATTCAAAGCATGCTGCCACATGCGCAGGCAGCCAGTAACGCATCTGGCATTCCTGCCAAATTTATGATCGGCCAGGCTGCACTGGAAAGCGGCTGGGGTAAACATGAAATTAAAACAGAGAATGGCGTCAACAGCCATAACCTGTTCGGCATCAAGGCTGATGCCAGCTGGAAAGGCAAAGTCGTCAGTAGTACCACCACCGAGTACGTGAATGGCGTCAAGCAAACCAAAGTGGAAAAATTCCGTGCCTACGACAGCTACAGTGATGCATTCAAGGATTACGCCAAAATGATTTCGCAAAATCCGCGCTATCAACAAGCCATGAATAACACGCATGATGCCAGCGCTTATGCCCATGCGCTGCAGCGTGCAGGCTATGCGACTGATCCGCAATATGGCAAAAAACTGACGCAAGTGATTAATCATTTGCGAAGTTGAAATTAAAGTATTTGAAAACATTGCCGTTAGGCAACTTAATCGTGATGTTGATGACCGTTTTTAAGCGGTCATCCATCCGCTTGCCCGAAAGGTCTATAGCATATGAATGTATTAAACGTTGGGAAAAGTGCGCTGACCGTCGCTCAGCTAGGCATTGCAACCACGGGACATAACATTGCCAATGCATCCACGCCTGGATACAACAGGCAGTCTATTGTTCAAAAGGCAGCAGCCGCACAAAGTTTTGGTAACGGTTACCTTGGTCAAGGCGCCGAGGTTGGGACCATCGTGCGCTCCTACGATGACGTGCTGGCCAAACAAGTGATTAATACAACCAGTAACCAAAGTTCAAGCTCGGTATATTTACAAGGCATTAATGAAGTTAATAGCCTGCTGTCTGATGACAAAGCCGGCGTGAGCGCGGTGATGACCAACTTTTTCAGATCTGTCAGCGCTGCGGCTGCAAACCCTTCGGATATCGCCACCCGGCAAACGGTCATTTCCAATGCGCAATCCTTGGTGAGCCGCTTTACCGCAGTCAATTCGCGTCTGGATGAAATGCGTTCGAATATCAATACGCAAGTTTCAACCAGTGTGGCAACCATTAACAGCTATGCCAGCTCTATTGCGGATCTGAATGAAAAAATCAAGCAAGCGTTTAGTTCAACTGGTAATCCGCCCAATGACCTGATGGACCAGCGTGACTTGCTCGTCGCAAAAATCAGTGAACAGATCAAAACGACAGTCCTGCCACAGCAAGATAACACTTACAACGTTTCCATCGGCAATGGCATCCCGATTGTACTGGGCAATCAATCCCAAGACCTGTATGCGGTACCCAATGACACAGATAGCACCCGACTTGAAGTCGGTTATGGTGCTTCTGGCTCGCCTAAACCCATAAGCGGCTCTCTGACGGGCGGCGCATTGGGCGGCGCATTGCAATTCAGGGATGAAACGCTAGACACGGTACAAAACCAGCTGGGACAACTGGCGATTACCTTTGCCACGGCGTTTAACAACCAGCACAAACAGGGCACAGACCTGACCGGTACCGTTGGCCAGAATATGTTTAATATTGCTGGTCCGGTCGCGATCAGTAACCGCAATAATACTGACCAGAGCAAACAGGCCTCTGTCGCGATCACGGACCCTTCACAACTGACCAGCAGCAACTACACCCTGGAGTATGTGAATGGTCAGTACAATATCACGCGCCAAAATGATAAGTACGTCTGGACAAATGTAACCTTGCCATTCAATCAGGATGGCATCACCATTAACACGAATACCAGTTCACCGACCAATGGCGACTCTTACCTGATTAAGCCTACCCAGTATGCTGCCAGCGGATTGACCCTGGCGGTAACGGATGTGGAAAAGCTGGCATTGGCCGACAACCCTTCTAAAGGGGAAAGCGACAACACCAATGCGCTAAAACTGGCTGATTTACAGAATCAGAACTTCGTCAGGGTGAATGCCAGCTCTACCAACAGAACCTTTGCACAGGCTTATGCCCTCACCACCAGTGCGGTGGGGATTAAAGCCAACCAGATGAGCATCATTAACCAGGCCGACAAAACTGCGCTGGATAATGCCACCTCGGCCATGCAGTCACAATCAGGGGTCAACCTGGATGAAGAGGCTGCCAACCTGCTACGCTATCAGCAAGCCTATCAAGCGGCAGGCAAAATGATGCAAATCGCCAGTAATATGTTCGATACCCTGCTAAGTCTGGGCAGATAAATTCAGAACTGGGTAAATCACATCGAGTAAGGATGTCACTATGAGATTAAGTACAAATACGATCTATGCCAATGGCACCAACCGCCTCATGGGCCTACAAAGTGACGTGAATGATCTGAATGAAAAAATTTCTTCAGGCAAGAAAGTCCGCTCGCCAGCGGATGACCCGGTTGCCTCTGCCAGGATTATCGAGATCAACAATAACAAGAGCATGAAGGACACTTTTGCTGAGACGCGAAAAACGGCCAGTAGCATGCTCGAAAACTATGAAACCAATTTATCGTCCGTGACTGACCTGGTGTTAAATATCAAGAGTTCGCTGACGGCCGCGGGTAACGCCACCTATAACGATTCACAGCGCCAAAGTATTGCGACTGAGTTGCAAGGGCGCCTGGATAGCCTGATCAGTCTGGCCAACGCCAAAGACTCCATGGGTAATTTTATCTACTCAGGATTTACTACAGATAAGGCGGCATTTACCAGTGCGGGTGTTTTCCAGGGGGAGACCTCGCGTATGAATTTGCAGATTGACGATAACCGGACCATGCCGACCACGTTTACAGGTGATAGCGTGTTCAATGCCAATGGCAATAATTTATTTGCCAACATGCAACAGGCAATTACGTTGCTCAATACACCGATTACTGATGCAACATCCCGCACCAACTTCACCAATGGCCTGGCAACTGCTCTGCAGAATACAGACAAATCCCTGGACAGTATTCTTGATACCAGAGCGCAAATTGGTAGCCAACTCAATGAAATCCAGATTCTGGATGACACAGGCGATGATATATCCCTGCAATACTCTAAGGTACTTTCCGACTTGCAAGACCTGGACTACACGCAAGCACTGTCTGACCTGGCTAAAAAGAATACCATTATGGAAGCCGCTCAGAAGTCGTTTGTTTCGACCTCTAAACTGTCACTGTTCCAGTTTATTTAATTCAGACCGGTATCGCACTGATTTTAGCCGATCGCTTACCAGCAATCGGCTTTTTCATGGATCAATCCAAACAATACGTCTAAAGCGCGATTGGTAAATCAGTGAGACTAATGCAACACTTGCAGCATGTATTGCTGCGCATCGATCATCCAGTCCTCGACCGGATGAATCAGAGAAGGTAATCCGAGCAAAATCATGATAAACCCGACCGCGATCGTGATTGGAAAGCCCATGGCAAACAGGTTGAGTTGAGGGGCGGCTTTGGTTAATACGCCCAGCGCCATGTTGGTAATCAGCAGACTGGCAATCACGGGCAAAGACATCAGCAAGCCTTGCGAGAAAATATGACCTCCAATGCTTGCAATCGCCTGGCTATTCAGTTGCCAGTGCGTCATGCCTATCGGCATGGTTTCAAAACTCTGCATCATCACTGCAATGACAATCAAGTGCCCGTCCAGGCTCATAAACACCATCAAGGTCAGCATGGTCAGCATCTGGGCGACGGCGATGGTTTGCCCTTCGGTATGCGGGTCATAAAAGCTGGCAAAGCCCAGCCCCATGCTCATCCCCATCATAAAGCCAGCCAGCTCGACGGCAGTGAACATGAGCCGCATGACAAAGCCCATGCTGATGCCGATCAAAAACTGTGCAAGTAATGAGAACAAGCCTTGCCATGACAGCACGGCAATATTAGGCACCTGGATGCCAGGCACCAGTGCCAGCGTAATGATAAAGCCGATTGTGAGTTTAATGCGGTTGGGAATGGAGGGATGACTAAATAATGGCACCACGGCAATGCAGCCGAGGATACGTGTCAGCGGCCAGAGAAACTGTACCACCCACTGCTGCAGGTCTGAGTCATGAATCGTCAGCATCTGGCGAGGCAGCCCTCGTTAATTGACCAGCTGTGGAATCATGGTAAAGATATGGTGCATGTAATCCACCAGCGTCATCAGCATCCAGTGCCCGGCCAATAGCAAGATCGCCATCACCCCTACCAGCTTGGGGATAAAAGACAAGGTCTGCTCGTTGATTTGTGTGGCCGCCTGAAAAATACTGACCACCAGACCAATGATCAGCGCAGTGCCCAATACCGGCGCTGCCACCAGCAAGGTGGTCTGCATGGCTTCACTGCCCAAGGTCAGGACTTGTTCTGGACTCATACAATACTCCAAAAAGAAACGAGTTAGAGGACAAAGCTTTGCGCCAAAGACCCCAGGATCAATTGCCAGCCGTCTACCAGCACAAACAGCATCAGCTTGAAAGGCAAAGAGACCACGGCCGGTGACATCATCATCATGCCCATGGCCATCAAGATACTGGCCACCACCATATCAATAATCAGAAACGGGATATAAATGGCAAAACCAATCTGAAACGCCGTTTTTAGCTCACTGGTCATAAATGCAGGCACCAGGATTCTGAGCGGGACTTCTTCTGGCGTATTGATGGACTCGCTATGGGCCATATTGGCAAACATGGCCAGGTCGGTCTCGCGCGTTTGCTTGAGCATAAAGGTTTTAAGCGGCAAGACACCGCGTTGCAGCGCTTCCTGCATGGTGATTTTACTTTCGGAAAGCGGCTGGTAGGCATCGGTATAAATCTTGTCAAATACCGGCCCCATGACAAAAAAGGTAATAAACAAGGCCAGGCCTATCAATACCTGGTTAGACGGTGCAGATTGTGTCCCCAGCGCCTGACGTAACAGCGACAGCACAATCACAATGCGCGTAAAGCCGGTCATCATGAGCAAGGCGGCTGGAATAAACGTGAGTGCAGTCAGCAGAATGAGCGTTTGCAGGCTCAGTGTATAGTCCTGGCCACCCCCTGGCGCCGGCGTCACCGTGCCGATGGGCAAGCCCTCTGCCGCCAGACTGCCTGATGACCACAATAGCAGGAGTGCGATTGGCAGCATGACTTGCAAAGACTTGAGGATGGAATGTAAACGCATGCAACAATACCCGTCACTGACTTGCGCCATCTTTGGACAGCACAAGCTCTAAAATAAGTTAGGGATAGTCTACGCTGGGGACAGCCCAATCAAAGGCTGGAAATAAGCCACTCAAGGCTTGTTTTTGAAAGATTTGACTTTGTCTTGCAAGGTGGCCTGCATCGCCTGTTGCAAACGCACGGCAAAAGAAGCTTGCGGATCAACAATCGCTTGAGCAGAGATCGCCTGGGCAGAAGGCTCTGCCGCCTGCGTGCTGTCGGCTGCAGCCGATTCAGTGGCAGTCGGACTCACCTCACCCAACGCGGTCATTTGCCCACCATGCAGCCCTACCACCAGCCAACGGCCACCCACTTCAAGCACCACCACCCGCTCGCGTGGGCTCAATTGCAAGCCGCCAACCTGCCTGATCACACCAGCTTTTGAAAGGCCTTGCCCAGGCAGGACGCGGCGCAAGAACCAGGCAACCGCTGCAATCGCCAGCAAGACGATCACCGTGCCCCACACCATACGGCCCAAGGTATCGCCGGTGCTAGGGGCTACCATGGCAGCCGTTGTTGTCGCGGCAGCCAGGGCGAGCGGCGAAACACTCCAGCTAGCCAAGGCGGCCAGCAGCCATTTGCATGCATACATCATACGCATCAGTATCCCGGACAGTTAGCGGTTCAGTTTACGGATACGTTCTGCTGGGGTAATGATGTCGGTCAGGCGGATACCAAACTTGTCGTTCACCACCACCACCTCACCTTGTGCAATCAGGCAGCCATTCACTAATACGTCCATGGGTTCACCCGCCATGCCATCCAGCTCAACCACAGAACCTTGCGCCAATTGCAGCAGGTTCTTGATCGAAATCTTGGTACGGCCCAGCTCTACAGTCAGCTGTACCGGAATATCCAGAATAAAATCAATATCGTTCTGGGTGCCTTCGAGCTTGTTGCTGCTGCTAAACTCGTTGAAGACGGCGGCCTTGCCTATCGGCTCTTGCAATGCAGAGGACTCGGCTTTGGTTTGCTCGGCCAGGGCCGCGCCCCAGTCATCCTCGGCAATGGTTTGCACCCCCTCCGACTCAGGCATCCCCATGCTGGCCAGTGCGGCATCCAATTCCTCTTCATTACTACTTGTCGCGGGATCCATTGCCATTATGACTCTCCTTGCAATTGTTCCTGACTACTACCGTCAGCACGTATCATTTTTTCCACCTTGAGCGCATATTGCCCGTTAAACACGCCATAACGACACTCCATAATGGGCACGTTATCGATTTGTCCTTCTACCGTATCCTGAATATTCACAGGAATGACATCCCCCACTTTTAACGCAAGCAGGTCTGCCACCATCATCTTGCGTGTGGTCAGATTGGCCACAATTTCAACTTCTGCCGCCTGGATTTGCTGGGTCATCATTTTTACCCAGCGTTTGTCACCGCCAAGGTTCTCGCCTTGCAGGGACGAGGTCAACAAGTCCTTGATCGGCTCCACCATGGCATAAGGCACACAGAAATGGATTTCGCCACTGTTAGGTCCCAGCTCCACATTAAACGTAATCGCCACCACCACTTCATTCGGGGTGGCAATGCTGGCAAACTGGGTATTCATCTCCGAGCGCAGATACTCAAACTGCACCGGATAAATAGGCGCCCAGGCTTTCTGGTAGGCGTCAAACAAGATATTTAGCACACGTTGAATAATCCGCTGCTCGGTTTCGGTGAAATCACGTCCCTCCACCCGGGTATGAAAGCGGCCATCGCCGCCAAACATATTATCCACCAGCAAAAAGACCAAGGTAGGATCCAGTACCAGCACACCCGTGCCGCGCAAGGGATTCATGTGAATCAAATTGAGATTGGTGGGGACCACCAGATTGCGGATAAAGTCCGTGTATTTGATGATCCTGACCGGCCCTACCGAGATTTCGACTGTACGCCGCAGAAAATTGAACAACTCAATACGCAGCAACCGGGCAAAACGCTCATTAATGATCTCAAGCGTGGCCATGCGCCCACGCACAATGCGCTCTTGCGTGGCCAGGTTATAGTTGCGAACACCAGACTCATCCTTGCTGGAGGCATCACTGTCATCGTCGCCCTCGACCCCTTTAAGTAAGGCGTCGATTTCGTCTTGTGATAAGAATTTATCTGCAGACATGGTTATTCTCAGGCATTACTGGATGACAAATGAAGTAAACAACACCTGTTTGATCTTGAGTTGTTTACCCCCCTTTTTCAAAGGTTTTTTCAGTTCTGCCAGCAGTTCTTCGCTGAGCTGAGCTTTGCCCTCAGGCGTCGCAATATCCGATGCTTTTTTACTGGTGAGCAACATCAATACACGGTTACGCATGAGCGGCATTTGTGCCTTCATTTTGTCGGCCAGTGCAGTGTCTTTGGCTTCAATGGTCAGGTCCAGTTGCAAAAACTTTTCATCGGGATCAGGCAGCAAGTTCACGGTAAACGTTTCAAACTGCAAGTAGGCCGGGCCCGCACCTGCTTCACCATGGCCACCGCCACCACCGCTTTCATGCTCTTCCTCTTCTTCATCGGCTGCGGCCTCTTCCTCTTCGCCCTCAGCAGCACTTTCTTCATGGCCATCCTCTTTCTCGGCCTTGCTACCATGCTTGCCTTTGGCCTGATGCGCTTCAGGTTTTTTCATCAGGAAGAAGGCTGCTGCGCCGCCGCCAGCGGCTAACGCCAGCACCACGGCCAGGATCACAATCAGTTTTTTCTTGGATTTGGGGGCGGCCTCTGCTGCACCGTCTGCTTTTGCTGGTTCTTGAGCCATGACACTACCTTTCTTACTGTAAAACCTTGACGATATATGGTGTCATTATGCGGAGAGCGCCCAGCAAAACATTGCCGGATAAAAGGGGAAAATCAGCGTTAAATCGACCTTTATGCTGGGTAAGGCATGCTAGCCAGCCTGGAGCAATGCTTATACAAACGTATCCACCAGGCCACGTACCACACGTGGCTGGACTGCCGTTTGCGGTGCGATCGCCGTGTCTGACTCAGCCGCAGGGGCTGCAGTCCTTGCAGAATCACGGCTGGATTGCTGTTCAAAATGCTGTTGCGCTTGCTGCCCGTTGCCGACGAAGGTCTGGCCCAGTTGCAAGCCCTGGGACTGCATGCGATCACGCAGATCCTGCATGCCATCTTCCAGCGCCTGGCGCACCAGAGGGTTATCCGTGATAAAACTGGGATTCACTGACTGGTTATCGACCTTTAACACCACCTGGATGGGCCCCAAATCCGGGGGCGACAGGGTCAGGCTAGCCACTTCGTCGCTCTGGCTGGCCATCTGCATCACATGCTGGTTAATTGCCGCTTGCCAACGGTCATCGGTAAACGGCGTGGTAATCTGGGTGGTGACCACCTGACTCAAATCGGTCACGCCAGCCGATTGCAACCAGGGCGTCTGCTGCATGGCCTCTATCATGGGCGGCGTGGTCAATGTACTGGCGCCCTGCGTCGTTTCATGCGCACGCACGGCCTGCTCCATGCCTTTAGGCAAGACAATCTCCGCGCTGGTCGATTTGGCGTTATTCAACAGCGCTGTAAAACCTTCCGCCGTCTTTTCTGATTTGGTGGATAGACTCGAGAGCTGCTTACCGTCTGGCACAACCGCGGTCGCTGCTGTCAGCGTGTCTTTGTCGGTGGCTGGCGTGATCTGCAACTCATTCGTTATTCCGTGTTGGCTAGAGGCTTTATCGAAGCCAGCGGCTGCAAAGCGACCGTTACTAAGGGTCAATGCGACCCCTTCGGCGCCACCTTTTGCAGCCTCTGCGGGCTGATTGGCCCGCATCGCAAGCATGGTCTGCATCCATGGCATGATGCCGGCAGCCGCAGCGCTGGTATCCTCAGTCGTGCCAACACCGGTTTTTTTCTGGTCAGGTTTGGCATCGGTCAAACTGGCAGGGTCAATCCCTCCAATGGCAGGTGAGACCACGCTAGAAGTCTCTTTGGCGACACTGTTTGCCTGACTGGCGTTCTCGTCTGCTTTAGATTTGGCCGTGGTTTTGCCTGTGCGATGGGGAATATTTTTTTCGGTTGGGGCCACTTCTGTCCCCGTGGCAGCAGTGCCTTTGCCATCCTGTTCAGTCGGTTCGCTCGCCTTATTCGACACAGCACCTTGCTCAGTGTTGCTCTCCGCTTTGGGCGCAGCAGGCTTGTCTTTAGGCGCAGCAGGTTGGGCTTGGGCCATTTGCTGGCGCAAGGTTTGTGAAAACGCATCGGGTGACACCGGCTCCTGGCCGCCTGACGACGTCATGGGCGCTTTAAGCGCCTCTGACGCCTGGGTAGGCAGTACTGGTGAATTAATCAAGGCCATCACATTACTCCCGGCTATTTACCAACGTGCTCGTCTGGCGCGGCTGGCAAATTCGTCCATCATTTTCTGATCACGCTTGTTTTCAGCCTTGGCCTGTGAGGTTTGAGCCCGCGTAATCAAAACTTCATAAGACTTTTGCTTGCGCTGTTTTTCCTGCAACCGCAACCGCTGCTGCTGGACAATCGCCTGACATTGTTCGATTTGAGCATTTTGCGTGCGTACCGCCAATTCCAATTGCGAGAAAAAGCCCTGAAAATTACGGTATAAATCGGCTTTAAGGCCGTTTTGCACTACCTGCTGCCATTGCTGCTCATATTCCTGCTGATATTGCGCCAGCATGACTTGCTGCTGTTGCGCCTGTTCCAGCTGTTGCATGGCCTGGGCCAGCGCCTGCATCGCCGCTTCCACCTCGTCGGCAGCCAACTGGTTAAGCAAGGTCAGGGTTTGGGTGGATTGTTTGGCCATGGGCTCGCTTTAAAGGGGCTATAAGGTTAGCGTGTTGGCTAATTGCTGCAGGCTATGCTGCATATCCGCACACTCATCAATGTCTTGTTGTAAAAAGGCATTGATGTCGTCACGTTTTCTAATCGCGATATCCAGCATGGGGTCTGATCCTGGCTGATAAGCCCCTACCGCGATCAAGTCCTGATTGCGCAGATAGCGTGAGTACCACTGCTTGAGCATGCGGGCGGCCTGTTGATGTTCTTTGCTGGTAATGTTGTGCATGGCGCGACTGATCGACTGCTCGATATCAATGGCGGGGTAATGTCCGCTCTCGGCCAGGCTGCGGTTCAACACGATGTGTCCGTCCAGAATCGCGCGCGCAGAGTCCGCAATCGGATCCTGCTGGTCATCGCCTTCGGTCAACACGGTATAAAACGCTGTAATCGAGCCCTCGCCCCTGGCGCCATTGCCGGTACGCTCGACCAGTGCCGGCAATTTGGCAAACACAGAAGGCGGATAGCCCTTGGTTGCCGGTGGCTCACCAATGGCCAGGGCAATTTCGCGTTGCGCCATGGCATAACGCGTGAGTGAATCCATAATCAGCAACACATTTTTGCCTTGCTGGCGGAAACGCTCGGCAATGGCCGTGGCATAACTCGCGCCTTGCAAGCGCATCAATGCCGAGACGTCGGCAGGTGCAGCGACCACCACAGAGCGTGCCAGCCCCTCCGGCCCCAGAATCTGCTCGATAAATTCCTGTACCTCGCGGCCCCGTTCACCAATCAGGCCGACCACGATCACATCCGCAGTGGTGTAACGGGCCATCATGCCCAGCAGCACACTCTTACCCACACCAGAGCCGGCGAACAGGCCCATGCGCTGCCCCCTGCCCACGGTGAGCATGGCGTTGATCGCACGCACCCCTACATCCAGCGTGTCTTCAATCGGTGCCCGTTGCAAAGGGTTAATCACGCGGCCATTAAGCGGCGCGGTCACATCCCCCGGAATTGGGCCCAGACCATCCAGCGGATTACCGGCTGCATCGACCACGCGTCCGAGCAAGCCATCCCCTACCGGAAAATGGCGCGCTCTATCCTGTGCACGTCGACGTGGCGGGCGGCCAATTTGGGGTTTTGGCACGGTTTCAGCAATTTCCATGCTGAACACCTTGGCGCCCGGGGTCACCCCCTCCAACGCGGTTTGCGGCATGAGCAGCAAATTCTCGCCATCGAATCCCACCACCTCGGCTTCTACCCGGCCTCCATCCTGTAACGGGATAAAACAGGCACCGCCTATTGGCATTTTGATACCGGTAGCGACCATCACCAGGCCAGTCACCTTGACGATACGACCTGCGACTTCTAGCGGGTCGACCATATTGATCAGTTCACTGCAATCGCGCAAATAACTTTGCCAGCGCTGCTCATGCACATTGGGCTGCTTGGGAGGCTCATTGGTGACTTGGGGGCTATTGTCAGCAACCGCGTCTAACGTCGGCAGCCCTGAATCTGAAATTGTCATGACGTAGGCTTAAACTAGAAAGTGAAAAACTTATTCGTGGGTGGAGGCAGGTTTATGCCAGTCATCATAGCGTGACAGCCCTTGTACCAGACGTTTCCAGCGGACCTCATTGCTGGCATCAATCTGGTTATCTGCCGTTTCAACCAGGCAACCGCCACGTTCGACTTGCAACTCTTCGACAATTTGCCAGCCTTGCTCTTTGAGTGTGTCGCCGATATGACTGCGTAGCACCTGCGCATCATCCGGATGCACAATCAGGCGCGCGGGCTGTCTGACTTGGGGCAAATAGTGCATGGCATCCAGCACGACCGGGAGCACCGCCTGCGGATCGGCCTGCAACTTGGTTTTCATCATGGCTTTGGCCAGATCCAGCGCCAGGCTCAAAACAGACTCGGCAACATGGCTATCCTGAAACGCCAGCGCCTGCTGGAAACTCTGCGCCATTTGCAACAACTGACCACGTTCGTTTTCCAGTTGTGCCTGCGCGTGCTGCATGCCATCGCCATAACCAATCTTGAACCCTTCTTCATAGGCTTCCTGGCGGACTTGCTTGAGAATTTCAGTGACCGTGCGCGCGGCTTCATCGGCCTGTGCCTGTTTGCGACGCACGCTCTCACTGCTATTAGCATCATCAAAACTGGCCATCTCCCAGCGCTGATAGGCACTCATTTGTTCTTTTGGGATTGCTGCAGCCACCATTATGCTTCCTTACACTGACTGGATTTAAACATATTGCTCGCCATCGCCTTTGGCAGCCAGCATGATCTGGCCTTCATCGGCCAGCCTGCGCACAATTTGCAGAATTTGTTTTTGCTGTGCTTCAACCTCAGACAGCTTGACCGGACCACGGCTTTCCATGTCTTCACGCATCATATCGGCTGCACGCGAAGACATATTGCGCAGGAACTTCTCTTTCATTTCATCAGAGGTTCCCTTCAAAGCCACAATCAACATATCAGATTGCACCTCACGCAGCAGCGTTTGAATGCCTTTGTCGTCAATTTCCAGAATATTGTCAAACACAAACATCTGGTCCATGATCTCCTGCGCCATATTGTCATCATAGCTTTTGAGGCCTTCCATCAATTTGGCCTCGTTGTCGCCACTCAGGTAGTTCATGATTTCAGCCGCGGTTTTTACGCCACCTATCGGCTGACGCTTCAGGTTTTCATTGCCTGACAGCATTTTCATCATGCCTTCATTGAGCTCTTTGAGCGCGGCCGGTTTAATGCTGTCGAGCGTGGCAATCCGCAAAATCACATCCTGACGTAAACGGTCAGTAAAATGCCCCAGAATTTCTGCGGCCTGGTCTGCCTCCAGATGTGACAAGATGGTCGCGATAATCTGTGGATGCTCATTCTTGATAAACTCGGACACGCTGAAGGCATCCATCCACTTCAGGCTTTCAATACCCGCGGCATCTTGCGATTGCGGAATCCGGCTTAACAGATTGGAGGCTTTGTCATCGCCAAAAGCTTTGATCAGAACCGAGCGGATATAGGCGTCCGAATCCAGACCGAAGTCACTGCTGCCGGCAAAGTCGACCATAAAGGACTCCAGCACTGCAGTTACCTCTTCACGTGGCACCGGCTTCATTGAGGCCATGACAATGCCCAGCCGCTGTACCTCTTTGGGTGACAAATACTTCATCACCTCCGCCGCTTCGTCTTCACCGAGGGCAAGCATCAAAATCGCGCTTTTAGTCAAGCCTTCAGTCATGGTTTATTTCTCCGCAGTCGCCCAGCTGGAAACCACATTCGCGACCATGCGTGGGTTTTCTTTGGCCACCTGCTTCACGGCCAGCAAGGTTTGATCCATACGGCCATCATCGCCCGTTAACGCAGGAGGATCGCCACTCAAGGTGACCAGTGCATCTTCACCTTCAGCTGCACTGCCTGCCGCGCCGGCAACCGCTTCACCGCCTGCTGCCGCGTTTTGTGCCGCAGTCACAGCCAGTTGTTTTTTATCCGCGCCAGTCAGTTTGGTGGCCATCGGCTTGAGCAGCTTTTTATAAATCATCATCAACACCACCACGCCAGCCAGGAAGCGCAAGGCATCTTTACCATACTCAATCATGACAGGGTCCTTCCACAGCGGTGGCTCAACCAGTTTTTCCTGTGCTTCGGCCACGAACGGGGTATTCACCACAGAGATAGTATCGCCACGCTCTTTGTTGTAGCCCATGGCCTGCATTGCCAGGTCACTTACCTGCTGCTTCTCGGCCGCGGTCAGTGCACGGTAAGTCGTTTTA
Organism: Methylophilus sp. VKM B-3414; assembly: GCF_032248435.1. Lineage (NCBI taxonomy): Bacteria > Pseudomonadati > Pseudomonadota > Betaproteobacteria > Nitrosomonadales > Methylophilaceae > Methylophilus > Methylophilus sp. VKM B-3414. Next base: position 80,133 of record NZ_JAVTLI010000013.1, on the reverse strand, counting down.
CCGGTGCTATCCACGACTGGGATGTGATTGACCACCACCGCCACATGCAGGCGCTTGATGCCGCCCTTGGCCTGCTGGATATAGCTCACAGTCTTGTCCAGCTCGTAGTTAGTGGTGGTATCTTTTTGCGTATTTTGTGGTGGGGTTGGGGCAGCAGCAGGCGCAGCATTTTCCCCTTGACCCTGCGCACCAGGGGCATTGATCGGAGCAGTCGCATCTGCAGGCGGCTGGTTAGACAAAGCACCAGGCACCGCGCCGTTGTTGGCGCCGGTATTTTGCGTCTCATGGCTTTGCGCACTGCGAATCGCCATGTCATCCGGCTTGGTGTTGGGTTTATAGGACTCGTTGGCCTGTTCTGTCATCGAGAAGTCAATCTCGGCGCTGGTTTCGGCGTGCACATTTTTCGCACCAACAATCGGCGTAATAATGGATTCCACGCGGCGAGCAATGCTGTTTTGCATATTCTCCACGTAGGCCATCTGCTCTGGGTCTAGGCCACTTTGCTTGAGCTTATTGGCGTTATCGGACAGCAAATTGCCGTTTTGATCGACCACGGTGACATGATCGGCAGACAGGTTAGGCACACTGCTTGCCACCAGATGCACGACGGCACCCACTTGTTGCGCGTCTAACCGGCGGCCATTGTGCAGATTGAGCAGCACAGAAGCGGTTGGGTATTGTTGCTCGCGCACAAACACGCTGGGCTTGGGAATCGCCAGATGGATACGTGCGGCCTGCACAGCAGAGATAGACTGGATACTGCGTTCCAGCTCGCCCTCAAGGCCGCGTTGAAAGTTTACCTGCTCAACAAACTGAGACACGCCAAATTTCTGGTTTTCCAGCAGTTCAAAGCCGATGTTGCCGCCTTTGGGCAGACCTTGTGCCGCCAGTTTCAAACGTGCCTGATGCACCATGTCAGCAGGCACCAGAATGGCACCCCCACCATCGGCAAATTGATAAGGGATATTCAATTTATCCAACTCGGCGACGATGGCACCGCCATCCTTGTCAGCAAAGTTGGAGAACAACACCCGGTAATCCGGCTTCTGGCTCCACAGCCAGAACACCACCATCACCGCAACCACGGCAGCAATCCCGGCGACCAGCATTAACTTTTGTCCGAGCTGCCCAAACATGTTGGACGCTCCGCCAGACTCATTGCTTGTTGTTAATAAGGCAGCATCAGCAGCCATCTGAACCTCCAATATTACCTACTTGCAGTGACCTGCCTCCCGGCCTGTTGATTGCCGGTCATGCTGCCACCTCTTTTGAACTTCAATATCCTGTCAGGACACTTTCACATGGATCACATTATGCGCTGACCCTGCCTATTCAAATCAGCAAATAAGACGGATTAATGTTGCCTATTTTGCAAAGCAGTCCAGCTGGCGCAATGTTACAGTGCTCACCATGAGATAAGAGGTGATGGCCTCCCCCACGAAACGAGTACAGGATGAAAGGAGACACCTATGAACGCAGGCGGTATTGATGCACAACGCATCTCCTCCATGCTGGCGCAATTACGGGCGGCGGCTCAAAAACCAGAAGGTCTGGGCAACAGTGCTATTGCCAATCCTGTCGCCAAGCCGCCCCAGGCAAGCCCGACGACACAAGTGAGCTTTAGTGATGCGCTGAAATCCTCTCTGGACCAGGTCAACAATATGCAATTGCAGGCCGAACAAATGGGCAAGGATTTTGCCATGGGAAATGACAATGTCAGCCTGTCTGATGTCATGATCTCCGGGCAAAAAGCGAATATCGCCTTTCAGGCCACAGTGCAAGTCCGCAACAAACTGGTCACCGCCTATCAGGACATGATGAATATGCAAGTCTAGGCTTAACTAGCCAGCTGGCGACTGGGCCAGACCATCAGTCCGTTTTAACAGTGAGAAAAGAACAATGCAGGCTCAACCCGTGGCTGGCTTGATACAACACACCCCCTCTGCCCCGCTGATGCGACTCAATGGCACGCCAGTATTGCGGCCATCAGGCAGTACCGCCAGCCACGAGTCACCTGACGCCGTGTTAGCCAGCAACCCCGCGAATGTTCAAGCCTGGTTTCAAAAGGGAATGCTGTTCAAGCAGCAAAAAAACGCCCCGCAGGCCCTGCACTGTTTTAACCAGGCCCTGCATCTTGCGCCTGAGCATGAACCCACACTTATCGAATGCGGCAACTTGCTGTTTGAATTAGAGCAATTTGAGTTTTCGCTCGCCCATCATGAATTTGCTTTACAGTTAAACCCGGCTTGCGTTGCCGCCTTACACAGCAAAAGCCTGATCCTGAGTCGGCTCGGCCGCTATGAAGAAGCCTTGCTCAGTGCAGACCACCTGGTCGGCTATGCACCCACGCTGGCACCGGCTTTATTATGCCGAGGCAGCATCTTACACGTGCTTGGCCGCCATCATGAGGCCTTGGCCAGCTACCAGCAAATCCCGCTAGCCGATCAGCAGAACGCGTTGTTTTATCTTAATCTGGCCAACCTGTATCTGGATATGCTGGACATTGACATGGCCAGCGACTGTTATCGTCAGGCGCTGACACTGGAACCACACAACCCGACCTTGCACTGGAATCTGGCGTTATTTCAGTTACTCACCGGCGATTATGCGCAAGGCTGGGCCATGTACGAAAGTGGCAAACATGCGCCACATTTGCCCAGGGGACGCCGTGCGGTCTGTGTGCAACCGATGTGGACCGGCGAACAATCCCTGCAAGGTAAGCGTATCTTGCTTTACGCCGAACAGGGGCTGGGCGATACCATCCAGTTTATACGCTACGCCAAACTGGTCGCCACCTTGGGCGCACAGGTGATTATTGAAGTGCAAGCGAGCCTGATTCCCTTGTTGCGCTCACTGGGGCCAGACTATTTACTGATTGCTGCAGGCACCGCGTATCAGGACTATGATTACCATTGTTCGCTCATGAGCTTGCCATATGTCTTCAAGACAGAACTCGGCAATCTGCCTCAGCACACCCCTTACCTGTTTGCCGCGCCTGACAAGGTAAGCCGTCTGCAGATGACTAGTCAGAACAGATTACGGGTAGGCCTGGTCTGGTCAGGATCCACCACGCATCAGAAAGATCGTTACCGCAGTATTCCGCTAGCGCAGCTGGCGCCGTTGCTGGCACTGGATGCGAGTTTTCATAGCCTGCAAAAAGAAGTTCGCGATACTGACCAGGCTGCGTTAAGCGGGCTACCACAACTCACGCAGCACCAGGCCGAACTAGAGGATTTTAGCGATACCGCTGCGCTCATCGCACGCATGGATCTGATTATTTCAGTGGATACTTCAGTCGCACATCTGGCTGGCGCCATGCACAAACCGGTATGGATATTGTTACCTGACCCACCAGACTTCCGCTGGCTGCTCGCACGCGAAGACAGTCCGTGGTACCCCTCGGCCAGACTGTTCAGAGCCCAACACCATCATTGGACAAGTGTCATTACAGACGTCAAACAGGCGCTGGCAGAAGTGATTGCAGAAAAATCGTAGACGCAGTAACTCTCTGGCAAAACAAGATGCGGCAATTTTACTGCGACAAAGTCTCTATCTGAGACTGGCCAGTTTAATGGTCGGCCTGCCCTTGTTCCAGCTTGTATAACCAGGCCAGAATTTCAGCAATCGCCTGGTACAGCTGTGGGGGAATATGGGCATCGAGTTCGACCTGCATGAGCAGGTTGAGCATGGCTTGTGACTCATGCACATAGACTTCGTGTTCTTGCGCCAGGGCAATGATGCGTTGTGCGAGCAGACCATTGCCTTTGGCCACCACACGTGGCGCCAAATCCCCGGCTTCGTAAGCCAGGGCCACGGCAGATTGGGTATAAGGCTTATCCTGCTGCATATTGCGGCCTGTGCTGCGCGATTTCTTCACGCACGATTTGCAAGGAATCCAGCTTCACGCCAGAAGCTTGCAAATTCATGGCCAGCGTACTGCGGCCAGATTGCATTTCCTTGAGGCTCGCTGCATCCGTGGGCTGCACACGGACACTAAAGCGCCCGTTAGCCAGCGTGATTCTTACAGCCACCTCGCCCAGCCTTGGCAGCTGCAATTTCAAATTGCTAAACAAACTGTTTAAGGTCGGGTCTTCGCTAGACTGCTGGGAATTTTTGCGCTCACTGACCTGCCACTCCATCATCTGGCCGGGCCAGACTTCACCATGCCAAATCACACGCTGTTGTTCCAGCACCTGTAACTGTTGCGACACCATCTCCGGCGGTACAAAGTGAGGTTTGTTTTGCGGCTCTTGCAGTAGTTGATGCCAGGGCCGGGTGCCCAGCGTCGCCTCTTTCAGGTGAGACTCATAGAACAAGCCCGAGCTATCCAGCGCATGCTTGAGATCTTGCGCCAGCACTTGCGGCTTTTGCGGGCTGTTGCTGACCACGGTTTGTGCCTGCAAGACGGCAGATTGCGACTGAAACGGGCTGGCATCCAGCCAGCGCTGTAGGTTTCTGGCGGGAGAGCTTAACTCGACCAGACTCGATTGCCCGGCCGCATTCTGTACCAGACTTTGCATAGTAGCGGGGTTGTCTGCATGTGGCGTCTCTGCCAGCAACCCAGCTGTCGACAGCCGTGACGTGCCCGCCGCGGAAGACTGCACACCCCAGCGCACTTGCGGATAGCCCTCGGCGTCTTTGCCCTGGCCTTGTGCCAGCCCCATAAACTGCATGTTCAGTGTTTGCTGTTGCGACAAGTAAGCGGGTAATTGCATCTGCACCACCATGGGTGGCTGGTTGGGTAACTGGATTTGCACTTTAAAAGCAGCCAGGTCGGCATTGCCTGCGCCTTTTTGAGCGTTGTCTTTTTGCAAAATCAGTCCGGTAAACTGCATGCCTGGACGCATGCGCTCCCATAAAGGAGCTTCGGCCTGGGTACCTTCCACCGGCATGATGGAAGTGACCGCACGCAAGTTCTCAGTTTCACTGGTAATGAAACGTTGTGAGAGGACTTGCGGGATAGGAATCATCTAAATCACATCCGGTGGGGTGCGTGCATGTAGCTGCGCATCAAAAATCATATCGGTAATGCGATGCATGACGGGATAGAGCAAATTACGGATCTCGCCATCATCGGCCAAAATTTTCTGCACCAACTCCTGTTTGCGCAAATGCTGCGCCTGTGTCAGTTGCTCGGATTGTAAACGCAAGGTTTGTTCCAGCGCTTTGATCACTTCGATCTTGAGCATGTAAGACTGCTCCAGCTCTGTCACTTTTTCCCAAGCATTTTGCTGAGCGGCCAGCAGCATCTGCGCCATGATTTTGGCAGCAGACTCATAAGTATTAATCAGCGCCTTGGACATATCAGGCCCCGGCCATGGCCAAATGTTGATACGCCTGTGCTTTTTCTGCGATCGCCGAGTTTTCCAAGGCATTCTGTTGTGCAAGGCGGCTCATCCCCGATTTTTCCAGCGTTTCCCAGGCGCCTTTCAACTCCATGAGCAACTGCTGAACTTCATAAACTTTAGTACTATCCTGACGCAGGCTCGCTTGCATGAGTGTACGGATCATGTATTCATACAGCTGGTCCAGATTGAGGGCAACCTCGCCCCCTGCACGTTTGTTCAAGCTGGTACGCAAACCGCTTTCAATGATGGAAATGGCTTTGGAGATATATTCACCTTTTTGCGGAATATCCTGCTTTTGAATCGCTTGCTGCGCGCGGATGCAGGCAGTTACAGCGCCTTCGTAAAGCATGATCGTCAGCTTGAGCGGACTGGCATCCACGACGCCGGTTTCCAAACCTACTTTGGCGTAGGCATTAATGCCAGATTGTTTCGATCCAAACATCATGATTCTCCTGATAATATTCCGCGATTAGCTATTATTGCTTATTGCACTCAATTGTTGTGTCAACGCAGTGCTCTGGGTTTGCATGCTGCTGAGTAATGCGTCCAGTTTTGCGTACTGGGCACGATAACTTGCTTCAAGGCTTGGCAGCTTGGCGCTCAAGTCATCGGCTTTTTTATTCAATGATTTAATAGACGACTGCAAACCGTCTGTCCTGGTGGCCAACGCAGCATCGGAGTCCAGCCAGCTATCAAGCATGCTACTAAACTCCCCGATTAGGCCGCGGTTGAAAGTCACCGTGCCACGGTCTCCAGTCGTAGCGCCTAAAATACTGAGTTTCAAACCTGCGCTATCCTGACCAAATGCGCCGGTCAGGGTATTACCACTGCCAATCGCATTCACACCATTCAGGGTACCAGCCACATCTTGTGAGCTGCTCCCCGCTTGTGAAATATTGACGGCATAGGTGCCAGAAACTGTTTTATCCCCACTGCTGACGAAGCTGACCAATGGATCGGTACTGCTTGCCGAAGGTGAAAAGATTTTCGCCACATCGGAAGGGCTATTCGCCATCGCTTTCTGAAACTTGGTATCGTCCAGCGTCATGACTCCGCCATCACCCACGGTGACGCCAATGTCACTCAAGGTACGGTAGGTACTGGCCGTAGGTGAAATGCGGGACATCATTAATCCGAGTTTCACTGACACGTTACGGGCCACCGAGTCACCCAGCAAAGGGCCATTGGCAGAAGACCCGCCATCAACAAACTTTGTCAGGCTACGCAGACTGGTATTCAGTTTGTTGTAGGCATCGACAAAGCTCTGTACAGAACTTTTAATCGCGCTATTGTCCGTCGCAATCGTCATTGCATTAGGCGTACTGGTGACTGCCTTCAGGTTTAAGGTCACGCCCTCAATCACATCAGTAATGGTGTTACTCGCCTTACTGATGCTCAACCCATCAACAGTCAATAACGCATTTTGTGCAGCCTGAAGCTCACTTAAGTTTTTACCACTGCCGCTGGAGGCGGTCGGGTCATAAGCAAAGGTGGACAAGCCGCTACCGTCGGTATTGTTGCCATCGTTATCCGTGACATCAATCTTCAGACTATTGGCTGCACCAGTGTCCATGGAAGTGATCACCAGGCGGTTACCAGTACCGTCATTGACAATAGACGCCGTGACAGAAGCATTTTGTGCGTTAATGGCATCACGGATACCGGACAGGGTATTGTTGCTACTGTCGATATTGACCGTAATCGCATTTTTGCTGCTATTCGCAGTAAAAGAAGCTGCCGTACTACCGTTGGCTGGGGTATAAGTACCAAAGGAAATCTTCAGGCTCCCGGTACCAAAAGTGGTACTGGCATCGCTATAAGCAGACGTGGTAATACGTTGTGAAGTCGCCAGCTGGCTCACCGAAATGCTGTGGTTGCCATTGGTAGCGCTACCATTTGCAGTCGCGCTGATACTGTTTGAATCGGTGAGCGTCACGGATTGCGCATTAAACTTGCCGGCACTAGACAGACCATCCAAAGCTGTTTGGAAGGTACTCAATCCACTTTTCAACGTACCGTACGCAGAGAGTTTGGCATTGTAAGTAGAGACTTGCGTCTTGATCTGGGTAATCGGCTGCTGGGCAGACGTCATCATGGCACTGACAAGAGAGTCAATAGGTAACCCTGATGAGCCCGTTGAGCTTACAATTGATGCCATAATCTAGTCTCCAAATACAATCACAATTCATCACACCGTTTGACGAATGACTAGGCCTCTTAATTTGTCCAGCGTCTTGCTAATGGCCAGCACCTCCTCATTTGGGATTTGCCTGAGCACCTTCTGTGTCTCGGTGTCGACCACTTTCACGACGATACGGTCTGTGTCATCATCAATCGAAAACTGTATGGTTTGCAGCGCAGGCGCCACATAGTCATTCAGTTTTTTTACCGCCCCGGTCAAAGTGGCTTTATCCATCGCTTCGACAGGTTTTTGCTCGCCGCTGGCTTCTGCATACTTCACCAGCTTCAAGCTATTTACTGCAGGCACACCTGTTAATGTGCGGTTACCGCCAACACCATCCATAGATTGAGTCATGATGCTGCTCCTCTGCTTAGCCTAAAATCCACAGAGGGATGCCTCTGTGGATATGATTCAAGTGTCTGAACAATTAACCTCTCAGCAAGCTCATAACACTGTTAGGCAACTGGTTGGCTTGGGCCAGCATTGCTGTGCCTGCTTGTTGCAGAATCTGGTTACGGGTCATCTTCGCAGTTTCTGACGCGAAGTCTGCATCCGTAATCCGGGATTTCGCTGCAGAAATGTTTTCCACGTTCACTTGCAGGCTGCTCACAACGGCTTCAAAACGGTTTTGGTAGGCACCCAGGCTGGCACGTGAAGTGTTCACCGCATCCAGTTGCGCATCAATCGCGGTAATCGCTGCAGTCGCATCTGAAACAGTGGACACGTTGCCGCTAATAGATGCCGCAGTCACTGCGCTCACCTGCAAGGTATCTGCAGAACCAGAACCAATCTGGAAGGTGTAGCCTGAACCGCCAAATACATTCAAACCGTTAAACTGGGTAGATGTACTCAAGCGGGATAATTCTGAAGTCAGCTGTGTAAACTCTGTGTTCAGGTTGGCACGGTCACCAGAACCATAGCTGCCGTTGGCTGCCTGCACGGCCAGTTCACGCATACGTTGCAGGGCGTCTGTCGCTTTGGACAAACCACCTTCTGTCACTTGCAGGTAAGAAATCGCGTCGTTTGAGTTACGAATCGCAACATCACTACCACGAATTTGGGAGTCCATGCGAGTGGCAATCGCCATCCCCGCTGCATCATCTTTAGCGCTATTGATACGCAAGCCGGAAGACAAACGCTGAATCGATTGATTCAAGCCTGTTTGTGAAGCATTCAGGTTACGCTGTGCATTCAGAGATGCAATATTGGTATTAATTACAGAAGCCATGTTAAATCTCCTTTAGAGTCGTATATCCAATGAGTGTCAAATGGGCATGTCATATCAACGTTGATTCACTTGCGACTACGTGTTTGCTATTCAGCGTTGTTATTACTTTTATCGACCTCGCCAGAAATTTCTTTAATGCTGCACTTTAAATTTCTGTTGGGTAGATCATGCACTTGAAACTATTTACGACTCCTCTCGGAAAAACTTTAATATCAAATCATTCATGGCAAATTCAAGCCGTGCAACATGGCTACCATGCCGGTGTCAGCATGGTCATCGCGTCAGCACGACTTGGTCTATTCTTGCGAAAAATCCCGTGTAATTTCCTTCAGTCCTGCAGTCTCCATGAACTCATTTTGTGCCCGCTGCACTCAAGTGAGTTAGCGGTACACCAACATGCCTACTTTACCGTAACCAAGCCAGCATAATTTGGCTAAACAACGACGTTTTTACCTGCTTATCTTCAAAGTCGCACAGACGCTCACTGAGAGATGGAGTACGTTGAAATCAGAGGTGAAAATAAAGGTATTCTTTTTATTTTCATAAACTTATCGAATTGCTTGACGTATTGTGGATCATGAAACGAAGAAGGGAAATGAAAGCCACTCGGCTGTAGATCAGGCGCAATGTTGCATCCGCAGGACAAACCTGCAATGCCCATGTTGTGACACGCCAGTGCAAGGGTTGATGCTGTTGTGTTAGACCGGCAGATCAGGATGCATAGCCAGGTGCTGACTGACAATGCTGGCGACTAAAAAAAGAAAAGCGAGCACTTGTCTAAACAAATGCTCGCCATAATTTGAAAGCCTCGAGAAAACTTAGCCTCTGAGCAAGCTCATGACACTGTTAGGCAACTGGTTGGCTTGGGCCAGCATTGCTGTGCCTGCCTGTTGCAGAATCTGGTTACGGGTCATCTTCGCAGTTTCTGACGCGAAGTCTGCATCCGTAATCCGGGATTTCGCTGCAGAAATGTTTTCCACGTTCACTTGCAGGCTGCTCACAACGGCATCAAAACGGTTTTGGTAGGCACCCAGGCTGGCACGTGAAGTGTTCACCGCATCCAGTTGCGCATCAATCGCGGTAATCGCTGCAGTCGCATCTGAAACGGTGGCAACACTGCCAGTCACAGAAGCCGCAGTCACTGCACTCACCTGCAAGGTATCTGCAGAACCAGAACCAATCTGGAAGGTGTAACCTGAACCACCAAATACATTCAAACCGTTAAACTGGGTAGAAGTACTCAAGCGGGTTAATTCTGAAGTCAGTTGTGTAAACTCTGTGTTCAGGTTAGTACGGTCACCAGAACCATAGCTGCCGTTGGCTGCCTGTACGGCCAGTTCACGCATACGTTGCAGGGCGTCTGTCGCTTTGGACAAACCACCTTCTGTCACTTGCAGGTAAGAAATCGCGTCGTTTGAGTTACGAATCGCAACTTCATTGCCACGAATTTGGGAGTCCATGCGAGTGGCAATTGCCATCCCCGCTGCATCGTCTTTGGCGCTATTGATACGCAAGCCAGAAGATAAACGCTGAATCGATTGATTCAAGCCTGTTTGTGAAGCATTCAGGTTACGCTGTGCATTCAGGGATGCAATGTTGGTATTAATTACAGAAGCCATGTTTTAGTCTCCTTCAGAGTCCTATGTGTAGTTAGTGTCAAATCGGCATGTCATATCAACGTTGATCCACTTTTTGACTTCGTGTTTGCTATTCAGCGTTGTTATTACTTTTATCGACTTCGCCAGAAATTTCTTTAATCATGCACTTTAAATTTCTGTTGGGAAGATCATGCACTTGACACTCTTTACGACCCTACTCGGAAAAACTTTAAACGAGGCGATGCGTGAGACAGTCTCACTGCGCTCTGAAAAACTGCTGTACCAGCTCAATCACCTGGTCGACAGCCGTGACTGAGAGTTGCGGGCCCATGGGCAAACTCAGTACTTGATTGGCATAACGCTCGGCACACGGAAAATGGCCTGCTTGCCAACCGAGCGACTGATAAGCCTGTTGCAAATGTGGCGGGACGGGATAATGAATCAGGGTTTGCACCCCATGCGCCTGCAACCAGGTTTGCAAGGCATCGCGTTGTGGCGTTGCGATCACAAACAAATGCCAGATAGTATTGGCCCAGGCTGGAGAAACAGGCAATTGCAAAGGCAGGCCTTGCAAACCCTCAAGATAGCGCTGCGCCAATGCCTGCCTGCGTGTATTCCACTCATCCAGCGCAGCCAGCTTGACTGACAGCACGGCGGCTTGCAAGGGATCCAGGCGACTATTCACGCCAGGCTCCAGATTGTAATATTTGACGGCTGAGCCATAATTGCCAAGCGCGCGTATACGTTGGGCGAGATGCTCATGCCTTGTGGTGACGGCCCCACCATCGCCCAAAGCCCCCAAATTCTTGCCCGGGTAAAAGCTCCATGCGACCGCATCCCCATGCGTACCTACCCATTTACCCCTGACGGCAGCGCCATGCGCTTGCGCAGCATCCTCCAACACCAGCAAGCCATGCTGTTTGGCTAATGCACAAATGGCATCCATGTCTGCCGGGATACCATATAAATGCACCGGCAAAATGACTTTGGTTTTAGCTGTGATTTTTGCCTGAATGGCGGCAACATCAATATTGAACTGCCCCTCAGTAGGCTCGACAGGGACCACAGTCGCGCCGACCGCACTCACCGCCAACCAGGTCGCAATATAAGTATGGGAGGGGACAATCACCTCATCCCCCACCCCCACATCCATGGCGCGCAAGGCCAAGGTCAGTGCATCGAGGCCATTGCCCACGCCGACACAATACGGGGCGCCAGTATATGCGGCAAACTGGGCTTCAAAGGCCTCCACTTCTTCGCCACCGATATACCAGCCAGAACGGGTAGCCCTTAACAGGGCAGTCTCAAGGTCAGGCGACAATTCGTCATAAGCGGCTTTGAGATCAAGGAAAGGAATCATGTTTGGCATCCAATTATCAACATCCCAGCAACAGGGATCGCGCGTGTTACCGCAAAGATTGCGTTAACTATATCGCATCTGGAAACTTTAAATTGAAAAAAACAAAACCGGTTTTACCGGCCTATCCTGAACGATAGAGAACTGGTGTGTTGATGAGATGATCCAGAAATGAAGAGGTCGTGAGCTTTTGCCTAGACAAAAGCCCACGACCTGTAAACATATACACCAAGAAAGCTGCTGAAAGACTACCCTTTAATCAGTGACATGACGCTGTTAGGCAACTGGTTGGCCTGGGCCAGCATCGCCGTGCCAGCTTGTTGCAGAATCTGGTTACGGGTCATCTTCGCAGTTTCTGACGCAAAGTCTGCATCCATAATCCGGGATTTCGCCGCGGACACATTTTCGATATTCACTTGCAAGCTGCTGATTACCGCTTCAAAGCGGTTCTGGTACGCACCCAGACTCGCACGTGACGTATTCACTGAATCCAGTTGCGCATCAATGGCTGTAATCGCAGCCGTTGCTGCTGAGGCGGTTTGCACATTACCAGTGATGGAAGCTGCGGTCACGGAACTGACTTGCAAAGTATCCGCAGAGCCAGAACCAATCTGGAAGGTATAGCCTGGACCGCCAAATACATTCAAACCGTTAAACTGGGTGGAGGTGCTCAAGCGGGTTAGCTCCGCAGTCAATTGCGTAAATTCCGTGTCCAGATTGGCTCGATCACCGCTACCGTAGCTGCCGTTGGCTGCCTGCACCGCCAACTCACGCATACGCTGCAGCACATCAGTCGCTTTCGACAAACCACCTTCGGTCACTTGCAGGTAGGAAATTGCATCATTGGAGTTGCGAATTGCCACATCATTGCCACGGACTTGAGAGTCCATGCGTGTTGCAATCGCCAACCCGGCCGCATCATCTTTGGCACTGTTAACGCGCAGCCCTGAAGACAAACGCTGTATGGATTGATTCAAACCAGCTTGAGATGCATTTAAATTGCGCTGGGCATTTAATGATGAAATATTGGTATTAATGACTGCAGCCATGTTAAGCCTCCTTAATGTACAAAAATATCGAGCTTCATGTTAAGTATTCATGCCACACTCAAGCTCTTCAAATCTGTTTTAAATTAATCTGATTTCGCACGTTATTACTCAAGTTAAGCAAATGCTGACCGTTATAGTAAGAACGTTGCGTCAAGTTAAGAATCACTTTATCGCAGCCCCGCATATTTGATTTCATTGAATAGAACGTGGTTTTGCCACTATTTCTAGAGATATCCCTGCGCGCTGATTGATGCGCTAAAACGCTAAGACCTTGTCGCACTGCGCCACCACCCAAGGTCGGTACTGCATCTACAAAAATTAGCGCATAAATACATGCGTATTCGCCTTAATAAATTGCTTGTGCGTCCGATATAAATACATAACACGCTCAATGAATGCGAAGGGGGATTTTCATGCAATCGTTTCTGGATTTGAATCAACTGACCAAAGGAATGCAACATTTTGAGGATGCAAAGCCCTTTCGTCATGCCGTGATCGATAACTTCCTGAATCCTGACCTGGTGAAAAAGGTTGCACGTGAGTTTCCCGAGTATGATTCTTCGCGCTGGTTTTGTTACCAAAACCAGATTGAAGATAAAAAGGCCTTAAATGACTGGAATGCCTTCCCTGCTCTGACCTATGCCCTGTTTCAAACTCTGAACTCAGCACCCGTGATAGACAAACTGTCCGAAATTGTCGGCACCCAGTTGTATGCTGATAACGGGTTGCATGGTGGCGGCTGGCATATTCACGGCACCGGAGGCAACCTGAATCCGCACCTGGATTACTCCATTCACCCCAAACTGGGCTTGCAACGCAAAATCAACATCATTATCTACGTCTCTGAACAACTGAAGGCTTACCATGGCGGCCATTTGGGTTTGTGGAGTCACGACGCTGAACAAAACCAGCCAGGTGAACTGATCAAAGAAGTCTGCCCCAAATTTAACCGGGCCGTGATTTTTGATACCACCCAGAACTCCTGGCATGGCATGAGCCGCCCCCTGACGCAGCCTTATGGTATCTATCGCAAGAGCCTGGCCGTCTATTACCTGTGCGAACCCCCTGTCGATGCTGACCCTAGAGGCAGAGCTTTATTTGCCCCTAGAGAAGAGCAGAAGGAAAATGCAGAGATTGCTGAGCTGATTAGAATGCGCGCCAATGTATCGACCTCTGGCCAGGTCTACCGCCAAAACAAAAAGCCGGTCAAACAACCAGCACAACCTGTCACGACTGCAACCACTGTGAGCCACTCGGGCACATAGTGATTCACGTATAAAAAACAAAGGCGCATCAGATCAATGATGCGCCTTTTTATATGCCCACTTCAAAAACGGGATAAAACGGTGATCTCAAGCAGCCCAGCGCGCGCGCATAAAATCATCATAACGCCGGAAATAATCAGTTTCGTCATATTTTTCTGAGGCCAGGCACATTAATACTGAACCTGAAGAAAAATTATCAATTTCACGCCAAATCATAGGACAGATATACAAGCCATAATAAGAACGGGCTAAATGAAATTTTTTCTTATCCTTGCCATCATCCAGGGTGATATCAAAACTACCAGACATGGCGACAATAAACTGATGCAGATTCTTGTGCGCATGCCCGCCGCGCTCGGCCCCGCCCGGCACATCATACACATGGTAGACGCGCTGAATCGCGAATGGGATTTGATTATCACTTTCAATATATGTGAGGTTGCCATGCGGGTCATGGATTTTAGGCAACTCAATAATTCTGCAATGTTCTAGTGGCATACACACACCTGCTCTATCTCGTAACTCAACCCACTATACGATAGGCATGCACGAATTAATTCAACTAATAAAGCCTGGAAAAGGCAGCATTTATCATCAGTAAGGTGACAGGCTCGCCTCACAGCCAAATAAGGCATATCAAATTGCTCGCCACCAGAATCTGTGGCGAGTCAGTGACTTGAGATTCAGGCAGGCAGTGTTTCCTTGACTGTTTCAACTTCTGCGTCCAGGCGGGTTTCTGCATAGTACAACCCTTGAATCACCTGATCGTTAAGTGAGGTGGCAAAAAAGCCGCTCGACATTGCGAGTAAAGCAATCTCAGGATGCAGTGCTGCCACGGTTTGCTGATCTTGCTCCCAAGCATCCCGTGCCGCCTGATCTGGTACCAAAAATCCACCCGGGATACGTTTGATGGCAGCAATCAGAGGTTGGGCATCTGCCGCAATCATGTTCATGGCCGCCAGTTCGGCCAGTAATTTCTCAACGATGAATGCGTCCGAATCATTCTCACCGTACAACTGTTTGAAATAATTCTGGTTAAACTCAACCACAATATTCATATCTTCGTCTTGTTGATCAGCACATGCCGTCTGATTTGTAATCCGATAAGCGCATTTATCCATATCCAGAACATGCAAAATCGTATACACATCACGGATGTCCGCTTTTTTAATGCGCAGAAATAGTACAGCAATCGGCGATTTAATCTCTTGCACTATGGTAGGCTGTTTCCCCAGCGCCTTGAGCAAAGCTGCTGGCGCACCGGTCCAGACCAAATGGCCACCTTCAATAGGACCACTCACGGCCCCCTCACCCAACTGTAACCGCCATCCACTGTCATTTTTTTCTACCGTTTGGATCGCTTGTTGCACATAGGTGATATTGGGATGACTGAGTACTTGTTGTTTGACTTGACGGCAGATGCCACCGACCGCCCCTTGCTTGGGATAGTGAAATACGGTGGGTTGCAGGGGCACCGCTTTTCCCTGAAAACTAGCCAGCAATGTCTCGGGGTAGAAGAGTGGTAACCAGGCGACACGATGATAACGTGCCAGCATTTTGTCGGCTGTCACGCCTTGTGCCTTCATCAGGTAAGGAGCAATGATATGGTCATGCATGGCTTTACCATGATTGGCAAGGGAAGCGGTCAGGTAATCCAGCGTATGGTAACGGGCACCATTGGATTTTTCGCGCGCATGAATCTCTGCAGCAGGTAATTGCTGCAACTCTTGAATACTTTGCTGGGCAAAAGGCAATTGACTAAAGGTATGGTAGCTATTACTCAATACCACATCATCGTAAGCCTTGTTCTGCAACCACATTTTTGGCATGTCAAACTGATGTAATGGCGCATACTGCAGGGCCCAGGCATGCACGATATTCATAAAGCGGCCCACATCATTACGTAGCTTGGGGTTATAGCTGGCTAAGGTACTTTTTTGCGAAAGATAGCCATCCAGCTCAAACTTGACTAGACCCGCATCAAACATCACGCCATCAATCTCCAGTCCGGCAAAGTAACCGCCCAATGGTCCACCAGGATTGACCAAGGTCACCTTTTTGCCTTGGCGCGCCAACTCTAATGCCGCGACCATTCCAGCTAAAGCATTCCCTACAATCACCGTTGTTTTAGTATCCATTTTCAGTCCTCAAGTTTGAGATTGACATAAATTTCAGAGCCGTTTTCAGGAAAATGCCGGGCCAATTGCCACAAGCCATCCAGCATTTCCTGCGTCAGCAAGCCTTGTTGCATCAGCGTCATCATTTGGTGATGGGTAAATGGCTTCACCAAAAAAGAACCTGCCTCAAGCACTTGTAATCCTAGTTCTTTCGCCAATACTTTTAATTGTTTTAAATCAAAAATACGTGGCTGATTAAATGATTTTTGCAGTGCAGACTGGGCATAGACGCTATCCATCAACCCCATCTCCACAGCTAGCAGGCGGTGCATAGACAACGCATTCGGCACATTGATATGAATCACTGTATTTTGACCTGCCAATGCTTTGGCACTAGCCAATAATGCCTTCGCATCTGGCACCTCATGCAACAGGCTGCTCAGCAGGATCAAATCATATGCCGGGTCAGGTTTACCGAGATGGCTACTTTCAAGAAACGCCTCGATCACTTGTGCACCTGCTAATTGGGCAGTATCTTTTCTGGCTTTTTCTGCAAACTGCGGGCCAGGCTCAACGACGGTCAGGCTTTCAAAGCCTTGCCAGTGATTCGCAATCGTATCCCAACCGCAGCCTACCTCCAGCACATGTTTGGGTTGATATTTTTCAAACAACTCTAGCAAGAGTTTTTTACGATAGCGCGCCTGAATCACTTCAAAATCGCTGGCGCTGTACGCTTGCTCATAAGCCGAGATCGCCTGTTTACGTTGGTCATCATGCATCATACACAATCCATTTCCAGCCATTGCAAGGTTGTCGTGCGGCCACCAAACATTTCCTTTTGCGCACATAAGCCTTCATTAAAACTTAAGCCATTGTGGCAGGTAGAAATGCCAAAATTAAAATAGGGCTTATCTGCGTAGACTTCGCTGATGAGCGTTTCCAGTAGTAAATCTACCGCCCCCACTTCTCTTGCCACCGGACTAGGCGCAATGTATTGCGTGTGCGCAACCCGGCCAAAATCAAACATGACAACTCCGGCAATCGGCTGCTCATCTAGATAGGCCATATACAAGCTGATTTCAGGACAGCGGCTGGCTAGCAGCGAGATCTCTTGCAGGCTGTGCGTGGGACTGGTGCCATGTCGCGCTTGCAAATTATCAGTGAGTATCTGCCAACAACTGGCATAGTCATCACTTTTTCTAATCGTGACCCCTGCTTTAGCCGCTTTGGACAATGCATGCTTACGACCTTTTGATAAGCGCAAACGTGACTCCTGCATAATGGTGGTTGATACATCCACTCGCATGGTCCTGGCACCTAATCTAAACAAGGCATACAAATCCTCTTCACTGGGCATGCTGTGATAAATATGAGGAATAGGCTTATAAATAAGCTTTTTAATCCCCATGGCCGCCCAGTAATCACGTAACTGCTCAAACAGGGCTTTTACATCTGCCGCCCCCAGACGTGCACTCATGACCAAACCGCCAAAACTCAAACCGCCATGGCTGACGATGGTGTCACCGTCGCGGCTCGCCGGCAACATGGCAAGTACTTGCCCTTCCTTCTCTATCCACAAAGAAGCATCCTGAAAACGGTCAGCGTGATAATCCATGTAGCCTCTTTTGAAAAAGAAGGCCCCATTCCGGCTCTGTGCCAAAAACTGGTCCCATGCCACATGCTGTTGCTGATAAGTCCGAATATCCATACTAGTGACTCATTTTCCCCAATACCTCTTGATAAGCGTTCATGGAACAAGCCTGTTCATAGTAGGTACGTGCCGCTTTTGCATACTTCGAATGATCAGCATTCAGTGCTTTTAAACCGGCGATAAACGTCTCCATGTCATGCCAGTAAATCGTCTCAGGGGCATGGCTGCCAACGTTAAGATGACGCGGGCAATCTAGGGCTTTAAACGCCAGTAAAGGATAGCCGGCTCCCTGCGCCTCAATATCCGACTTAGCGCCCATAATAGGGGCAGAGCCAATAAACACATGTGCATCAATCTCGAGCAAGGCTTGCCATAAGGAGGGCACGTTGCCCATATACACAAAACGCGCTACATCCAAGCCTTTTTGCGTTAGGTAGTCCCGCACTTGTTGCAGCACAGGGGCCTGAATCTCACCAAAATGATAATGCTGACCTTCGCCTAGATACAATGCCTGGCAGACCAACTCCTGAAAAGCAATCGCACCCTCGGTTTTAAACTTGGCAAAGGTGCCAGCCGTGACTGTATTCAACTTGCCAGAGGTATAGTCAAAAGTTTTAATCCCTTGGTCAACAGCCGTCGTTGGTAAAAACAATGTTTCGCGATCCAAATCTTCATGACAGTTGATGGCTCGCTGCCCATACAAATCGACATGTTTCAAATGGGGGACGCCGCTTCCTACTGACAAATTGTGATCCGCATGGTGAATAAAGTAGTAATCCGTCTCAAAATTAGGCTGACAAGCCACGACCGCAGCGACATCATCCTGATGCGTCAACAAAAACACATTGCGGGCATAGGTATTAATCAGGCTGGCCAAACGTTGGCCTTTGGCCAGCAAACTTTCTTGTGGCAGGACTAAAACAGGGCACTGTGGCAGCGCGCTTTGAATATTCTTGTAAAACGATTGTGTTGCAAATCTTGCATAAACATCGGTGATCACCAGCATGGGATTCTCAAGCTGATGCAGCATGGTAATAATATCCTTGGTATGTCCGCCAAAGTCATAGACTTCTGTTGCAACAACAATGTTTGCCAGTTTGGCATTGCGTGGTACAACGGCTGGAATACCCAAGTCTATGTTGGCAAGTAACTGATCAAAATATGGTGCAAATATTTTATGACCAGTAAATTCTGGCAACCACATCAGTTTCAAAACCACTGCACGCACAAAATTAATCAGTTTATCGTTCTCCATCAAAGCTGGAAAACGTTGCATAAAGGCCTCACAAGCGCTTAAATCCATATTGCCAGAAATCAACGCTCCGCTAGACTGGCCTCTTTGAATATCGGCTACATTGGCTGTCACAATCTCCTGCAGCAGGCCGGTAGCGTCTATCAACCCCTCCATGACCGGACTTTGTTGAACTTGAGGATTGCCAATGAGACCAATCGCGTAATTGACAACTTCCTCATATAGCATGTCATGCATTGCCTCAGACAAGGCATACTTCTTAGCCTCGCTGATCGCCATAAACACGGTTTTAAAGGCATGTAACTGGGTATAGGCATCAATAATGGTGACCCAGTACTGCTCAATTTGAGGGGCATTCGCAATCGCTGCTTCCAAATATGGTAACGCGGCATCTAATGCCTCTGTTTCTGCGAGCAATCGTCCATAGTCATGATTAGCCCTGGCATGTTTGGGATCAGCTTGTAACACTTGTTGTAACTGCGCCTTGGCAGACTGATAATTACCTTCTGCCTGTAAAGCTTGTGCTTGCGTCAACAAAGCCTCTATTGCCGCATGCGTTATCAAGTTTGACTCTACAAGCGATGCGGTCTCTGTTTCTTTTTGCAAGCGCCAGGCACTATCGGTTTTCTCTAGACACTCCTGATTTAATAGCTGAGCCATTTGTGCAGTCAATGCATGTTTCTGGCCTTGCTTGATCGCCTCATAAGCTGCAGGAAAGTCTTGCGCTAAGATATAAGCATCAATCAGGCTCACCCAATATTGTTCAACCTCAGGCCTGGCCATGACTGCTGCTTCAAACTTGGGTAAGGCGGCTTCAACACCCCGCGTATGCGTTTCAATAAAGCCCAGATTGTGATTGGCCCCGGCATGTTGTGGCTGATTCTTGAGAATATCTTCATATAAAGCCATCGCCTTTTGAAGCTCACCTGCGGCTTGTAATTGCTCGGCCTGCGCATACACTTCCTCAATCGCTTGCTCGAGCTGATTTAACCGATGGCGCTTAATCCGATCAACGATCTTATCTTTCAAAGCAGTGTAGCCCAAACTATCCACGTCACAGTGCTGCTTACAGGCCTGTTTTTTCATTTCATCCAATGCCTTGAATTCATCCATGGTCACAAATTCAGCCAATGTCGAATTGACCAGTGGCATTAAAGTTGAATCATAAGCTTTGACCCGCCATTGCGGTTGTGTCACCAACATCAAGGAAACAATCCGTTCAAACACAAATGACTTACACGGCAAAAGTTTATGTTCATGGGTAGTATCGGCATTCAAACATTTTGCGAGCAGCGTTTTACCCTCTTCAGCTTCATGAAACAAATCTTCACAAGCTGCCAGCCATGTTCGCCAGAAGCTAGGTTTTGCCACAAAGAAATTAGAATACACAGAGTTTTCGCTGTGCATGATGAGTGTGTCCATCTCGGCTTGAGGCGCAATTTTATTGATCACCAATTCAAAGCAAGGTGCAATGCCTTGATGGGCCAGGATACCTTGATGGAATTGATTCAGGAAAAACGCGGTCTGGTCAAAAAAAGGTGAAAAAAGAATCACGTCTGACTGATCAGCATTGGCCTCGATAAAACGGTAAACCTCTGCAGAACTTAACCCGGTTTTTTCAGAAAACTTTGGCGAGAAGAAGCCATAGAAGGTCTCTTCATCTAGCGCCTCATTTAAAAAGTATTGACGCATAAACCAATACTCACGCCAATCTGGTCGGGGATTGGCCAGGTTATCAAACGGAATAAATCCTTTATCCAACTCGAGGCGACTTTGTTCGGAATAATAGGCCTGGTAAATTTTAACCTTAGCAACGTTGCCTGATTTGACAAATGAAGCAGGCACTTCGCTTGCAGTGGCCATGACTGAAGACCCGGCCGCTTCCATCATGTCTACACATGTCTGGGCCAGTACGTGTGCTTTTGACAGTCCTAAACCGTACTGCAACCCTAATTGAATTGCCGCAGCAGCTTTTTGCAATTGCGCGCAAAACATTAAGGCCTCAATGTAGCTGACCCAATATTGCTCATTCCCGGCATCCAGCTGAACAGCCTGTTCAAGTTTGCCGATTGCACCAGCATCCCCTTGTGAGCGCAAAACCAATCCAAACTGGTGATAAGCAGGCGCATAGCGAGGATATTGCTGCAACATAGCCTGATAGTGTCTAAGCACTTGTTCCGGTTGATCTGCCAGCGCATTGGCCTCAGCCATCAGTTGCTCCGGCGTGGCATTCATCTGATTGATAGTGTCCTGGCTCATGCATTGGCCTTTCTTGAAAGTTCATGGATTGCTGTCTGCAGGGTTTGTGGGCTGACATCCGGTGCATTCGTGCAATGCTTGCAGGAGCTTGGCATATCACCTCGCAGCAATGCATGACGGAAGGCACGTATCCCTTCACCGTTCAACCCCTCCTCTTCTTTGCCACTATCAATATTGCCCACCGGATCCATTTCAGTCATGCAGCAAGGGAAGATTGCAGCATCGGCAGCCAGCGTAAAGCGTGTCCATGGCTGCAAACAAAGCTTGGTGGAAAGTTGCGGATCGGCCTGCACAGCGCCTGTATCAGTGGCTGCAGCATTGATACTTTTCGCCATGGCTTCGATTCTCTCCATCAAATGTGGCTGTATGGTGACGCGAAAGCCCTGCTGCTTATCTGCAATTTCCATGGCATGCTTTAAATGCTCAA
This sequence comes from Methylophilus sp. VKM B-3414, assembly GCF_032248435.1. Taxonomy (NCBI): domain Bacteria; kingdom Pseudomonadati; phylum Pseudomonadota; class Betaproteobacteria; order Nitrosomonadales; family Methylophilaceae; genus Methylophilus; species Methylophilus sp. VKM B-3414. The sequence continues at coordinate 58,400 of NZ_JAVTLI010000013.1, read as the reverse complement.
CAGCTTGCTTGAATGACACCGGATCATCATTGTGCAAAGGACGAATCGCATGTTTGTCAGTGGCTTCACGCTCAAACAAATCTGAAATCGTCACCGACGTGATCGGTAAATTAGACAGCATCGCCATCAATTCAGGCAGGCCGTCAGCCGCTTCATGATATAAAGTAACGTTCACCGTCAGTTTGGGCAACTTGAGACCGTGAAACTGGCAATAAGTCTGCAAACGGGTAATGTTGTAAATAATCAAACCGAGGTCGGACTTGGCGCGTACCTCACGTGTCAATTGCCGATCAGCGGTATCAATTGAAATCACGATCCCGTCTAGCTGCGCAAACACAGCCCAATCCTCATCTTCGTATTTGGCCGCAAAGTTGCTGTTGACATGGATATAACATGACGGATTACGAGACTTGCCAGCGTGTATCATGCGTGGAAAGTCTTCACGCCAATGCGGATGAAAAGTAGACTCACCGGTTCCTGCCAGCAACAACTCGCTATAGGAAGATTGCTCGATTAAATGAATGACCGCATCCACGGTTGTGGTTGTCATATCCATATTGCGCCCAGGAATTTGGTCGTCGCCGGGATTGCTCTTGGAGCAATACTTGCAGCGCAAATTACAACGGGAAGTGTACTCAATCATCAATGCCTGAGGATAAGCCTTTAACCAGCTTTCAGGGAAAACTGTCTGATCTGCAAGTGGTTTTGTCTTGTTAAACCACTGAACAGGTTGCGCTAACAGAGGCTGCTGAGGGACAACGGACACTGGCACGTCATTGCTAACAGTTGTCTGCATCTTGCTTTCAGCAAATAGCTGTTGTTGTAATTGCTCGACAGAAACCAGGGCTGAATCAGGCGTACTTTTCTCAGCAAACTGTTGGCTCGCCGCTTGCATGCAATCATTCATCAGCATGGCTGCTGACGCAGCGGTTAACCCATGTTGCTGCCCTTGCTGAATAGCCAAGAGCGCTGCCCGAATGTTGTCTTGCATCATCAATGCATCAATATAGGTGACCCAATATTGCTCTACTTCTGGCTGCTGCATGACTGCTTGCTCCAGTCTTGGCAAAGCGAATGTGACACCGCGGGTATGTGTTTCAATCCATCCCAACTGGAAATTGGCTTCCGCATGTTGGGGTTCTGCCTTGAGCAAGGCAAGATAAAGTTCAGCCGCCTGCGTAATCTCTCCTTCTGCCTGTAATTTCTGGGCGGCAGCCATTAAATCACTACTAGGCGTGACAGGAGAAAGTGTGTTTACGGCTTCTACAGTATCAATTTCTTCCACAAGCATCTCTGGCTCCATATGTAGAGTGGGGTGAGATAGGTCGGCATCCACCCATCTGCTTTGAATTGAAGCTGGGGCCTGTTGCGCACACCAGCGTTGCCACATCTGGAATAACATCTGGCGTAACGCCTCTGCTTGCAAGCCAGGTTTGGCGAGCAAACTGTTAGAAAAGTGTTCACGCATGTGGGCGCGACACGCTGCCAACTTTGTAAAGTCAGCACACAGGTCCAGGGTCTGCTTGATCAGGCTGTCATGGTCCGAGGCAATAAATTGCATCAACCCCAGATGCTGCATCAATGCCATGGCGCCACGGCTTGCTAAGCGGTCACCGGCAACACATAACGTGGGCACGCCCATCCACAGCGCATGTGCCGTGGTGGTGACGCCGTTGGAGGGGAAGGTATCCAGGCAAATATCGACCTCGTGGTAATAGCCTAAATAGCTTGCCATGTCAGTGCGTGCGTAATAGCGGATGCGGTTAGCGGCAATGCCAGCTTCGGCAAACCAGGTTTGCAAATGCTGCGTGCTTTCGCCCTCTCCCACCCCACCAATTACCAGGCGGCTGTCAGGCAAGGCTTGCATCAACGCGGCCCATTGTTGCACGGTGGCCTGAGTGATTTTGAGGACCCGGTTAAAGCAAGCAAACGTGACATAGCCGTTGCTCAGTGCAGGCAAGGCATTCACCTCTGGCGCTTGCTCATATGGGATAAAAGTTGCATTCACCGGCAGCTGCACCAGCTTTTCAGTAAACTGGTCATCAAACTGGCCGGGGGGCAACAGATATGAGTCTGCCAGGTAATAATCCATGCTGCTCAAGCCGGTGGTGTTGAGGTAGCCTAGCCAGCTCACCTGAACAGGTGCAGGCTTGCGCGCAAATGTCAGCAAGCGGTTGCCTGAGGTATGGCCGGATAAATCAATCAGGATGTCAATGCCGTCATCCCGGATTTGCTCGGCCAGTGCCTGGTCTGACCAGGATGAGACTTCGTACCATGTTGAAAAATAGCCCTGCATCTGGGTGGTGACATTATCCACCAGCGGTTGATTGGCATAGGCAACCAAGCGCAGAGAGGTTTCTTTGGCCAGCTCATTAAGTAAAGGCAGCATAAAGTGCGCGACCGAATGGGCCCTGAAATCTGCAGAGACCCAGCCGATATTAAGTGGCCTGTGCACGTCACGTGTATTCTGATGTGGCAGCCAGGCTGCTTTGAGCGGCGCTTCATACAAGTCGGCATAGGCTTGATGTGCTTGCATGAGTGCGGCATTGTCTATGTGTTCTGCGTGGGTCATGCAAAACAGCAAGTTGCTGAAGCAATCGGCATAGTTGGGTTGCAAGGCCAATGCGCATTTAAAGTGCTCGATGGCCGTTTCTACCTGACCCAGATCCTTGAGGACTGTCCCCAGATTATTGTAAGCCGCAGCGTAGTCCGACTTGAGGGCAATCGCTTGTTGAAAGGCAGTTGCCGCTCCAGGCAGATCTCCCTTGGCCTTGAGGACGATGCCGTAATAGCAATGTTCTTGTGGATCTTGCGCATTCAATGTCAGGGCCTGTTTGGCCGCAGCGCTGGCATCCTTTTTTTGCAGCATCAAGACATCCGCCAGCATTTTCCAGCCCGCTAGCCACTGCGGATATTGCCCCAAATAGGTGTGCAGGGCCTGTTCCATTTGTCCATATTGTTGCTGCTCAAACGCTGTAAGCAAGGCTTGTTGCTGGGAGGCATCCGGTTGCATGGCTGCGTCTTGCGACGAAGCTTGTGCATGTTGCACGGATTGGCGAGTGAACCCAGGCATCTTTAACGCTTCGGCAAGCTGGTGCACCGCCTCCGCATGCTGCGGCAATGCCATGGCTTGCTCAAAGGTAGCAGCCAAGGTATCGGCACTCGCCGTGGCATGCATGGCCACCAAATAATGTTGCAGATACTCCCACTCAGCCGGCTGTGCAGCATGGGCTTGCGCAAAACAGGCCACGGCCTCTTGCTGATGCCCCTGCGCCCAGGCGATGAGTCCCAGATTAAACCAGGCAGGGGCGGATTGTGGAGCAACCGCCAGAATCTCTTGATATAACTGTGTCGCGGTTTGCAGATCACCCGCTTGCTGATGCTGCAGAGCCAGTGTAAACACTTCTTCAAGCGCCGCGCCAAGTTCAGCCGTCATCGGCGTGCCAACTACGGCCTCACCCTCGCCCCATTTACGCAGATACATCTGATATTTGTCACGCCAGCGCTGCTTGCCAAAATTGCCCATGCTCTGGTGCGTCAGGCTGATCGGCCAAATACCGAGCTTGAGCCCGGCATGGGTCGCTGTACGGCAAAAATCCAGGTCATAAAATTCAAAATCAAATTGCGGGTCATGGCGCACATTGGCTTGCGTCAGCGTGCGTTTGTAGGCGGCCATGAAGACACCATCCATCAAGACACAATCGCCTTGTTCAGCACCAAAATAGGTGTTGTGCCCAAACGGATGTTCGCTGTGCGCAACCTTGCCACGCAAGAACGCAGACTGCTCCCAGGTAAAGGCAAGGTCGGTAAATAACCATGCTGGTTGCTTGGGCAACATGCGCGCAGTGCCGGCGACGCCAATCACATCATAGGCCGCGAGGCCATCCATCACAGTTTGCACAAAAGGGTTCTGGTCCAGCCAGATATCGTCATGGGCAAAAATGACCAGCGCATTGTCAGGCGCGATGGCAACGGCCTCATTAAAAACTTCGGATAGACCGCGTGTATTTTCGTAATACACATACGGAACGATTCTGGCATCTTGTTGCATATGACGCTTGAGCGATACGCCGAGTGCAGAAGAAGCCCAGAAGGCTTCTTCACTGGCCCGGGTGGCGCTAATGATCCAGACTGGATCCTCACCGGCATAAGCGTCCTGAATGCGTGCTTTAGCCAACAGCGCGTCGGCAATACCCGTCACCCGCTCGTTCCAGACATTCCACAGCAACTGTTCCATATCGCGTGCAAAACGCTCGCCATCCATCAATGGGGAGCGCATCACTTGCGCACGTAAGCCTGCCCGCAGATTGGCAAGGGCAGGTAAATCCGCAGCGAATTGGATTGCTTTTTTTACAAAAGCTTTCTTATCTTCGGCAACCCACTCTGGCAAGCCAGCGCTGGTCATCATGCTGGCGCCTTGGCGGGAGATCATGGTCTCGCCCGGCATGGTTAGCGTAGGTACGCCCATCCACAAGGCTTCGCAGGTCGTTGTGCCCCCGTTGAACGGGAAGCTGTCCAAAATCATGTCCACGGCATGATAGTTTTTGAAATAGGCATCTCGCGCTGTGGGACGCATCAAGACACATTGTTCAGGCTGGATACCGGCTTGTTGCAGTCTGGCCAGGGCTTCAGCTTGTATCTGATCATCTTGAAAGGCCTTGCACTGCCAGTAAAGTTTGGCCGCAGGCAGTGCAAGAAACACTTGAGCCCAAACCGCCAATACCTCGTCGCTGACCTTGCTGTATTTTTGAAAGCAACCAAAGGTCACATAGCCATTTTGCAAGGCAGGCAGCGGATTCACCTGCTCATTGGAGTCAGGTGCTGAGAAACACAAACGGGTATGCGGCAGTTTGACAACGCTTTCGGTAAATTGCCCTTCACTACCCGCAGGCACGCTGACCGGGTCAGCAATCACCGCATCCATGGTAGGCAAGCCTGTGGTATCCCAGTAGCCCAGCCAGGAGGCCTGCACGGGCGCCGGACGCCAGGCAAATAATGACACGCGGCTATCTGCCGTATAGCCAGAGAGGTCGAGCAAAATATGAATGCCATCTTCACGGATCAGGCTGGCAGCACGGGCATCATTCATGCCTGCTAATGAACGCCATTGCGTGCAGTGTTTTTTCAAGACCTGGCTGTAATTGTCCTCACGCCCATCGGCTGAGTAAGCATAGATTTCTGTTTTACCGGCATCGATATGTTTTAACCAATGCTCAAGAAAATAGCCCACCGGATGACTGCGCAAATCTGCAGACACCAGACCAATGCGCAAACGCTGGTCTTGCGCGTTGACCAACCAGTTTTTGAAAGGTGCAGCCTTGGCCATAAACTGCTCACCACAGGCACGTGCATACTTTAAATGCTCTTTCGGGCTCAGCTCATTGGCAAAACTGTTGGTATATAACAGGTTACGGTAAGCTTTATCCAAATGGGGTGCGCGTGCGATGAGCTTGACATAAGTCTCCACCGCCAGCTTGACATCGCCCTGCTCCAGATAGGCACTGCCCAGATTGATGTAAGAGTCCAGATACTCAGGATCCAGCGCAATCGCCTTTTCCAGAGCTTGCCGGGCACGCTCCACCTCACCAACCAAACGCAGCGAAACACTGTAGTTACTCCAAAAAGCGGCGCAGTCCGGCTTGAGCTGCAACGCTTTTTCATAATATTCCAGAGATTGTGCATACTCTTGTTTGTAATACAGCAGCAAAGCCATATTGCAATAGGTAAACGGATCTTCGATCCCCAGGCTCATCGCTTGCTTGCAATAACGTTCTGCTTCAGTGAGCAACTGCTGGTTAATCAGGGTAGAGGTAAAGTTATTGAGTTCTTCGATCTCTGGCGCTTTGACCTGCATGATGGCCTTGGCGCAGGCTTCATATTCCAGCGGTTGTTGTAACTGTTTATACAGTTGAGCCAGGTCATTGAGCAACTGCCAGCTCTCAGGATTGAGCACCCTGGCTTGCAACCACACTTGCTCGGCTTCCTTAAAACGGTTTTTTTGCCGCAGACAATGCCCGTACTGGTGCAGTGCATCAAAATAGGTCGGGTTCAGATCAATGGCGCGCTGAAAATGTACCAGCGCCTCATCCAGGTTACCCAGGACAAACAAGACTTGTGCCATGTTGTAGGCCAGCACGGCATTGTCAGGCTCAATCTCTAGCGCCTGACGATAATATTGCACAGCCTCAAGTGACTTGCCGGATTCATGCAGCAACGCTGCCAGGTCAAACAATACCAGTGCATCGCGCTTGTTAAGCTGCAAAGCGGTACGCAACAGTTTCTCGGCTTCTTTCTGCTGCCCGGCTTCTTTGAGCAAGCTGGCCAGATTGGCATAAGCGCGGGTCATGGATGGATTCAAACGGATCGCCTGACGATAATGCTTGGTGGCCAGGGTCACATCCCCCAGTTGCGCGGCCACATTCGCGGCATTCAAGAATACCTCTGCATCTTTTTTAAGCAGCTTGACGGCTTGTGCAAGGGCCTCGCCGGCGCCTTGCAGGTCACCGCGCTGTTGCAGTAAACCGCCCAAAATTTTCCAGGCAATCCCCTCTTTTGGAAACTCACTGGTTAACTGCCGGGCAATGCTAAAGCAGGCTTCAGTGGCGCCTTGCTGCCAAAGCTGTGCCAGCTGCTGCAACAGTTGCTGGCGGCCAGGTGCGCTGCCATGTGTTTGGCTATCCTGGGCAAACGGGGTGACAGCAAGCTTGTTCATAACAGAGAGTTCCAAAAATTTTCTCTTATTATTGAAAACTCCTGTGCAAAGGCATCGCTTAAAAAAAGCGGAAAACACCAGCCAGCTTATGTGTTCAGCATGGTGACAGCCCAGACGAAATGCTTGCCAAGCCGCACCAGCTCTGGATTGAGGAGAAAATACCGTTTTATGTCAGAAGCATACCAACACGCGCAACCATTAAAGAAAAGATCAGGGCTGCCGTAAACATGCCCCGCTCATGAGACATGACCGGCAAGAAAACCAGGTGGGATAACAAATATAGCGGAAAGGACAGTCTGGCCAGGGAAGAAGCCTGGCGATGACGACATGTGATCAAGTACAAGGCGATGTTCAGGCAACATGTACCTGCGCGACTGGCAGATCAGGCTCCCAACGGATCAGGGTAAATAAATCGCACTGCAGGTAAGCACACAGCTTGTTCAAGTGCTCGGTACTGGCATTATAGGTCCGGTCTTTGAGCATTCTGTGCAAAGTCATGCGGCTAATCCCGCTTGCATCTGCAATTTCGGTGATGGTGATGGTTCTGCCCCACTCTAATTGTTTTTTTAAAATAACGGTCTTTAACTCTACGTAAATCACACAACTTCCTGACAACTTTTGATTGTTCGCGTGTTTCAAGCGCGATGCCACACTTGGATAAAGTGTAGTCTGCACATGAATGCCTGGGCTTGATCGATATCAATCCTCCTCAACTACGCGACTGCCTGAGGACACAAAACATTATACAATTTTATAAAGTGTTTGCGATACGTGAAAAGACGCATGCTAGGCTGACTTGGTTCAATCAACGTCAATACGCTTTGCCGTGCCCATCACATGCGAATAGGCACGCGTCAATTCGGCGCCCATCAGGAATATCTGCGCGGAGTAATAAACCCAGATCAACAACACCAAAATGGACCCGGCTGCCCCATAGGCACTGGAAAATGCACTGTTGCCGATATAAATGCCAATCAGCCACTTACCGATGGTGAATAAAACTGCCGTAATGATGGCGCCTATCCACACTTCATCCCATTGAATTTGTGCACGTGGCATGGTCTTGTAAATCATGGCGAACATACCAGTCGTCAATGCAAAACTGAACACGGTATTCAGTATCCCCGCAATCAGTATCCAGCCAGAAAACACCGGCGACCACCATTTGCTGATCGCCGCCAGCCCGGCGCTAAACACCAGTGAGACCATGAGCAAAAAGCCTATGCCCAGAATCATGCCAAACGATAACAAGCGCACCCGCAACAAGTGCCACAAGCCGCTGCCTTCCCGCACCGGCGCTTTCCAGATACGGTCCAGCGAATCCTGCAACTCGCCAAACACAGAAGTCGCCCCTACCAGCAATAGCACCACCCCAATGGCAGTGGCAGCAATGCCTTCGGACGGTCGGCTCACGCTTTCTAGCAGTGTTTGTATTGCCACCGCGCCACGTTGCCCCATCAAGCTATTCAACTGGCCAATAATTTCACCGCGCGCAGCCTCCTGCCCAAATACCAGCCCCGCAATTGAAATCACTATCAATAAAAGCGGTGCAATCGAGAACAACGTGTAGTAAGCAAGGGCGGCACCCATGCTTTGTGCGTAATCATCCCGCCAACCGATAAAGGCCGTTTTCACCAGTAGCCAGACTTGTTTCATCCAGATTATCCATGCATAGACTATAAAGACTTGCCGTTTAGCAGCAAGGGGTAGCTTTGCCAACGTTAAACGCAGCAGAAACCTGACTCCAGCATACCCAAGGGCACGGCCACGCCCTATCGGTCAAAGGGGTATCTCGCTGTCAGAAATGGCCGACGGACTGCGCGGCGGCTGACCGCACAGAGTTACGGCGAAGCATGCGGGATTGGTATTCAAAGATTTGTAAGGCATCACCCAACCGTTTGGGATCCGCTTACAGATTAGGTAGTGGCTAGACCTGCTGAAGGTCTACCAGTCTCCTGAAAGGTATCATACACAGAAAAATCAAACTCACGCGCACTGACAATCGACTCTTGCCGGATCACCAGCGGCAAATTGTCGCCGACTTTTTTGTAATCGGTAGTAAACATCACCTGCAACGTGTCTTTGTCGCGATAACCGCTCACAAAAGGCAGAAAACTGATTTCCTGATCCGCACCCTCATTCTCGTTGGGCTCGCCCATAGTGGCCACCCGCCCCACATACACCTTGCGGTCATCCAGCACCAACATCAGGTTGCGATCGTTAATCATCGCCGAAAACAGCAACTGGTCCAAAGGACTGTCAGAAAACAACTCCGACATAATGACAATATCCACTTCTTCATCACTATCGAGCTGCAAATAATGTTTAAGCCGCCAATACACCCACTTTGAAATCAATAACGGCATCAACAATGTCGTCAGGGCAATCACACCTAACAGCACATAGCGTTTTTTATCCCCCTCGGTGAGTCCCAGGCTATCCGGCAGATAACGGGCCAGCAAATCGACATAATCGATACCAAGAGTACGCGTCCCCTCAAACACCGCGATCGCTGACAGATTGATCAACAAAAAATGAAAAATGGCCGCCGAGATCAGGCAGAGAATACCGAGATAGGCCGCTTGCAGGTAAAGATACTGGCCTTCGTATCGATGCAGCTTAAAGAAGTACTGGGGATGGTAATGACAAACAAGAAACCCTGAAACCAATATCAGCAGAACAAATAACACCCCCATGGCTATTTTTGCAGGGGAAGATTCGCAATCTTTGAAGCATCTGCCTGAAAACTGGCTGAATTGACAATGCTGGCCGGGTTAATTGTCACCGTGCCACGACCGACCACTTTTAATGTCGGGTATTTTTTCTTGGCATTTTTGACCTGCTCTGCCAGCAACTTACTATTGGCGCTCATCTTTAGGAATAGCATTTCGACCTCCGTTGGGCTAAGAATGTCGCAATCTCGCAGCCTTGTCAACTATGAGGATGGCTAAGGCTATTTTTGCAGCAGTCTGAAATATTAAACCTTGAATGGAGTAATAGTAACGTTCAAAAACCAACAGCTCTCCTCTACTAGCACATTGGATAGAGTAAAGGCCAAAGGATAACCGTACGATCATCTACCAAACGTCAAGGGACAAGATCTCTTAGCCTTGCCCCTTCTTGCAGTATTGATTAGTCGCTTTATGTCAGAACGAAGACGCGCCTGGAATCCAGTTAGTGCCTGCGAGCGGAACCTTGGCCATCGCAGCGGATTCAATCGTGAGTGCCACCAAATCCTCAGGTTCCAAATTATGCAAGTGAGATTTACCGCATGCTCTAGCAATCACCTGAGCCTCCATCGTCAGCACAGAGAGATAGTTTGCAAGGCGACGGCCAGCTTTCACCGGATCTAAACGCTTCATCAATTCTGGATCTTGTGTAGTAATCCCTGCAGGATCCTTACCTTCATGCCAATCATCATAAGCGCCGGCAGTGGTCCCAAGTTTTTGGTATTCCTCTTCCAGATGTGGATCGTTATCACCCAACGCAATTAATGCAGCGGTGCCGATAGCGACAGCGTCTGCGCCCAACGCCAAGGCTTTAGCGACATCAGCACCATTTCTGATACCACCCGAAACAATCAGCTGAACTTTACGGTGCATACCCATATCTTGCAGCGCCTGAACAGCTGGTCGAATTGCCGCAAGAATAGGGATGCCCACATGTTCAATAAACACCTCTTGTGTGGCAGCGGTCCCACCTTGCATACCATCGAGTACCACAACATCGGCACCCGATTTAACAGCGAGAGTGACATCAAAATATGGACGCGTCGCCCCCACCTTCACATAAATTGGTTTTTCCCAATCTGTGATCTCACGCAGTTCAGCAATCTTAATTTCCAAGTCATCTGGACCAGTCCAGTCTGGATGGCGACATGCAGAACGTTGATCAACGCCTTTAGGCAAGCAACGCATTTTCGCGACACGGTCACTAATTTTCTGGCCCAGCAACATCCCCCCGCCACCAGGCTTCGCGCCTTGGCCAATCACCACTTCAATGGCATCCGCTTTCCGCAGATCATCTGGGTTCATGCCATACCGAGAAGGCAAGTATTGATAGACCAGAATCGAAGACTGACCACGCTCCTCAGGTGTCATACCGCCATCCCCAGTGGTTGTACTGGTACCGACTGCGCTAGCCCCACGGCCCAGCGCCTCTTTTGCTGGCCCAGACAGCGCACCAAAGCTCATGCCCGCAATCGTTACTGGGGTCTTGAGGTGAATAGGTTTCTTGGCATAACGTGTTCCGAGGACCACATCTGTGCCACATTTCTCACGATAGCCTTCAAGTGGGTATCTACTGACAGAAGCCCCCAAGAATAATAGGTCATCGAAATGTGGCAATTTTCGTTTAGCACCCGCGCCACGAATATCATAAATGCCGGTGGCTGCTGCACGGCGAATTTCTGACATCGTTCCCGGATCGAACGTCGCAGAAAAACGCGGTTCTGTTTGCGGAGTTTTTTTAGAGGTGTCGCTCATGATTAATATGCTCCTGCGTTATCAACATGGAAGTTATAGAGAGTGCGTGCAGAGCCAAATAATTTGAAGCTATCCGGATCCACCTCTGCGTGCCCGGATTTGGCCAGAAGATCCACTAAAATATTGCGTGACTCCTGATCCATCTCCTTCTCTTCACAATCGGCACCCAAGCTCTTGACGTTACCGCGCACAAAGAGTCGAGCTTCGTATAATGAGTCGCCTAATGCCTCACCTGCGTCTCCAAGCACCACCAGATTGCCAGCTTGTGCCATGAATGCGGAAAAGCTGCCCACAGAACCGCCAACCACAATATCAGCCCCTTTGAGCGAGATGCCGCAGCGCAGCCCGGCGTCACCGTCAATGATTAACAAACCACCTTGCGCCGTTGCGCCAGCAGCATTAGAAGCGAAGCCTTTCACATGTACCACGCCGGACATCATATTCTCCGCCACACCAGTAGATGCACTGCCGGTCACAGTGACTGTCGCCAGTTGGTTCATGCCTGCGGCGTAATATCCGGCGTGACCATCGATCGTGACATTCACCTCAGCATTGAGGCCGACTGCGATGTTGTGAGCCCCATTGGGGTTGCTAATGACCACGTTTTTACCACTCAACTCTGCTGCAGGACGATGCAGATATTGATTCACGGTACGCAACTCGGTATTTTCCAAGTCAAATTTTAGACTTTCCATACGTACATCTCCTTTGGTGAAGGTTCAAAAACGTGAGCATTCTTCACATCAGGAAGGTGGGCTAAAGAGCGAAACTCTGAAGCGATCGCAACATAATCATCATGCTCGGCGACCACGGCAGGCTTACACGCAAATGGATCCCTCACCAAGGCCAATTGATCTTTGGTACCCATCAGCAATGTATAGAAACCATCCAGCTCGTCGAAACCATGTTCCAGGGCGGTTTTCAAATCGTCACCTTCACGCATACGCCACTCAAGGAAGCGGCAGGCTGCTTCAGTGTCATTGTCGGTTTCAAAATTGATCCCTTCATGTTGCAGCTTGCGACGGAGGCTGTTGGGGTTAGAAAGAGATCCATTGTGCACCAGGCACCAGTCTGTGCCTGCTGTAAAAGGGTGCGCATGCGCTGGCGTAATGGCAGATTCAGTCGCCATCCGTGTATGCCCCACCAAATGCGTGCCACTCAACGCTGGCAAATCATAACGCGCAGCCACATCCGCAGGCAGACCGGTATCTTTGTAAACGTCGATCGATTGCCCCACAGAAAGGATATGAATCTGCGGATAGGCTTGCTTGATCCAGCTTTTTACTTTCACGGTGTCCACTGCGGAGGTGAGAATCGCATGATTCCCCTTCACCGCGAGAGTGACTTGGTCTGAGTGCTCAGAATTAAATGCTTGCTCCAATGCCTTCCAGCTAAAATCTGCCGTCGGTGCATACAGGCTATATTTCAACGCATTTGCATCCACTGGAGATGTAAACACCGCCATGCCAGCAGAGTCCGGCCCTCGCTCTGTCATCCCAATCAGCATCGGCATCATCAATTGGCCGATATTTGCGCGCATACTCTGGTTTTTAACCAACAATCCTACAATCCCACACATCATTTTCTCCTATCAATACTTCATGTTCGATGACCCATGCGTCACGCACATCAAACAATTAAAAGAACTCAACATACCTATCAATTTCCCACTGGGAGACATGCCGTTGATAATCTATCCACTCCATGCGTTTGATCTTTAAAAACTCTTGGGCAAGATTTGCCCCCAGCGCATCCATGATGACCTCATCACTCTCAAGCGCATCCAATGCCTCACCCAGATTCTGCGGAAGGATGCCAATCTTCAACGCTTGAAGTTCCTCGGGGCTGTAATCGTAGAGATTCTCATCATGTCCCTTGCCTGGGTTTAACTGACGGGCAACGCCATCCAAGCCCGCTGCGATCACGGCTGCGGTTGCAAGATATGGATTACAGCTGCCGTCAGGGAGCCGCAGTTCTAAGCGGCCATAAGGAATACGCACCAATGTCGAACGGTTATTGTTACCGTAACTGATATACGCTGGCGCCCACGTTGAACCGGTTAATGAGCGCCCAACGACCAGTCTTTTGTACGAATTTACGGTCGGATTACATAAGGCGGTCAGTGCCGGGGCATGCGCAAGAATCCCACCCAGGAAATGATAGGCCAGGCTAGACAACCCCAAGCCAGAGGGGTCATTGTCGTCTTGGAACAGGCTTTTTTCTCCATCCCCTATGGACATATGCATGTGCATACCATTGCCTGGCCGATTGCTAAATGGCTTAGGCATGAACGAGCAGATCATGCCCATCTCATTGGCGATTTCACTCGCAGCCATCTTGAATAAAATGTAATCGTCTGCACTTTTGAGGCATTCGGAGTAGGTGTAGTTAATTTCAAACTGACCATTCGCATCCTCATGATCAATTTGATAAACATCCATCCCTGCCGCAATCAGCGACTCAGTTAACTTACCTAGATACTCAGAGTGTCTTGTGATCCCTTTATAGTCGTAACATGGTTTTTGCAACGTATCAGTTTCATCAAACGGCTGAATCTGACCCTGTTCGTCACGACGCAGTAATGAGAACTCTGGCTCTAATCCAGTGTAGAAAGTCCATCTACGTTCGGATAACCGGGCAATCTGCTTTTTAAGAACGACGCGTGCATCATATTCATGTGGTTTATTGTTGACATGTCCATCGCACACCAGTCGCGCATAACCAGGTTGCCAAGGCACCAAGCCGATAGTGCTCAGCTCACCAACCGCCATGTAATCAGGGCCATTGGGTGCAATGCCTGTCCCCCAAATTGCACCACCAGCAAAACCTGCGCCCTTCGTCAGGATATCGTTGAGATGCTCAGCCGGCACGGACTTGACCTTGGCTACCCCATGAATATCGACGAATTGGGCAAGGACGTACTTGACCTTGTTTTCCTGCAAAAACTTTTGTGCTTCCTGCAAAGACTTCATTGAGTGCCTCACCTAAAATTTATTAATTAAAATTCGAAACGATCAAGAACTAGTTATCATCTGTTTGAAGTGAACATCCAGGCCAACAGCGCCTCCGCCAAACTCCCCGGCGATTTCGGTGAGCGTGCTCCACATGTAGTTACCATAGCTACCATCGCACCATAAGCGGTAGACCAGCTCCCCATTCAGCAATTGGCGGATTAAAGTCACAGACACGCCAGCCACACTGGTCATCAACACAGCATCCGCAGCAAATGCGCTTTCACTCAGGTCTAGTGCACAAATTTCACTGAATGCACTGCGGAAATGCACGCCGCTCAGGATGAACGAAGCGTCATAACGCGCCACTTCATAAAGATGCTCTGATGCATCATTTGCATTGATTGCAATCTTCCCCTGGTGGAAACCTTCTAATAAAAATTCACTCCGCCCAAGTCTTAACACCAATCCTCCAGCGTGATCTTTACGCCATGTATTGGGTGCTTTTGGTATGGTAAATCCTTGGGATTCAAGCCACTCAACGGCCTTTGCGCCTTTAATGCCTACTCTGGAAAATGCGCTCACATCACAAATACCGAGCTTCTTCATCCGTTGCATCTCGATATCCGTATTTTCATAACTTAGAACGATTTCCATCCCGTTCAAGATTGCTTTCTTCATCGTTAACCCTGACTGCGCAAAACTGACGGGGGAGTGTCGGTCAAATACCATTTCCATATTTAATCCCCTTCAATAAATGGTGACTGGACAACATAGGCCTCCACCATCTGGCCGCTGTCAGTTCTAATACTCAAGACGTCACCCAACGTTGTATTCGCTGGGGATACATATGCAAACCCGATGAATCTTTGCAGTGTAGGACTCAACGATAGACTGGTGACCCTGCCCTCAATCTGGCCACTTTTGCTGATCACTAAATTACATTCACATGGCAGAGGGCCCTGGAAATCTGGCTTAAACGAAAAAGCCACCAGTTTTTTTAGCAGAGGACGTTTGCGGATAATTTGCAAACTGCGTTTACCGATAAAGAAAGGTTTATTGAGGTTGATGGCCCAGTCAGCACCAAGCTCAAAGGGGTTGGTAAGACCGTCGGTATCATGCCCAACTAATGGGTGGCCCATTTCCAATCGAAGCAATCTTTGTGCCTCTGTCCCAAATGGTTTAACACGCTCATCAACGCTTCCACTGTCTAGCAGCAAACTCCACAACTTAAGCACAGATGAAGCAGGCACATGAATCTCATAGGCCTGGTTAGAGACGAATCCAACGCGAATCACTCGTGCCTTTATTTCTGCTATGGACGTATCGGCCACTGCACCTAATAAAAACTGGTCTTCAGAGAGATCCAAAAGGGTGATTTTCTGCAGCACCTTTCTGGCTAATGGCCCGGCAATGTTCACCGCGCCATATGCGCCCGTGACATTGATGAAAGTCACATTCAGGCCCCAAATCTGATTCCACCGCTGCATCTCACGGTAAACCGCGGCTGCATTGCTGGTACTTGCGGTCACATAGAAGAAATTTTCTCCGATCCGGCAAGCGACACCGTCATCTACCATTACCCCTGATTCGTCCAGCATTAAGGCATATCGGGAGCGCCCAAGCCTTTGATCTTTAAAATTACCAGTGTAGAAACGTTCCAAAAATTCAGCGGCATTGGCGCCATGAATCTCTATCTTGCCCAAGGTACTGACATCAATGATGCCCGCTGCACTTCTGACGGCTTTTGCTTCGTTCTGGATAGACTGCTCTTTGGTTTGCCCATCCACTTTGTAGTAAGCTGGACGTTTCCATGCGCCAACATCCGTGAACACTGCACCGTGTTCTGCGTGCCACTGATGCAGCGGGGTATCTCGATGAGGATGCAACCCCCTGCCTGCCAAATGACCTATTGGTGTGGGATGAAAGAAGGGCCGTGCAGTCGTCGTGCCAATTTTATTGACTGGAAGACTTCTAATGCGCGCCAGAATACGAATCGCATTCATGTTTGAATGCTTGCCCTGGCTAGGCCCCATGCCAACTGTCGTGAAACGCTTCATTAATTCGATGTTATCGAAGCCTTCCTGAGCCGCATGAATGAAATCTTTTACGCTGATATCCTCGTCGAAATCTACAAAGTTTTTACCTTTGGGATGCATCACAATCGGATAAGGATGGCTAGGCGATGAGCCGGAAAAACTGTCTACTGTGGTCTCGTTTCCAACATACCCCAAATACTTGAGGGCATCAGAGGCAGCACGGGCGCCATCCTGGAGGCGTTGATTCAAGCCAAAAACACCGTTTACCTTACCTGCAGCGAAAATGCCATTGGGCAGTTTTGACGGTACGAATTGGTGTATTTGATCGTCATAACGCATGCCGGTGCCAGCCTGATAAAGCAATGCAGCAGCAGGCGCCCAGCCTGCACACATGACGATACCGTCACAGTCAATCTGTATGGATTTCCGAATATCGGCCTGCGCAGAGGCTTCATCGTAATCCGCAACAATCGCGCCTTTGACGCCTAACTTGCCGGATACCGGCACAGCCTCATAGATGCAAGCACCGTTATGGATTGGTATGCCTTTATTTGCGACCACACTGGAAATGGCATCTGTCTCTCCATCCGCTCGCATATCAACAATCGCCGCGACCTCTACGCCAGATGCAATCAGATCAAGCGCTACACGGTAACCATGGCTATTAGCGGTGACGACTAAGCCTTTCAAGAATGGCTTAACGGCATATCGTGCCATGAGACGTTGCGCGGCGGAACCAAGCATAACACCCGGTAGATCGTTGTTTCTGAACACAGGAGGTTGCTCAAAGGCGCCACTGGCAACAATCACAGCTTTAGCACGTACTTTTGTGATTCCAGATTCGTCTACGATCGGGATCAGATGATCAGCATAATATCCGGCTGCATAAGCGTTAGTTTTCACTGTTAAATTAGGCAGGCTTTGTGCTTCACTCACCATATTTGCTAACTGTTCGTGATGCGCTGAATTGCCTGCATTGTCGTAAGCAAAACTTCCGCCGGGGTTGGCATTTTCATCCACCAACAGAACCTCTAAGCCTTCACGGGCTGCAGTCAAAGCAGCAGATAACCCTGCAGGGCCAGCGCCAACCACAATGAGATCGTAATGCGCATGCTGTTTCTTTTTTAAGAGCCGTGGATAGTTAAAGTTCACCACGCCCAAACCAGCTGCATTGCGAATGATGCGCTCCCAAAATGGAAACAAACCACGTGGGGTATGAAATGCTTTGTAATAAAAACCAACGGGTAAGAGCGCCGATATCGAATCAAGAAAGCGCTTCTTATCCGCCATCACCCCGCCGTCAACATTCACTACTTGGAGTTTCATCCCCGCTTTAACCTGAACAACATCGGCTCGGATATTGGTATCGACACCATCTGTCACCATGATATTGACGTCATGATTTGCCAGGGTAAAAATGCCTCTGGGCCGATGGTATTTAAAACTACGCCCTAACACTTTCTCGCCAGCAGCCCACAAGGCGCTGCTAATCGTATCCCCTTCAAAACCCTCATATTCCTTACCTTCAAATGAGAATTTAATTTTGTTGTTCCGATTGATCCACTCACCGGAAGTATTTTGCAACCTCATGCTCATTTAGCAGCTTCCTGTTCGTATAAGTATGTACGTGCTACGTTGTCGGTTAAGGTGTCTCTTTCTGCAACAAACCAGGTTCCGCTAGGTGAGTGATACCACCATTCTTTTTTTAGCCCTGGCGCGCCATTACGGTTATAAACATAATCGGCCCACTCTTTGTCGCTGCATTCAGCTTCGGGCATATCACGAAGTTCACCACCAAAGACAAATTCGCTTAGTGGTCTCACGCCATTAATCGGGCAAGTAAGTAATTTCATTTCTAATCTTCCTGATGCTTAGTGACCGACCGAAGCCGCACCTTTTTCGCCAGTCAATTCGTACTCTTCAAATCTTGAAAGTCTGAAAGGCTTGATGAGATCTGGCGCCATATCGTTAGCAATCGTGGCAGCCATCGTTTTTCCACTGATCGGTGTGGCCTTGAATCCCCATGTTCCCCAGCCAGCATCGAGGTAAAACCCTTCCACCGGTGTCTTGCCCATAATGGGAGAGAAGTCAGGGGTCATGTCTGCCATGCCGCCCCACTGCCTGACGATCTTCACATTGGAGAGGAATGGGAACATGTCTAACATGTGAGACGTCAGTCCCTCCACAAAGTCTAAAGAAGACCTGGTCGAATGAACCTCATAGGGATCCAACGAAGACCCCATGACCAATTCGCCACGGGAAGATTGACTGACGTAGACATGCAAGCTACCGGAAACCAGGATTGAATCCAGCCAGGGTTTCATTGGCTCAGTCACACAGGCTTGCAATGGATGAATGACAATAGGCGTATCAATGCCAGCCATTTTGCAGATGCGGGGAGTGAACCCTGCCACCGCTGAAAGCACTCTGGGGGTAGAGATATAGCCTCGGCTCGTTTGTACCCCTTGAACCTTACCGCCCTTGATATCGATGCCAGTCACTTCTGTACTCTGAAATATATCGACACCTAACCTATCGGCGCCGCGGGCGTAACCCCAAGCGACAGCATCATGCCGAGCCACAGAACCTGGCCCATGATACAAAGCCCCGAGAATGGGCGCATGGCCACTGCAGCTGATGTCTAGCTGGGGGCAGGCTTTTGAGATCTCATCCGGACCAACGACATAACTATCCACGCCCACATGTTTATTGACCTCAGCACGCCAACGCATTGTCCGCATCGCTGACTCTGTATGCGCCAATGTGAAATGGCCGCGCGTTGAATAGAATAGATTGATATCTAACTCTTCGGACAAACCTTCGTATATTTTGACGCTGGCATCATAGAAGTTCACGCCCTCTGGGGTCAGGTAATTAGACCTGACAATGGTGGTATTGCGGCCGGTGTTGCCTCCACCCAAGTAACCCTTTTCAAGCACGGCAATATTAGTCATGCCATGGTCTTTAGCCAGATAGTAGGCTGCAGCCAAACCGTGTCCGCCTCCGCCAATAATGACTGCGTCGTAACTTTTCTTAGGGGTCACATTCTCCCTAAAAAACCGAGTCTCTTTGTACTCTTTACTCAACGCATATTTAAGCAATCTTAGAGGCATTCAACGCTCCGCAACGATCCAATATCAATCTCGACATGAAAATTTTATTCCCAGCAGGAAACAACAATTCCATTTATACGCATTGCAAAAACCGCTGTCAACGGCTTTATGAATATTTTTTTCCTGTCAGGAATAAATTTACCTATTTTGCAATGATTTGGTGCATAATTTGGTCTGATGAACACATTTAGAGCATGTGAATATTCTTAAAAAAGTGGCTGAGGATGGGTTAATGACTAAGAAAGAGTTAGTCAATTAATTCTCCAGCAGGAGCTTGATTTGCCGTCACTTGATTTATTGGGCCTGTGATAATTGAACGAGAAGAATGGATATGGGAGTTTTAGCCGCCAATGACCTCTGATTTGAAAAAAAATGTTGTCCCTATTACTGAAACAGAATCCAAACCTTTGGGTAAACACTTGGGGAATGTCATTAAAGAGGTCAGAAAACAACATGGCCTGACCATTGCTGATGTCGCTGAGAGAGCGAATATTAGTGTTGGAATGTTCAGTAAAATTGAGAATGGTCATGTATCGACTAGTCTTGAAACATTGGAACAAGTAGCCAACGCGCTTGGCGTAACGCTTTCAAGGCTGTTCCGCGACTACAACGCTCCCTCAGGAAATGCACAATTCGTTAAAAAAGGGCATGGTATGGAAGTGGTACGCCGCGGCACAAAGCTCGGCCACACATATCATTTATTAGCCTATGACCAAGGGCCTCAAAAGACTTTTGAGCCGTTCTTGATCACGCTGGAAGATCAGGCAGAAGAATTCCCCCCTTTTGAACATGGCGGGACTGAATTTATTCATATGCTGGAGGGGGTATTAGAGTACAAGGTAGGCTTGGAGACTTTCTTACTTGAGCCAGGCGACTCACTGACCTTTAGAGGAGACCAGCCGCATCAGCCAGCCAAGCTCATAGAGGTCCCAATCCGTTTCCTGGCTATTATTCATCACGACCCAGTTGATCATTCAGGAGGCAGTGAGTGGACGCAGTCATAAGTATTCGAGATGCACAAGAAAAAGATGCCGCTCAACTAGCCAACCTTCTACATGCGCTATTTAGTATAGAAGCCGATTTCAAACCGGACATGGAGAAACAAAAAGCCGGTTTAACTATGCTGATATCACAACCAGAACATGGGGTAATCAAGGCGGCATTTACAGAAGACGGGAAACTGATTGGAATGGTTAGCGCGCAACTAGTCATCTCTACTGCACAAGGAGCACGCTCTGCTTGGGTAGAGGACATGGTCGTTCATGCAGAATTTAGACAGCAAGGAATTGGTAAAAAATTACTGCAGTCGGCATTAGATTGGGCAAAAGAAAAAGGAGCGACTCGTGCCCAGCTATTGGTCGATATTGAAAATGAACCCGCGATAGGGTATTACCGGCACCTGGGTTGGGAAAGCACTCAGTTAAATGCGAGAAGATTATTTTTATAATTGTTGTACATTTTTAACTAGTCATCTCTCACCGACTAAGGTGAGAAAGCATGCTCATTCACCAAACTACTGTTTTCTCAGTGCCTATTTTGTCACTAGGTAGAAATGAAAACGGAGCTTGCCCCACCTAAATGGATATCTGGACCTCACCCGCGCTGTTAGACAACCGAATACATGAATCCCACACCAACCCCACAGCATGCATAAAAAATACAGTCATTCACAGACAGGTGTAGAAAAATTTGAAAATGAAAAACCAGCCTAATTAGCCAGAATATATAAGGGAAGTATTGGTGCCGGAGCCTGAACCGAATGTTGCGTTTATGCCAAATATTTAAGCCATTCCATTAAAATACTACATTGTAGTTATACACAATGTTATACATTTTTATAAAAGTCACAGTCTTTAAATCTCATCTCTAAGAACCTCTAATAGCCCATTCGGGCCATAACAATAGACTTTTTGCTTTAACTTAACTTAGGCATAATCGCGAGGGACGTTATTACGCCGTTTTACAAAAATCAAAAATAATTTAGGAGAGGTAGTTTTATGGCTTCAACAATAAAAAAAGCAATTCTCGCAGCATCCATCGCATTAATCAGTTTCAACGCACAAGCCACCTTAACTTCTTATAATTCTAATGGTAAGGATTTAGTTTACAGCTCGGTGAGTGATGCTACTTGGACAAAAGATGGCAACCTACTTGGTAGCATGATTGCAAATTATGGTTTTAATACTGTGGTAAATAATATTTTAAGTGCTAGCCCGACCATCTCAAACTATCCTAACTATTACAGTCCCACCGGAACATATACGCTTAGTGCCGATGATTTCAGTGACACTCAACTAGGTAGAACCACTTGGTTTGGTGCTATGGCATTTGCCAATTATTTAAACAGTATCAGTTATGGAGGTAGTACGCATTGGGAGATACCTACATTCACCAACCCCACTTTTTGTTTTGACAGCGTTGGGGGATCAAATTGTGGATATAACGTAGCTACGAATGGAACAATCGGTGGCGATGAATTACCAGAGCTATTTCATCTGGAATTAGGCAGTAACTCCTTCCGAGATAGAAATGGTTTTAATGTCATAGACCTTGGCCTTCCTTTTGGGATCCAGGATCTCGATAATAAATTTGATAACGAGATGTTTGATGGATATTGGTCTGGTTCAGAATATGGACAACCAAATACAGAAAATACTATTTCATGGTATTTTTTAATGAGTGCTGGTTCAAGGTCAACCAACTACAAGAATGCTTTACTCTATGCTTGGGCTATTACTCCAGGTCAGATCACTATCGTCCCAGAGCCCGAAAGCCTAATGATGCTATTTGCAGGCTTAGGTTTGCTAGGTATTGCAGTACGCCGTAATAAACAAGCATAACTAACACCTGATAAAACAAAGGCCGGGATAACCGGCCTTTATTATTTGTAGGCATGAGAGTTCGAGTCACTTCTTTTTCCACCCTATCTAATACGCCTGATTTCGCGTCAGGTGTATGGCCTAAGTTAATGCCTAGGAGTGGCTTTTGGTGTTGAGTGAAAAATATTCGTGAGTCAAGATAACCCAAAATTAAAATAGTTGCAACTCAGCTCGCCCCACAATTGCGCCACAGTGCGAATGAAAAATAGAGATATTCAAAGAAAAATGAAAAAACAAAAAAACCAGCTAAGTCGCTGGTTTATTTGAGTTTTTACTGGTGCCCGGAGCCGGAATCGAACCGGCACAGCCGTTAAGCCGAGGGATTTTAAGTCCCTTGTGTCTACCAGTTTCACCATCCGGGCGGTAGGTCTAGCAAGCTTTGTATTCTAACACTGTCGTCTATTTTGCATAGCGGCCAGAATGTGTGCTTGAGAGAAATTTGGAGCGGGAAACGAGTCTCGAACTCGCGACCTCAACCTTGGCAAGGTTGCGCTCTACCAACTGAGCTATTCCCGCATATTTACTACATGAGACTGGAGGCGCGAGCCGGAGTCGAACCGGCCTAAACGGCTTTGCAGGCCGCGGCATAACCGCTTTGCTATCGCGCCAGAACCAACAACATAAAAACAACTTATGTTAAAAAGGGAAAGCGGCGCTTTCCCCAGAATTTGGAGCGGGAAACGAGTCTCGAACTCGCGACCTCAACCTTGGCAAGGTTGCGCTCTACCAACTGAGCTATTCCCGCGTATTTCCTTACGTCATGTGTCGTAAAGAAGCTGGCATTTTAATGATTTTGAGACCGGTGTCAAGGAAGATTTTGAAAATAATATGTCTTTTTTCGCCTTGCTTTTTTAGATGGTTTCGCGTATCGCCGGCCACGCCGCGCGCAGGTAGTAACCCATGGAGATCAGGGTCAGCAAGGCGGCAATCACAATGAGCCATTCACCCAGCCACTGGATGTTGATGCCAAACAGCGGATCAAACCAAAGTAGCAGGATGATAGCGACCATTTGTGCGGCGGTTTTGATTTTCCCAACCATGGCGACCGCAACATTGGCACTTTTGCCTATGCTGGCCATCCACTCGCGCAAGGCACTGATGGCAATTTCGCGGCCGATGATAATCAATGCAACGACAGCGCCGACCCGGTGCAACTCCACCAGCACAATCAAGGCGGCGGCCACCATCAGCTTGTCAGCTACGGGGTCAAGAAACGCGCCAAACTTGGACATTTGGTGATATTTGCGGGCCCAGTAGCCATCCAGCCAGTCGGTGAATGAGGCCAGAATAAACACACTTGCAGCGGTGAGGTTTACCCAGTGTGCTGGCAGCCCGTCGCTGGCGATGGCATTCGCGGGCAAAAAGAAGATACCAACAAACACCGGGATCATCGCGATGCGTAGCAGGGTGAGTATATTGGGGACATTCCACATGGTTATTTTGCTCAGGGCTGTTGCAATGGCTTAATGCAATCGTTCGTATATGGTTTGCGCCAGTGCCAGGCTAATGCCTTCGACTTGTGCAATCTCGTCTATGCTAGCACTTTTTATCGCATCCAGGCCACCAAATCGCGTCAACAAGGCTTTGCGGCGCTTGGCCCCTACCCCTTCAATCTCCTCCAGGCTAGAGGTAATGCGCGCTTTGGCGCGCTTGGCCCGGTGGCCGGTAATGGCAAACCGGTGTGCCTCATCGCGGATTTGTTGTAGCAGGTGCAGGCCGGGATTATCCACGGGTAAATTCAGCATTTCGCCGGTGTCGGAGAAAATCATGGTTTCGAGACCCGGTTTGCGCTCTTCTCCCTTGGCAATACCAATCAGCAGGATATCGTCCAAACCGACCTCCTGCATGACCTCCATCGCCACGCCCAACTGGCCCTTGCCACCATCAATAAAAATCAGGTCAGGGCGCTTGCCCTCGCCCGCAGCGACTTTTTTATAGCGCCGGGTCAGCACATCCCGCATCGCAGCATAATCATCGCCTGGCGTGATACCAGTGACGTTATAGCGGCGGTATTCACTGTTTTGCATATCACCACGGTCAAACACCACGCAACTGCCCACCGTAGCTTCCCCCATGGTATGGCTGATATCAAAGCACTCAATGCGCTCGGTGTTCTCGGCCAGGTTAAGCGCCTCACGCAAAGAGAGCAAGCGTGCCTGCTGATTGGCCGAAGTCGCCAACCGTTGTTGTAGTGCCAACTCGGCATTCGTCTGAGCCATTTTGAGCCAGACTTTTTTATCGCCAATGGCATTGGTCAGCACGCGGATTTTGCGTTCAGCCTGCTCGCTGAGCATGGTTTCAAACTCGGTTTTGTCGATCTCTGCCCCGCACACCAGCAAAGGCGGCGTGTTTTGCGCCACATAATATTGGGTAATAAACGCCTCTACCGTTTCTACCAGCTCGGCATCCTGCGCGTTCTTGGGGAAAAAGCTCTTGTCGCCCAAATGGCGCCCGCCACGGATCATCACCAGGTTAATGCAGTGCTGCCCCTCAATCTCGGCGCAGGCAATCACATCCGCATCACTCACGCTAAAGTCACTCACAAACTGCTTGGCCTGTACCTGACGCAAGGCCTGAATACGGTCACGCAACACCGCCGCCTGCTCATACTCCATCGCCTCAGCTGCGGTATTCATCCCATCCGCCAAAGAATCAATCACCTCACTGGTTTTGCCTAGCAAAAATAACGCCGCGTGGCGCACATCACTCGCATAGTCTTCCTGCGAAATCAGGTTCACACACGGCGCAGTACACCGCGCAATCTGATACTGCAAACAAGGCCGTGACCGATTGGCAAACACCGTGTTTTCACAGGTGCGCAGCTTAAACACCTTTTGCAGTAACTGTATGCTCTCACGTACCGCAGGCGAGCTGGGGAAAGGCCCAAAATACTGATGCCCCTTGCGCTGCGTACCGCGGTGAAACGCCAGCCGCGGAAACGCATCGCCCGTCAGGCTAATATAGGGATAAGACTTATCGTCGCGAAACAACACGTTGTAACGCGGCATGATGCTCTTGATAAGGTTATTCTCAAGCAGCAACGCCTCAGCCTCAGAGCGCGTCACTGTGGTCTCGATATTGGTAATCTGCGACACCATCATTTTGGTACGCGGACTAGCAAGATTTTTATTAAAGTAACTTGAAACCCGCTTTTTTAAATCTTTGGCCTTACCGACATAGATCACAGTATTTTCCGCATTGAGCATGCGGTAAACGCCGGGCAGGTTTGGAAGGTTTTTCAGGATGGGTTTGGGGTCAAACATCTAAGTATTTTAACACCAGATATTCACTCGAGTTTTAAGCCATTCAACAACGTAAATGCACAATTTATTTTCAATGTGCATAAATTTTGGTTTCAGGTTAAAAGTGAATTACAAGCGCCAAGCTAAAAAGTATTAAATTTTAATAAACGTTTTTGCTCTGGCCCCAAATGTCAGAGTAGAAATGACCGTATCCCCCCCCAACGACCTGATTGATGGATTGTTGGCGAACTATAAAAAGCCCGAAAATTTAATTGGTGAGAATGGATTGCTCAAACAGATAACCCAAGCCTTAATTGAACGCGCCCTTTAAGCAGAGATGGTCGAACACCTTAGCCACGATAAGCATGAGCCAGTCAAAGAATGCCACTGACAACACCCGTAATGGTAAAAGCCGCAAAAGCCTCAAAGGTGATTTTGGCGAATTGCCTACAAAATCCCCGGAGACCACGCAGGTAGCTTCGAGCCACAACTGATTCCGAAACATCAAACGCGCTATAAATGGCGGCCCATCTTTGAGCCGATTAAAGCACAATAGTCATATCATCCGATTTACAAGTAAATGTAAGATTGCTAGACTCATGAATAAGAATAATTAACTAAAATTTTGAGAGGTTAAAAATGTTAAGAATAATAACAATAGCTTTCCTGCTATTTTCCTTTAGTGTTAATGCAACTGTTTTATGGGACTTTAGTCCAGAAAGTACCGACGGAAAATTATATGGTCCTGATCAATACAACATCTACAATTCATCTTGGTCAAATAATTTTTATAGTCAGCACTACGAACAAATAAATTTCACTAATGACGTTTCTTTGACCGGAGTAGATCTTTACTATTCTCGTTTTGCTTTTATTCCGATTATCGTAGACGGAGATTGGTCGCCATATAAAACTAATTTAATTATTCGTGAGGATCTGAGCGGAACCCCAGGAGAGATCATTGTTTCTGAGAAAGTGCAGTTAACTGGAACAAAGGGACTTGAGAGTGATTTATATGCTTATGTTGAAGCAAAGGGGACAATTATTCGTCCCGTGACGCTCGAAGCTAACAAAAATTACTGGATTTCATTTTATGGGATTCCAACATTAGGAATTATGGATGCTCCTTATGGAAATAATTCTCATAAAGTACTTATCACCGCCTACCCAGATAATCCTTTTGCGCAGTTTAATGGTTACACGACCGTCCAGAGCGACTTAGCCTTTAGACTGTATGGAAATGCTATTTCAGTACCAGTCCCAGAACCGGGTACTTACGCGTTGTTGGTTCTAGGATTGGGTTTACTAAGTTTTACTGCAAGGCGCACATGACAATAGTTTGAATCACAAATACTAAACGAGCCCTGTTTTATGCAGGGCTTTTTCATTTAAATTGGAATAAAAAATCCAAGTCACTACCGTTGAGTCTCATCATGGAATGTGCTCATCTAAGAATAGAATCTGGTACTGATGATTCGTTCTTGTCAGGCCGATGATGGAATGAGGTCTTTGTGCGCGGCTATTATCCTGGCCCGCGTAACCAACACTGATCCGCATCAAGGCCAGAGGCAGTTTAACCCTTTTAAGATATTGAAAACTAGCAGGATGATTGGTGTGATGCTGGGAATATGAAATACAAACAAAAAACACCCGAATTCTCGAGTGTTCAGGTGGGTTTCGCTTGACATCAAGGGGAAGTCCCTCTAGAGATTGGTTAGGCAATTTTTTATAGCCTTATATTTCATAAATTCCACAAACGCAACGTGATTAAAATCTTTCGGTTTTCGTTTCGCTTGCATTGACCTACCCTAAAAGCTCCCCACCAATCGCCCAATCCTCATACTCGACCTCTTCAAACACGATATACGTGTAATTCGCTGGCTTGTGGGCGTGCTTTTGCAATGTTTCAGTAATCTCTTTGGCAATTTGTTTTTTCTGCTCTTTGGTGACTG
Source organism: Methylophilus sp. VKM B-3414 (assembly GCF_032248435.1). Taxonomy (NCBI): domain Bacteria; kingdom Pseudomonadati; phylum Pseudomonadota; class Betaproteobacteria; order Nitrosomonadales; family Methylophilaceae; genus Methylophilus; species Methylophilus sp. VKM B-3414. Next base: position 31,028 of record NZ_JAVTLI010000013.1, on the reverse strand, counting down.
AGCCTGCTAGTTTCACATTGACATAAGGCATATTGACGCTCCTTCTGTGGTTGGTTAAATGATCTTTAAACTAGTGGTGATGTCCTGCGCCGCCGCGGAGAATATCGCGGATGAGGTTGAGCGTGACCACCAGCAGCAGTACTGAAATCAGGATAGACAAGATGGGGTCTATGTTCATCCAGCCGGTAAAGTAGATAACTGCGCCTGCGACCACAGCAGTGACTGAGCCGAGCAAGTCGCCCAACACATGCAAAAAGGCGGCGCGGTGGTTTAAGTTTGCATCGGCACCATGATGCTCGTGTTGATGATGCATATGTTTGGCAACAACGACGTTAACCAGTAAACCGACCAGGGCAATAATGCTGACATAGCCGCCTGCGACTGGCCGCGGATTTTGCAGACGCTCGATGGCTTCGTACACAATCCAGCCGGTGACTAGCAGCATGGAGACGGCGTTGATCATGGAGACGCGGCGCTCGGTTTGCTTGGAGGCTGGATGTCCGCTGCGTGCCTGCTGTGCTGCCCACATCGCGAGGCCAAGGGCCAGCACATCAAACAGCATGTGCCAGGCGTCGCTGAGCAAGGCTAGAGATTGTGTCCACCAGCCGCCGATAAACTCGACCACGGTAAAGATGGAAATGGCGAGAAATGGTAGCGAGAACGGGTTGCCGTGTTCGTGATCATCATGGCTATGCGCATGTTCATGATTGTGATCATGACCGTGATGATCTGCGTGATCGTGACCATAAGGGCAGCGACCAGATGAGTGAGAGTGTTCGTGAGTTGTATGGCTAGGTTTCATGATGGCATGCTAATGCAAATTAGCTGCTTTTCACAATAGCTTATCCGACATAAAACAGTCTCTTTTGAAAAATCTGGGATAATGCTGGCTTGTAGAGAAAATCATCATGTTAAGTTACAGACACGCCTTTCATGCTGGCAATCATGCCGACGTTTTAAAACACTGGATATTCAGCCTGGTGCTGGATTATTTTAACCAGAAAGATAAGCCTTACTGGGTGGTTGATACCCATGCCGGCGCTGGGCTGTATCGTCTGGATAGCAGCGTGGCAAATAAAACGGCGGAATACGTGGATGGCATTTTGCGTTTGCAGCAAAGCCAGGCGCCTGAGCCGTTTCAAATCTATCTGGAGGCTATTGCTGCAGCAAATAAAGATCAGCAGATGCTTTACCCGGGCTCACCTTGGCTGGCCAGCCACCTAATCAACCCGGTGGATAAATTACGCTTGTTTGAGCTACACCCGGCCGATGCGGCTTTGCTGGAACAGCAATTTGCATCACAAAAACGGCAAATCGCGATTCAGCAAAAAGACGGCTTTGAGGGCATCAAGGCTTGCCTGCCGCCACCGACCAAACGTGGCATCGTGCTGATTGATCCGCCTTATGAAGTCAAAGATGATTACTCACGCGTGGTGGATTGCATTAAAGACAGTCTGAAGCGCTTTGCCACAGGCACTTATTTAATCTGGTACCCGCGCTTGCAACGCCCAGAACCGCAGCAAATGATAGACAAGCTGCGCCGTCTGGACACCGACTTTTTGCATGTGACGCTGGATGTAGAACAACCTTCAGCCGATGGCTTTGGCATGTATGGCAGTGGCATGTGGGTGATTAACCCGCCGTGGACCTTGCGGCAATCGGTAGAGCCGCACCTGCCGTGGCTGGCACAAGTGTTAGCGCAAGATGCAGGCGCGCAGGCCAGTTGCGAAGGCAAACAGCGCTAGACTGGACTTGATTCAACTAGTCTTGATTAGGCGAGCTGAAATGGGCAAACAGCCATGCCACTAATAGCGGATACGGATGCGTTTATGCGTATCCCTGCCCTGCCCAAGCGTGACGGTGAATTGATGGCTGGCGATGGTTTGCTGGTTGCCAGTCTGGATACGCACCCGCCACTCGCCTGGCGTGAGATTGGTTTTATAGGTATAGCCGCGATAACCGCTGTCACGTCCGCCAGTCAATGAAAACCCCGGGGTAGAGACACTCACCCACTGGTCACCCTGTTTCTTCTGCCAATCATGCAGCAGATGGGTTTTGAGGCCTTGTGGCGCAAAAATGGCAGAAAAGCATACCAGCCGCTGACCGGGCTGCAAGTAAAAATGGTCGGTATCCACCCGCCAAAACTGCCACCAGGGCGACTTTTCCACCGTCATCCAGTAGCCTTGTGGTGACTTTTCCAGATCGTAGGCTACCACCACGGCTTGCTTGACCAACGGCACAGGCGGAATCATGTCTTGCCGGTAAGCCAGCATGAGTAACCCGGCAATTGCCCACACCGGCCAGATTCTGCCTCTGTGATGCGGCGCGCGCTGGTAAAGCACATAAGTGATGGTCGCCCCGAGCAAGGTACTTAGGTAAAACCAAGCCGCATGCACGCTGCCAAACAAAAAGGGAAAGGCAAAGTTACACCACAGGATGGAGCAGAGGCCGAACATGCTCCAGCACAAGCTCAGGCGCCGGTATTCACTCTCAAGAAACTCGTTGGCGACCAGCAACGCGCCCAACACCAGGGTAATAATCCAGGCCACGCCCTCGCTGGAGCTTTTGAAGTACAGAATAAACAGAGCGCTTAACAGGCTGCCAAACAAAAATTGTAATACCCAGTATGGCCAATCGTGTACTGGCCAGCGCGTGACTTTGTGCTGTACCCATTGGAAGCTCAACAGCCGCTCGCCCAGCCGCCGGATGGAAGAAGAAGGTTCGGCCAACTGGTACATGAGAATAGCGGCCACCAGCAAATACAAGGCAAAAATGATCATGTCGGACATCGCGACTTTTTTGCCTATGGTAATCGCGTCCCAGACAAAGCCGCCGATAAAAAACACGATCGGCAGCGCCATGCGGCTACGGGCGAGCCAACGTGACCATCTTGAAAGGGCTGGCGCTTGATCAGTCATCATTCATTACACTTTCCACATCTGTCATCAGGCAGCGTTTTGTATCAGGGCGGTATTTTGCGCATGCGCTGCACGAAACACAATCTTATTTTGCGCGTTTGAAAAGTAAACTTACTTTGATAATCAAACCTTGCCTGTTAAACTTTAAGTTATCTTAAGAAAAAGCCGTTAACTATCAATAAAGTTAAGTTTTTCTCTCACTAATCATTGGCTAATACCCTGATATCCCATCAAACATGCGAACCCTAGTAAAGCAGTTGGTGTACAAAGTAAGCGAGATCAAATCTGTCAGTTATGAAACTGAGCAGGCACTGATCCGTGTGCTTTTTGTCAGCATGATCACGCTTTACTTGCTGATTAATCGCAGCAGCTATGAACCCGTATTGTTGTGTCTGATTTATCTGGGCTTTGGTTTTCTGATGTTGTATAACATCTTGCGCAACCCGGCCAAAAACGAAAAACGGCAATGGACCGCCATGGTGATGGACATCACCGCCACCTCGCTAGAGCAAATGATCTCGGGGGCGATGGCCGGCGTATTTATCGGCATTTATCTGTGGCTGATTATTGGCTATGGCTTGCGTTATGGCACCAAGTTTTTCAAAGGCTGCTATATGCTAAGCCTGGTGGGCTTTAGTCTAACCTTGTATTTAAACCCTTATTGGATAGAACACCAGCATCTGGCTTATGGCTTTTTGCTGACGCTGTTACTGATTCCACCGCATGCCCTACGGTTGCTGGTGAGCCTGGAAAAAGCCACCAAAGAGGCTGACCAGGCCAGCGAGGCAAAGACAAACTTTCTGTCGAATATCAGCCATGAGATGCGCACACCGCTCAATGGCATTATTGGCGCCAGTGAACTGCTGGCACAGACCAAGCTTGACCGCAAACAAGCCGAATTCTTGAATATGGTTGGAGCCTCAGCCAGCAGCCTGAAAAAGCTCATCAATGACGTGCTCGATATCAGCAAGATTGAAAAAGGTAAAGTCGATCTCGAAGAGATTGCTTTTTACCTGCCAGACTTGATCAACCGCTTGCACCTCGTGTTTCAACTTGAAGTGGAACGGAAGCAACTCTGGTTGAAGTTCAATCTCGCCAATGAAGCGGAACGGCACTTTTCTGGCAGCATGCATCATCTGGAGCAGATATTGACTAATTTGATCGCCAACGCGATTAAATTCACGCAGCACGGTGGCGTCGAGATCACGGTCAGTGTCCAGGAACAGTATGCCAACCGCAGCCTGTTATGTTTCCGCATCCAGGATAGCGGCATCGGCATCAAGGCAGAAGCCTTGCCTTTTATTTTTGACAGCTTCACCCAGGCCGATAGCAGCATCACCCGGCGTTATGGCGGCACGGGCTTGGGTACGACGATTGCCAAGCAACTGGTTGAGGTCATGGGTGGCAGCATTAGCGTGAGCAGCAAGGAAAATGTAGGCACAGTGTTTGAGGTCAGCTTGCCACTGACCCACGCAATCGCGCCCAGTGTTGACCGGAGCACCGAAATCAACCTGGATAACGCCTCCAATGTGGTGCCATTAAGTAGCCACACCCGATTCCGCAAAAAAATCCGTGTGCTGATTGCAGATGATAATGTAGTCAACCGGATGATCCTGAATGAGACCCTGCAAAGAATGCACTGTGTGGTGAAATCCGTGGACAACGGTGATGCCGCGCTTGATATGCTGGAGCAGCATCAGTTTGACCTGATGATCCTGGATTACAACATGCCGGAAATGAATGGCCTGGAAGTGTTCAGGATCTATCATGCCTTGCCGGGCAGTCAGCCTATCCGTACCGTGATCCTCACCGCCGATGCCACCAAAGCCACACAGGATCGCTGTTTGCGCGCCGGGGTCTATCAGGTATTGACCAAGCCAGTGGTGTCGCGCCAGATTCAAACTTTGGTGGAAGCCATTACAAGCACGCTTGACACGCAAGCAGGCGCAGAGGCGCTTGCCGTCACCACAGCCGCTTCGAAAAAACGTGGCAAAGCGCAATCGCCAGCAGATGCGCATCCCTCGGCAATGGCAGAAAGTATCCCGACCATTGCACCGATGACCGAGCCGCTGCTGGATCAGGACCGTATGGCGCACTTGCTCAAGCTCGGTGGCAGCGAGGCGTTTTTAAACAAACTTATCCGCGAGTTTATCGAGACAACAGATGACCTGGTCCGCGACTTAGGCAAGCAATGCATGGACCTCAACTTTGCGCAAGTTCATACACTGGCGCACAGCCTGGCTGGGGAATCCGCCAACATGGGTCTGATTCCATTGAGCAAGCACAGTCGTCGCCTGCTGGGCTTAAACATGAAGGATGCCTCGACCATTTCCCTGCTATATCAGGCAGTTGCAGACTGCTACGAAGAAACCCGTGGCCAGCTCATGCAACAGCGAGACAAGCTTTCATCCAAGCGGTCAAAAAAATAGCTAGTGCAAGCGCCAGGCATCCCCAAATATCAAGCACACGCTTACTGGTTCACAACGCGGTCATGCACGAAGAACGCCTCACTTTCAGTAGACGGTGTCAGCACAGCTTCTCTCTGCTGATCTGCAGGCACTGGCTGAAATAAGCGTGACTGCGCACGATAAAAACGGTCCATCACTTTCAAGTCGCGCTCACTGAGTTGCAAGGCATTTTCAACCCAAAGCTGCACAATTGCCGTCAATTCATCATAGCTTAACGGATGAATTTTTTCCTTGGCTTTTTGTGCGGATAAAAACCCTGCGGCGTGTTTATTGTTTTTATCGATAAAGGTGCGTACGGCCTGCTCGCCTTCCCCTTGCTCGACCACCATATCGATCAACCCCATTTGCAGGCACTCTTCCGCGCTATAGCGCTCGCACCCCAAAATCATCTTGTCAGCCACTGCCATGCCTGCTTTGCGTGCAATCAGGCTGTAAGCCCCCATGCCTGGAATCATATTGAAGAATAGCTCGGGAAAGCAAAACACAGCCTGTCGCTCTGCAATCAACACATCACTGGTTAAAGCCGCTTCTATGCCTGCCCCCAACACCTCACCTTGCAGCAGTGAAATTTTGGTGACATTGGCCAGTTGAAAGCGGAAAGCGCGTTGTGCCACCACGTCTATACTGAGTCTGGCATAGGCCTCCAGTTGCGCCCGGTCCTGTTGGCGGATGGCAGCAGCCATCTTTTGCAGATCGCCACCCATATTAAAATAGCCGGGCGTGGCAGAGGCAAATACCGAATAGCGGATCGGCAATGACGCCCCGTTCGCGGTCTCAACATAACCGCCACTGCGTTCGATATCATGGTGGTGCGCATGCAAGTCCAGCAACAAGGCGTGATTGATGCACGGAATCCGTTGCGGCTGAGAAAGATAAGTCCACAATGCCTGCGATTTTTCATCATAACGGCAGTACACCTGGCCGTAATCATGAGCAAGCAAGCGTTGTTGAGGGAGGTAAGGCAGTGTTTGTTCGCACGATTTCATGGGTTTCTCCTTGGATATTGGCAACCTGTTAAACCAATGAATGGCTGTGCTAGCCGCAGCCATCATTGCTTACAGCCAATACATCATAATCAAAACAGATCACCTGCGAATATCGCCGTTACCGCTTTTACAGTTGCAAGCAAATGTGCGGCTGGAAAAACAACAGCAGAAAACAAAATAACGATGCTGATAAAAAACAAAGGGGGCTTGCGCCCCCTTGTTGTACTTGAAGATTAAGCCCTTATGCCGTTTCTTTGATCGGAATAATCTTTTTACTGTTTTCCAGAGAGGCGGCATACTGCGTCATCTGATTGAAGTTGAGATATTTGTATATCTCGGCAGTATTGGTCAGCTTGCTGCCCAAGGTGTCCATATATTCCTGCATGGTCGGCATGCGTCCCAGCTTGGCGCACACCGCCGCCAGCTCGGCAGAGCCCAGATAGACGCGAGCATCCTTGCCCATACGGTTATCAAAGTTACGGGTAGAGGTCGAGAACACGGTGGCCTTGTCCGCCACGCGCGCCTGGTTACCCATGCAAAGCGAGCAGCCTGGCACTTCGGTACGGGCCCCTGCCACCCCAAAGGTGGAATAAACCCCCTCGGCACGCAGTTGTGCTTCGTCCATGCGGGTCGGTGGGGCAATCCACAAGCGGGTTGGGATGCCACCTGCACCTTCAAGCACCTTGCCCGCAGCACGGTAATGGCCGATATTGGTCATGCAGCTACCAATAAACACCTCATCAATCTTGTCCCCCACCACTGCTGACAAGGGTTTGATGTCATCCGGGTCATTCGGGCAGGCCACCAATGGCTCTTTGATTTCGTTAAGATCAATCTCAATCACATGGGCGTACTCGGCATCACTGTCAGGCTGCAACAGCTCCGGTTTTTCCAGCCAGGCCTTCATGCTGGCAATCCGGCGCTCCAGCGTGCGTGCGTCGGCATACCCGTTTTCGATCATGTTCTGCATCAGCACGATATTGGAATTGAGGAATTCGATCACCGGCTCTTTGTTCAGCAGCACCGTGCAACCGTTGGCAGAGCGCTCTGCCGAGGCATCGGCCAATTCAAACGCTTGCTCGACCTTGAGATCAGGCAAGCCTTCAATTTCAAGCACGCGGCCGTTAAATACGTTTTTCTTGCCTTGCTTGCCGACGGTCAAGGTTCCTTCCTGAATGGCCGCATAAGGAATCGCGTTCACCAGGTCACGCAAAGTGATGCCTGGTTGCATTTCACCTTTAAAGCGCACCAAGACCGACTCAGGCATATCCAGTGGCATCGCCCCGGTTGCTGCGGCAAACGCCACCAGACCAGACCCGGCCGGGAAGCTGATACCTATTGGGAAACGGGTATGCGAATCACCGCCCGTACCCACGGTATCCGGCAGAATCATGCGGTTGAGCCAGGAGTGGATCACGCCATCGCCAGCGCGCAGGCTGACACCGCCACGGCTGGACATAAACTCTGGCAGCTCGTGCTGCAACTTGATATCAACCGGCTTTGGATAGGCCGCGGTATGGCAGAAGCTCTGCATGACCAGATCGGCGCTAAAGCCCAGACAGGCCAGCTCTTTGAGCTCATCACGCGTCATGCCGCCTGTCGTATCCTGAGAGCCGACGGTGGTGGCTTTAGGTTCGCAATAGGTGCCTGGTCGCACACCCATGCCTTCAGGCAGGCCACACGCACGGCCCACCATTTTTTGCGCCAGCGTATAGCCTTTGCCAGTATCTTTGGCAGGCACCGCTTTAATAAAGAGATCAGTCTCACCCAAGCCCAGCGCTTTGCGGGCATTTGAAGTCAGGCCGCGGCCAATAATCAGCGGAATGCGGCCACCGGCGCGCACTTCATCCGCCAGGGTAACCGGGTTCATTTCAAATGTGGCCAGAACCTCGCCCGCTTCAGACAACACTTTGCCTTCAAACGGCTTAATGACAATCACATCACCCGTATTCAGTTTGGAGACATCACATTGAATCGGCAAGGCACCAGAGTCTTCAGCCGTATTAAAGAAGATAGGCGCAATCTTGCTGCCAATCACCACGCCACCCGTGCGCTTGTTCGGGATAAACGGAATATCGTCGCCCATCCACCATTGCACTGAGTTGATGGCAGATTTGCGTGAAGAACCTGTCCCGACCACATCGCCTACATAAGCCAATGGCAGGCCTTTTTGCTTCAGGTCCTCAATCACCTTGAGGCCATCAGACATACGGTTGACCAGCATCGCCTTGGCGTGTAACGGGATATCGGGACGGCTCCAGGCATCTTGCGCCGGGCTCAGGTCATCGGTGTTGGTTTCACCATCCAGCTTGAACACCACCACTTTGATCTCATCTTTGAGCGCTGGCTTGCTGGTAAACCATTGTGCCTCTGCCCAGGCTTGCATCAATGTTTTGGCATGCGTGTTACCGGCCTTCATTTTGGCATCCACATCATGGAAGGCATCAAACATGAGGATGGTCGTGGACAAGGCCTTCACGGCATGCGCCGCCATGGGCGTATCCAGTAAAGCCACCAGTGCCTGCACGTTATAGCCACCCAGCATGGTCCCCAGCAGCTCAACGGCTTTTTCAGCGCTGATCAAGGGTGAGCTGGCCTTGCCATTGGCAATATCGGCCAAAAAGGCCGCTTTGACGTACGCCGCCTGGTCTACACCGGCCGGAATGCGGTTTTCAAGCAGATGCACCAGCAAGGCTTCCTGCCCGGCTGGAGGAGACTTGAGTAACTCAACCAGGGCGGCCACTTGCTCAGCGTTCAGGGGTAAGGGAGGAAGGTTTTGCGCAGCGCGCTCTTTTACGTGGGTGTCGTATGCTTCTAACATGATGTGTAGGCTCTATTTAATAAATCAAACTTGGGCAATAAAACGAAAATCGGGGAATGGGCCGGTATTAACCACTGGCCGCGAGGCATTCTTTTGATTTGATTATAATGCACTCCCTCCGCCAGAATGTTAACTGCTTGTAACATTCTGGCAATTGATCAAAATGACAGCCGTTGTCAGCATCAAAACAACACTGCGAACGCTGTCAGCGTGTACTGTCTCCGTAAAGTTGCTTGGCAAACGGGGTACTGCAGCTTTTGCCAGCAGCAGAGGACTCCCATTTATCGAGCAGCTCTTTCTGATAGCCCTTGCCATGTTGCTTTTCCAGGTAGGCACGTACCTCAAACACATCGGCAAAACCATTATGGTCGGTGTCCATTAACGCCACCTGGTCTTCCAGACTCGGTCCGGCATATTTGCCAGTGCTATCCGTAAAATACTCTAGGGCAGACTCTGCGTGCGCTTGCACAGTCAACATCATCAGCGCAACGGCGCAACACATGCTGACACCTGTATTTGCTTTTAATCCTTTTATCATACTTACCCCCATTCTGACGCTTAGTAGTATGACGTAGTGTTTAGCAAATCGTGCGCATGTTCTGTGATGGAAAGCACATTAAACCGCTTTGAGCGCAATCTTCTTGCGCCAGAGGGCTGGGCCGCTCTTGTGCGCAGAATCGCCATCGGCACTCACTGCCACCGTCACCGGCATGTTTTCCACTTCAAACTCATAGATGGCCTCCATGCCTAAATCTTCAAATGCCAGCACGCGCGCATGTTTGATGGCCTTGCTGACCAGGTAAGCCGCACCACCAACCGCCATCAGGTAGACCGACTTGTGTCTGGCAATCTCAGTCAGCGCTTCGTCACCGCGTTCAGCTTTACCGATGGAGCCAAGCAATCCGGTGTTCAGCATCATGTCGGTATAGCTATCCATCCGAGTGGCGGTGGTCGGGCCAGCGGGGCCTACCGCCTCATCGCGCACGGCATCGACCGGGCCAACGTAGTAGATAAACTTGTTGGTGAAATCCACCGGCAAGGGCTCACCTTTGGCCAGCATGGTTTGAATCCGTTTATGCGCGGCATCACGACCGGTCAGAATCTTGCCGGTCAGCAACAGCGTGTCGCCGGTTTTCCAGCGCTGGGTTTCTTCGCGCGTCACCGTCTCCAGATTCACGCGCTTGGCTTGCGGACTAGGTGCCCAATGCACATCCGGGTAAACCTCAGGGCTGGGCGGAGTCAGCACCGCCACCCCTGAGCCATCCAGCGTGAAGTGCACATGTCTGGTGGCGGCACAGTTGGGGATAATCGCCACCGGCAAACTGGCTGCATGGGTGGGGTAATCGAGAATTTTCACATCGAGTACCGTGGTTAAGCCACCCAGACCCTGTGCGCCTATGCCTAAGCGATTGACCTTCTCATACAACTCCAGCCGCAACTCTTCAATGCGGTTTTGCGCACCTCGTGCCTGCAACGCCTGAATATCGATCGGGGCCATCAATGATTCTTTCGCCAACAACATGGCTTTTTCGGCGCTGCCGCCTATGCCTATGCCCAGCATGCCTGGCGGACACCAACCTGCGCCCATTTCCGGCACCACTTCGAGCACCCAATCGACAATGCTTTCATTCGGGTTCAGCATCGCCAGTTTGGACTTGTTCTCGGAGCCGCCCCCCTTGGCTGCCACCTGCACGTCGACCTTATCCCCTGCGACCATTTCCACGTGGGTAATCGCTGGCGTATTGTCTTTGGTGTTTTTGCGTGTCCCGGCCGGATCGTTGACGATGGAAGCGCGCAGCGTATTGTCAGGATGCAGATAGGCGCGGCGTACGCCTTCATTAACCATGGCTTCCAGCGTCATGTCGCCTTCAAACCTGGCATGCATGCCAACCTTGATAAAGGCCACCACGATGCCGGTATCCTGGCATAACGGACGCTTGCCTTCGGCGCACATGCGTGAGTTGGTCAAAATCTGGGCAATCGCATCCTTGGCTGCCACCGATTCCTCGCGTTCATAAGCCGCCGCCAGGGCCCGGATATAGTCTTCCGGATGATAGTAGGAGATATATTGCAAGGCATCTGCAATGCTTTCAATAAAGTCTTTGGTTTTAATCAGGGCCATGTTCTAGATCTTTCAGGCGGGCGTTTTAGCGCGCATTGCTTTTCTGATAAGCAATGGCAGGGCTGACATCTTTACGCAAGATTTTACCATTTTTGGTGCGTGGAAACTCCTTGGCCAGGTAGACTGTTTTCGGCGCTTTATACGCCGCCAGATGCTGCTTGCCAAACACCATCAGTTCTTCTGGGGCAATCTCGGCATCCGGTTTGGGGATCACATAAATCACCACCAGCAATTTGTCTTTTTCAATCTCTTCGCCAACGGCTGCGCAATCGGCCACGGCCGGATGGCCTTTATAGACGCGCTCGATTTCATACGGCGAAACGCGGTAGCCAAAGCTCTTGATAATGTCATCCTTACGGCCCAAAAACCAGAGATAGCCATCGGCATCATACTTGGCGTAATCGCCGGTAAAGAAATAGCCATCATGCTTGTATTTGGTGGTCTCTTCCGGCAAGTTCCAGTAATTGAGGAATAAGCCAGGGTCATTATCCGGCACGCTGATCATGCCCTCCTCACCTTCGGCCACCGGCTCCCGTGTGTCGGGATTGAGCAATACAATCTGGTGCCCAGGTTGCGGAAAACCGGCAGAGCCCGCACGAATCGGCCGATACACACTTTGTGACAGATAGTAGGAAAACTCACTCATGCCTACCGCTTCATAAATATCTAACCCAAAACGCTCACGCCATTGCGTTAACACCTCGTCCGACAAATGCTCGCCCGCACTCATATAGTGACGCACACTGGGAATATCTGCCTGGATAGCGGTGGTTTTTTGCAATAACTGGCGGTAAATGGTCGGGACACCAATAAAGATGGTGGCTTTGTGTTTGGCAATCAAATCCAGCCACTTTTGCGCATCATTTTTGCCTTCGTGCACAATCACGGTTTTACCCAGATATAACGGGTCCATCAGGCCAGTGCCCAGCACATAGGTCCAGTTAAACTTACCGGAGTGCATGATGCGGTCTTGCACCGTTTCGCTGTAGTTAAACCAGTATTGGGCGGCTGGCTGGCGCCCCAACAAGGCACGATGCGCATGCAACACGCCTTTAGGATAGCCAGTCGTACCTGAGGTATAGACCAAATAAGCCGGATCTTCTGCCCGCGTGGTATAGGCGGGCGCTGCGTCAGTCACATTCGCCACGGCTGCCTCCAGCGATACGACATTAAACCCATCCACGGGCGAGACCTCCCCGGATAACTGTGTCAGCAGCACATGTTTCAGATAGGGTGTTTGCGCGATATTCTGCTGCATTTTGGCAGACATCGCCTGCCAGGCGGCCGCGTCAGTTACCAGGACCACGGCGCCGGAATCCTTAGCCAGATAAGCCACTTCTTCTGCAGTGAGCAAAGTAGACGTCGGCACGGAAATCGCCCCGGTTTTCATGGTGCCGAGAAAGGCCGTCGGGTAATCCAGGCTGTTCGGCAGGCGAATCAGCACCCTGTCCCCTGGCTTGACAGCCAATCCACGCAACACCTGCGCAAAACGGTCTGTCCTGGCCGCCAACTCGGCAAAGGTGATGATGCTGGTACCAAAACTGTCATCCTCCACAATCATGGCAATTTCATCGGCTGTCGGTGTGCCCAAGTGGCGGTCACTGCACGCCACCCCGATATTGAAAAATTCAGGAATTTCCCATTGCCATTGTGGATAAGGGGCTAACTGTGTCATGTTCAAACCTTTCCAATCACTCTATGCACGCATGGTTGATGCGATGCTGTTATATGCATTTCTTTTGAAAATGCTTTTTAAATCTTCAATGACGCTTAAACGCTCATCAATGAGCGAGCGGGATGAAGCACAAGGCGCACGGAACACAGAAACCGGAATGTACTAAAAGTACATGAGGATTTCGAGTACCGCGCAACGCCGTGATTCGCCCGCGCAGCCATTGATTTAAAGCAGAATGCCGTAGGGCCAGTTTTGGCGTACTACCTGCGCCGGCATCAACTGCAATACATGCAAGGCAAACTCCATATCGCTGACCTTGAGCGCGCGCAAGGCATGTGCTCTCAGCAGCGTCTGTAACGCCTTCCCAAACATGGGCGGGTCCAACATCTCGCCTTCAAACTTGATCGCCCCACCCAACAAGGCATCGGCTTCAATCGCCGCTTTCAAAATCGCCACCTTCTGGTTGATCTCGGTAGGCGATGGCGTGTAAGCGGTTTTACACAAATGAATATGCCCGGGATGGATCACCTGCTTGCCGGTCAGGCCCATGGCCGCTTCCTGGCAAGCATGTTTGTACACCACGCGCGACTCGTTATCGCCATGCAAATCCAGCCAGCGACGCACGTCGTGCGGCTCGACAAACTTATCTGGCATGATATTGCTGCCAATCAGCGTTTCCACACCGCCAATCACACCTTTACCGGCGATCCTGGCTTCAAAAATCAACTGGTTGATAAAATAGAACAGCTCTTCTATCCAATGCTCGGGCGTGATGTGGATCCCCAAAGCTTTAGAGAAGTCATGGATACCGAACACCACATGTTTCACGGTGTCGTATTGCATCAGTTCAGGCGCAATCTTGAGCGATTTGGGGTGTTCGATAATCGGCTGTATGGTGATTTGCGGGTTGATACTCAACAAAAAGCTAGACAGATCACGCACCTCGGCGGCACCGTAGGATTCACCCGCCTTGGCCAGCATGACGACATCAATAAATTCGCCCATGTCGCGTACCAGCTTCATGTCTTCTTCGTACTCATCGGTACGGAAGGAGTTGGCGCGGATGGCAATGGTGACGCGCTCATTGACCTTGCGCAGTTTGGGCAGCTCCTGCCGCAGCAAGGTGCGGCTCATTTCTTTCTGCCGACAGCCATCTTCCAGGTCAAAAATCAGCGTATGCGCATTGGTAAAGTGTGCATGCTTGACCATGCGGTTGGCCGCCTGCTCCATGTCTTCATAAATGCCCAGGCTGGGCGCATATTTCACTGGCGGGTAATACAACTGTATGCCTGGCCAGTAATCCCCCAAGGCACTGGCATCCAGTGCAATCGGCTCTTCTCCCATATGCTGAATCATCTGGTTTCCTGTTCTGCCGTCGGCCGGCTCGCACTCAATTTTTGAAGAAGGGCTGCCATAGGTTTGAGATCTCCGGTCGGAGCTTTTATGCCCTGAATCAGGTCCCAAAACACGTTATCTGGCAGTTCCAGCAAGGCATCCAGTTGCTCCATTTCTGCCAGTGTCAGGCTGCCAAATTGCTCACTGACAAAACGTTGCAATACGATATCGAGTTCCAGCATGCCGCGGCGGCAGCGCCAGGTCAGTCGCCGCTGCTCGGCGTCACGTAAAATTTCAGCATTCAGCATGGCTTCCCCCTATAACACTTTGATACCAAAGATCTTCTTACCCGGCTTGCTGTCTTGATGGGCCTTGGCTTTTTCGATCTTGAGGTCTTTAATCGCTGCAATGGCAGCGTTTGGATTCAGCTTTTTCGGACAGACATCGGTACAGTTCATGATGTTGTGGCAACGATACAAACGGTAAGGGTCTTCCAGATTCTCCAACCGCGCATCCTGTTCCTGGTCACGGCTATCGGCAATAAAGCGGTAAGCCTGCATCAGCCCTGCCGGACCGACAAATTTGTCCGGATTCCACCAGAAGCTGGGGCAAGAGGTTGTACAAGCCCCACACAAAATGCACTCATACAAGCCATCCAGCTTGGCACGGTCTTCCGGACTTTGCAGGCGCTCGGTTTCCGGCGGCGTGTCGTGGTTTTGCAAATAAGGCATCACCGAATGATAGTTATCAAAGAATTGCGTCATATCCACGACCAGATCGCGAATCACAGGCAAGCCAGGCATGGGACGCAATACCACAGGTTCTTGCAGATCACTGAGTTTGGTAATGCAGGCCAGGCCATTTTTTCCGTTGATATTCATGGCATCACTGCCACACACACCTTCACGGCAGGACTTGCGCATACTGAGCGTTTCGTCCAGTTCTTTAATCCGCATCAGCGCGTCCAATAACATCTGGTCACTGTCTTCCAGCGTGACCTCGTAGTCCTGCATATAGGGTTTTTTGTCTACGTCGGGATTAAACCGGTAAATAGAGAAACGCATATCAATACACCCTTTTCTTCAACTCGAATGGTTCTACGGTCAATGGTTTGAGGCGCACCGGCTTGTACAGCAGCTTTTGCTCGCGGGCAAAATACAGCGAATGACTGAGCCAATGCGTATCGTCACGCTCGGGATAATCCTCACGGGCATGGGCGCCGCGGCTTTCCTGACGCGCATGGGCCGCTTGCATGGTTGCCAGCGCCACCTCCATCAGGTTATCCAACTCCAGTGCTTCGACCCTGGCTGTGTTAAACACCTTGCTCGTATCAGCAATTCTTAACTGCCCGGCACGCTGGGCCACCTGCTTGATGGCGTCTACGCCGTCGGCCAATAAATCAGGAAAACGGAATACCCCGCAATGTTTTTGCATGGTCTGGCGCATCGCCAAGCCCACCTCAGCCACTTTCTCGCCCCCGCCATTTTCAAGGCGGTTAACACGCGCCAGCGTTGCATCCGCGACATTCGCTGGCAGCGGCTTGTGCACACGGTTGGCAGCAATCTCCGCCGCCATTTTGTCACCTGCCGCTTTGCCAAACACCACCAGATCCAGTAAAGAGTTAGAGCCCAGACGATTGGCGCCATGCACAGAGACGCAGGCACATTCGCCCACCGCATACAAACCATTGACGACACGCTCAGACTGGCCGTCATGTACCACAACCTGACCATCCAGATTGGTGGGCACGCCACCCATCATGTAATGCGCGGTCGGCACCACCGGGATAGGCGCCTGGGTTGGGTCTACACCGGCAAAGGTTTTGGCAATCTCGCGGATGCCAGGCAAGCGTTTGCTGATGATGTCTTCCCCTAAATGATCTAGCTTGAGGTACACCGCGTCTTTATGCTTGCCAACGCCGCGGCCTTCTTTAATCTCGGTCGCCATGGCACGTGACACCACATCGCGGCTGGCCAGGTCTTTGGCATTGGGCGCATAGCGCTCCATAAAACGCTCGCCCTCGCTATTCACCAGATAACCGCCCTCGCCACGCACGCCTTCGGTAATCAATACGCCGGCATTCAATACCCCGGTGGGGTGAAACTGCCAGAACTCCATATCCTGCAACGGCAGGCCTGCGCGCGCGGCCATGCCCAAGCCATCCCCCGTATTGATATAAGCATTGGTACTGGCCTGGAAGATGCGGCCACCGCCACCCGTGGCCAGCATGGTGGCTTTGGCATGAATGACATGAATGTCGCCGGTTTCGATTTCGAGCGCAATCACGCCCAAGATATCCCCATCGGCATCCCGAATCAGGTCCAGGGCAAACCACTCAATTAGGAATTGAGTGTTGGCCTTGACGTTGCGCTGATACAGCGTATGCAGCATGGCATGGCCGGTGCGGTCCGCCACAGCACAGGTCCGCGAAATGGCTTGCTCGCCAAAATTGCGGGTCATGCCGCCAAACGGACGCTGAAAGATGCGGCCATTTTCGAGGCGGTCGAACGGCATGCCAAAGTGCTCCAGTTCAATAATGGCCTTGGCCGCATTGCGGCACATAAACTCAATTGCATCCTGGTCGCCCAGGTAGTCCGAACCCTTAATGGTGTCATACATATGCCACAACCAGTTGTCATCAGACACATTACCGAGCGCGGCGGCAATGCCGCCTTGTGCCGCCACGGTATGTGAACGGGTGGGGAACACTTTGGACAGCACAGCGACATCGGCGCCGGATTCCGCCAGCTGCAAAGCCGCACGCAAGCCAGCCCCACCACCGCCGACGATGACGGCATCTACCTGATGATGCTGTAGTTTGCTTGCACCTGTCCCCTGCGCTGTCTTGGTCATGCCATTCACCTTAAATCTTCATTCCAAATAAAATCCACAATACTGCGAGTGCATTTCCCCACACCGCAATATCTACCAATCGTTGCAGCACCGACCGTACGCCCAGATGCGGCACATAATCCCGCAACACATCACGCACGCCCAGCCACGCATGCAATAACATGCAGATAAAAAACCACAGTGTCAGCAGGCGCCACCACCAGGGCGCAAACAAGGCCACCCAGTCGTGATAACTTGCTGGCGACAACCACAGCAGCCGCATGCAGAATAACAACAGTCCCAAGGCCATGGACAAGGCACACAGTCGCTGCGTCAGCCAGCGACGCATGCCAGGATATTTCGCCGTAAGCAGTTCAAATAGCATGCTGACTCAGCCCCAAATCGCCCATAACATCCACAACATGGTGAATGCCACCAACCCCAGCACAACGCGGCTGGAGAATCTTGCCTTTTGCAGGGTGGTCATCCAGTGCACATCCATTGCCAGATGACGAATACCTGCATAAAAATGATGAAAAAACGCCCAGGCCAAGGCCGTGACCAGACACTTGACTGGCCATGTTTGCAATTGGCCGGCCACGCTTTGATAACCCGCAGCGCTAGACAATGACAGATACAAGGTCCATAAAAGCAATGGCTGGATCAAAAACAGTGCGACGCCACTGGCCCGGTGCATGATAGACACCACGGCATTGACCGGCAGCCGGATCGTGAATAAATCCAGATTCTTGGGCCGCTGTTTTTTCTGCTTTTTAACAATCATGCTGCTACTCGTCTGCCTGCGCTGCACGTGCCACTGCACCAGCCACGTATTCCATCAAGCGTGGATCAAACGGCTTGGGAATAATGTATTCCTTGCCAAACGACAAAGACGTTAACTGGTACGCCTCCAGTACTTGCTGCGGCACAGGCTCGCGCGCCAGTTGACTGAGCGCTTTTGCTGCCGCCACTTTCATCTGCTCGGTAATCTGTTTGGCCTTGGCATCCAGCGCACCACGGAACAAATAGGGGAAGCACAAGGCATTATTAACCTGATTCGGGAAATCACTGCGGCCGGTGGCCATAATCACGTCATCACGCACGGCGAAAACCTGGCTGGGTAAAATTTCAGGATCTGGATTGGCCAGTGCAAAAATCACCGGTTTGGCCGCCATACTGGCCACCAGCTCTGCTGGCAAGCCATTCTTGGCCGACACCCCGATAAATACATCTGCGCCCTGCATGGCCTCGGCCAGCGAGCTCACCTTGCCAGCCGCAATCGCCAACGCACGGTTGTTGTCATGCAAGTCATCCCGCGCCAAATCGAGCACGCCTTTGCGATCCACCATGGTGATATCGGTGGCACCCATCAGCTTAAGCAACTTGGCACATGAGCAACCCGCCGCACCCGCACCTAAAAACACAATTTTGGCGCGGGGCAAGGTTTTGCCTTGGAGCTCAAGCGCATTTAACAAGGCTGCTGCCACAATCACGGCCGTACCATGCTGGTCATCATGAAACACCGGAATATCCAGGCGTTTTTTCAGTTCGGATTCAATATAAAAACAGTGCGGGGCAGCGATATCTTCCAGATTGATCCCGCCAAAAGTCGGCGCGATATTGACGACAGTCTGGATAAACTCGTCAGGCGTGGCGGCATTGACTTCGATATCAAACACATCAATATCTGCAAAGCGTTTAAACAGCACGCCCTTGCCTTCCATCACCGGCTTGCCGGCCAAAGCACCGACGTTGCCCAGTCCGAGCACGGCTGTTCCATCAGTGATCACCGCCACCAAATTTCCCTTGTTGGTATACTTGTAGGCATTGGCAGGATCCGCCTCTATTTCGAGCACTGGCGCGGCCACCCCTGGCGTGTAGGCCAGGGATAAATCCTGTTGCGTTGCGCATGGCTTGGACGACTCCACGCTCAGCTTGCCCGGCTTGGGAAACTGGTGGTAGTCCAGCGCGCGTTTTTTCAAGTCATCCATTCATTAACCTCTTTCTATTCACCAGTCTTTGCGTCGACCAAGACTTTTCAAAATACATGTTGGCTAGGCTAGCGAAGCCCAACAACGCGAAAATATGTTTTCAAAAGTCATTTCTTTTATCCCGAATAGTTCAAAAACTTCAGCAGCCAGACGGACATGCGCAGCTCAACGCCGCTAATGAAGATTTTTCAATCATTCCAATTCACTCATGTAGTGGTGGTCATCGGTCAGACACAAACCTAACCGCCACTCCATTGGCTTATCGCCATAGGTGAATGACACGCGCTCTATACTCAGCAGCGGATATCCCTCTTTCAGCCCCAGGGCTTTCGCCACTTCAGCATCTGCGGCCACCGCTTTGATCCGCTCTTCAGCACGGATCATGCGTATGCCAAACTGCGACTCATACATGCTGTACATAGAGCCATTGCTTTCTTCCACCTTGGCGCGATTCAAGCCTTTGAATGGCGCAGCGGGCACAATAATGTGGTCATAAATCAGAGGTCTACCGGAAAAAGTCAGCAAGCGCTTGACCTCTATGGTGGTCGCGCCGGCCTTCATTTCCAGCACCTTACCGATATGCACACTGGCTTTGCTTTTAATACAGGAGATAAACTCATTCTGTAACAATTCTTTTTGGCCGGTTTCCGCAGTCAGACGCAAAAAGCGTAATTTCACATCATCCTGATTGTGGGTCGCGACAAACGTACCCTTGCCCTGGCGACGAATCAGGATATTTTCAGTAGCCAGACTATCTATTGCCTTGCGCACCGTGCCCTGACTGACCTTGTAACGCTGAGCCAGATCAATCTCACTAGGGATCATGTCGCCCGGGCGCCACTCCCCACCAATCAGGCTCTGGGTGATCAACACCTTAATCTGGTCATATAACGGTCTGTAGCTGGCCGATCCGACTTGTTTATCCATATCCTTGACTCCACACTTGCAGGCATCACAAGACGCCAAAAAATTAGTTATTCAATTTATATCACAGCGCTTTTTTGTTGTCTACTATTTTATATCTTATATAAGACATAAGATATTTGTTGACAGAGTTTTTCTATTCATGAATAATGAATTCAATTCTCGCTGCAACAAAGGAAAACCCATGTCATATGCACTCAGACCACGACGCTCGATGCTATATGTCCCTGGCTGTAATCAGCACTATTTGGAGCGTGCTCGCACATTAGCGGCCGATTCCGTCATTCTGGATCTGGGCGACCCGATTCTGGTGGATGTCAAAGTGCAATCACGGGAGAACGTTGTTAATGCCGTCAAGCAAGGTGGCTATGGCAAACGTGAAGTGGTGGTGCGCGTCAATGATCTGCACTCGATTTGGGGCCATGACGATATCAAGGCAGTGGCCAATATTGGCGCAGATGCCATTCTGTTCCCCAATATCGAGTCTCGCGAAGACGTATTGCAGGCACAACAGCTGCTGGATGATGCCGGTGGCAAGGATGTGCCGATGATGGTGATGATAGAGAGTCCGCTGGCAGTATTAAACGCCAAGGAAATTGCAGCCGCCTCTGAGCGCGTGATCTGCATGGTGATGGCCACCTCTGACCTCATTTCGCAACTGCATGCACGTGTGACGCATGAACGCTCTGCCATCCTCACCTCCTTATCGCTGGTGATTCTGGCGGCGCGTGCGTATGGCAAAGGCGTGATCGACGGCATTACGTCTGATTTTAAGAACATGCATTCGTTTGAATATGCCTGCCGCCTGGGGCGCGACATAGGCATGGATGGCAAGTCACTGGTGCATCCGGCGCAAATTGCTTATTGCAATGATGCGTATACCCCGCAAAGGTCTGAGGTCGAACATGCAAGGTTGATCATTAAAGCCCTGAAAGAGGCAAACGAAGGTGGTAAAGGGACGGTCGTGGTCAACGACAAACTGGTGGAACACCACCATATTAAAGCTGCGCAACGACTCATCAAATTATCAGAAGCGATTGCAGAGCTAGAAGAAGAATTCATTTAAGGAATCAACATGACAGGCAAAATCAACGCCGGGCGTTTTTTTGAAGACTTCAAGCTGGGCGAAGTCATCCCTCATGCGACGCCGCGCACCATCACCAGCGGTGACACTGCGCTATACATTGCGCTGACTGGCGCACGCAATCCGTTGCATTGCAGCGCACCGTTTGCCTTGTCGTTGGGCTATGCGCAGATGCCCATTGATGACTTACTGGCTTTTCATATCGCGTTTGGCAAAACGGTACCGGATATCTCGGTCAATGCCGTGGCAAACCTGGGATATGCCGATGTACGGTTTATCCAGCCGGTATTTGTCGGTGACACCTTGACCACTTCCAGCGAAGTGATCGGCCTCAAGCAAAACTCAAGTGGCAAAAATGGCGTGGTCTGGGTACGCTCGACCTCGGTTAATCAAGACCAGCAACCGGTTTTAAGCTGGGTGCGCTGGGTGATGGTGCACAAGAAAAATCTGGCGGCTCCAGCGCCGGACACGGTGATCCCTGACTTGCCTGCCTTTGTCGCTGCCAAGGATCTGCGCCTGCCCGCCCCGTTTAATGTGCATCAGGAAATCGCGGTGGCTACTGGTGGCCGTTACTTCTGGGAAGACTACACCGTAGGCGAACGTTTGCGCCATCCCGCTGGCCTCACCATTAACGACAGCGATCATACGCTGGCTACCCATTTGTACCAAAACAATGCCAGACTGCATTTTGATGCTCATCTGATGCAATCCACGCCACAAGGCCTGCGTCTGGTCTATGGCGGCGTAGTGATTTCCGCCTGCCGTGCATTGAGCTTTGAAGGCCTGGAGAACGCGCTGTCGATTGCGGCGATTAATGGCGGCACACATGCCAACCCCAGCTACGCAGGCGACACGATTTACTGCATGACGGAAGTGCTGGATCAATGGACGCTGCCCCACCCGCAGCTCGGCGCCCTCAGACTACGCATGATCGGCCTCAAGAATATTCCGCCAGATCATGTTGAGAACATCAAGACCTCACAGGGCTACCACCCCAATGTGGTACTCGATCTTGATTACACCGTTTTAATTCCACGAAAAGGAAACTAACCATGGCCGTTCATCCTAATCAGGCGCTCTTTGGTGGCGAAAAACCCTTTCCGGTGATCCCGGCTTGTGAGCATTTTGCAGGCAGCGAAAAGCTGATTTTGAAAGCCTTGTCCTTGCAAGACTCGGCCAATCCCAATGCGGTCGGTCCTGTGTTTGACATCACCTGCGACTGTGAAGACGGCGCTGCCAGCGGCCAGGAGCAGGCGCATGCGGAAATGATCGTGCGCGTGCTGAATTCTGCTGCCAACCAATACAAGATGGCAGGGGCACGCATTCACGACTATACGCATCCGCACTGGAAAAAAGATATCGATATTTTGGTGGGGGGGGCGGGTGAAGTCTTGAGTTACCTGACGATCCCTAAATGTACCGACATCGCGCAAGCCCGTGAAATGATCGGCTATATTCAAGAAGTTGCCAAACAACATGGCATACGCCGCGAAATCCCGGTGCATATCCTGATTGAAACCCATGGCGCCCTGCGCCAAGTGCACGAGATTGCACAACTGCCTTGGTTGCAAGTGCTGGACTTTGGCCTGATGGACTTTGTCAGCGCCCACCATGGCGCCATCCCTGCAACCGCGATGCGCAGCCCTGGCCAGTTTGATCACCGCCTGCTGGCGCGTGCCAAAACGGAAGTGGTCTCCGCAGCACTGGCAAATGGTGTCGTGCCTGCCCATAACGTAACGCTGGATCTCAAGAATGTGGAAGTGACCTTTAGCGACGCCGCACGCGCGCGCAATGAGTTTGGCTTTATGCGCATGTGGAGTATCTACCCGACACAAATTCAGGCCATCGTTGATGCCATGAAACCGAATTATGACGAAGTGACGGATGCAGCCAACATTTTGCTGGCAGCACAGGCCGCTGACTGGGGGCCGATCCAATATGCAGGTGAATTGCATGACCGCGCGACCTATCGCTACTTCTGGGAGGTCTTGCAAAAAGCTAAACAAACGGGTGTGGCCATGCCAGAAGATGCTGAACACGCGTTCTTTTAATACTTAGCGACAGCGCTTACTGAGCACACAGAGAAAATCTGAGACATTTTTCATTCGGTTTGATGTATCTCTCTGTGACCCCTGTGTTCTCTGTGGCTTAAAGATAAAGGTTTAATATGCAACAAATCACTACAGCAGGTGCACGTTTCCGCGCGGCGCTGGTCGCCGAAAAGCCGCTACAAATCATAGGTGCCATCAATGCCTACCACGCCATGCTCGCCACACAATCCGGGTTTAAGGCCATCTACCTGTCTGGCGGTGGTGTGGCCGCTGGCTCTTTAGGCCTGCCTGACTTGGGGATTTCTGGTCTGGAAGATGTACTGGTCGATGTGCGCCGCATTACCGACGCGGTCGACACGCCTTTGCTGGTCGATATTGATACCGGTTTTGGCGGGGCATTTAACATTGCCCGTACCATTAAAAGCGTTGCCAAAGCAGGGGCTGCAGCGGTGCATATTGAAGATCAGGTCAGCGCCAAGCGTTGCGGGCACCGCCCCAACAAGGAGATTGTGAGCCTGGAGGAAATGGTAGACCGGGTAAAAGCTGCCGTCGATGCCAAGCCCTATGATGACTTCGTGGTCATGGCGCGCACGGATGCGCTGGCGGTGGAAGGATTGCAATCTGCCATAGACCGCGCCTGCGCTTGCGTAGAAGCAGGTGCGGACATGATTTTTCCGGAAGCGATGACGGAGCTGGGGATGTATCAGCAGTTTGTCGAGGCCGTCAAGGTGCCGGTACTGGCCAATATCACCGAATTTGGCTCCACCCCTTTATTCACCGTAGAGGAACTGGCCACGGCAGGCGTTGGCATGGTCTTGTACCCACTGTCAGCCTTCCGCGCGATGAACCAGGCGGCGCTTCAGGTGTACCAGCGCGTACGCAAGGATGGCACACAGAAACATGTGTTGGATTTGATGCAGACACGTGCGGACCTGTACGAGCATCTTGGCTATCACGCTTTTGAACAGAAACTAGACGCGCTATATAAAAAATAAGCGCACGCGACCAGAGATAAAGGAGGTTAGTTATGAACACCACCACTGATCCTATCAACACAGCTCCCGCTAGCGAAGCACCCAAGCGTAAAAAAGGCGTCGCGCTGGCGGGTGTGGCTGCGGGCACCACGGCCATTTGTACCGTGGGCCATAGCGGTAATGACCTGCATTACCGCGGTTACGATATCATCGAACTGGCTAAACATGCCACGTTTGAAGAAGTCGCTTATTTGCTGATTCACGGTGAGCTGCCCACCCAACCACAACTCACCGCTTATCATCAAAAGCTCAAAAAGCTACGCGGCCTGCCCAGTGCACTTAAAGCCGTACTGGAACAGATTCCAGCCAATGCGCATCCAATGGATGTGATGCGCACAGGCTGCTCGATGCTGGGGACACTGGAACCAGAAGCTACCGACCGCAATACTGCTGGCGCACAAGCTCTGGGGGACCGCTTGATTGCCTGTTTCGGCTCTATCCTCATTTACTGGTACCACTTTAGCCATCGCGGTGTACGTATTGAGGTAGAAACTGATGACGACTCTATCGCGGCGCACTTCCTGCATCTCCTGCATGGCAAAAAACCGTCCGAGCTGCATATCAAAGCCATGAACACCTCACTGGTGCTCTATGCCGAACATGAGTTCAATGCCTCAACCTTCACTTCACGCGTGATCGCTGGCACCCTCTCCGACTTGTATTCTTGCGTCACCGGTGCGATTGGCGCACTACGGGGGCCCAAACATGGCGGCGCCAATGAAGCCGCCATGGAGATTATTGAGCGTTACCAAACACCAGATGAAGCTGAAGCAGATATCAAGGCTCGTATGGCGCGCAAAGAAATCATTATTGGCTTTGGCCATCCCGTGTATACCATTGCCGATCCACGTAATGAATCCATCAAGCGCGTAAGCAAATCCCTTTGTGAAGATGCAGGCAATATGAAATTGTTTGATATCTCGGCCCGCATTGAAGAAATCATGTGGAACGAGAAAAAGATGTTCCCCAACCTGGACTGGTATAGCGCATCCAGCTACCACATGATGGGGATTCCAACTGGCATGTTCACGCCAATTTTTGTGATTTCGCGCACCACCGGCTGGGTCGCGCATGCGATTGAGCAGCGTATCGATAACAAGATTATTCGGCCGAATGCAGAGTATAACGGCCCAGATAACAGAGCGTTTGTGCCTTTAGACAAACGTTAGTCTTACCCATTTTTTAGCCACAGAGGACTCAGAGAGCACAGAGAAAACTCTGCTGTAGCCTCTGTTGCGTAAATTTTTACTTGAAAGAATCTCTTATGTCCGCCCATATTTCTAATGTACGTCCCGATCCCGATCAAGTCATTGTAGATATCGCCAACTACGTGGCAGATTTTGAAATCAACTCTCATGAAGCTTACGATACCGCCCGCAACTGCCTGATGGATACGCTGGGCTGTGGTTTCGAGGCACTGGATTATCCCGCCTGTACCAAATTACTAGGCCCCGTGATTGCCGGTACGGTTGTGCCGAATGGCGCCAAAGTTCCCGGCACCCCTTATCAGCTGGACCCTATCCTGGCCGCTTTTAATATTGGCGCCATGATCCGCTGGCTGGATTTTAATGACACCTGGCTGGCCGCAGAATGGGGACATCCGTCTGACAACCTGGGCGGGATTCTGGCTTCAGCGGATTACATGTCGCGCAAAAATGTGGCCGAAGGCAAAGCGCCATTGACTATGAAAGACGTACTCACCGCCATGATCAAGGCGCATGAAATTCAGGGCGTACTGGCGCTGGAAAACAGCTTTAACAGAGTGGGTCTGGACCACGTCATTCTGGTTAAAATTGCCTCTACCGCTGTTGTGACCAAATTACTGGGGGGTAACAAACAAGATATTATCAATGCTGTGTCTAATGCCTTTGTTGATGGTCAAAGCTTGCGTACCTACCGTCATAGTCCAAACACCGGTTCACGTAAATCCTGGGCGGCAGGCGATGCCACCTCGCGAGCGGTGCGTCTGGCCTGGATGACCTTGCAAGGTGAAATGGGCTACCCAAGTGCACTCACAGCCAAAACCTGGGGCTTTTATGACGTCTTGTTCAAAGGTAATGCCTTCAAGTTCCAGCGCCCTTACGGCAGCTATGTGATGGAACAGGTATTGTTCAAAATCTCGTTCCCGGCCGAATTTCATGCGCAAACAGCGGTGGAGTGCGCTTTCCAGCTCAACAAGGAAGTGGGCAGCCGTCTGCAAACCCTGGAAGACATTGCCAACATCGACAAGATTATTATCACCACACACGAGTCCGCCATTCGCATCATCGATAAAACCGGCCCGTTGGATAACCCTGCTGACCGCGACCATTGTATTCAATATATGGCAGCCGTTGGTTTGCTCAAAGGAAGTTTAACTGCACAGGATTACGAAGATGCCGCAGCCGCTGATCCGCGCATAGATGCACTGCGTGACAAGATGACTTGCGTCGAAAAAGCAGAATATACGCGTGACTATCTGGATCCGGAAAAACGATCCATTGCCAATGCCATTCAGATTTACTTTAAGGATGGCACGCAATCCAGCAATATTGCGGTGGAATACCCGATTGGCCATCGCCGCCGCCGTGGCGAAGGCATCCCGGAACTGGTGAAGAAATTCAAAACCAATCTGGCACGTCGCTTTGACACATCAAGACAAGCCGACATTTTGGCCTTGTGTCAGGATCAGGCCAAGCTGGAAGCCACTGCTGTGAATGCGTTTGTGGATATGCTGGCGCTCTAACAACGCAAACTCAGTCTCTAAAAAGAGTGCTCAAGCAGCGCTCTTTTTTATTGCCTGTATCAAACCCAAACGCTGAATAAAAAAAGAGCGACCACAAGGGTCGCTCTTGAACTGCTATTAGCAATACTGCTGCGATTAGTGATCCACAACAATATTTTGCTGTGTCAGCAAGTTTGCGATCACGGCTGCATCGCTGGTTTGGCCGTTGGTTAAATCGACACCAGCCACCACAATGGTCTGCGTTTCTTGACCACTATTGAATGCACCTGAAACATTGTGTGCATCATTAGCAAAGCCACCATTCGAACTGATATGAATAATGGTATCGCTGCCTGATTTCTCGAAGTGCATGTAGTTGACCAGGTTGGTTGGATTTTCACCCTGCAACAAATCACGGATATCCAACACATCCCCACCTTGGCTGACCGCGGCTTTATTAAAGTCTTTGATTGTGTCAAGTGCAGGAGATCCAGCAGCACCATCATCGCCTTGATCCCACTTGAACACATCCACACCCGCGCCACCGGTCAAGGTATCGTTACCTTTACCACCGATCAGGATGTCGTTGCCATTACCGCCGTTCAAGGTGTCATTACCAGCACCACCACGCAGGATGTCATTACCATCGCCACCATTCAAGGTATCGTTGCCAGCGTAGCCGTAGATAATGTCATTGCCGGAGGTACCGTTAACAACGTTGTCACCTGCATCACCACCGATAATTGGCGTAGTGTTATTGCTACTCAACAAGCTGAGATTGAGCAGATTGCTTGCACTTGCGCTATCTTGCAGGCCAGTACTGTCAGTTGCTGTGATCGTAAAGTTTTCCAACACATTGACGCCAAGAAGCTGCGGATTCACCTTCACCGTTGACAGGAATTCATTCAGAGCAAGGTTGTCGATCGTGCCACCGTCAGCAGCTGTAACCACCAGTTTGCCATTTGCACCGATTAAGCCAAGGAAGCCGCTACTTTCTGTATAGCTTACTTTTAAGCCTAACTCATTCGCTACCGCTTGCGAGTAACTCATCAGTGTAGAGCCGATGATCACACCAATCCCAGCATTGAACGCAATATTGACGTTAGTAATGTTGTTATTGGCATCACTTGCTGTGAAATTCTGACGACTTGAGAAGTCAAGCAAATCAACATTCAACAGGCCAGGCAAGGTAATCAAGCCAGCCGCACCGACAGCCGTAGAGACATCAGGCGCCACCTGCGGTGTAGGTGTATAGGTATTATTTTTCGCCACATTCACCGTCAAATCAGCAGTGCTGGTGTCGCCATCTTTGTCACTTAATGTATAAGTAACTTTAGTGCTGTCTGCAGGCTGGGTAGTGCTTGAAGTCGTGATTTTAATGTTATCAAGCAAACCACCAGTACTGTTCGTATCCACTGATTTAAACTCCACGCGCATCTGGCTACCAGTCCCTGTGAAGCTGTATGAGAATGTACTCATGTTCAAGCTTCCAGTATTGACCGTATCAATGACTTTACCATTCACAATTACTTGAATTGCAGAGTCAACCCCTGATGTATGACCAGCACGTGCCGCATAATCAAAACTTAATGTCACCACTGCATCTTTGCTTGGATTGATATAAGTGTATAGATTTCCATCACCGTTATAGTTTTCAATCTCAAGCACATTGCCGTAACTTGCAGACAAGCCATAAATAGTGCTTGGCATAATCTCAATCGTGCCACTCTTGTTGTCTGTGTACCAGCCTAAAGGCACTGGCGTTTGCTGACTACTGCCATTGGCATCAAAAGTGGTGTTGATGAGCGTTACTTTTGTCTGTCCTGGGGTGAAGGCATATTTACCATCGTCCATGTCTACAACAAATGTGCCAGCTTTAGTGACCACTGTCAGCTGATGAGTGGTCGCATTGTAAGAGCTATTATTCGTCCCAGCGACGGCAATTGAACCTGTTTTAGCATCAAAGGTATAAGTGGTCCCCTCAATCGCCACCGATTTGACATAGCCACCATCTGCGCCGAAGCCACCGCCACTGGTCAAACTGCCAACAACAGGGGTTGGTACAGTCTGGCTCAGTACAGCATCCAATTGCGCAAAGTTGGATACCTGAATTGCATTTGTATCCGTGCCGCTTGAGCCATTGTATGCAATCTGGTTCATGCTGTTAGCCACCTGAGTCGCTGAAACGCCGCTACCCACACCAATCGCATATTCATTAATGTTATTGGCTTTCAGGAAGGCTTCCCATGCCTGTCTATCGCTATCCCCTACTTCACGGCCACTATTGGGCTCGCCATCTGAGAAGAAGTACCCAATATTCTGACCACCAGGAATTTTTCCGGCTGAATTAAATGCTGTTTTACTACCATCCAATGCAGCATCGTAATTGGTACCGGACAGTGCTTTCAAGGAAGCCAACTGTAGTTTTGCTTCAGAGATTGTCACCCAGGTCGGCGTTTTCTGATAATAACCATCAGAGAAAGTCACAATCATGACACGGACATCACCACCCAATGAAGCATATTGATCCAACAAGGTATTGATGGACTTCACTTCACTAGCAAGACGTGAGGTGCCATTGACGCCATCCAGTGACGCCATACTGCCAGAGACATCAATGGTAAACATAATGTTTGTGCCTTTGTCGCCCTGAGCAGTGACCGTCTGATTGGTAGCAATCGGCGCATCATCAGCCACATTGACTGTAATAGAACCAGTAGTTGTGGTATCAGAGTCTTTAGCATTTACACCAAACTTCAGGGCAAGCGTATCTTCACCTTGAGCAGGGTGATCCAGCGGACCTGACAACTTGACAGCGTACTTGCCTGAGTTATCAATGGATATGCGCAAGATTTCCTGACCATTAGCAGAACCGATCAGCGTCCCGGTGTTGCTTCCAGCCCAGGTAATTGCCACGCCACCAGACGTATAGGTTTGAGTTGGTGCAGTCAATGTCACACTCTGCAAATCACCATTTGGATCTGAGATACCTAAATCACCAGAAGCAATAATGTTTGAAGGCTCACCTGGATCCAGAATACCACTTGGTAAACCATCTTCAGACACAGAGGCACTGCCATCTAAAGTCACAAAAACTGGTGACTGGTTCAAAGTGTAAGCATAGTTATCGCTTGGCACACTGGTGTTGCCAGCGTTGTCTGTTGCAGTCACCGTGTAGTTATGCAAGCCTTTAGCAATATCAGTCGATGGTGTAAAGGTCCAGTTACCATTTTTGTCGGCGACAGCAGTTCCAATCACAGTCTTGCCATCATAAACGGTGACCGTACTGCCAGCCTCAGCCTTACCAGTGAGTGTTGGCGTCGCATCATCGGCAACGCCACCACTTGGGACGTCTCCTTTTTTCGTACCAAAGTCATCATAAATATTGTCTATGGTCGGTTTGTTTGGTGCAGTGACATCGACAGTATAGGTAAGTTGAGTTGTTGCAACACCAACGTTACCAGCTGAGTCCGTTGTGGAAACTTTAGCGTCAATCGTTTTATCGCTGTCTGCGACTAATTCGCTACCAGGCACACTAACACTGAAGCCTAGTTTACCGTCTGCGCGAGTCACCACTGTTGTCAGATAATCTTTGCCATTAATAGTGACTACCACTGGATCACCAAGCTTAGCTTCACCACCTACAGTACCAGTCACTGGCTGATTAACACCTGGTTGAGATTCAGCAATATTGATAATGCCATCACCACCGAAGTTAGCATCGAGCGAAATAGTGGCAACGGGTGGCGTCAGATCCAGCGTGTAGGTCAACTGTGTAGACTGGCTGGCTGTGTTGCCAGCGTTGTCTGTGACAGTCACTTTCGCTTCAATGGTCTTGTCTGAGTCAGCGGCAAGTTCGTTACCGGCAACGCTCACACTGAAGCCCAGCTTGCCATCCGCACGGGTGATTACAGTCGTTGCATAATCTTTGTTGTTGATCGTCACAATCACTGGATCACCAACTTTAGCGTCACCACCCACTGTACCAGTCACAGGAATCGAGGAAGTCGCCTTGGCTTCTTCAATGTTGATGATGCCATCACCACCAAAGTTAGCATCCAAGGCAATCTCTGCCTTAGGTGG
>NZ_JAVTLI010000012.1:0-108013 GCF_032248435.1 Methylophilus sp. VKM B-3414 | reverse complement strand
TCGCTCCCGCAGAGTTTGAACGGCGGTATTTCGAGAGGCTCGAAAATATCTAGGCTAGCCGGGGCGATTCAAACTAGCTTTCGGCAATCATACAAATACAGTAACTGATGAACCATAGAGTGGTTTAATTTTGTACCAATTATGCTTTCAAAATCAATTTTGGAAATTGGAGACTCCGAATTAAGACCAGCATACTCCAAGAGGTCAAGCAAACCCTGATTAGAGGCAATAATTGCGTAGTAGGTAACTAAGTCACCGAAGATATTTGCTGCAAGATTGTTATGGACTTTTAGACATTCATCCTCAATCTCATTAATAAAATTGTCTTTGTTAGGTATCCATGTTCCCATTCCATCTAATGAAAACCACACTTCATCGTCATCTGGGGGTACATCAATTGCAATTCCGTTTTTCCTAAGATAAGTCATTTTGCAACCGTTATTTTTAGCTTGGCATGTTTGGTACAACAAAATCTCTAACATCTATTTTGCCAGTGACGGCGTTGGTGATTAATGCTGAGCAATATTCGGTTAACAGAGGTGGCCCCGTTTAGTTGGACAGAATGTTTGATATTTTAAGTGAAATACCTTGCGATTCTGTTTAAGCTGCCTTGGATGTTGCGGACAGGTGTTTAAAGTAAAACTCATCTGGCGTCAGCCTGTCAAGCGAGCTGTGCGGTCGGTCGCTGTTGTATTTTGAGATGTATCTTTCCAATCCTTGTTTGCTGCCGTCACGCTGGCGTAAGCATGAAGGTAAACTTCCTCATATTTGATTGAGCGCCACAAGCGTTCTACAAATATGTTAATCCGCCAGCAGCCTTTGCCATCCATGCTGATTTTGATATTACCCTTTGGGGTCAGGTCTTGCAAAACAACATTTCCAGCATGGCGACCTGCACGCCACACGTTGCAACCCTGATTCAGCTTGCGTAGGGAGGTACCTATTAAATGATCCTACGCTATCAAAAATTTGTTCAATTAATTGTGAGCACCTTTAAAATCGTTTAGGCTTAGGCAGCGCGGCTTTGGCTTCTGCCAAGCGCATTTGCTTTTTGGCTTCATCCTCACGCACAGCGTCTATCACGCGTACCACGCTTTTTAAATCTACCGGTTTATTGTCTTGTTTGAATTGTCCAGTCAGCACCGTTTCGGGTGTGAGTGCGCCTTTTGCGTAGAGCGCCCAGATTTCTTTGCCATAGTGTGTGTTAATAAGCTCGGGCGCAAATTGGCCGAAAAAATCAGCCAAATTACCGACATCTCGTTCCAGCATGCTCATGGCGTGGTTGTTGCCTGCGGCATCGACGGCTTGGGGTAAGTCGATGATGATGGGGCCATGGGCACTGAGCAGGATATTAAATTCGGAAAGGTCGCCATGGACGATGCCAGCGCATAGCATGCGCACGACTTCTTTGAGCAGCGATTGATGATGCTGGCGGGCTTCTTCGGCGGTGAATACCACGTCGTTGAGCCGTGGCGCGGCATTGCCTTCGGCGTCGGTGACTAAATCCATGATCAACACCCCTTCGTAAAATTGATAGGGGGTGGGCACGCTGACACCTGCGGCAGCAAGCCGGTACAGCGCATCGACTTCTGCACTTTGCCAGGCTTCTTCTTGTGCCTGTTTGCCGTATTTTGAGCCTTTGGCCATGGCCCGCGCCTGACGGCTGCTTTTAACTTTGCGGCCTTCGGTGTAATCGACACTTTGGCGGAAACTGCGTTTGTTGGCTTCTTTATACACCTTGGCACAGCGTGTTTCTTCACCGCAGCGCACAACGTACACCGTGGCTTCTTTACCGCTCATCAACTGGCGCATCACTTCATCTACCACACCATCTTCAAGCAGCGGCTCTAATCTTTTTGGGGTTTTCATCTTACGGGCTATTAATAATTTTGGTCAGACTATCATTAAACCGTAGGATAGAGGCGTGATTACAGTGTGCGTAACGTATTTATCTGCCAATTACCATAAAAAACACCGCCCCCCTGAGAGGCGGTGTTTATCGGTCAAGCTGTTTTAAATGACAGAACAAGAGTCATTGGGCTAAGCCTTTTTCACAAACTCCGACTTTAACTTCATCGCGCCAAAGCCATCAATCTTACAGTCGATATCATGGTCGCCATCGACCAGGCGGATGTTTTTCACTTTGGTGCCAACCTTAACAACGGATGAAGAACCTTTGACTTTCAGGTCTTTGATCACGGTGATGGTATCGCCATCTTGCAGCACGTTGCCGTTGGCATCGCGCACGACTTTGAGTTCTTCTGATTCGGTAGTGGCCACTTTGCTCCACTCATGCGCGCACTCAGGGCAGACGTAGTTATCACCGTCTTCGTAGGTGTATTCGGATTGGCATTTTGGGCAGGCTGGCAATGACATAAAAAACTTTCTGGCTAAAACTGTAAAACCATAAATTTTACAGGGTTATTATTGATATGTCTTAGTTATTCATTCACTTTTGCACATATGCCTTGAAAGCAGGCTAGAATGGGTTGGCTTGCATCACTTAAGGATTGCACATGTGGTTACGTACTGAATGTGATATCAGCTTTGTTGTCAGTATTCCCACACCGTTTATTTTGATGCTGAGGCCGCGCAGTGGGGTGCATCAGTGGGTGGCTCGGCAGTCTTATACGCTTAAGCCCAGTGTGCCGGTGGAAGAATATACCGACACTTATGGCAATCTTTGCCAGCGCCTGATTGCGCCTGTGGGTGAGTTTTATATCAGCACATCGGCGGATATTTTGACCGCTGACAAGCTTGAGACTGCGCCCGGCGGGCGGTTTGAAGAGGTTCAGCATTTGCCTAACCATGTGCTGACTTATTTACTGCCGTCACGCTATTGTGAGTCAGATAAATTCATTGATCTGGGCCAGCAAATTGTCGCCAACGTGTTGCCTGGATACGACCAGGTAAAGGCCATCGAGCAATGGATACGCCAGAATATTCGTTTCAATCCGGATTCTCCACATTTTCAACTGTCTGCGGTTGAGGTGAATCAGCAGCGCGAAGGCGTTTGCCGTGAGCTGGCGCATTTGGGCATCGCCTTGTGCCGAGGGCTGTGCATCCCGGCACGCATGGTGGTGGGGTATTTGCACGGACTACAACCGATGGACTTTCATGCCTGGTTTGAAGCGTATGTGAATGGGGGATGGTACACGTTTGACCCGAGCCAGTCAGAATCCATGGGCGGACGCATTACTGTGGCCTATGGACGTGATGCGGCCGATGTTGCCATTTTTAACCAGTTTGGCCCGGCCTTGTACCCGGCGCTGATGCAGGTGCGTGTCACGCAACTGGCCGCCGCACCGATTTAAATGGCGCGAGAAACACACCATGAAGCGATTAAGAATCAAACATCTGACTGAATACCTGTTCTCGGGCACAGTCACACTGCAGCAGCATTATTTATTGCTGCGGCCGCGTGAGGGGCACGATTTGCGCATTGAGTCTTCTATCCTGAATATTACGCCAGCGTATCAGATCAAATGGTATCGCGATGTGTTTGATAACTCGCTGGCGGCTGTCACGTTTTTGCAAGCGAGCGACAGACTCACCATTGCAAGTGAAGTGGTGATTCAACACTATGAAGAGGCCCCACTGGACTTTTGGATTGAACCGTATGCGGTGAATTATCCGTTTGCCTATGCGCAGGCTGACTGGGAAGACCTGGCGGCTTTTCAGCGGCCCACGTTTATGGATGATCAAGATGCGGTGAGCCAGTGGCTGCTACAACTGGGGCTGAGAAACGGCAGTATCAATACATTTGAACTGCTGACCCGCCTGAATCAGGCGATTTATACCCAGTTTCGCTACCAGATTCGCGAAGAACCTGGCGTGCAGACCCCGGCCACCACTTTGAATAAGCTGAGTGGCTCTTGCCGTGACTATGCCACCTTGTTTATTGAAGCTTGCCGCCTCTTGGGACTGGCCAGCCGGTTTGTCAGTGGCTATTTGCATGCCCCGGCGACTGAGGCCGGTAACGCCACCACGCATGCCTGGGCTGAGGTATATTTGCCAGGCACCGGCTGGAAAGGCTTTGACCCCACCGCAGGAAAGGTGACCGGCACACAACATATTGCCGTGGCGGTTTCCCGTAACCCGGAAACGATCCCGCCAGTGGCTGGCAGCTTTATCGGCCCCAATATTCAGCCTAAGTTGATTGTGAATGTACAAGTGAATTTGCTCACAAGCTAAGCAAGAGTAACCTTGCCGTGGATGGGTTGTTTCACGGCATATAGGCGAAAAAAAACCGCTTCACGAGGAAGCGGTTTTTTATGCAGCAATCTGGTCTAAATTACAAAACAGATTTCACTGTGTTCACAACATTCTCTACGGTGAAACCGAAGTGTTTGAACAGTGCGCCGCCTGGTGCGGATTCGCCGAAGGTATCGATACCAACAACGGCACCTTCAATACCTACATACTTACGCCAGAAGTCTGGGTGAGCAGCTTCAACAGCCACGCGTTTAACGCCTGGAGTCAATACGCTGTCTTTGTAAGCCTGGTCTTGACGGTCGAATACGTTGGTGGATGGCATGGAAACCACACGCACTTTAGTACCCGCAGCGTTCAATTCAGCAGCCGCTTGAATTGCCAGATCCAACTCGGAACCGTTAGCAATGATGATCACATCCGCTTTACCTGCAGCGTCAGAGAATACATAGCCACCCTTGCGGATCAGTTCAAAGTCTTTAGCATCGTGCTTGATGCCTGGCACTGCTTGACGGCTCAATACCAAGCTGGTTGGGCCTTCAGTGCGCTCTACTGCAGCAACCCATGCAACGGTTGTTTCTGTAGAGTCAGCTGGACGCCATACATCCATACGAGGAATCATACGCAGACCAGAAGTGTTTTCTACTGGTTGGTGGGTAGGACCGTCTTCACCTTGACCGATAGAGTCGTGGGTCAGCACGTAGATCACACGTTGATGCATCAACGCAGACATACGCATGCCGTTTTTCATGTAGTCAGAGAACATGTGGAAAGTACCGCCGTATGGCAACAAGCCACCGTGCAATGCCATACCGTTCATGATGGCAGCCATACCGAACTCACGTACACCGTAAGAGATGTAGTTGCCTGGCTCTTTACCACTCACGTGTTTGAATTCTTTAGCCGCTGTCAGGTTAGAACCTGTCAAGTCAGCTGAACCGCCCAGGAATTCTGGCAAGATTGGCGCCAACGCTGTAATTGCTTTTTGTGAAGCTTGACGAGTAGCCAATTTCTCAGCTTTTTCGTTCGTTTCAGCGATGATTGCGTCAGTCAGTGACTTCCAGTTAGCTGGCAATTCACCGGCCATACGGCGTTTGAATTCTGCAGCTTCTGCTGGGTAGGCTTTAGCGTAAGCGTCGAACTTGGCGTTCCAGTCAGCTTCGCGTTTTGCGCCTTTGTCTTTTTGGTTCCAGCCTTCGTACACGTCAGCAGGAATCACGAATGGCTCGTGTGGCCAGCCGATTTCAGCACGGGTTGCTGCAACTTCAGCTTCGCCCAATGCAGAACCGTGGCAGTCGTGTGAACCGGATTTGTTTGGAGAACCTTTACCGATGATGGTTTTACAGCAGATCAGTGATGGTTTGTCTGTCACTGATTTCGCTTCGTCGATGGCTTTCTGAATCGCAGCCTGGTCGTGACCATCTACTGAAACAACGTGCCAGCCGTATGCTTTGAAGCGGCCTGCGGTGTCGTCTGTGTACCAGCCTTCGATGTGGCCGTCGATAGAAATACCGTTGTCATCCCAGAAAGCAACCAGTTTGCCCAGGCCCCATGTACCAGCCAGTGCGCAAGCTTCGTGAGAAACGCCTTCCATCATACAGCCGTCGCCCAGGAACACGTATGTGTAGTGGTCAACGATGTCGTGGCCTGGCTTGTTGAATTGGCTAGCCAGCAGTTTTTCTGCCATGGCGAAACCAACGCCGTTTGCAATACCCTGGCCCAATGGACCGGTAGTTGTTTCAACGCCAGGTGCGTAGCCGTATTCTGGGTGACCAGCGCAACGGGAGTGCAATTGACGGAAAGACTTGATGTCGTCCATGGTCACATCGTAACCAGTCAGGTGCAGCAAGGAGTAAATCAGCATTGAGCCATGGCCGTTTGACAATACGAAACGGTCACGGTTAGCCCATTGTGGGTTGTTTGGGTTGTGGCTCAGATTGTGGTTCCACAATACTTCAGCAATTTCAGCCATGCCCATAGGTGCGCCTGGGTGGCCGGAGTTTGCTTTTTGTACAGCGTCCATGCTCAGAGCACGGATGGCGTTGCACAAGTCGACACGAGTTGCCATTGTTTTCTCCCTAGAGTGAAAGTGAACGGTCTTACACAAAAAGCTGCAAAACCTTGATTGAATTCTTTAAAAAAGCCAGAAAACCAGCCTTTTACGGAAAGGCTAG
This sequence comes from Methylophilus sp. VKM B-3414, assembly GCF_032248435.1. Lineage (NCBI taxonomy): Bacteria > Pseudomonadati > Pseudomonadota > Betaproteobacteria > Nitrosomonadales > Methylophilaceae > Methylophilus > Methylophilus sp. VKM B-3414. The sequence continues at coordinate 101,627 of NZ_JAVTLI010000012.1, read as the reverse complement.
ATTATTCCCTAGAACCTGCTTTTCTTCAAGCGTTAATGGTTATTAAATTCATGCACGCGCTTGGTGCCTCAAGCGGTAAAACCGCGATACCGAGCGCATGCAACTAGCCATGGTGGGAGAATTCCCCTACCATGTTGCAATACATTGATAGCAAAGGAGCTCCAAAGATGTCTAATGATCGAATTATTATGCGTGTGGGTGAAGCACTGGTGGCAGGCGGCCCACCCGGCACGGCGGCTGAACCCGAAGTGGCGATTGGTGAAATGAACGGCCCGATGGGCACAGCATTTGCCAACCTGCTGGGCGACCAGGTCAAAGGCCATACCCGCGTACTGGCGATTATGAACACCGACATTATGGTGCGCCCAGCGACGCTGATGGTGAGCAAGGTGACTGTGAAAGATCCGCGTTACACCAATATTTTGATGGGCACCGTGCAGGGCGCCATTGCCAACGGCGTACTGGATGCCGTACGTAGCGGCGATATCCCGAAAGAAAAAGCCAATGACTTGGGCATTATTGTTTCAGTGTGGTTGAGCCCGGCGATTCTGGAACAAGAGAAAATCGACCATAAGGCGCTGTTTGATATTCACCGTGAGGCGACCTTCAAGGCGATTCAAAAAGCCTTGCGCAATGAGCCTAGCATAGACTGGTTGTTAGAAAACCAGGAGAAGATTGTGCATAAGTATTACCAGATGGGCCTGGATAATAAGATTTAGAGCATGGCAAGTTTTAAAACACCAACTCAGCAATAAAAAAAGGATGCCTTGGCATCCTTTTTTTATTGTGCAAAGCCTTAACGTTTCAACGCAGCAATCACCGCTTCAATCGCCTTGCAATTGCCACGCGCATCGTCAAACGTCAGTAAGGGGGCTTTGCCATTGAGCACGCAATCACTGAAATGCTCAATCTCAAGATTAAAGTGGTTAGCCTTGGGCAGCACAATGGTTTCTGACTTGCCGCCCGCTTCCCAGCTAATGACCGGATCATCGCCCGGGTAAGACCACATATTGTGGCACTTGATCCAGCCCTTATCGCCAATCAGCTCATACTCGGCTTTGCGGCCACGCTCAAAACTCACATCAAAGTGGCCGAAACGCGCACGTCCCTGTGCATCAGGGCCAAAATCGAGCACACCACTGGCAACCACATCGGCGCCATGCTCGTTGAGTTTGCCATAGGCCAATACATCTTTAGGTTCGGCAGGGACGCCGTTTTGCGCAAAACACCAGCGCAAGGCATGGATGGCGTAAGGCCCAATATCCCACATGGCACCACCACCGTTGGCCATATCACGGGTAATGCGGTACATACGTGCAGGCGCCATCAGGAAAGAAAAACTGGCACGGCATGAAAGCACATCGCCGATGAGCCCGCTGTCGATTAATTCTTTAACCTTGGCATGCTGCGGATGAAAGCGGTACATAAAGCCTTCCATCACGGTCACCCCTTTGGCTTTGGCGGCAGATTCAATCGCATCAATATCTGCCAACTTGGTGGTCATCGGCTTTTCTATCAGCACATGCTTGCCTGCCGCAATCGCCTTGAGCGCCCATTCGGCATGCTCTTCGTTGGCCATGGGGCAATAGACAGCTTCAACATTGCTGTCTGTGAGCAGACTCTCCATATCGTCATAACAACTAACGCCACCCGCATTGGGTGCGTATTTATCCAGCGTGGCCTTGGCGGCGCCCGGGCGGCGGCTGGCAATGGCAACCAGTTGCGCGTTGCTGGCCTCTACAATCGCAGGTAGCAAGCGCTCATTCACACGCGCAGCACCGAGAATGCCCCATTTTAGTTTTGTCGTCATGATGCTCTTCCCATATTTTAATTTGGCTGATTATACCTTGCAGAAAATGGCGGGGTCATGCGCCTTTGCATTAAGAAAGACAGGGCAAGGGCTTTGTAAGTGCCCTAAAAGATTAAATCAGCCCCATGCGTTGTGCCGTGATGGCGGCTTCAGCCCGCGAAGAAACATTTAATTTGCGGTAGATTTCCTTGACGTACCCAGCCACCGTATTGCGCTTGAGACCGAGAATATTGGCAGTTTCTGCCATGGTCATGCCTTTGGCAATAATCGACAGCACCTCTTTTTCACGCTCGGTGAGAACGCCTTGTGCAGTCGCCTCGACATAGGGCTCGTGAAAATGCCGCAATAACTTGCGCGCAATCGCGGGTGACAGTGGCGGCTGACCCGTCACAATCCCATTCAGCGCCTGTACGATGGCGGTTTGTGGCTGGTCTTTCAGTAAATAACCATGCGCCCCTGCGCGCAATGCCGGGAAAATGTGGCTATCATCATCAAATATGCTGGCTACCACACAAATTGTTTGCGGTGAATGACGATTTAACCATTCAATCACCGCAACCCCGCTACCATCTGGTAGACTCAAATCAATGAGCGCGATATCGATTGCTGATAGATGGTTCAACGCAGTGAGTGCCTGCGCGATGTGATTGGCTGCGTGTATCTGGATATCTGGAAAACTCTGTTGCAGGACCTCAGACAGCCACAATTGTGACTCGGGAGTATCCTCAAGAATAAAAGCAGTTTTCATCATAGGGCAGTGGCTAGGACAGCAATAGCGTTGGGATAAAAACTATATACCAAATTCAACGTATAACACCCCCGCAAACAGGGGGCTCCGATCAAAAAATAATTCGAATACACTCATGACTAAGACTCTTTTGTGTTTGCCTGTTTTGTTGCCGAATCTAATGCGCCCCCTATCACGCCTGAACTGGATCAGTTTATTGATGGGCGGGCTATTGCTGGGCAACCTTCTAACACAAGAGGCATTCGCCATGGATGAATTACCCATACCCACGGCGTTTGGCCTCAACACCATGGCGCCTGAAAGTAGCTGGGGCATCCGCTTTGAGCAACGCAACAACGACTACCACCAGACCTATGATCAACATGGCAACTTGCAAGGGCTGGGCGCCAGCTTTGACGGCATTCAATTAAATAGCAGCATTTTCCCTTCACTCGCACTATTAGGTCCCGGTGCCTCGCTGGGAACGACGCGCTTCAAGAGTGAGGTGCGTAACCAGATCAGCACATTGACCATCGGCTATGGCATCACGCCGGATATCACGATAGGCGCGATCATCCCTTATGTGAAATCACACACGCGCGTCAGTTTTGGCGTCGACGGTGGTAATGTCGGCGCAAACCCCGCGTTTGACGCGAGTCAGCCCATCAGCGCAGGCAACTTTCCGTTTGCGCCTGCGGGTGGCGCGGTGGCTCCCATGGATACGGCTGGCGTGCAAAATATCCTGACGAATCCGGCGTATGGTTATCAATACAAGCAGATTGCTTCTCAACAGTCAGAGGGATTTAGCGACCCGACCATAGGCGTACTCTGGCGGGCCTACAAGGCGGCAGACCAGAGCCTGATTGTGGGCATCGGCTGGCGTGTCGGCCTGGCCAGAAAAGACGACCCGGATAACTTGCTGGATACGCCGCCCGGCGACGGTAGCGACGACCTGCGCACCCGCATAGAATATTTCAAGAATATAGGCAGTCACCTCGACTTGCGGTTACTGGCCGATTACAACTGGCAAACCCGCGACAAAGCCAGCATGCGCATCCCCTCTTCAGGCCAGTTACTGGCCCTCGCCAGTAGCAAACAAAGATTACAGCGCGACCTGGGGGACTTTTATGAAACCGATATTGAGTTGGGGTATCGCTGGTCCAACTGGCGCTGGGCGGCCACCTGGCACCGTTATGAAAAGCAGTCTGACACTTACCGCTCTGACCTTGGCACCGATACCAGCAGCCTGGAAACGAACACCTACACCCGCGCCGACCAGTACCGGCTGAGTGCGACCTGGAGTGGTATCCAGGCCTGGCAACAAGGCAAGTTACCGCTGCCGCTGATCGTCAGGCTCGAAATGCAGGATACTTTTTCCGGGCGCAACTTTGTCGATGTCCGAGACATTTACCTGCAAGTGACGGCCTTGTTTAGATGAGTTTTTGCGTGCATGCCCTGTTAAGACCATTGCGCGATAGCTGCATTTTTTTGTGGCTGTTGTTCGCCTCCCTAAGCACATTTGCAACCCCTGAGGTGACCAGCAACGCTCTAGTCAGCATGAAACAAGGAGAGTTTGTCCAGAGTGCCGCTCCCCAGCCCCCAGGTGACCATGCAGACTGGCAAACTGCCAGCCTGCCGGACATCTGGAAGATCACTCATCCGACGGCAGAGGGCATAGGCTGGTATCGCTTTCAGTTTGATTACCCGACACTCAGCCAGAAGGCTTTGTATGGACTCTACCTTTCCAGGCTCAGCCTGAATGCGGAAGCGTTTCTCAATGGTGAGAAGATAGGCTCTGGCGGTGCGTTTGAAGAGCCCGTCGCCAGGCACTGGAACCGCCCCTTGTTATTTGCCATCCCGCCCCACCTGCTCAAGCCCCGCGACAATCTGTTACTCGTAAGAGTCATTGCCCCCGCACACTCTCAAGGCATGCTCGCTCCGCCGCAAATAGATACATTAGAGCATCTGCAACCGCGCTTTGAAGAAGCCAGATTTATCCGTATCACACTGAACCAGACGTCAAGCTTGCTGATCGTGGGGATTGGGCTGCTGATGCTGAGCCTGTGGTGGCGCAGAAAGCAGGATACCGCCTACGGCCTGTTTGGACTGGCCGCCTTTGTCTGGGCACTGCAATCCCTCAATTTTTACATCATCACCGCGCCCTTGCCGACCCCACAATGGGAGTTGTTTGTGAATGCGAGTTTTCAGGCGATTGCCACCTTGTGGCTGATCTCACTGCTCGATTTTGTCGGCATCCGACTTAAGCGTTTCAATCAGTTGCTGTGGGCGATCCTCATCATGTCGCCGCTGACTTTGCTGTGCACTCCCGATGCTTACTTTACTGACGTCACCGATGTATGGCACCTGGTGACCATGGGCGTGGTGGTGTTCGGCCTCTGCTTGCTGGCAAAAGAAGGCATTATGCACCGCAACAAGGATGCCAACTTACTGTTGCTGACCTTGAGTTTGATCCTGCTATTTGCCTTTCATGACTGGCTGATACACACCAATATTGCTGCACTCAACCACTGGGTGAGCAATGAGGAATATCTGATGCAATTCTCGGCCCCCGTGCTGTTTTTGATTGTCGGGCTCATGATGACTTCAAGGTATGTGGGGGCCCTCAATGATTACGAGCAACTGAATCAGCAACTCGAACAACGCGTGGTTTCCAAGCATGAAGAGCTGAATCAAAACTTTCAGCAATTGCAGTCCATTCTCAAAGAGCAGGCCTCACTGGAGGAGCGCGAGCGGATTTACCAGGATCTGCATGACGACTTGGGAGCCAAACTGCTGACTCTGGTATACCGCGCCCAAGACAGCAACAATGCCGAACTTGCCAGGTCTGCCCTGCAAGACCTGCGCGATGTAGTTTCACGGGCCGGGACAGAACATATCCCATTGACGGATGCCATGGCCGACTACCGTATCGAGTGCGAGAAACGCTTGAGTGATGTCCATATCCAGCTGGTTTGGCAGATTGAGATGAAGGAAGACCATCTGCTTCTGACGCAACCCCAAGTCCTCAACCTTGGCCGCATTATCCGTGAGGCGGTTTCAAATGTGATCCGCCATGCACAGGCAAGCCAGGTCACAGTCAACCTGCGTTGTAGCGACAGGCAGCTGTTACTGACGGTAAGTGACAATGGCATCGGGCTGCCCGCCGAGTCGGCCAGAACCAAAGGGCGGGGTTTGCACAATATTCAGAAACGCGCGACGCTGCTGGGCGGTGAAGTGCACTTTGAAGCCTTGCCCGCAGGCGGGCTCAAACTCTGCCTGCAACTGCCGTTGCAAGCATTCGCGCAAGCTCCCCATTAATACCCCCTATCCAGGGGGTGCAAGCAAAATGGCAAAGTCTCTAAGATGAGTACTCCAATCATCAGGAGGAGAGAGACATGCACAGATTAACAATAATGACCGCACTCACTGGTTGTTTACTTGCCAGTGCCAATATGGCACATGCCACGAGTAGTACCGCGATCTTCTGGGGACCCACGCCCTACCTATCCTCGAGTGACATCCCGGCTGGCTTTTACCTGGGAGGCAATCCTGTCCTACTAGATAATCTGGAAGATGGATCGCTGGATGCGTCTATCAGTGCCAGTAACGGTTCAGTGTATGGACCCACCGGCATTGCCGACTCGGTGGATGCCGATGATGGCAACATTGATGGTTTTGGCACCGCAGGACGTAGCTGGTTTTCAGGCAATGTGACCTTCACTTACACGGGTAGCGGCCCTCTGCCAACAGCCTTTGGTGTGGTCTGGACGGATGGCTCTGGCACCATTACGTTCAGCGCAACAGATGCACTGGGGCAATCGCTGGGTTCACAGTCCTACACAGGCATTCCTGATGGCACGTTTGGCGGCACCACCGGCGATGACCGCTTCTTTGGTGTGCAATTTGCTGGCGGCGTAAAATCAATCACCATAGGCACCGGGGGCGGCATTGAAGTCGATCATATCCAGTATGGGCAAATGGTGAGCAGTGTGCCAGAGCCCACCTCGGCGCTCATGCTCAGTCTGGGCTTGCTGGGCGTGGTTGGATACAGGCGCACGCGCAAATCGACTACAGAATAAAGGCGCTGTCGCGGGCCAAAATCCTAGTAAAAAAATAAAAACGACTGTTTCACCCTTTGAGTAGCTGTGATGGCACCCCCCTGAACTGGGGGTGCCTTTTTTCGGGTGATTGCACTAGTCTATGGACATTCTTAATCTCGTGCCCACCAGGGCAAAGGGTTTGTCATGTTGACCTTGCAGCGCTACGCTAAACCATCTGCCGCCATCATTGTGTTGGCTGCTTGCCTGCCTTTCCAGGCCCTCGCCACAGAAATCGCAACTAACATGCGACTAAACTTTAACGAGATTGCCATCATGAACAGAACCACCTCGGTGTCTGTCGATGGCGTGGATATCACCACTTACAGCAACCAGATTGACAAGCTGTTGACCTTGGACCCAACTATTGCCAATGCGCGGTTTTTGAGCACCCGACTTGGAACGTTCAGTAGCGGCAGCATGACGATTGAACTAAGAGGTAATCAATTTATTTCACTGAATGACCCAGGGGTCTCAGTATTGCCTGATAGCCAACGCACCCTAACGCGGATAGAAGCCGGCGCCACATTGAGCGGCGGCCTGCTGACCACCACCGAGTCACTCAACCTCGATGCCACCTGGTTTTGCCGTGCAACCGCGCTTTCCTGTACCCGCGACGAAGTCTATAGCACGTTAAAATTTCTCTCTCCGCTCTCAAACTCAACCACCAGTGCAGCGGCACTGGTGCAACCCATACGCTTGCAAGCAAGTGGCGCACCCACGTTTACCGCGGATGGTGTGAGCATCAATTATGCCGGGCTCTCTTTATCCGGCACAGTCAATGTGAATGCCACCTTTACCGCCAAAACACGTAGCCAATATGTGGCAGATGCCCTCGCCGCCACCCCAGGGGCAGGTGGCGGAGTCGCAGCCGCACGCTGGGATGCTGCCGCAACCGATATTCAATCCCTGCGCAATAGTGTACTGACGGATGTCGCAGTCGCAAATACCCTGAAAATCGCCCGCACGCCCGAGCTAAAAGATGCACAAACACTGCTCGCAGCCGCCAGAGACAGCACCATTTTGCTCAATGCAGGCGCGACGGACCCTACCATGTTCAACTCACCCTTCGATCTCATGCGTCAGCTATGGAACGTCACCGCAACCGTGGACCCCTCTCTGGGACGCTCAACGGCTGGCTTTAGCAGCGAAGACCTGACCAGTGACCATGCAGCCCTGTCACTGGCGGCATTATCACTAATTGCCAGCGGCAGCAATGAGCATGATTTTGCTTCGAAACTAGATCAAGCGCTGGGCGTGCCACTCACGACAAGTGCCACCCCTCAATTGACGCTGGACGGGGCATTACTTGGGTTGACTAACGCCATGCTCTCCATCTATTACTTAGGCAATAGCAGCAGCGGCTTGGTAGAACTCAACCTGCCAGATGCTGCTCGCTATGCTCTGTTACGGAATGGATTATATGACCGCATCAGTTTGCTGGAGGGAAATGGCCTGACGGTGATTGGTAACAGCGATTATGCCGGTTCGGCAGTGTTGCAAGGTGAAGGTGAAGTCTATATCGGCGAAATCTCAAGTGGTTTGCTAGAACTCAGCGGACAGAGCACGGCCTCGCGCTTGCAACTCAACAATATATACAGCAACCAGTTTTTGGTCGTCGCCAGCTGGGCAGTGACCCCTGTGCCAGAGCCAAGCCAGGCCTGGCTGCTCATGATGGGCTTGCCACTGTTGTTATGGCGTCGTCAAAGCGCTTGAGAAAATACAGGCATATTTTGCCAGGTCGCTTTAACACACATACAAGCATTCTCATCCCATCATTTACTTAAAAGGAGCATATGATGTCATCCCCAGCGATTAATCCAGCTTGGTTTATCAAACTCGTTACGCTTTTTACTATTGGCCTGACTAGCATGCCCGCGATGGCAGCCTTCACGGTATACACGGATAAAGCCAGCTTTTTGACTGCAGCGGGTACGGTGTCTAGCGAAACCTTTGACGCAGTGACGGCAGACCTAGATCCCAGCAGCACCGGCATCCACCTCAATGACTTCACATTGAGCGGCAGTGTCAGTGTCGATGCACCTTCTTCAACGATAGATATCAATGGCACAACCAACCTCTATTTCAACACCTCATACGGCGGCTGGGCGGATCTGATTTTTAGTCAGCCAATCACTGCCTTTGGGCTCACCATGAACAATAGTCGGCTACAATTGCTCTCCATCAGCTTGGCCCGTATCGGCCCGGCCTATGGTGAATACCATCATATTGCCACCTATGCCGCGCCAGACCCTTACGTCAGCAATCAAACTCTAAATGGCTTTATTGGGTTCACCTCCGATGTGGCGTTTAATCGCATCGTCTTTGCTGGCACCGGTTGCTGCTCCAGTACGTTTGCCGTAGACGATGTCACCTATGCGACGACGCTGGCGACGCCAGTGCCCGAGCCGTTATCCGCCAGCCTGCTTGGCCTGGGGGTCGCAGGCTTGTGCCTGTTTAGAAAACAACCGCTGCGTGTATAACTCACCGACACCTTGGCCATCAGGCCTGATGTTGATTTAACCCCGTTCAGCGCGGGGTTTTTAATTGGCATTTTTGCATGCATCATGTTTGCGTCAGCGCAATATGCGGGCACCTCAGCGCCGTATTATTCGCTATACGCTTTTGAGGAGGCCTGCATGCAACCACTCACCATCTCACCACCCAGCCGCAAGGTACCGGCTAACCAGTTTGCACTGTTCAACCTGGGCTTCAGGCCTTTTTTCTTGCTGGCTGCCTGCTTTGCGGTGCTCTCGATTGGCCTCTGGGTGTGGAAATATGCAACGCATTCGGCGCTAGTGTTGAACACGGTGACCGCATCACAGTGGCATGCACACGAAATGCTATATGGTTTTGCCTTTGCCGTGATTGCGGGATTTTTACTGACCGCGGTCAAAAACTGGACCGGTCTGCAGACCTTACATGGTCGCCCGCTCATAGGCTTGGTCACCTGCTGGGCATTGGCCCGCGCCGTCATGCTGATGGCACCCTACCTGGTCGCATTGGCAGCTGCGTTTGACGGCCTATTCAACCTGTGGCTGCTCATCGCGGTTGCCAGACCGATTATTCAGGTGAAGCAATGGCGCCAGCTGGGCGTACTGTCAAAAGTACTGTTGCTGTCGGTTGGCAACCTGGCTTTTTATTCGCAAGCGCTGGGCTGGACAAACCAAGGTGCACATGCCGCGCTATGGATGGGTTTACTGCTCAATGTCAGCCTGATCATGGTGATGAGCCGCCGCATTTTGCCCATGTTTATTGAGCGTGGCGTGAAAGAACAGGTGACGCTCAAAAATTCAGTTTGGATAGATCGCCTGTTGATGGTCTGCCTGGCCGCACTGCTGATCAATATATTAACCGCCAATGCTGAAATTCTGAATACAGTGTTAGGACTTACTATCAGCGTCAGCGCAAGCTTTAGGTTATGGCGCTGGCATACCCCCGGCATTTGGCAGCTGCCGCTACTGTGGAGTTTTTATCTGGGTCTGTGGCTTATTAACCTGGGCTTTTTACTATATGCCTTGAGTTTTTTGCTGCCAAGCATTTCGGTGATTCTGGCCATCCATTGCTGGGCGATTGGCGGCATCGGCGTGATTACGCTGGCGATGATGACTAGGGTCTCCTTAGGGCACACAGGCCGCAATATTCATAACCCACCGCGTAGCTTGGTATGGATATTTGGCCTGGTCATTTTTGCTACCCTGAGCCGGGTGTTATTGCCTATCGTGCTGCCAGACTTTTACCGTTTGTCAGTGATGCTGGCTGCCAGCACCTGGATCGCCGCATTCACATTATTTACGATTGTCTATTGGCCGATCCTCAGTCAACCACGCATTGACGGCACGCCCGGTTAACGCTCATTCTTTCCACTTGATAGAACAACCAATACTGGCGATTTGCTCTTTTGGACCCTGCCCAGTTTCGGCCACCTGTTTCATGGCTTTGAACAATTCACGGGTACTCTCAGGAGCAGTTTCCTTGCGGCTCTCGTCAAACCGACCCCGGTATTGCAACGCAAAATCTTTATTAAAGCCAAAAAAGTCTGGCGTACACACAGCATCATAAAGTTTGGCAATTTGCTGAGTTTCGTCTAACAGATAAGGAAACGGAAACGCCATCTCGGTGGCAATTTTGCGCATGTTCTCAGGGCTGTCTTCCGGATAATCGGAAGGGTCATTAGACATAATTGCCACCGTATTCACGCCCAGCGTCTGTAGTTCTTTTACGTCAGCGATCAGGCGAGGCAAGATGGCTTTCACGTAAGGGCAATGGTTACAGATAAACATCACCAGCAGACCATTTGGCCCCATGCTGGTTTCAAGATTGACGAGCTTGCCATCTACATTAGGCAAATTGAATGCCGGTGCTTTCCAGCCAAAATCACAGACGGGGGGGCTAATACTTGCCATCAGAGTTGCTCCTGCCATTAGATCAAACCATCATGGTACGTGATTAAGACGCCAAGGTGAATCTTGTCACCACCGTGCCCGCACACAGGCATTTTGGTTACAATGCCAGTCATGAGTAATTTACGATTTCATAGCCCGGCTGCATTGACTGTGGGCCAATCCGTCCCACTCAGTGATAACGCTATGGCGCATGCGGTCAGGGTCATGCGGCTCAAAGTGGGCGATACGTTAATCCTGTTTTGTGGCGATGGTTTTGACTATCTCTGCGCGCTGACGCAGGTCGAGAAAAAATCCGCTACCGTTGAAGTCCTCAGCCGCACACAGGTCAGCAATGAATCGCCACTGAATATCCGCCTGCTACAAGGCATCTCCAGCGGCGACCGCATGGATTACACCATCCAGAAAGCGGTGGAACTGGGTGTGCGCGAAATCTTCCCGTTAAGCACCGAGCGCTGCGTGACCAAACTCAGTGGCGACCGCGCCGAAAAGCGCGTCGAACACTGGCAAGGCGTGGCAATCGCCGCCTGCGAGCAAAGTGGCCGCGCCATAATTCCGTTAGTACACGCGCCTCTCACGCTTGCACAATGGCTGAGCCAGCACGCGACCGCTAACAGCCTTAGCCTGTTATTGAATCCTGTCGGTGCACAAAGGCTGGCATCACTAAACCCGCCAAAAAACGCCATTCATTTATTAATTGGCCCGGAAGGCGGCTTGAGCGCGGCAGAAATTGCGCTCGCCTCGCAACATCACTTCCAGTCTATCGTGCTTGGCCCACGGATTTTACGTACTGAAACCGCAGCATTGACTGCCATGAGCGTGATGCAGTCACTGTGGGGAGACTTTTAAGCAGGTCTGACACTGCACACTTAGCAACCCAAGGAGCCTCTATGGAACCCCGCCCACCCTTACCGCCCTTTACCCTGGAAACTGCCATGCAAAAAGTACGCATGGCCGAAGATGCCTGGAACAGCCGCGACCCGGATCGCGTGATCCAGGTCTACACGGAAGATACGGTTTGGCGTAACCGTGCCGAGTTTCCAGTAGGGCGTGCAGAGGTGCATCAGTTTTTAACGCGCAAATGGGCGCGCGAACTGGATTACCGTTTGATCAAGGAAATCTGGGCGTTTCTGGATAACAAGATTGCTGTGCGCTTTGCCTACGAGTGGCACGACGACGCGGGCAATTGGTATCGCAGCTACGGTAATGAAAACTGGATGTTTAACGACGCCGGGCTGATGATGCAGCGCCACGCCAGTATTAACGACCTGCCGATTAAAGAAGCAGACCGCAAATTCTTCTGGCCCCTGGGTAGACGCCCGGATGAGCACCCCGGACTGACCGCGCTCGGTTTATAAGGCGGCACATGTTTCAAGTCATGCTGCAAATGGCCTTGCTGATTATGGCAGGCATGCTCTGGCAACGCTGGGCGCCCTCGCACATCACCGCCCTGTCACACCGTCGTGCGCTGACAGATCTGGTGTTTTATGTGCTATTGCCAGCCTTGGTGCTCAATATCTTATGGCAAGCACCGTTTGATTTGAGTGCAGTCAAAATTGCGCTGACTGCCGTGTGCCGCTTGATGGTCGCGGCCTCGTGCATGTGGCTGGTACTGCAATTATTGCAACGTCTGATGACCGTGACCCGTGCCCAGCAAGGCGCACTGATGCTGGCGGCCACCTTCCCGAACGCGACCTACCTTGGACTACCGGTGACCAGCGAGGTATTGGGCGACTGGACGCATGAAATTGTGCTCAAGTTTGATCTGTTTGCCTGCACGCCGATCTTACTCAGCCTGGGCATGCTCATGGCGCAACATTTTGGCCATGCAGAACAACGCTCGCACCCGCTCAAGGAACTCATGCGCGTGCCACCGCTATGGGCCTTGCTCTTGGCGGCCATCCTCAATCTGTGCCACATTCCGCAACCGGTCATGGTTGCACATGCCTTGCATACCCTGGCGGGCGGCGTGGTGCCCCTGATGCTGATTGCACTGGGCATGAGCATCCGCTGGGATACTTTTAAACTGAAATTCATGCCCTTGTTATTGCCCGTGTGTGCCATTGGCCTGTGCGTCGCACCGCTGGTGACCTGGTGCTTTGCACAATGGCTGGGCATCTCGGGTGACACCCTGACCGCCTGCATTTTGCTGGCTGCCATGCCGACCATGGTATTTGGCATTATTATCTGCGAGCGCTATCACCTGGATGGCGCACTGTATGCCGCGGCCGTGTTCTTGAGTACCCTGCTCAGCATCGCCAGCCTGTCAGTATGGTTTGCAGCATTGCAGCCCTGACAGCAACCGCTTTAGCTCGTTAAAACCATCCTGTCCGACGGAATCTTTGCCGTCAAATCTGTCATACGTCATATGACGAGTTGTCTGCAAGCGCAACTGTTTTTATGATGCAATCCATCAGTCATGCCTCCGTGAAGTGTTATTAGGGATTATCAAACGATCATGCCGAAAACCACGACCAACCATTACCTCAGTGCGCATCCCGCGCCACCGGATACGCTGGCCAGTTTGCTGGCGGGCGCCGGGATCACGATTAATGGCAACGCGCCCTGGGATATCCAGGTGTATGAAGAAAGCGTCTACCGCGATGTGTTGACCAAAGGCTCGCTCGGACTGGGACAGGCGTTTATCGAGGGCCGCTGGGGCTGCAACCGGCTGGACGAGTTTTTCCATCGCGTCATGCGGGCGGACCTGGATGAAAAAATGGGCGGGACGGCCAGACTCAAATTATTGGCTGAGATCATTCGTCATACCCTGTTTAACCTGCAAGCGCCGCACCGGGCTTATCAGGTGGCGCAGCAACACTACGATATTGGCAATGATGTGTTTGAAGCCATGCTGGATTCGAGCATGAGTTACTCTTGCGGCTACTGGCAACATGCGCAAACGCTGGAAGAAGCCCAGCGTCACAAGCTGGATATGATTTGCCAAAAGCTGGATTTGCAACCCGGTGACCGCGTACTGGAAATCGGCTGTGGCTGGGGCGGGCTGGCCAAACATATGGCACAACACTATGGGGTGCAGGTGCTCGGCATCACGGTGTCAGTTGAGCAACAGGCCTTAGCCAGAGAACGTTGTGCAGGATTGCCGGTGGATATCCAGCTCAAGGACTACCGCGAGTTGCATGGTCAATTCGACAAAATTGTCTCGGTTGGCATGTTTGAGCATGTGGGCCAAAAGAACTACGAAACGTATTTTGCCACCGCACAGCGCTTGCTTAAGGATAACGGGCTGTTTTTGTTGCATACCATAGGCAATCATAAAACCGCCCTGCATACCGACGCCTGGATAGACCGCTATATTTTTCCGAATGGCAAATTGCCCTCGGCCAGCGAAATCACTGGGGCGATTGAAGAAAAGTTTTTAATTGAAGACTGGCATAACTTCGGACCGGATTATGACCGCACCCTGATGGCCTGGTGGGACAAATTCAACCGTGCCTGGCCTGAATTGCAGTTTAAGTATGATGAAAGTTTTTACCGGATGTGGAAATACTACCTGATGTGTTGCGCAGGCTATTTCCGCGCCCGGCAAGGGCAACTCTGGCAGCTGGTATTGAGCAAACGGCAGAGCAACCGTGTGTATCGCTCAATCCGCCCGCAGCCAGTCAGTTGATGTTGACGTAGTCTCTCTGTGTTCTTGACCTTAATATGACGGCCTTGGCCGTCATTTTTTTGCGCACCGCTCCCCTTGAATATCTACAAAAACAAAACTTTTTAAGTGCCGATACACGCCGATGAGCGCGAACTGCCCCTGCTAACATTCTGCTGCGCTTGAAACTGCGCGCGCTTTACTTACGCTAAAAACTCAGACCGGGTCTCGCCTGATCGGCGTTTATCTGCTTTCATCGGTGAAAAATCAACACCCCAATATTTGCAATAAAAACCATTTTTATTTATTATTTTGCAAATTAACCTTAAATTAAACGCAAAATGCTCGGCTCAAACATCAGGGAATTGCGTAAATCGCAAAATTTAACCTTGCAGCAACTGGCTGCCCGCATGGGCACAGATGCCAGCAATTTATCGCGCATTGAACGCGGTGAGATTGGCATCTCTGAAGCCCTGCTGCGCGCCGCCGCACAGGCGCTGCATACCACGCCTGGCCGGCTCTATGATGCCAACCTAACCCCCGTCTCGCTGACCAACACGCCACCAGCCATCCTCTCTAGCACGAATAGCAAAGAGTTTGTGCATTGGTTTCGCTCTGCGGCGCCTTATATCCACGCCTTTGGCGGCAGCACCTTTGTCATTGCATTTGGCGGAGAAGTCGTCAGTGAACAACAGTTTGTGGCGCTTTCGCACGACCTCAACCTGCTGGCCAGCCTAGAAGTCAGACTGGTATTAGTCCACGGTGCCCGGCCACAAATTGAGCAACGCCTGAAACGTGACCACCTCACCCCCAAACTGCATAACGGCTTGCGGATCACCGACGATGCCGCCATGGAGGCGGTGAAAGAGGCCAATGGCGCCATCCGGGTAGAGATTGAATCACTGTTATCCATGGGCATTGCCAACTCGCCGATGGCAGGCAGCGACATCCGTGTTGCCAGTGGTAATTTTGTCACCGCCAAACCCTTGGGCGTACGCGACGGTGTGGATCTGCAACATACCGGCGAAGTGCGCAAGATTGATGCGGTCGGCATCCAGAAACGGCTGGACGATGGCGAGATGGTGTTGTTGTCGCCCATGGGTTACTCCCCCACCGGCGAGACCTTTAACCTGACCCTGGAAGATGTCGCGGTGAGTGCCGCCATTGCGCTGGATGCAGAAAAACTGATTTTCCTGATGGACTCAGAAGGGATCCAGAACCTGCGCGGCGAATTGTTGCGCGAAATGACCTCGGCCAAGGCGCGTAACCTGCTTCGTAACGTGCAGGAAAGTGATGAGCCGATTTTCTATTCCGAGGACGTCAATTATTACCTGCCCGCCGCCGTGCGTGCCTGCGAGCATGGCGTGGCCAGAACCCACCTGATCTCGCGCCACATTGATGGCGCCATTATTCAGGAGCTGTTTACGCGCCAGGGCATAGGCACCATGATCACCGAACTGTCACTGGAAACCATGCGCCAGGCCAATATCGAAGATGTAGGCGGCATTTTACGGTTGATTGAACCCCTGGAGAATGAGGGCATTCTGGTGCGGCGCGGCCGCGAACGCATCGAGATGGAGATCAACTATTTTTATGTGATGGAACACGATAACCGCGTCATCGGTTGCGCGGCTTTATATCCGTTTCACGAGGAAAAAATGGTAGAGTTCGCCTGCCTGGCGATAGATCCCGCTTACCGTGGCGGTGGCCGCGGTGACAAGCTGTTTAACTTTTGCCAGCAGCAAGCCAGTCAAAAAGGCTTTAAACAGCTTTTCTGCCTGACCACCCGCACCGAGCACTGGTTTCTGGAGCGCGGCTTTAGCGAACAAAGCGTGGAGCAACTGCCGCAAGAGAAACTCAAGTTCTATAATTTCCAGCGCAAGTCCAAGGTATTTGTGAAACCTTTGTAAGGCCGCAGACCCTTTTATGGCCCCTAAAAAACAAACAATGACCTTAGCTTCTTGAAATGCAACCATTTCATGCCCACTTACGTTACATTGGATATCCGATTGCCATGCAAGCGCTCTGGCAATCAAGCATTTATTTAAACCACATAAACAAAAGGAAAACATGAAACAGTTTTGGAAGCTATTGATGGTGTTGATGGTCTGCATGAGTTTGTTGTCTGGTGTGGCAGAGGCCAAGCGTTTGGGCGGTGGCGGCAGTTTTGGTAAAAATCGGCCTGCGCCTGCCAAACAAATGCAACGTGCGCCTGAAGCGACGCCACAACCAGCCCCTGCGGCTGCACCACGTAACGGGATGAGCAAATGGATGGGGCCATTGGCCGGTCTTGCCATTGGTGCCGGCTTGGCAACCCTGTTTTCACACGGCGGATTGGGCGATTTTGCCAATAATTTCAGCACATTATTGATGGTGGTTGCAGGCTTTGCCTTGCTGATGTTTTTAGTGCGTCGCTTTAAAAATGCGCAAGCCTCGCCGCCGCAATACGCCGGCGCAGGCGCACCGTATGCCCCCGCCGGATTTCAATCTGAATCCGCATACAACGCCAGCGCTGCCCCCACAATAAAAGCAGATATTCCTGCCGATTTTCCGGTGGATAGTTTTTTACGTGGAGCCAAAGCTTCATTTATTCGTCTGCAAGCCGCCAACGACCGCAAAGACATCCAAGACATTCGTGAATACACCACCCCTGAGGTCTATGCTGAAATCACGCTGCAATTGCAAGAACGCGGCGATGCCCCACAAACAACCGAGGTATTGAATATTGATGCCGAGCTGATTGAGGTGGTCACTGAAGGCGCTTACACCATTGCCAGTGTGCGTTACTCGGGTCAGTTGCGCGAAAACAATGCTGCGATTGAACACATCAATGAAATCTGGCACTTGCAAAAAGCGTTACAGCCAAGCAATGCGCCATGGTTATTGGCAGGGATTCAGCAAGCCTGATCTGGATGATGCATCCAGATTAGGCCACTGGCTGCCCTAAATTCGCATGAGGTGTAAGCGCTGTTTTTTAATCAGCGCTTCACATTTCTGCGGTAAAATTCACGCTGTTTTGAACTCAATACGGACCTCCGATGATGCAACATGCCACTGCCTCGCAAAAGGCAAAAACCCTGTCCGAAGCGCTGCCCTACATCAAACGCTTTTTTGATAAAACCATCGTGATTAAATATGGCGGCAACGCCATGACGGACGACCGCCTCAAAGAATGTTTTGCGCAGGATGTGGTGCTGTTAAAACTGGTGGGCATGAACCCGGTGGTGGTGCATGGCGGCGGCCCGCAAATCAATGAAATGCTGGACAAGCTGGGCAAAAAAGGCGAGTTCATTCAGGGCATGCGTGTCACCGACGAAGAAACCATGGACGTGGTGGAAATGGTGTTGGGTGGCCAGGTGAACAAGGAAATCGTGAACCTGATCAATCGCCATGGCGGCAAGGCCGTCGGCTTGACCGGCCAGGATGGTAACTTTATCCATGCGCACAAACTGCTGATGGAAGACCTCAAAGACCCGAGCAAAATGATTGATGTCGGCCAGGTGGGCGAGATTTCCGGCATAGACCCCAGCATCATTACGTTTCTGGATAGCGGTGACTTTATACCGGTCGTCGCGCCCATTGGCGTAGGCAAGGATGGCGAAACTTATAACATCAATGCTGATGTGGTGGCGGGCAAACTGGCTGAAATCCTTAATGCAGAAAAACTCATTTTGCTGACCAATACACCAGGTGTGCTGGATAAAAATGGCCAGCTGCTGACCGGCCTGACACCCAAGCAAATCGATGACCTGGTAGAGGATGGCACCCTGAGTGGCGGCATGTTGCCAAAAATCGGTTCTGCGCTAGATGCGGCGCGCAGTGGCGTCAAGTCTGTGCACATCATTGATGGCCGCGTGGAGCATGCCTTGCTGCTGGAAGTGTTGACTGACGAAGGCGTGGGCACGCTGATCAAGGCGAAATAGCCATTCAGCCACGCTCATCAGCAGTGCCCAACCATGGCTGAGATTATTTTATACAGCAACAAACTGTCGCGTGGCCGTGCCGTGCACTGGCTGCTCGAAGAGCTGGGCCTTGTGTATCAGGCGGTGTGGCTGGACTTTGGTCCGGCCATGAAAAAAGCAGACTACCTGGCAATCAACCCCATGGGCAAAGTACCTGCCCTCCAGCATGGCGGGGCCGTGGTCACCGAGACGGCCGCGATCCTGACCTATCTGGCAGACACGTTTGCCGACAAGGGCTTGATTCCAGCCGCAGGCACCCCGGAAAGGGCCGCTTTTTACCGCTGGATGTTTTTTATTGCCGGTCCGTTGGAAGCGTCAACCACGGCTGAGTTTCTGGGCTGGCAAACGCCGGAAAAAACACCTTTGGGTACGCCTTGTCAGGCTTTTCTGGGCTTTGGCTCACTGACACTCACGCTAGATACCCTGGAATCGCATTTACGCCAGCATGCCTATGTGTGTGGCGACCAGTTCACCGCCGCCGATGTCTATCTGGCGACCCATCTGGCGTTTGGCATGCGTTACACCAAAGCCTATCCGCCGCGTGCCGTCTTTGACGACTACTTAAACCGCCTGCTGCACCGCCCGGCCAAATTGCGGGCAGATGCCCTTTAATCTGGCACGACAGTAATGACGCGCAGAGTGTGGATTTTTGACCTGGACGACACCCTGCACAACGCCTCGGCGCACATCTTCCCGGTGATGAACCGCGCCATGACCCAATATATCCAGGATCACTTGCAACTGGATGAACCTGCCGCCTGCGCCTTGCGCCAGCATTACTGGCAGGTCTATGGCGCCACTCTCAAAGGGCTGATGCGCCACCACGGGGTCAACCCGCATCATTTTCTTGCAGAAACCCATGCCTTTCTGACGGACGAGATGGTGCATACCACCAAACAGCTCAGGCAATTATTGCAGCAACTGCCGGGACGTAAATGCGTCTTCACCAACGCACCGCGTCACTATGCGTTGCGCGTGCTGCAAGTGCTGGGCATTGAGGATTGCTTTTCACTGGTCTTCAGTGTGGAATCCAGTGGCTTTCACGCCAAGCCCAGCGTGCGCGGGTTTCAATTGCTGCTACGCCAGCTTAAATGCCGTGCGGCAGATTGCACCTTGTTTGAAGACAGCCTGCCCGCACTAATGACGGCCAAACGGCTGGGGATGCGCACGGTGTGGATCAGCAGCAAGTTACGCAAACCAAACTTTGTGCAATATAGGTTAGCGCATATGTTGGCGCTCACTCACAGTGGCCTGAAAAAAGGGCCGGTTTACATTCCCGCCGCCGGTGAATAAGGTTAAAATACGGGTCAAAATAACCACCTAACGATCAGGCTCAGGCTCCCCATCATTATGGCTACTATCAATAAAGAAGCACGCGCAAACCGTAAACAGCAAATTCTGGAAACCCTGGCAGGCATGCTGCAAACACCACGTGGCGAAAAAGTCACCACGGCAGCCCTGGCTGCCAAACTCGATGTTTCCGAGGCGGCACTTTACCGCCACTTTGCCAACAAGGCCAAAATGTTTGAGGGCCTGATCGAGTTTATTGAAAGCGCCTTGTTTGGTGTCATGAACAAAATCACCACCGACGAAACCGATGGCCTCAAGCAAGTACAGCTGATGCTGCAAACCATGCTCAAGTTTGCCGAGCGCAATCCCGGCATGTCACGGGTGTTGATTGGCGATGCCCTGGTCAATGAAGATGACGCCTTGCAATTACGTATCAACCAGTTGCTGGACAGGTTAGAAGCCAGCCTCAAGCAATCGTTGCGTATTGCCGAAGCACAGGGTCACAAAATCAATGATGCCGGCACGGCGGCCAATACCATGATCAGTTTTGTGCTGGGCCGCTGGCATGCTTTTGCCAAAAGCGGATTCAAACGCAAACCGAGCGACAATCTTGAGCAACACTTGGCCCAGCTGATTACGGGCTGCCTGCAATAAGTTTCAACAGAAAGTATCACGGATGGAAACCACTATTTTTGGCATGAATGAAGCCCAACTCACCGAGTTTGGCATGTCCTGGGGCCTCGCGTTCCTCATGCTGTTTATTGTCTTTATTGTGGGCAACCTGGCCTGGAAATCCAAAGCGGGCAAAACCGGCACTTTTGCCTTGTTTCTGGCCCTGACGCTGGGGCTGGTCGGATTCCTGGCCAAATTTGCCATTCAGCACTATCTGAATATTCACTAGCTGAATATTCACCTGTTTTATCAAAACCAGCGTCTGCTTTATACTGCATGCTCCCTTGGTGAGGTGAAGCAATGCAGCACATCCTGGTTTACTCAGACTCGTTAAGCTGGGGCATCATCCCCAATACCCGTCAGCGCCTGCCGTTTGAGCAGCGCTGGCCTGGGGTCCTCGAAATCAGCCTGAGTCAAATGCAGCAACGCGTGCGCGTGATTGAAGATTGCCTGAATGGCAGGCGCACGGTGTTCGAAGACCCGTTCAAACCCGGACGCAACGGCCAGCAAGGGTTGGCGCAGCGTATCGAAATCCATTCGCCGCTGGCGCTGGTCATCCTCATGCTGGGCACCAATGACTTTCAGTCCATGCATCCGCACACCGCCTGGCACGCCGCGCAAGGCATGGCCAGCCTGGTCACCACCATACGGCAAGCCCCGATAGAATCAGGCATGCCTGTCCCACAAGTCATGATCGTGGCACCACCACTCATCACTCAACCACAAGGACCGATTGCAGAAAAGTTTGCTGGCGCCGCACAAAAATGCCAGGGACTGGCCACGGCTTACCGCGCAGTCAGCCAGGCGATGGATTGCCTGTTTGTCGATGCAGGGTACATCGTCACCACCAGTGAAATAGATGGCGTGCATCTGGATGCTCCACAACATCTGCAATTAGGGCAAGCCCTGGCCCATGAAGTGAACGCGTTTCTAGGGCAGCAAGCCTGAATTGGCTATTGCGATCCTGCTGTCCGTCCGCTACCCTTAATCAATTTATCACACCACCGTTTTCGCCATGGATCACGTACTGCCCCCTCAAGATAACGATACTTATAAAACATTGCTGGAATCCACCAAAGCGATTCCATGGAAATTAGACTGGGCCTCCAAACGGTTCACTTATATTGGTCCACAAATTGAGTCCTTACTCGGCTGGACACAGGACAGCTGGCAATCCGCAGGGGACTGGGCCGCACGCATGCACGAGGAAGACCGCGATCGGGTATTCAATTTTTGTATCTCGCAATCACTGCAAGGCCTGGATCATGAAGCCGACTACCGCGCACTGACGGCTGACGGTGGCTTTGTCTGGATACGCGATGTGGTACATGTGATCCGTGCTGCGAACGGCGAGCCCGAGGCACTGATTGGCTTTATGTTTGATATCAGCGAACGCAAACAAACAGAACAACAATTACTGGATTTGCAAAAACAACTTGAAGTGCTGTCCTATCAGGATAGCCTGACTGGCGTCGCCAACCGCCGCATGTTTGACAGCGTGCTGGAAAAAGAATGGCTGGAAGCCAGCAGACATCAGCAGCCCTTGGCACTGATCATGATAGATATCGACTATTTCAAGCAATTCAATGATGCTTACGGGCATCTGAAAGGCGATGAGATACTCAAGCAAGTCTCCAGCCTGTTGTCTCATGCAGGCGTGCGTGCAAATGATTTTTTTGCCAGATTTGGCGGCGAAGAGTTTGCCTGGATTTTACCGGAGACCGATCTTGTTTCCGCAGGCAAGATTGCTGAGCGTTGCCGCCATCTGATTTTCAAGGCACAGATTCCGCATGCGCACTCAGCCGTCAGTCAGCTGCTCACCATCAGTGTGGGGGTGGGCAGCATCATCCCCTCAGCAACAGACCAGATGAATGATTTTTTGGCGGATGTAGACAGACTGATGTATCACGCCAAGCATCAAGGCAGAAACCGGATAGTCTTGCAGGAAGAGGTTTAGACCCTAAACGGTCGCGGACTGGTTAATGCAGATGCATGGCCTGCTGGATGGCCTGTGTTCTGGCTTCCGCCACCGCTTGTTTGATCTGCACAGGCGACTGGCATTGTTTGGCAATTGCGCCCGCATCTACGGTCAAGGCCGCCTGCAATGCGCGGCTCAGGTGCTCGGCATCCTCAAGTGGGCATTGCTCTAATCCCAGCCGGCCTCGGCTGTCACATTCACAGGCCTTGAGAAAATCCTCAAAACGGCTGCGCTGTCTGAATGCGTCCAGCTCCTCTAGAAAATGCAGCAGCGTACTTGCCTTCATTTGCCGCGCCGCATGCAATTTGCCATGATATTTCGCCACCACCAGTGACAGATCCTTGCAATCATTGGGCACTTTGAGGCGGGCCACGACATCCCTAATCAGATCAACGCTGCGCAACTCATGGCCAATATGGCGCGGCAGCACTTCAGCAGGCGTAGTGCCCTTGCCCAGATCATGGGTCAGTGCCGCAAAGCGTACAGGCAGGCTAAAGGCTTGCGTCGCAGCGTAATCTATCACCATCATGATATGGATGCCGGTATCCACTTCAGGATGATAAGTGGCGGTTTGCGGTACACCCCACAATCGGTCCAGCTCTGGGAAGATGATTTTCAACGCGCCGCAAGCACGCAGCATCTCAAACATGCGGCTCGGTTGGGACTCCATGAGGCCTTTGGCGATCTCTTGCCAGACGCGCTCGGGCACCAGGGCATCCACCTCGCCTGCAGCGACCATCTCGCGCATCAGCACCATGGTTTCAGGTGCCACAGTAAAATCGGTAAATCTGGCTAAAAAACGGGCAGCACGCAGGATTCTGACCGGATCTTCACTAAACGCGGCTGTCACATGCCGCAAGATTCTTTTTTCAATATCTGCCTGGCCACCGAACGGATCAATCAGTTGACCCTCCGCGGTCTGGGCAATGGCATTAATGGTGAAGTCACGGCGAGCGAGATCTTCCTCCAAGGTCACGTCTGGATCGGCGTGAACACTAAAGCCCTTGTAGCCTTTGGCGGTTTTGCGCTCGGTACGCGCCAGCGCGTACTCTTGCTGGGTCTGGGGATGTAAAAAAACGGGGAAATCCTTGCCGACTGCGCGGTAGCCTGCGGCTAGCATTTGTTCGGGGCTGGCACCCACCACCACATAGTCACGGTCTTTGACGGGCAGGCCGAGCAGGCTGTCCCGCACGGCACCCCCTACCTGGTAAATCTGCATGACAGGCAGCCCTGTACGCAATCAACGTCTGGCGTTGATGACACGCCCAGCGGCCGCGCGGAACTGATCATAGGCCCCCCGCGGATTGTTTTTGACCAGATACCCGGAAATCACGGCGAACATATCCGTTGGGACCACACACAGTTCGTTGGCCATCGGTTGCTGGCACACATTATCGACCTGCATGGATTTGACGTTATCGCGTGAGATCAGCTTGATGGGCAACAGCTGCATAAAGCTGCCTTGCAGCAGGGACATGCGCAGGCTCAAGCCCAGGATGGGGCGCTGCACATGGATGGTTTTCATGACCGCCTCAATGATTTGCTGCAAGGTCATGATGGCGGGGCCACCCAACTCATAAGTCTTGCCATAGGTCGCAGGCTCATCGACAGCATTCACCATGGCGGCAGCGACGTCTTCCACCCAAATCGGCTGGAACTTGGCATTGGGCATGGCCAGTGCCAGCACGGGAATCCATTGGATCAGCTTGGCAAACAGGTTGATAAAACGGTCACGCGTGCCAAAAATGACTGAAGGCCGGAAGATGGTCACATGCAGTTTTTTGCTGAACGCCATGACGGCACTGTCCCCCGCGGCCTTGCTGCGCAAATATTCACTGGGGGCACTGGCAGAAGCCTGCAGGGCGCTCATATGCAGCAAACGCGGAATCCCCAACGCTTCGCACAATTGCGCGACCTGGCGTGGAAACTGGTGATGCATTTTTTCAAAGGCGTTATCACGGGTTTGATGCAAGATGCCAATCAGGTTGATCACCACATCACTGCCCTGCAATTGCGCCTTGAGGGCGGCGTGGTCATGAATATCACACTCAACCACCTGCACATTAGGCAGCAAAATCAAGTGCTTGGCCTGCTCGCGACGCCGCGTCAGCACTTTGACTTGGTAACCGGCCTGATCTAGCCTGGCGACCACACTGCTACCAACAAAACCGCTACCACCCAACACTGTGACTGTCTTCATTTGCTTGTTCCTGATGCGTCTTGCGTTAACTGAGTTCGTATTTGCTTATTGTACCGAAAAACCGCCGCTTACTCTTGCTCTGAAATCGTGATCGTGGTGGTGACCGTGTCAGCCTCTGCCACACTGCGTGCGGGGATCGTCCCCAGACGTTTCTTGAGGGTCACCACCGGCAAGCCCAACCGCGCAGCGTACATATGCGCATTGGCCAGCACTTTTTTCACGTAATTGCGCGTCTCGCTAAACGGGATGGTTTCGGCATAAATTGCGCCTTCGAGTGGCGTACTGGCCGCCCAGCGCCGTGCACGGCTCGGGCCGGCATTGTAGGCGGCGGTGGCCATCACCTCCTGGCCATTAAACGTATCCAGCGTGTAGCGCATGTAATAAGTGCCCAGATTCACATTGGTTTCGATGTCATGCAGCATGCCATCATGGTAGCTATTCAAGCCGAGTTTTTTGGCGATCCATTTGGCAGTAGCAGGCATCACCTGCATTAAACCACCTGCGCCCACCGATGACTTGGCGTAGTGCATAAACCGGCTCTCCTGCCGGATAATGCCATAGACCCAGGCTTCATCAATCTCCCGGCTGCGAGAGGCTTTTTGCAGGTAATCGCGGTAGGGCGTGGGGTACCGTAACTCAAAATTATGGGTACGGCTGGTTTTGTCTGCCGCCAGCACCGCCAGGTCAAACCAGCCTTTCAGCATGGCATATTGTGCGGCGACGATACGTCCGGGATCATCCAGCGCTTCCAGCAAGTACATCCACTCCAGCCTGGCCTCGTAGCGTGCCTCGACGTCAAACAAGGCTTCCATGCGTTTGACTGCCGGTTGCCGTGCAAACTGCCGGACTTCGTCGTCAGCGGGTTGATAAGTGGCCGTCGGCTCACCCAGCATTGGCCCCAACTCTTCAGCGGCCAGCCAGCCATAAAAATGCCGCTCCTGCGAGAGTTTAGCCAATAAGGCATTGGCTTCTGCAGGCGTCCCCTTCATCAGCAGCGCACGTGCTTTCCAGTACCGCCAGGCAGCCTCTTCGCCCAAGACCGGCGGCATGTCAGAGATCACTTTCAGCAGCTGGTTCCAGTCCTGCTGACGCAAAGCGGCCCGTGCATACCATTCCCACTGCTCGTTATTGAGCACAGAGGCAGTCACCTTGTTAAAACTTTGCAAGGCTTCCGGCGCGTGTTTACGTGCCGCTTCCAGTGCGATATAAGCCTGAACCAGTTGCTTTTCTTCACCATCCAGCAAGCCGTTATATTTTTGATAACTGGCCCGCGCGACCTCGATCTCAGCCTTGGCCTGTCTATGGATGATATACATGTATAACGCCCGACCATAAGCGCTGCGGTCCTGAATCGTGCCTTTTTTCAGCGCCAACGCCGGGTTTTGCGTGACTTCGTCCAGTTGTTTAAACAGCGCAGCATCTGTTTTGCTGCTGCGTTTGGCCATCGCTTTGGCTAGGCCCGGCTTATTGGCAAACAGCGCGTCCCGATACAGGGTCAGTAACAACTTCTCGTCGAGCACGCCCACTTGCTGCAAGGCTTCCAGCATGCCCTGACAATCGGGTGGCAGGTCTTTGCCCGCCAGCAACAGTTTCTTGCCGTCCTCGTAGGCATTTGGATCATCCATGGCGATCCCGGCCTGAATCTGGTAACACTGGTTACCCACATCGTTCAAGCTGTAATACATGGGCATTTGCGCACGCATTTCAATAAACTGGTCCCAGAACTGCAAGCGGCCCAGTCGTTTCAACCACAGCTCACGCACCCGCTGCGACAGCAAGGATTCATTATTTTCCTGCAAAAACGCTTGCACCTGGTTGTAAGAGAGTTGATCCAGCGTGAGGATCATCTGCCAGTATTGCAGATAAGGCAGCAACGGCGAGCGCTTTTGCCTGAGCGTATCAGTAGCTTCGGATAATTGGGCCAGGTTTCTGGTTTGATAGGCTTGTTTGGCCTGTGCATAGACCTCAGCGTCGCCAGCGAATGCAGCAGTCGCGAAAATGAACAGCGCAGCAGCCAGTGCCACGAAAATGGGGAATCTAGTCTTCATGCATTAACGATCACGTGATGGCGTGATCAATTTCAAATTCTGGCCAATCGACTGAGGAAAAAGAACAACAGCAACAACAGGATGACCACAAACCCACCGCGCCAGACTGCCTTGAGCCAGCGCCAGTAGCGTGGCTGCCCGGTCTGCCAGCTCAGCAAGCCCAGGATCAGGGTGCTCAACACCAGCACGGCAAACAAGATTCGTATCCACCACATTGTGATCTGCCTGGACGCGGTTTACGCCGGTAACAGCGGCGCCGGACTAAAATAGTCGCGTTGTTTAACAAAGCCAACTGGGGCATGGGCGTCGTTATCAAACGTACAGTATTCCCAGGCGCTTTCATCGGCCAGCAGGGCGCGCAGTAACTGGTTATTCAAAGCGTGGCCCGATTTGAACGCAGTAAACTGTCCGACAATCGGATAGCCCAGAATATACAAGTCGCCAATCGCATCGAGGACTTTGTGTTTGGCGAATTCGTCTTCATAACGCAAGCCACCGCCGTTGAGGACTTTGTATTCATCCAGCACAATCGCGTTATCGAGGCTGCCGCCTTTGGCGAGCCCATTGGCCCGCAGGTATTCGACCTCATGCATAAAGCCGAATGTGCGTGCACGGCTGATCTCGTCCACATAGCTCTGGCTGTCGTAATCAATGGTGACCGTTTTGCCAGAAAACTCGAACACGGGATGTGCAAAATCAATGGTAAATTCGGCTTTAAAGCCATGGTGCGGCGTAAATTTTGCCCATTTATCGCCTTCGCTTACTTCTACCGGCTTGAGGATACGCACGAATTTTTTCGGTGCCTCCAACTCAGCCAGTCCGGCCGTTTGCAACAGATAGATAAACGGTCCCGAGCTGCCATCCATGATGGGCACCTCGGCGGCCGTCAGTTCTATCAATACATTGTCTACCCCCAAACCGGCGAGGGCAGACATTAAATGCTCCACGGTAGCCACGCGCGCACCTGAAAACTCTAGGGCGGAGCTCAGGCGAGTGTCATTCACTGCCGTCGGGGCGACCCGCATGGCAGGCGCATCGGGCAAATCGATGCGCTGGAACACCACTCCGTGATCGGCGGGCGCAGGCTTGAGCGTCAGCGTGACTTTTTCACCGCTGTGCAGCCCAACGCCGGTGGCGCTGATCGATTGTTTAAGCGTGCGTTGCTTTAACATGGTTTTCTCTACTGTTAATGATTGGCGACATTATAAGCCAATCGCTGTACTCACTCATGATTCATCTGGCCTTCCCTGTGTTGCACCCGGTTCCGCCAGGGGCATCATTAGTCAGCCTGCTTGCGCAAAAATGCCGGAATATCGTATTCCTCAATCCCGGAGTTCTTCATGGCTTCGACCTGCGCACGGCGGCTGTTGCTGGTGAATACGGCTGGCTCGTCTTCTTCAACCGTGTTAAAGATCGGCTGGTTAGTCGTACCATCACGCAGGGTCGTCATCACCTTGAGCTCAGGTTTGGCCTGGCGTTTGCCCACGGAACCGTTCAAGCCGGTGGCCACCATGGTCACACGCAGGTTATCGCCCATGCTTTCATCCATCACGTTACCGACGATCACGGTCGCATCTTCTGCGGTGAACTCCTTGATCGTGTTCATCACGTCATAGTATTCACGCATCTTGAAGCTGCCGCTGGCACTGATGTTCACCAGTACGCCACGCGCATTGGCCAGATTCACGTCTTCCAGCAATGGGCTGGCAACCGCTTGTTCTGCGGCAATCCGTGCACGGTTAGGTCCGCTGGCTTCTGCAGAGCCCATCATCGCCATGCCCATTTCAGACATCACGGTGCGTACGTCAGCAAAGTCCACGTTCACCAGGCCTGGGCAGTTGATGATTTCAGCGATGCCAGACACGGCATTGTGCAAGACATCATTGGCTGCACGGTAAGCTTCTACCACGGTCACGTCTTCACCCAGCACGTCCATCAGCTTTTCGTTAGGGATAACGATAAGAGAGTCTACGTATTGGGAAAGTTCTTCCAGACCTTCCTGTGCGACTTTGGCACGTTTGCCTTCAAAGGCAAAAGGCTTGGTCACCACGGCCACGGTCAGGATGCCCATTTCACGCGCCACTTCTGCAATGATCGGTGCAGCCCCAGTACCAGTCCCGCCACCCATGCCTGCGGTAATAAACAGCATGTCTGCACCATCAATGGTTTCGGCGATACTGTCGCGGTCTTCCAGCGCGGCTTCGCGACCGATTTCCGGTTTGGCACCAGCGCCCAGGCCTTTGGTAATGTCAGAACCAATTTGCAGCACGACTTTGGCATGGCTCTTTTTCAAGGCCTGCATATCCGTGTTGGCGCAAATAAACTCAACGCCTGTCACGCTCTTGGTCATCATGTGCTCTACGGCGTTTCCACCGCAACCACCGACCCCAATCACCTTGATCACGGCGCCATCATTCTCTTTGTCAAAAATCTCAATCATACTCACCCTCCATTGCCTATTATTTGAGTGCTTGGTTTGCCCCGCACACTCGCCCTAAAACACATTAAAAAAACAACAAAAACCTAAAAGTTGCCGGTAAACCAGCGCTTCATTCTTTCAAACAATCTGCCAAATGACCCGGATTGCAGATCGCCTACCATTTGTTTCTCCACCTGCTGTTTGGCCATCAACAACAAGCCGATGCCGGTGGCATAGCGTGGATTGCCCACCACTTCTGACAAGCCCTCCACATAGCGCGGCACACCCAGACGCACCGGGGTATGGAAAATCTCTTCGCCCAGCTCGACCATGCCGCGCATTTGTGCCGCGCCACCGGTAATGACGATGCCGGAAGCAATCATGGATTCCATGCCACTGCGGCGCAGCTCTTGCTGCACAAACTCGTAAATCTCTTCGACGCGGTCCTCAATCACCTCGGTCAATGCCTGGCAGGACAACTGGCGTGGCTCACGGCCATCCACCGCAGGTACTTCCACCACTTCGCGTGGGTCGGCCAACTGACGCAAGGCACAGCCATGCTTGACCTTGATCTCTTCTGCCGACTGCGTCGGCGTGCGCAAGGCCACCGCAATATCATTGGTAATCTGATCACCGGCAATCGGGATCACTGCGGTATGGCGGATCGCGCCATTCTTGAACACCGCCAGGTCTGTGGTACCGCCACCGATATCCACCAGACATACGCCCAGCTCTTTTTCATCATCAGTGAGCACTGATTCGCTGGAAGCCAGTGGCTGCAAAATCAGGTCACTGACTTCCAGGCCGCAGCGCTTGATGCATTTGACGATGTTTTGTGCCGCGGCAATGGCGCCGGTCACAATATGTACCCGCACTTCGAGGCGGATGCCGCTCATGCCCAGCGGTTCGCGCACATCTTCCTGACCGTCGATAATGAATTCCTGGGTCAGGATATGCAGAATCTGCTGGTCTGCCGGCAAGGCAATCGCACGGGCGGTTTCCACCACGCGGTCGATGTCCATCTGCGAGACTTCGCTCTCTTTGATTTTCACCATGCCGTGCGAATTGAGGCTTTTCACGTGGCTGCCCGCAATGCCGGAATACACGGTATTGATCTTGCAATCCGCCATCAACTCCACTTCTTCAATCGCGCGTTGAATCGCCTGCATGGTGGAGTCAATATTCACCACCACGCCTTTTTTCAAGCCACGGGAAGCATGCTGCCCGACCCCGATCACTTTCAGGGTGCCTTCCGGCAAAATCTCTGCCGCAATCGCAACAATCTTCGAGGTGCCGATATCCAGCCCCACGATCAAATTTTTATCTTCTCTGACTCTACTCATGTGTTTTCCTTGACCTTCTTTCTGGCAATGTGCCGCCTACGCCCCAGGCCGTGGCATGCGCAAGGCAAAGCCATTCGGGTAGCGTAAATCGGCATAACGCCAGTCGCTCTCTGCAATACTTGCTTGCTGACGGTAAGCCGTCACAAACTGTTGCAATCTTTGTTTCGCGGCTTCTCGCCCCAGCATCATCTGGCGGCCATCCGCTGTTTTAATTTCCCAGGCACGGCGCGAGGACAGGCTCAGTTGCTGTATCTGTAGCGGTGTGCCTGCCAGCATCTGTGCAAAACTAGCATAGCCTTGCGCCACTTCTTTCACGGCATCGCCGGGCCCATAAAAGGTGGGCAATTGCTCATCTGAGGCGGCCTGAAACAGTTCGCCATGCTTATTAACCAGTGCCACGCCGCCCCAACGGCCCAGGGCCTGATGCTCTTCAATCTGTACCACAATAGTGTCTGGCCACTGGCGACGGACGGCCACCTTGCGCGCCCAGGGCAGCTTTTCAAAAGCGGTACGCGTGCGTTGCAAATCCAGCGTATAAAAATTGCCCTTCAGGTATTTGCGCACAATGAGCTGGATCTGCTCATGGTTCACATGGTCGAGGTTGCCCTCCACCTGTACTTGCTTGACCGGGAAGATGGGCAAATGCAACACCACAAACAACAAGGCGTACAACAACATCACCACTGCCAGTGAAAACAGCAGGTTGGCGATCCAGTTCAGCAATGTTGGTCTATCCCACATCGTTTTATTCGTCCCCGTTATGCGTCACGCAAGGTTTGTTGCAAAATACGGATCACCAAGGCATCAAAATCCATGCCGGCCGCTTTTGCTGCCATCGGCACCAGGCTGTGATCGGTCATGCCCGGGCTGGTATTCACCTCCAGAAAATAGTGTTTACCGGCCTCATCCATCAAAAAGTCCACCCGTCCCCAGCCTTTGCAGCCCAGCACCTTGAATGCCTGTAAGGCTTCAGCCTGGATCTGTTGCTCCTGCGCGGCAGACAAGCCACAAGGGCAGCGGTACTCGGTGTCGTCGCGCAAATACTTGGCTTCGTAATCGTAATATTCGTTTTTGGGCACAATGCGCACGATAGGCAGTGCGGTCTCGCCCAGAATGCCGACGGTATATTCACCGCCACCGACAAACTGTTCGGCAATCACCAGCGGGTCTGACTGTTTGGCCAATGCATACGCTGCCTGCACCTCCCCCGCCTGCTTGACCTTGCTGACACCGATGCTGGAACCTTCATTGGCCGGTTTCACAAACAGCGGCAAACCCAGTGCCGTGACGACATTTTCAACATGGGTACTGTCATCCATGAGCACATAGTTAGGCGTGGTCACACCCGCAGCCGTCCACAACAACTTGGTGCGCCACTTATCCATGCCCAGTGCCGACGCCATGACGCCGCTGCCGGTATAAGGGATGCCCATTAACTCAAGCGCCCCCTGTATGGTGCCGTCTTCACCAAAGCGTCCATGCAAGGCAATAAAGGCACGGTCAAACTGCTTGAGCGCCGACAAGTCCTGGCTGGCCGGATCAAAGGCATGCGCATCCACGCCCTGGCGCTGCAAGGCCGCCAGCACAGCCGAACCACTTTTGAGCGACACTTCACGCTCGCCGGAACGACCGCCGAACAACACGGCCACTTTGCCAAATTGAGACTGACTTGTACTCATGCTTGTAAAACACCTTCCCCAATTACTTTTACTTCTTGCACCAATGCCACGCCCTGTTTGGCGCGCACGGTGGTTTTCACGTGCTCAATCAGGGCTTCAATATCCGCCGCGCTGGCCTGCCCAAGATTCACAATAAAGTTGGCATGCTTTTCAGAGACCTGCGCGCCACCGATGGTGGCGCCCTTCAACCCTGAAGCTTCAATCAGCCGCGCAGCAAAATCGCCTTCAGGATTTCTAAAGGTAGATCCTGCACTCGGCATATTCAGTGGCTGGCTGGCCAAGCGCTTCGCCAGCAACTGCTTGATCTGTTCGGCAGACGCCTTGCCATCGCCAGCAGGGACGGCAAACCAGCCACCCAAAAACCACTCATCTGCCGCCGGATGCGCCACATGACGATAGCTGGGCTGGTATTCAACTTTTGCACGGGTTTGCACGATGCCAGCACGGTTAATCGTTTTTACCTGATCCACCCATTGCCAGGTTTCCCCCCCATAACAACCGGCATTCATCGCCAGTGCACCGCCGACGGTGCCCGGAATGCCAGCCATAAACTCGGCCCCAACGCGGTCCTGGCTGGCAGCAAAGCGCGCCAGCTTGGCACAGGTCACGCCAGCATCCGCATAAATACGCTCACCTTGCATCTCCAGCGCTTGCAGCGCCTGATGCATGACCACCACTGTGCCGCGCACTCCGCCATCCCTTACCAGCAGGTTGCTACCCAGGCCAATAAAAGTCAGCGGCTCGCTGGCCGATAATTGCTGCAAAAACTCCTGCAAGGCTTCTACGCTGTCAGCCAGCACCAGGCGATCCGCCGGGCCGCCGACACGCCAGCTGGTATAGCGGGCCAAAGGCTCGTTCTTGAGCACTTGCAAACCTGAGCTTTTCACACGGGTGGCACTCATACGCTAGCCATTTCCCGTGTTTTGGCCGCCACGCTACCGATATTGCCAGCGCCCATCACCACCACCACATCGCCAGGCAACACACTCTCAAGAATGGCTGCCGGCAGTTCTTCGGTGGTTTCCACAAAGCGTGGCTCCACCTTGCCGTTGACGCGGATGGCGCGGATCAGGCTGCGCGTATCCGCCGCCACAATCGGTGATTCGCCTGCCGAATACACTTCGGTCAACAGCAAAGCATCCACGGTCGACAACACTTTTACAAAATCTTCAAAACAGTCGCGCGTGCGGGTATAGCGGTGCGGCTGGAAGGCCAGCACCAGACGGCGACCCGGGAAGGCGCCGCGCGCGGCTGCAATCACCGCCTGCATTTCAATCGGGTGATGTCCGTAGTCATCCACCAGCGTGAAGTGTCCACCGGCATGCTCGCCTTGACTGGTCGGGATTTCACCATAACGCTCAAAGCGACGGCCCACCCCGCGGAACTCAGCCAGCGCCTTGAGGATGGCGGCATCCGGCACATTCAACTCAGTAGCAATCGCAATTGCCGCCAGCGCATTCAGCACATAGTGGTGGCCGGGCAGGTTCAAGGTCACCTCATTACGTACGGTCACGCCGTTTTTACGCACCAGGGTGAAATGCATCTTGCCATTGTCGGCAATGATGTTTTCCGCGCGAATCGCAGCTTCTTCGTGCGTGCCATAGGTGGTCACTGGCCGGGTGACGCGCGGCAGGATTTCACGCACATTGGCGTCATCGATGCACAACACAGCCATGCCCCAGAAAGGAATCTGCTGCAAGAACTCGACAAACGCGGTTTTGAGTTTGTCAAAACTGTGCTCGTAAGTGTCCATGTGGTCCTGGTCGATATTGGTCACCACCGCCATGATCGGCGTCAGGTGCAAGAACGACGCATCAGACTCATCGGCCTCTACCACGATCAATTCACCGGTACCCAAGCGCGCATTGGCGCTGGCCGCTTCCAGCTTGCCGCCAATGACAAAGGTCGGGTCCATGTCGGCCTCTGCCAGAATGCTGGCAATCAGGCTGGTAGTGGTGGTTTTGCCATGTGTCCCTGCGACGGCGATGCCTTGCTTGAAGCGCATGAGTTCGGCCAACATGACCGCACGCGGAATCACGGGCACTTTGCGCGCGCGCGCGGCGATGATTTCCGGGTTTTCTTCATTGATCGCACTGGATACCACCACCACATCCGCATTGCCCAGGTGCTCGGTGGCATGCCCCTGAAACACAGTGGCGCCAAAGCCTTGCAAGCGTCTGGTGGTGGCATTGCTGGCCAGGTCTGACCCGCTGACTTCAAAGCCCAGGTTCAGCAGCACTTCGGCAATGCCGCTCATGCCCGAGCCGCCGATGCCGATAAAATGAATTTTTTTGACTTTATGCTTCATAGTGCTTTAAGTTTTCCGTTGTTCTCGGCCAGTTGCTGGCAAACCGCTGCCACCTGGCGCGTGGCCTGTGGCCTGGCAAGTGCGCGCGCTTTTTGCGCCATCGCCAGGCAAGTGGCTCTATCCAGTGTTTGCAACAAGGCGGCCAATGACCCAATGTCCAGGTCACGCTGTTGAATCAGCTGCGCCGCGCCTGCTTGTGCCAAATACGCGGCATTGGTGGTCTGGTGATCATCCACCGCAAACGGGAAGGGCACCAGAATGCTGGCAGCGCCCACATTGGCCAACTCCGCCACGGTCAGGGCTCCAGCCCGGCAAATCACCAGATCTGCCCAGGCATACACTTCTGCCATGTCATGAATAAAGGCGCGGCAATCAGCCGCCACACCTGCCTCGGCATAGGCTTTTTTCAAAGCCTCAATCTGTTTTTCACCAGACTGATGAATGATCTGTGGCCGCGCATTGGGCGGCAACTGCGCAAAAGCCTGTGGCAGCAAGGTGTTCAATGCCACCGCGCCCAAACTGCCGCCTACCACTAGGACCCGCAACACGCCGTGATGCTCGGCAAAGCGCTGTTCTGGCGTGGGCAAGGTGGTAATGCCTTCACGTACTGGATTACCGACCATTTCCCCTTTGGCCCCCAACGCATTGGGGAAGCCGGTCAATACCCGATTTGCCAGCTTGGCCAGCACTTTATTGGTCAACCCCGCCACCGAGTTTTGCTCATGAATCACCAGCGGCACGCCAGCCAGCTTCGCCATCACTCCACCTGGAAACGCGGCAAAGCCGCCCATGCCCAACACGACATCGGGCTGATGTTCCGCAATCGCCCGCCTGGCTTGGGCAAATGCACGCAGCAGCTTGACTGGTAAAGTCAACCAGCCCATCACCCCTTTACCGCGCACGCCTTGCATGGTCATCATGGCTTTTGCATAGGGTTTGTCTGCAATCAGGCGGTTTTCCATGCCCCCCTCGGTGGCCAGCCAGACAATTTGCCAACCTTGTGCATGCAAGGCATCGGCCACGGCCATCGCAGGATACACATGGCCGCCAGTGCCGCCCGCCATCACCAGTAATGTGTATGCACGGGTCATGACTGCAGGCCTTTCTGCAGACGTCTGTTCTCGAAGTCAATACGCAGCAACACCGACAAAGCGATGCAATTGGCCAAAATGCCGCTACCACCGTAAGACAAAAGTGGCAAAGTCAGGCCTTTGGTTGGCAACAGGCCCATGTTCACGCCCATATTGATAAAACCCTGCACGCCCATCCAGACGCCGATGCCTTGTGCCAGCAAGGCCGAGTAATAACGCTCATTGGCAACGGCTTCTTTGGCAATGCTAAAGGCGCGGATCACCAGCCAGGCAAACAACAAGACCACGACCAGCACACCCACATAGCCCAGCTCTTCCGCCACCACGGCCAGTAAAAAGTCAGTATGTGCCTCTGGCAGGTAGAGCAGTTTTTCCACACTGCCGCCCAGACCCACGCCCCAAAACTCACCGCGACCAAACGCGATCAGGGCATGCGATAACTGATAGCCGGTATCAAATGGATCATCAAACGGATTCAAAAAGCCTTTCATGCGCTCCAGACGATAGGGTTCCATCACCACCAGACCAATCACTGCCAATGGCAAGGCGCCCAGCATGGCCAGAAACACCTTGAGATTGACGCCCCCCAGCCACATGATGGAAAACGCAATCGAGGCCGTGACAGCAAACGCGCCAAAATCGGGCTCTTTCAACAGCAGCACGCCGACAAACACCATCACACCCAGCATGGGTAAAAAGCCCTTTTTAAAGCTGTGCATGCTGCTGGCCTTGCGCACGGCATAGTCGGAGGCATACATGGCAATAAACAGCTTCATGAGTTCTGAAGGCTGCAGATTCATGATCAACAGGGAAATCCAGCGGCGACTGCCATTGACCACTTTGCCGATGCCGGGGATCAATACCAGAATTAGCAGCACAATGCCGGCAATAAACAGGTAAGGCGACATCTTTTGCCACCAGGCCATGGGCACTTGAAACACCACGATGGCTGCCCCCAAGCCGACTGAAATATACAAAGCCTGGCGCACCAGGAAGTAGGTGCTGTTATGGCCAAACATCTTGCTTGAGTCGGCGTAGGCAATGGAAGCCGAATACACCATGACCATGCCAAACGCCAGCAGCGACAGCACCACCCACACCAGCGACTGATCATAGCTGGGCGAGTTATAGCGCTCACGCGACATCATCAGCGGCCCAAGCATGCGGCCTCCATGGCTTTCACAGCCTCGACAAATACCTGTGCGCGGTGTTCGTAGTTGCGGAACATATCAAAACTGGCGCAGGCAGGGGACAGCAAGACCGCATCGCCCGCCTCAGCCAGTGTTTTGGCAATATGCACTGCCGCGGTTAGATCAACGGCATCGACCACAGGTAATTGCAAGTGCTGCAAGACCTGTTGAATTTTGGGACCATCACGGCCGATCAACACCACAGCACGCGCATGGTGCAACACGGCATCACGCAAGGGATTAAAGTCCTGGCCCTTGCCGTCGCCGCCCGCAATCAGCACCACTTTTTGTGGTTTGCCCTGTTTGAGCATGCCGCTGATGGCAGCGCAGGTCGCGCCAACATTGGTGCCTTTGGAGTCATCGTAAAAGTCGACATCCTCAATGTTGGCC
This sequence comes from Methylophilus sp. VKM B-3414, assembly GCF_032248435.1. NCBI lineage: Bacteria > Pseudomonadati > Pseudomonadota > Betaproteobacteria > Nitrosomonadales > Methylophilaceae > Methylophilus > Methylophilus sp. VKM B-3414. The sequence continues at coordinate 64,413 of NZ_JAVTLI010000012.1, read as the reverse complement.
ACCCACTCCACGCGGTGTGGCAAGCCGGCAAACGACTGCACGGTATGCAGGATGGAAACTTTGTCTATGCCGATGGCCTGCGCCAGCGCAATGGCAGCCAGCGCATTGGCAATATTGTGTTTGCCGCGGATCTGCAGGGTATCGGCTTCAATATAGTGGCGATTACCCGCGCACAGCCAGCCTGCGTCATTGAGGCCGTAATCATTGATGCTAGGGGCCGGGTTAACGCCGAATGAAATCTGCGGCATGGCACCAGCCAAGGCCATGCTGGCAGGATCATCACGATTTACCACGGCAATGCGGGCATGCTGGTAGATACGGGCCTTAGCCTGCGCATAATCGGTCATGCTGTCGTATCTATCCATATGATCCTCGGACAGATTGAGCACCGTGGCAACATCAATCTCCAGGCTGTGCGTGGTTTCCAGCTGAAAACTGGACAGCTCCAGCACATAAACGTCTGGCGCGGGCATGTGCAGCGTATCCAGCACGGGCAAACCGATATTGCCAGCCACAATAGTATTGAGACCGGCCTGTTTGCAGATTTCGCCCACCAGCGAGGTCACGGTGGTTTTGCCGTTGGAGCCGGTGATGGCAATCACCTTGGCATAAGGCGCACGGAAGCGCGCAAACAGCTCGACATCACCGACCACGGCTTTACCTTGTGCCATCAGATCGGCCAATACAGGCTCTTTCAGTGCCACACCCGGGCTGGCCACAATCAAATCCATCGCCGCCAGCAAGCTGCTATTAAAAGGTCCAAGATGGTATTCGACCTCAGGAAATTCTTCTTGCAGGCGATCCAGGCCTGACGGATGCGGGCGTGAGTCAAGCATCACCACTTCTGCGCCCATACCACGCAGCCAGCGCAACGCCGAGAAGCCGGTATCACCCAGTCCCAGGACAGCAATGCGTTGGTGTTCGAAGTGTTTTTTCATGTGTTTGCCTGACAATGACGTTTTCGTCTTATCTCAATTTCAGGGTGGATAATCCCACCAGCACCAGCATCATGGTAATGATCCAGAAACGCACGACGACCTGTGTCTCTTTCCAGCCCTTTTGTTCGTAGTGGTGATGCAAAGGCGCCATCAAAAAGATGCGTTTGCCGGTACCAGTCATTTTTTTGGTGTATTTGAAATACAGCACTTGCGCGGCCACCGAGAAAGTCTCAATCACGAACACGCCGCCCATGATGAACAGCACGATTTCCTGACGTACAATCACGGCGACCACGCCCAGGGCCGCGCCCAGCGCCAATGCGCCGACATCGCCCATGAACACTTCAGCCGGATAAGCGTTAAACCACAAAAAGCCCAAGCCCGCACCAGCCATTGCCGCGCAGAACACCATCAACTCGCTGGCGCCAGCCACATAGGGAATCCCCAGGTATTTTGAAAACACGGCATGCCCGGCAACATACGAGAAAATCGCCAGCGCACTACCCACCATCACAGTAGGCAAGGTCGCCAGACCATCGAGACCATCGGTCAGGTTGACGGCATTGCTGCTACCGACAATCACCAGGTAGGTCAGCACAATAAAACCGGTGGCACTGAGCGGAAACACCAGGTGCTTGAAGAAAGGCACAATCAGTGTGGTTTCTACAGGGGTGCTGGAGGTCGCGTACAGAAAGCCTGCCACGCCAAAACCGATCAGGCTTTGCCAGAAATATTTTTCTTTGGCAGACAGGCCCTTGGGATTTTTAAAGACCACTTTACGGTAGTCATCGACCCAGCCAACCGCACCAAAACCCAAGGTAGTGATCAACACCACCCAGATAAAGCGGTTATGCAAATTGCCCCAGAGCAAGGTAGACACGGCGATGGCGACCAGAATCAATGCGCCGCCCATGGTCGGGGTGCCGGCTTTGACCAGATGAGTTTGTGGACCATCATCACGCACCGCCTGACCGACTTTGTATTCGGTCAGCTTGCGTATCATGGCCGGGCCGACCAGGAATGAAATCGCCAAGGCCGTCAGTGTCGCCAGCACCGCCCTGAAGGTAATGTAGTTGAATACATGAAACCCATGCACATCCGAAGCCAGCCATTTTGTTAGTTCTAGTAACATACTCTTCCCTATTTCCCCACCTGTTCAGTGGCTTGCGCCTCAACCAACGCCTGTACCACGCGCTCCATTTGCATGAAGCGTGACCCTTTGACCAATACGATGTCTTGCGCAGTCACCGCCTGATTTAAGGCCTCGACCAGGCTGGGCAATGACTCAAAATGTTGTGCCTGTGGCCCAAACGCCTGTGCAGCGGCTTTAGCCAGGGTGCCCAGTGCATAAAAATGACGTATGCCCCGGTCTTTGGCATAGCGGCCAATCTGTGCGTGCATGGCCTCAGCATCCGCGCCGAGTTCGCCCATGTCGCCCATGACGAACACGGTATTCGCGCCCAGGCTGCTGAGCACATCGAGCGCCGCCTTCATCGAATCCGGATTCGCGTTATAAGTGTCATCAATCAGGCGCGCACCACAGGCCGCGGTTTTTTGTTGCAAACGGCCCTTGACGCCTGCAAACCGGGCCAAGCCTTGCGCCACTTCGGTCAGGCTGACACCCGCGGCCAGACAGCTCGCAGCAGCGGCAAGTGCGTTCATCACGTTGTGAGCACCTGGCACGGCCAGCGTGACCTTGATAGACTCACCTTGAAAGCTAAGCTTGAACTGACTGTCACCATCCAGCATTTCACCCTGCACATCGGCGGCCTGCTGCATGCCAAAACTCAACACCCGGCGCGCAGGATTCAAGCCGCGCCAGTAATCGGCAAAGTCGCTATCGGCATTGATCACGGCGACCCCGTCCACAGCCAATCCGGCAAAAATTTCGCCCTTGGCCTTGGCAATGTTTTCCCGCGACCCCAGTTCTCCAATGTGCGCAGTGCCTGCATTATTGATGACCGCCACATTTGGCCGCGCCAGACGCGTCAGGTAATCAATCTCACCGAGATGATTCATGCCCATCTCGATCACGGCGCACCGGTGCGTTGCGCGCAAACGCAACAGGGTCAGCGGCATGCCGATATCGTTATTAAAGTTACCGGCCGTGGCCAACACCAGATCGGTGCCGCCGACATGCACTTGCATAATCGCGGCAATCATTTCTTTGGTGGTGGTTTTGCCGTTACTGCCAGTGACCGCAATCAGTGGCAATGCCAATTGCTGGCGCCACCAGCTGGCCAGCTGGCCTAACGCCAGGCGGGTGTCTTTCACCAGCACGGCAGGCAAATCGGTCTCTACGGGCTTGCTGATCAGCGCTGCCACCGCGCCTTGCGCAGCCACTTGCGGCAAAAAGTCATGGCCGTCAAATTTCTCACCCGGCAAGGCCACAAACAATTGCCCGGGTAGTACGCGGCGACTGTCAGTATCTACCGAAGTCACTGTGACGTCGTTGCCCAGCAAAGTGCCTTGCAATACCTCGGCGATGGTTTTCAGCGCAATCATGCGTTCACCTTTTTCTTCAATGCGCTTTGCACCCACTCCGCATCACTGAACGGATAGCGGATACCCTGGATTTCCTGATAGTCTTCATGCCCCTTGCCAGCCACCAACACCACGTCGCCTTTGCCCGCCTGGCTGACCGCCAATGCAATCGCCTTGGCACGGTCAGTCTCGACCGCGGCTTCACGGCGCATACCCTCGGCAATCGCCGCAATAATGGCGTAGGGATTCTCACTGCGCGGATTGTCATTGGTCATCAACACCAGATCGGCCAATTCATCAGCAATGCGCCCCATTTCACTGCGCTTACCACTGTCACGGTCACCGCCACAGCCAAATACACAAGTCAGCTTGCCGCGGGTTTGCATGCGCAAGGTATGCAGCGCTTTCTCCAGCGCGTCCGGCGTATGGGCATAATCCACCACCACCAGCGGCAGGTCGCCACCACCAAACATCTGCATGCGGCCAGCCACCGGCACCAGTCCCGACACAGCCTGCAAGGCGGCAGGCAAGGCTACCTGGTTGGCCAGCAGGCTGCCCAGTACCGCCAATGCGTTATACACATTGAATTGGCCCAGCGCGTGCAATTGCACTTCGCCAATGCCATGCGGTGTACGCACCTTGATTTCAAAACCTGTGGCATGCATGGTCACGGCCGTGGCACAAATATCTGCTTCAGGTTGCAAACCATAACTGATCACGGTTTTGCCCTGCTTGCGCAGTTCGGCAATCAAGCTGGCACCAAAGGCATCATCCAGATTGATGACCGCGGCTGACAGGGTCTGCCAGTCAAACAATTTGCGTTTTGCAGCCTGATAAGCCTCCATGGTCAGGTGGTAATCCAGATGATCACGCGTCAGGTTGGTGAATACAGCCACATCAAAGGCCACCCCATTCACACGCCCCTGGTCCAGGCCATGCGAAGACACTTCCATCGCCACCATCTGCACCTGGTCCAACACAAAGTTGGCCAGCATGTTTTGCAACTCTACCGGGCCCGGGGTAGTGTTTTGCGTAGGCTGCAAGTCTTCGAGCACGCCATTACCCAGTGTGCCAATCACAGCTGACTGCCGCTGCAAAAAGCGGTAAGCCTGCGCCAGCCAATGCGTGACCGTGGTTTTGCCGTTGGTGCCGGTGACACCCACACACCACAACTGCTCGGATGGATTTTTGTAAAACTGGCTGGCGATATGGCCCACCTGATATTTCAGCTCGGGAATCGCAATATTGTGGACTTGCCAGTCAGGGTTCCAGTCAAAGCCCTCACTATCCCAGATCACAGTATTCACACCTTTGGCAATGGCATCGGCGATGTAATCGCGACCATCGCTGTGCTGACCAGGATAAGCGAGGAACAAGCCATGCTTTTCCACCTTGCGGCTATCTGCCGTGATGCCATGGACGGGCGCGGGAATAATGTATTTACTCACATCGCCTCCTTGACTTCAGCCGCATCCGCAGGCGGCGTCACAGGCAGCGCATTGCCGTCTTGCGGGATCACCAGCATGCGCAACACATCATTCATCACCGCGCTAAACACCGGCGCCGCCACACTACCACCGTAGTATTCGCCATTGCTCGGTTCGTCTATCATCACCGCCATAATCAGGCGCGGATTAGAGGCGGGCACCATGCCAACAAACGAACCCACATATTTGTCGTGCTCATAGCCATGGTCACCGAGTTTGTGCGCCGTGCCGGTTTTACCCGCCACGCGGTAACCAGTGACTTGCGCCTTGATCGCGGTGCCGCCAGGCTGCACGACCAGCTCCAGCATATCCTTGACCGAATTGGCCACTTTGGCTGAAAACACCTGACGCCCGACAGGTGGCTCGGAGAGTTTATTCAGTGTCACCGGCAGCAATTCGCCCTCGTTGGCAAACACGGTATAAGCACGCGCCAACTGCAACAAGGTCACACTGATACCGTGCCCGTAAGACATGGTGGCCTGCTCAATCGGACGCCAGGTCTTGTAATCACGCACCTTGCCAGAGGCCTCACCCGGGAACCCGATTTTGGTAGGTGAGCCAAAGCCGAGTTGCACATAGGTGTTCCACAATTGCTCGCGGTTTAAATCGAGCGCCATTTTGGCCGAACCAACGTTGGAGGACTTCTGAATCACCTGTGACACCGTCAATACCTGATTCGGGTGGGCATCGTGAATGGTGGCGGTCCCAATACGCAAAAAGCCGGGGGCAGTCTGGATTTTGGTATCGGACTGGTAAGGACCAAACTCCATGGCTGCCGCCGCAGTGACCGGCTTCATGGTCGAGCCCGGTTCAAAAATATTGACGATGGCCGAGTTGCGCAGCTTGCTGGCGACATTGACCGGATTGTTCGGGTTATAGGTCGGGATATTGACCAAGGCCAGCACCTCGCCGGTTTTAGCATCCAGCACCACCGCTGCGGCCGCCTTGGCTTTGTGTTTTTCAACCGCACGCGACAACTCGCGGTGCACCACATATTGCACGGTGCGGTCTATGCTGAGTACCAGATCCTGACCATCATGCGGCAGTTTGACCGCGACCAGATCCTCGACAACATGGCCCTTGCGGTCACGCACAAAGTCACGCTTGCCGGGTGTGCCAGACAGAACATTGTTGCGATAGAGCTCCATGCCCTCTACGCCGGTGTCATCCACGCCCGTAAAACCGACGATATGCGCCGCCACTTCTGCCGCTGGGTAGAAGCGTTTGTATTCTTTCTGACTGAATACGCCGGGCACTTTCATCGCCATCACCTGTTTTGCCACATCGGGCGCCACTCTCCGTTTGATATACACAAATTCTTTTTTCTTTTTCTGCAACTTCTGTTGCAGCTCTTTGGGCGGCATCTCGAGCAATTTCGCCATTTGCTTGAGCTGTGCCGCCGTAAACTGTACGTCGGTCGGGTTAGCCCATACCGACTCCACTGGCAAGCTGATCGCCAATGGTTTGAAGTTACGGTCATAAATCTTGCCGCGATGTGGCATCAACACCACTTTGCGCCGCGAAAACGCCTCACCCTTTTTAATCAGGTAATCCTTGTGCAAGGTTTGCAGGTAAAACCCGCGTCCCAGCAACAGGACAAAACTCAATAGCAGCAAGACCAGCAGCGTTCTTCTGCGCCAGGCCGGCAACTTGACCAGCTTGTGTTGGCTTTCCTTAAGCAACATGACTGTTGATCCTCGTCACGCCTGCTCAGGGCGCCGCTGGCGCATCCAGCAGAATGACCTGCGTTTGCTGCATGCTCGGGCTATGCATATGCAAGCGGGTGGTCGCAAAATCTTCCAGGCGCGAATGCATGGCCCAGGTGCTCTGCTCAATTTGCAACTGGTCATACTCGGTCATGTACTGTTTGGTCAGCATTTCTTGCCGGTCCAGCTCAAAATACAGTTTGCGCGCCTTGTATTGGGCCGTGACCACACCCAGCGCCATCGCAATCGTTAATGCAAACAAAATCAAATTGAGCCGGATCACTGGTCTAAGCCTTGTTCAAACGATGGCATCATTTAACTACTGCACCGTGGTGCGTTCAGCCACGCGCAAAACCGCGCTGCGTGAACGTACATTTGCTGCCACTTCAGCCTTGCTTGGCTTGATCGCCTTGCCCACGGGCATCATGCGCGGTTGTGGCAAGTCCTTGGCGCGTATAGGCAAGCCTGCGGGCAGGTTGTCGCGATCTGCTTCCGACTGAATAAAGCGTTTGACGATGCGATCTTCCAGCGAATGGAAGCTGATCACCGCCAGACGGCCTTGCGGGCGCAACAAACGTAAGCAATCCGGCAACACTAGCGAGAGTTCCTCAAGCTCTTGATTGACGAAAATCCGTAAAGCCTGAAATGTGCGCGTTGCAGGGTTCTGGCCCGGCTCATTCTTGGGGATGGCGCCTGCCACGATCTTGGCAAGTTGTCCTGTAGTGGTGATGGCATGCCCATCTTCGCGCTCTTTAACAAGCGCCCTTGCAACCTGCTTAGCAAACCGTTCTTCACCATAATCTTTAATCACCTCCACCAATTGTTTTTCTGGCATTTCAGCCAGCCACTGCGCCGCAGTCTTGCCGCGGCTTTGATCCATACGCATGTCCAGCGGCCCGTCAAAACGGAAACTGAAACCACGCTCACCCTCATCAATCTGTGGCGACGAAATCCCCAGATCGAGCAAAATGCCATCCACTGCCTGCACACCCAATGACTCAAGCACCTCCGCCATGGAGGAAAAATGTGCATGCACCATGCTAAAACGCGCATCGGCAATCGCCTGCCCATGCGCAACAGCCGCCAGATCACGGTCCAGCGCGATCAAACGGCCTTCACTACCCAGCTGGGAAAGAATGCGGCGACTATGTCCGCCACGGCCAAACGTCCCGTCCACATACAAGCCATCCGCCCGCACATTCAAGGCATCCACCGCCTCATGCAACAACACGGTGATATGACTGGCGGCGGCTGGTGACACTGACGTTTCCGTCAAGGACGCGGGCGCTGACTTCGCGCCCCGCGTCATAGCGAGAATCCTTCGAGCTCTTGTGGAATCTGTAATTGATCCGCCGCCATCAGGCTTTCCAGCTGCTGATCCCATGCGGCCAGATCCCACAATTCAAAATGACTACCCTGCCCGACCATCATCACCTCCTTGTCGAGCTTGGCAAATTTGCGCAGTACAGCATTCACCAGCAAGCGGCCCGCAGAATCCAGATGCATCACATCTGCCTGACCGACGATCATGCGCTGAATACCACTGGTTTGAGGATTAAAACTGGACAAACTGGTCAGCTTGGTCTCAATCGGCTCCCAAGCTGCTTTTGGATACAAAATCAGGCAACGGTGAGGATGCGCAGTCAGCACAACCTCCCCCTGCCCACCGGCCGTCAGGGCGTCACGATGCTTGGCCGGCACACTTAGCCGCCCCTTCGCATCCAAACTCAACTGTACCGCCCCGCGAAACATCAATTTTGATCCTTAACCCTATTTCTTGTTGAAAAAAGGAATAATTTCCCACAATTCAACACAAAATCACCCTTTTGCACACTATAGATAAAAAAAAAGTGCTTGGCAAGCACTTTGGGTGAAAAAATCTCTTTTAAAGACAATGACTTAGAGCATTTTAACAAAGCAATTCAAATCAACGGATTGGCGCAATTAATACATAAAGTTGTTTAATAAGGATAGCTATCTCATTGAAATTATTGAATAATTAAAAAACAGTATTTTCGGGTGATTTTTTAGGCAAAAAATAGGTCTAGGCAAGCATGCCCGCCATTCCACATACACTCTTTTGATGAAACTTTCCCCACGCTTAAACTTCCTGATTTTAGGGACAGCGATTTTGCTGGCCATGCAATGGCATACCTGGTGGTTTTACCTGAACCCGCCACCAGATTTTAGCCATGGGCAAGTGGTGCTCTACGCCACCGACTGGTGCCCTTATTGCGAAAAAACGCGCGCACTGCTGGCAACGAAAGGCATTCCCTATAAGGAAATGAATATCGAAACCTCAGCAGAAGCACGCAGCCAATACCAGCGGCTGGCGGCAAACGGCGTCCCCGTCTTATTAGTGGCAGGAGAGGTGGTGCGTGGCTACCACCAGCAGAGAATGGAAGCCCTATTGGATGCCTGGCAACGGGAACACAAACCAGCGGCTCTAACCAAATAATACGACTGACGCTAAACCATTAAAAATGCCTGACATGCGCTTATTTAGCCTAAGGCCCTCTCAAACAGACCACTCAACAATGATTACCGCTATAAACATATAGGAAAACTTCCTTAAAAAAGATATGCTTTTGCAAAATTGGCCCATGCATCCCTGTTTAATCGCCCAATCAAATACGCTGTAAAAGCGGTATAACTGGCGGGTCCGAATACATAGTTAAAAAGTTAACTTATCAATTAGACCCTAGCCAAAACTAGACCCCAGTCATGCCACCGATGATATTCCGCACAATCCGTTTACTCCCACTCCTTTTAATGGCACTGAGCCTGCCAGTGCGGGCAACCAATGGCATTCTGCTCATTGGTTACGGCGCTGAATCCACCCTCATGGGCGGGGCGGATACCGCTGTGGCAAGGGATACCAGCGCACTGAATACCAACCCGGCCGGGCTGGTGCAAATCAAAAGCAAGCAGTTCGATGCTTACGGCTCACTGCTGCGCACCACCCATCTCGAACAGGTTGACGCGCGCAACGACCAACACGCAGATAATCGTTACACCTTATTGGCTGGTGGCGGATATGCACAAGCACTGGAGGATCTACCCTGTACTGCGGGCATCGGCTTTTTTACCCAAGGCGGGGCCGGGGCGGTGTTTAAGCATATCAACACGCCGTTTGGCACCAATGACGAAATGTACTCTTTGTTTGGTATCGCCAAAATCACGCCAGGGTTGGCTTGCCAGGTGAATGACCGTTTATCCGTCGGCGCCGTACTGAGCATCAATTACGCCAGCATCAAGCAAGGTTTTTTTTACAACACTTCTGTCCCGAACGTATTTTCAGGGTTTAAAAACAAAGGTGCAGATACGATACGCCCAGGGTTTAAGGTAGGCGTGCAATATCGACTGGATGAGCAATTGACACTGGGCTTTAGCTACACCGAAAAAACAGAATTGCCACTGACTGGCGGGACATCATTGGTGAATAATGGCGCATCTGGGGTGGTCCGTTATCGTGACTTGAGCATTAAGGGGTTTGCTCTGCCGCGCGAGGTAGCGATAGGTGCCGCATTCAAACCGGATGACCGTTGGCTGCTCTCCGCCAAAATCAACTGGATACAATGGAGCGATGCCATTAAGGATGTCACCACCACCTGGCAAGATCCTGACAATCCATCAGCAGCGAGTCAACTGAGAACGGTCAACCCGCAGAACTGGCATGATCAACTGGTCTACGCCCTGGGCGCGGCCTATCGCTACGACGACAAAACGACGCTATATGCAGGTTACAACTATGGTAAAAATCCGGTACCCAGGCAAAATTCCAGCGCGCTGTTGGCGGCGACCCTAGAACAACACATCACGCTGGGCATGGCTCGCAAGCTTGATGCCAACTGGAAAATCACTAGTGGTATCGAATGGCTGCTGCCCAAAGACGTGACTTACAATAGCAATGTGTTCGGACAAAATACCGAAGCGAATAACGGCGGTTTTTTCCTGCACATGATGCTGAGCAAACAGTGGTAAACAGACACAGGTTAAGCTGAGTTCAGCTTAACCTGCCAGATGACTTTCACTGGACAATGGCGCCAGCCCTTAATGTCCCTGACCGCTCTTGAGAATGTCAGTATTAAATCCAAATACCTTGCCCGCCCAGAGAAATATGACCCAGGCGAGCACCCCAAACGGCAAATAACCGGCAAAGCCCAGCAGCGGCATTTCGACATAAATATGTATCACATTCACGTAAGGGATATCGTATACCCAATAATTAGGGTTGGTGACCGGCAATACGGGATGCGCGCTACCATAGTTCCACACCTCCCAGAACAAGCCGTTAATGATGGCACTCAGCGCCATTAATAGCACTGGACTCCAATTGCCTTTTGCGACATCGGTAAATGGCGTCCAGATGCCCAGCAGCATCAATATGGCGCTAATGCCGATTAAAGGCGCAATCCACATGGCCCAAAATAATGGATATGGCCAGAACGGTACGGCAGCCAACAAGACAAAGCTCAGATATAACATCGGCTTGGCTGGCAGTGAGAGCGCAGGACCTTGTGCATAGCGTGCGACAAATTTTGGAAACGCATTGAGCAAGGTATACCACTCAAAAATCGCCGGCCACACAGTGGTATACGCAAACAGAAAAATCCATACGATCTTGGCATGGCTTAATGCAGGAATATCATCTGTATTGGGGTAATACCAGTTACCCAAGGCAAAATAATCAAAATACTCAAAGAAATACCAGCCACCTAGCGAGACAGCCGCACTGATCAGAAATGTCTTGGGGCGGCTGGCAAACAGCGAGTAGCCGCCCGCATAGCGGAATGTCAGGCCATCGAGCACAAAGATAAATCCCCACCACATGGGGGTGAACGCGTAATACACCAGATCACCAAACGGGGTCGTACGCGCCCACATCAACCACCAGAAAAACAGCGTGACCACCATCCCGGCCCAAAACCACCAAGGCAGGGCGCGCGGGACAGGCTGCGGAGAAGGTGCGACAGGCTTAAAGCCAAACCATTGCGGGAAGAGTAAAAAAATCGCGACCGCGGCTTCGAGCAGAGCAATGACAACAAACACGATCAAATTAAAGCCAGGCGGGTCTTCAACAAACTGCGGCGGAAAAATACCGAAGCCAGGCGGAAGATGCGTAGATGGATAAGCAAACCAGGATGAGATCAATGGGATGAGTATCATCGCCAAAATGGTCATCACCAGCGCAGAACGTGTTGTTGCAGCTGCAAACATAAATTCCCCCTTGATTGACTAACAATATGTTGCCCCAATGCTGCGCACTGATGAACATGGCATCCTTAGCGCAACTGATCTTGCCGTGTTACGGCTCTTGTTTTGTTATTGTATTTTGCGCACGCGCTTATTTTCGTACATGCGCATATCCGCCAAACGCATAAACTCAGAGATATTATCAACCTCATAATAATAGGCGGACCCTGCGCTGGCCCCGGAAAACTCAAACCCCTCACGGCGCATATTTTCAACCGCCTCTTGCAACGCCTGCTCTACAACGACCACCTCACCTTTGTGACTTAATACGGCAAACTCATCCCCACCCAATCGATACAAGATGAGCGTACTGCCTAAATAATGCTGATATTTTTTTGCAAAGCAGATCAGCAACTCATCTCCACGTGCATGCCCGTAATGATCGTTATAAAACTTAAGTCCATCCAGATCAATAAAGGTCAGGCTACTCTGCATGGGTAGCCGATCCAGCGCTTTTACAAACGCATAGCGATTAGGCAGGCTGGTTAAAGCATCCGAATTGGCTACTTTCTCCGTCATGCCCAGCGCCTCTAATGCCTCTTCTTTTTCTTTATGCAATTGGGCAAATTGAAAAGAAAGCACCAACGCCAGCAATACCACCTCAATGGCCACACTCACCAGGCCCAGATGTTCGACATACAAATCAAACTGTTGATGCATTTTGCTGAGGCTGATCGTAATAATCCCCGACACAAAAAACAGGCTAATCGCGATTAAATAGCGTTTGGCAGTGGCATTTTTACGCTGGCTTTGCCTGATGGCCGTAGCCAGCCCATAGCATAAAAACAGCCCAACTTCATAGCGGCAAAACTCCAATGCCCAATTGGGGAAAGCAATAGCCAACAACAAAAACAAGACCATCACCACCAAAATCACCCGCCCCGCCGCATAGAGTCGCTTGTGTTGATACGGATTGATTTCCAGCAAATGCATCACAAACAGGATGTACGCAATACTGGAAAACAGGATAGGCATCGAAGCCCAATAGATGGAGTGAAGATTAAACAGGTCGGAAAGGACAAGCAGGGCGGCACTGTTAAAAAGAAAATTACCCGCAATAAAAATGGCATACATGGCTTCCACTTTACGATTACGGCTAGTCGCCAGTACCGTATAGTAGATGCCCAACCCCCAAAAGACCCCCAAGCCAAACAGCGTCAGCGCATTTCCACGCTTGATGGCATGCATGTAGCTGGCCTCATCATCTAAATAAGGCTCGGGAATCGCCAAATAGTTGGTAGAAATCAGTTGCGTGGCCAAGACATATTTGCCTGGTGCCAGATTGACACTGCGGCCATGCCTCAAGAAAAAGGGATTCTCAATTCGACGGCCAATCCCCCCTTCCAGCTTCTCCACCTCATGCCCTTGCTCGTCATACACCTGATGCTGGAAATACTCTATGGTACTGGTATTTTTGAAATCAACCACATACGCGTTGTTTGTCTTGATTTCAAACGAAGCAATATAAAGATAATGCCCGCCTCTCGGACTCACCGTCGCAACAGGCGCGTACTTTTGACGCAGTGGATCAGAGAGAAACTGCTGGGGACTTTGCCCGCCTTTATAGGCATGGACTAGCGACCAGACACCCTCTATCGATTGAGGAGAGGCCTGCACCAAGCCAATGGACAGCACAGCGATGATGATCGCTATGATCCCCCTGCCCAAGCTACTCAACATCCCCATCATCCATCACCGTTTTTATTGATTAATACGCAAACTATACAAGAAAGTCTCGCGAACGCACAGCTTCAAAGGCTACCTGCCAGACTACCCTTAACACGTCTTTGCAAAACGCCAGACTGATCGAAAATCAATCACCGCAACTGTGACAGCCCGCGAATACCTTCCCGTAGAACTAAAAGGAATATCAAGCCGTTGTAGAGACTCTACTATATTGTTGATTGAAGCGTCTTCATCTGCGTCAGGAAGAGCCCCGTCGAGGCCCAGCATGCTTTAACAGCCCACAGCACATGACTCATTGAGGAATAGATGGGTGAGGCGGCCTGATCTAAGGCCAAGGAAGCGACCACTTGGAAAGTGATCGCGAAATAAAAAGTAAAGCCAACCGGTAAGCCGGGTTCTGTAACTACTTGCGTAGCTGACAGTCATTCCTCTAGGCGTGCAATTACTCACACGCTCAAGCTATCTACCCGCTGGCAGCGCGAGCCACGCCTTATTACTTGCGTAAAATGCCAGCCTATTTGATATTGCTGCAGATGGAGGTTACCGCGTTTCACATCCACCTCACTAAAGAGGCTTACTCGTCTCTGTGGCCCTATTCCTCGCCTTATACTGTTGCCAGCTTTCAGCGTACGGCCGTTAGCCGTCATCCCGCTCTGAGCAGCCCGGACTTTCCTCCCCCTGTTTGCACAGGCGGCGACTGTCTGGTTGGCTTCAGTGCTATTTTACCATGCCTGAACGAACACCCTATAATGTGCGGAATTATCCTAGACTTGAATGCTCATGACCTCAACAGAAAAACCCGGCCAGCTGGACCCGACCTGGCAAGCCGTGCTTGGCGCAGAATTCAATCAGCCTTATATGCACTCGCTCAAGGCTTTTTTGCAACAGGAAAAAGCGGCCGGTAAAACCATTTTCCCGCCAGGCCCCCTGATTTTTAATGCCTTTAATCACACGCCCTTCGATAAAGTACGCGTGGTGATTATCGGCCAGGACCCTTACCATGGGCCGGGGCAAGCCCATGGCCTAAGCTTCTCCGTGCCTGCAGGCGTGGCACAGCCTCCTTCACTCATGAATATTTTTAAAGAGATTGAAGCCGATCTTGGGGTGCGCATGAGTGGGAGTGGCGACCTGACACCTTGGGCGGATCAAGGGGTGCTGTTACTGAATGCCACCCTGACAGTACAAATGGCCAATGCCGGTTCGCACCAGAACCGTGGCTGGGAGCAGTTTACTGATGCGGCGATTGCTGCATTGAATGCACAGCGGACAGGCCTGGTGTTTGTGCTGTGGGGCAGCTACGCACAAAAAAAAGGGGCCATGATAGACCCCAATAAACATCTGGTTTTAAAATCGGTGCACCCTTCACCACTCTCGGCGCACCGTGGTTTTTTTGGCAATCACCAGTTTTCCAAAATCAATGCCTATCTGGCTACACAGGGCCAAGCGCCGATCAACTGGCAACTTTAAACCAGCTTCCACGCCACAGTCTGCCCGGCGCGCAAGGGCACCAGCGCATCATCGGCAAAAGGAATGCTCTCAGGCACCAGCCAGCTTTGCTTGAGCAAGGTCACCTGGGTGGTATTGCGTGGCAGATGGTAAAAATCCGGGCCATAAAAGCTGGCAAAACCTTCGAGCTTATCCAGCGCGCCAGCTTCTTCAAAGGCTTCGGCGTATAGCTCAATTGCCGCATGCGCGGTATACATGCCTGCGCAGCCACAGCTAGCTTCTTTGGCAGATTTTGGATGTGGTGCGCTGTCTGTCCCCAAAAAGAATTTGGGCGAACCGGAGGTCGCGGCTTTGACCAGTGCGGCGCGATGCGTTTCTCGCTTAAGCACCGGCAGGCAGTAATGATGCGGACGGATACCACCAGTAAACATGGCGTTGCGGTTCATCAGCAAATGATGGGCGGTGATGGTAGCGGCCAGATTGGCTGGCCCGGCCGCCACAAACTCGGCGGCGTCTTGCGTGGTGATATGCTCAAACACAACCTTAAGGCCAGGAAAATCCTTGAGCAGCGGTTGCAAATGGCGCTCGATAAATACTTTTTCACGGTCAAACACATCGACATCACCATCGGTGACTTCACCGTGTATCAGCAAGGGCATGCCCTGCTTTTCCATCTCGGCCAATGTGGCTGCACATTTTTGCAGGCTGGTCACGCCTGAGTCACTGTTGGTCGTAGCGCCCGCCGGATACAGTTTGACCGCATGCACCACCCCAGATTGACGTGCCGCAGCAATTTCACTGGCAGGCGTATTATCTGTGAGGTAAAGCGTCATCAGGGGCTCGAACACCATGCCGGCTGGCAAGGCTTGTTTAATGCGCTGATAGTAAGCCAGCGCGGCCTCGGCGGTGGTCACAGGTGGCCGCAAGTTAGGCATCACGATGGCGCGTGCAAACTGTTTAGCCGTATCCGGCAAAACTGCTTTCAAGCCTTCGCCATCTCTGAGATGCAAATGCCAGTCATCGGGACGGGTGAGGGTAATTTTGGTTGTCATGCATTCATACCTTTATTCATGAGTATTGGCGGCCTTAAGCGCCAGCGCCGCTTCATAGAGTTCATTTTTTTTCTGGCCGGTGATATCAGTTGCCAGTGCCACCGCCTGCTTGAGTGGCAACTCCTGCAACAGGCGCTGCAGTATCCTTAATGTTTCGTCATCCAGACCCACGGCTTTTTTCTGCACATCAGCATGTAGCAGCAAGACAAACTCGCCACGTTGCTGGTTGGGGTCTGCCTGCAACCAGGCGACCGCTTCGGCCAAGCCACAGGTGTGTATGGTCTCGAAGGTCTTGGTCAGCTCGCGCGCCAGCGTCAGCTGACGGTGACCACCCAGCACAGCGGCCAGGTCAGTGACACACTCCACAATACGGTGCGGTGCCTCATAAAAAACCAGCGTGGTTGGAAGCGTTTTCAATATCTCTAACCGCTTGCGCCGCTGCGAGCCACTGGCGGGCAAAAAACCCTCAAAGTAAAAACCGGGCTGTGCGATGCCTGCGGCCGACAATGCCGTAATGACAGCGCTCACGCCTGGAATCGGCACCACCGCCAATCCTGCCTGCCTCACCGCGTGTACTACCAGCGCACCAGGATCACTGACAGCAGGTGTACCGGCATCGGTCACCAGAGCAATCGACTCCCCAGCCTGCAGACGCTTGATCAAGCCTTGTGCCGATTGCTGCTCGTTGTGTTCATGCACCGCCAGTAAAGGCTTGCTGATGCCCAAATGCCTTAACAACCCCACCGTATGCCGGGTATCTTCTGCGGCAATCGCATCCACCAGCTGCAATGTGCTGATTGCGCGCTGCGTGATATCGCCCAGATTGCCGATAGGCGTCGCAACTACATATAATGTGCCTGACTCTGTCATCGCGCTATTTTATGCCATCGCAGGCATTTCGCTAAGTTGTTTCATTGCGTATTCAACAACCCAAATGCAGGCATTATTCTGGTGAGAACCCTATGAAGCTGAATCAAAACAATCAGGGATTGGCTGCGGAACAAGCCGCCGTGCGCTTTCTGCAACAGCAGGGCCTTACCCTGGTGACACAAAATTACAGCTGCCGCTATGGCGAAATTGACCTCATCATGCACGAAAAGAACACGCTGGTGTTTGTAGAAGTGCGCTTGCGCAGCAACCGGGCATTCACCAGTGCGGCCGACAGTATTCATTATCACAAGCAGCAAAAACTGCTGCGCGCCGCGCAATATTACCTGCAAAGCCTTGACCGCCAGCCGCCATGCCGGTTTGATGCCATTCTGTTTGACAACAGCCGCTACCAATCGCCAGAATGGATTCGTAATGCAATCGACACATAAAAAGCGTAGAATTTTATGCTTGAATGCCTGTCACATTAGCTCATCCGTTTGTTTCACCTAGTCATCACAAGGAATTCTCATGACAAAAAAACTCTCACTGATCGCATTGGTATTATTGACCGTGCAATTGACAGGCTGCTTCCCGGCTGTCGTTGGCGGTGCCGCAGTCGGTGGCTCAATGGCGGCAGACCGTCGCACCTCAGGCATTTATGTTGAAGACGAGAATATTGAACTCAAAACGATGAAGCGCATGTCGCAATATATGGATAAAGCTTCACATATCAATGTGACCAGCTATAACCGCATCGTGTTGCTGACTGGCGAAGTGCCTAACGCCGGACAACAAGCCCAGGCTGAAACGCTGACCCGCGAAATCTCAAACGTACGCAGCATACACAATGCCTTAACCATAGGCTTTGCCTCTTCTATCAGTGACCGCACCAATGATGCTTACATCACCACCAAGGTCAAAGCCCGTTTTGTCAGCGAAAACCTGTTTCCGGCCAATGTCGTTAAAGTCGTGACCGAAGCCGGTGTGGTTTACCTGATGGGCATCGTTTCTGAAAAAGAGGCCAATGATGCCGTTGAAATCGCCAGAAGCACCGAAGGCGTGAGCAAGGTGGTCAAAGTTTTCGAATATACCAACTAAGGATAGGCGGCATCAGTCGCGATGCGCAAACATTGCAGTCCTTCTGTGAGGTTTTTATGCATCCCAGTGCTCGTACTGATAACGCTTACCCCTGACTATTAATTTGTATTTTTTAAGGAATCCGCATGGAAACTCAGGAAATTATTATTCAAGGCATCACACTGGCGGGCAAACCTTTCCGCCCGAGCGACTGGGTAGACCGTATGTGCAGCACCTATGCCAGCTTTGGCGTTGACAAGAAGCTGCGCTACTCGCCCTATTTGAAACCAAAACTGGTCAACAATGTACGCAGCCTGTCTGTGGACATGAAGCTTAAAGATGTGAATCCGGCTGGCTTTGAGCAGCTGATGCAGTTTGCCAAAGAGAACCAGTTGAGCGTAATCAACCCAGCCGGCGAAGCAGTCAACATTTAGACTAGGGCTTTACGGGGACATTAAACGCGGATTCCTTGAGTAACTGCTCTAACCAGGCGCGACTCAACGCGCCGCGTTTAACTTGATACAAGCGGCCATCTGGCGCATAAATATAGGTAGTGGGCAAAACTTCAGGCTTGTGAGCCGTCGGCTTTTGCGCCTCACCGAGCACCACCGGATAAGAAATCAGCATATCATCGGCATACTTCTTGACTGAGGCCACAGACTCATACTGGACCGCCACCCCGAGCACCATCACGTTTTGATTAACATGGGCATCATAAAACGTCACCAGTTCAGGCATTTCTTCAAGACAGGGCGGACACCAGGGGGCCCAGTAATTCACCACCAGCCAACGCCCTTTGTATTGGGAAAGCTGATGTTTATGACCAGCCATATCCTGCATCACCCAGTCCTTGGTCGCCTCCTGCGCCTGGGTCTCGCTCATGCTTGATAATAGCCATAGACTCAGCCATCCGATGCGCAACATGTTAAATAACATCAAGCCCTCTTGTTTTTAATGAAGATACGCCGCATTTACAAACAATAATGCAGGGAAAAACTTGATTATGCTTGAAAACTGTTGCTATACTAGCTGCAATCTTTTTAGTAATTTCAGTTTTCAGCAAATTACTCATTCAAAAATAATTGATTCAACTGATTCAAATAACGTTTAGCCTAAACAATATTTAGTCAAACACATTCAGAATTTTTCTGTTGATACCCTGTCTACTATTGACTTACATCCTTCACCAATCTTAAGAGGCAATAATGAGCGACAACATTACCCATTTAAGCGACGCCAGCTTTGAACAAGAAGTATTGCAATCCACGATTCCGGTACTGGTTGATTACTGGGCAGAATGGTGCGGACCTTGCAAGATGATTGCGCCGATTTTGGATGAGATCAGCAAAGAGTATGCGGGTCGCCTGAAAGTTGCCAAGCTCAACATTGATGACAACCAGAACACACCGCCTAAATATGGTATCCGTGGCATTCCCACACTGATGTTATTCAAAAACGGCAATGTTGAAGCCACCAAAGTGGGCGCCTTGTCCAAATCTCAGCTCAGCGCGTTCATCGACAGCAACATCTAACTTCTTTACCCGGTTTCAACGTCTGCGAAACCGGGTTTCCTTTTCAATCTCTCAGATGTTTTTCAATCTTGCGAGTTATTCATGCACCTATCCGACCTTAAACACCTTCCTGTGACCGAACTGGTCGAAATGGCGATCGCCAACGACATTGAAAATGCGAGCCGTATGCGCAAGCAGGATCTCATTTTTGCCATCCTTAAAAACAAGGCAAAAAAGGGCGACAGCATTTTTGGTGATGGCACGCTGGAAGTGTTGCCTGACGGATTTGGCTTTTTGCGCTCACCCGATACCTCCTACCTGGCAGGTCCGGACGACATTTACGTCTCCCCTTCACAGATTCGCCGCTTCAACCTGCACACCGGTGATAGCATTCAAGGTGAAATCCGCACGCCTAAAGAAGGCGAACGTTACTTTGCACTGGTCAAGGTAGACAGCGTCAATGCCGAGGCACCCGAGAATACCAAACACAAGATTCTGTTCGAGAACCTGACCCCGCTATTCCCGACCATCCCACTGACGCTGGAACGCGATATCCGCGGTGAAGAGAACATCACCAGCCGTGTGATCGACATGATTGCACCTATTGGTAAAGGTCAGCGCGCCTTGCTGGTCGCCAGTCCGAAAAGCGGTAAAACGGTCATGCTGCAAAATATTGCACACGCGATTACGGCTAACCATCCTGACTGTATTCTGATTGTATTGCTGATCGACGAGCGCCCGGAAGAAGTGACAGAGATGACCCGCTCAGTGCGTGGCGAAGTAGTGGCTTCAACCTTTGACGAACCGGCCACCCGCCACGTACAAGTGGCTGAAATGGTGCTGGAAAAAGCGAAACGCCTGGTTGAGCACAAAAAAGATGTCGTCATCCTGCTCGACTCCATCACGCGTTTGGCGCGTGCGTACAATACGGTGATCCCGTCTTCCGGCAAGGTCTTGACTGGTGGTGTGGACGCCAATGCCCTGCAAAAACCCAAACGCTTCTTTGGTGCGGCACGTAACGTCGAAGAAGGCGGCTCACTGACCATCATTGCCACGGCGCTGGTTGATACCGGCTCACGCATGGACGATGTGATCTACGAAGAATTCAAAGGCACCGGCAACATGGAAATCCATCTGGATAGACGCATGGCCGAGAAACGTACTTATCCGGCGATCAACGTCAACAAGTCCGGCACCCGCCGCGAAGAGCTGTTGCTGGATAAAGATGTATTGCAGAAAATCTGGGTATTGCGCAAATTGCTCTACCCCATGGACGACCTCGAGGCGATGGAGTTCTTGCTTGATAAAATCAAGGCCACCAAGAGCAACAACGACTTTTTTGACAGTATGCGTCGCGGCTAATGCTGCCAACGATACAAATATTTTTGAGATTGTGCTTGATAAAGCAGACGAATTCATAGATAATCGCGCGTTTACTGCAACTGCTTAAGATTAGAGAGAAAGCATGAAAGCTGATATTCACCCAAATTACCCGGAAATCAACGTCACATGTAGCTGTGGCAACAAATTTAAAACCCGTTCTACTAACGGTAAAGACTTGAACATTGAAGTCTGTTCACAGTGCCACCCGTTCTACACTGGCAAACAAAAGATCGTGGACACCGCTGGTCGCGTTGAGAAATTCCGCCAAAAGTACGGCATGTAATTTCGGCGAAGATCGTCCAGAAAGGCAGCATGGCTGCCTTTTTTGTTTTAATCTATAGGCATTAAGCTTGAGCTGAATAATCTGTTCTTGTTAAGGGCGTTTACTTCGCGATCTGTATTCCACCATGCAGTTTTACATTGACCACGACTGGCAAGAAAACATGGCTACCCCGCGCGCCAAGGTCGGTGAGCGGGCAAAAACACATTTGCTGATCCTGCTCTGTGCCATCTGGTTGTGCGTGGGCCTGATAGGGCATTCACCCTGGAAGCCGTTCGAGTCGCAGACGGCCAGTATCGTCCAAAGCCTGTTTGAACATCCGTTCCTGTCCATGCAAAGCTGGACCGAAGGCTACTGGATTGCGCCAGTATCGGCAGGCCACCCTGCCCTGGAAACCCCGCCCTTGTTTTACTGGGTCGCAACTGGTTTTGCGCATCTGCTCTCCCCATTTTTACCTATACATGATGCAGCCCGACTGAGTGTTGGTGTCTGGATGTTGCTGACACTGATCATGATGGGCTTGAGTGGGCGGGAGCTGTGGAATTTTGGGGTTGGCAGACAAACCAATTTCATTTTCATAGGTTGCCTGGGGTTGGTGGTGAGCGCACACACCATGATGCCGGCCGTGGCGGCCTTGAGTGGCATCACCATGGCGTTTTACGCCCTGGCACTCGTCATCCGCAAGCCATTACGTGCTGCAGGTTTGCTAGGGGCAGGCTTGCTGATCTCATTTCTGGCGGGTGGCGTATTGCCTGCACTCACCATTATCGGGACGACGGTTTGCCTGCTGCTATTGCCTGCCATTCGTCAACATCGCGCACAATCCCAGGCCTTACTGGCAGGCGTGCTGCTTGCAGTGCCTGGCATCTGGCTGTGGTGCTCGCTATGCCAGCAATGGGCCCCCGAACTTTGGCAGACATGGTGGCAATCGCAATGGCAAGTGCAACTCCCGACAAAGCATGCTTATTTTGTCCGCACCTTGGCCTGGTATGCCTGGCCAGCACTCCCTTTTGCCATGTGGGGCGTTTGGCGCTTTCGCCAGAGCGTGCTGAGCACCTACCGCTTTCAATTGGGACTGATCTTTTTTACCGTAGCCTTTGTACTGATCGGCTTTTATAGCGACCGCAGTGAAGTGAATGCCTTGCCCTTGCTAGTCCCGCTGACCGTGCTGGCAGCTGGCAGCATAGAAACGCTCAAACGTGGCGCAGCGGGTGCCTTAAACTGGTTTGGATTGATCTTGTTTGGCCTGTTGATTGCAATTGCCTGGCTGGGTTGGTGGGCCATGCTCAATGGCACCCCCGTCAAACTGTATCAGCGTCTGAGCTACCTGTCCGGCCTGCAAATGATTCCATTCAGCCTGCTCTACGGTGCGATTGCGGTAGCCGTGACCCTGATCTGGTTATCTATTGTCTTGCGTTCCAAACACTCCAACCGATCCAGCGCCACGAACTGGGCCATCGGCATGACCTGTGCCTGGACCGTATTCATGAGTCTCTGGCTCCCGATGATAGAAGCGGCGCGCACCTATCAGCCCCTGTTTGAAGACTTGCGCAAGCATTTGCCCACGCATTACCAATGTATTTATGCGCAAAACATAGGCAGCTCGCAAGAAGAGTTATTGCACTATCATGCCAAGATACGCCTGCAAACCCAGGCGACTGCAAAACCGGCAGACTGTGATTTGTACCTGATTGAAGACCAGCCTGGAAAACGCCACGTGTTGCCCGGGGATGAATGGCGCGTCATTTGGGAGGGGGAGCAGACCCGCCAGAATCGCGAGTCTTTCAGATTATTACAGCGAAACCACAAGTAATACAGAAAACGGCGACCAGACCTTCAGGTCGCCCTGTTCACTTCAAGACAATTTTACATATTGCTGCACGGCCGCAATCACTTGCGGATGCAAGCCTTGCCCCTGATGCTGCTGCACATGGCTAACCAGGCTGTTGATCATGACCGAATTCCAGAATTTTTTCAGGTGGCTGGCAATTTCACGCTGCGCTTCCTCGGCATCAGGATTTGCCTCAAAAAAATCGCCAATCTGGTTAGCCATTTTAATTAACTTTTCGACATCCATCTCTCTACACGCTTTCCAGTGACTATCCGGCTTAGCTTGTTTGGCCAAGCTCACCACTATACACAACACATTGGCCTGCTCTGGCAAAGCCAACCAGTAAAAAACCATATTCCTTGGCCAGGTTGACGGCGAGGGCGGTGGGCGCAGACATGGCCACCAACACCTGACCACCGGCCATCGACACTTTCTGTACCATTTCGTAACTGGCGCGACTGGTCGTCAGCACCCAGTGATCCAGCCAGCATGCAGACCACTCGACTTGCTGGCGCAACAAGCAACCGATCAGTTTATCCAGCGCATTATGCCTGCCGACATCTTCCCGCACGCACACAATGTTGCCCTGTTTGTCGGCAAGTGCTGTGGCATGCGTTGCGCCTGTCATCTGTTGCAGTGGCTGCTGTGATTGCAAGCAAGCCAGCGCGTTGGCTATCACGGCCGCATCCAGTCTGGTGGGCGCTGATGCCGTCATGCCAGGATGCTTGAATACTTGTTGCAAACTTTCTGCGCCGCATAAGCCACAACCCGTGCGGCCAGTCAGATTACGGCGCTGCGCTTTAAGCAAAACAAATTGTTCTGTGGCTAATTCTATGTGCAGTTCAACGCCTTGTAATTGACCATCGTCATCCTCAATCGCTTTAGCCTCTACACCATAAATCTGCTTGCGCGCAGTAATAATGCCTTCGGTAAACGAAAAGCCATAGGCAAAATCTTCGAGGTCTGCCGGCGTGGCCATCATCACCACATGCGATATCCCGTTGTACACAAACGCAATCGGGACTTCTTGCGCCAAGGCATCGGCGACCACAGTCACTTCGCCCTGACGCCAGCGCGTCACCGCCAGCGTCGTGACTGCCTGCTCAGCAGGCTGCACCGGCATTTCCTGATAGGCTGACAGGCGACATTGCGCCTCAGCCTCCTTAATAATGGCCTCGCTCATCAGGAAACAACCGTCTGCGGATCCATGCCGGACAACTCAATCTGGGTATCGCTGAATGAACGATATTGTTTCTGCCAATCAGACAACTGGTTCACCTTGGACACCTGTACTGCCGTGACCTTGTACTCTGGGCAATTGGTCGCCCAATCCGAGTTGTCGGTGGTAATGACATTGGCACCGGACTCAGGATGGTGGAAGGTGGTATAGACCACGCCAGGTTGTACCCGCTCGGTAATCTTGGCGCGCAACACGGTCTGCCCGGCGCGGCTGGTAATCCCCACCCAATCGCCTTCAACAATCCCGCGATCCTCAGCATCGTGCGGATGAATCTCGATCACATCCTCATGATGCCAAACCACGTTTTGTGTGCGTCGGGTTTGTGCACCCACATTGTATTGCGACAGGATACGGCCGGTGGTCAGGATCAATGGGTATTTCTGGTTGACGCGCTCAGTGGTGGGCACATATTGAGTAACAAAGAACTTGCCCTTGCCGCGCACAAACGCATCCACATGCATGGTCGGCGTCCCCTCTGGCGCCTCGTCATTGCAGGGCCACTGGATACTGCCCAACTCGTCCAGTTTCTTGAAGCTGACCCCAGCAAATGTAGGGGTCAAGGCAGCGATTTCATCCATGATCTCGCTGGCATGGGCGTAATGCATGGGGTAACCCAAGGCGGCCGAGAATCTGGCAGTAATCTCCCAATCTTCCATCCCATTCTTGGGGGTCATGACTTTACGCACTGGGGAAATGCGGCGTTCGGCATTGGTAAAGGTCCCGTTTTTCTCAAGGAAGGACGCCCCCGGGAAGAATACATGCGCGAATTTGGCAGTTTCGTTCAGGAACAAGTCCTGCACAATCACACATTCCATATTCTCCAGTGCATGGGTCACGTGCTGGGTGTCAGGGTCTGACTGGGCAATATCCTCACCCACGCAATACACCGCTTTAAAACTGCCTTCAGCGGCCAAGTCCAGCATATTGGGAATACGCAGCCCGGGGTCAGCGCTCAGTTTGACACCCCATGCCTGCTCGAACTGCGCCCGAGTTTCATCATCAGACACATGACGGTAGCCAGGAAACTCATGCGGCATGGAGCCCATGTCACAAGAGCCTTGTACATTGTTTTGACCACGCAAGGGATTCACACCCACGCCTTCACGCCCGACATTGCCGGTTGCCATCGCCAGGTTGGCTATGCCCATCACCGCGGTCGAACCTTGACTGTGCTCGGTGACCCCTAACCCGTAGTAAATTGCCGCATTGCCGCCGGTGGCATACAAGCGCGCAGCTTCTCTCACCTCTTTGGCAGGCACGCCCAATTCTTTTTCCAGTGCTTCTGGAGAGTTTTCAGGCTTGGCGGCAAAATCACGCCAGGCCACATAAGAATCCCATTCGCAGCGCGCTTTAACAAATTCCTCTTGCACCAACCCTTCAGCCACAATCACATGTGAAATGGCTGAAATCATGGCCACATTGGTCCCAGGCCGCAGCTTGAGATGGTAGTCGGCACGAATATGGGGAGAATTAGCAACCAGGTCGATTTCACGTGGATCGACGATAATCAACTTGGCCCCTTCACGCAGACGGCGTTTCATCAGTGAGCCAAACACCGGGTGACCATCGGTAGGGTTGGCCCCCATGACGAAAATCACATCTGATTTCATCACGGAATCGAAGGTCTGTGTGCCCGCGGACTCACCCAGGGTTTGCTTGAGGCCATAGCCAGTCGGGCTGTGGCACACACGGGCACAGGTATCGACGTTATTCACACCGAACACGGCACGGATCAGTTTTTGTGTGACATAGACTTCTTCATTGGTGCAACGACTGGAAGTAATTCCGCCCACGGCCTCTTTGCCATAGGTTTGCTGGATACGCTGAATTTCACTGGCGGCATAATTAATTGCCTCATCCCAGCTCACTTTTTGCCAGGGATCATGAATACTCTTGCGTATCATGGGCGTGGTAATGCGATCCGCATGCGTCGCATAGCCCCAGGCAAAGCGGCCTTTGACGCAACTGTGACCATGGTTGGCGCCGCCTGCTTTGCTCGGCGTCATGCGGACAACCTGCTCACCTTTCATTTCTGCATCAAAACTGCAACCAACGCCACAATAGGCACAAGTCGTTGTCACTTTGTGCTCAGGCGTGCCTGCCTCAATCACGGTTTTTTCCATTAATGTGGCGGTCGGACAGGCTTGCACACACGCACCACAGGAGACACATTCTGACTCCAGAAAGTCTTTGCTGCCTGCCGAAACCTTGCTGTCAAAGCCGCGACCTTGAATGGTCAAGGCAAAGGTGCCCTGTGTTTCTTCACAAGCCCGCACGCAACGTGAACAGACAATACATTTGGAAGGATCAAAGGTGAAGTAGGGATTGGACTCATCTTTGGCCTGGCCCAGATGATTTTCGCCTTCGTAGCCATAGCGGACTTCACGCAAACCGACCGCACCAGCCATGTCCTGCAACTCGCAATCCCCATTGGCGCCACAGGTCAGGCAATCCAGCGGATGGTCAGAAATATATAATTCCATGACGCCCCGGCGCACATCCGCCAATTTAGGGGTTTGCGTCTTCACCTTAAGCCCTGGTGCGACTGGCGTCGTGCAAGAGGCCGGATAGCCGCGACGGCCTTCGATCTCGACCAGACAAAGACGGCAGGAACCAAACGGCTCCAAGGAATCGGTAGCACAGAGCTTGGGCACGGTGACGCCGCCCAACTGCGCCGCATGCATGATAGAACTGCCCTCGGGCACAGTAACATCCACCCCATCGATATTGAGGGTCACCATCACTGCGCTGTCTGATTTTGGCGTACCGTAATCCTTGTCTGGGTCATACTTGAGGGATTGCGGCTGCGAAGAGGAATACTTGATATCGTCCATAATAATGTCCTTTGCTGCCTAGGCTGCAGCCTCTTTACCACTTAATCCAAAGTCTTCAGGGAAATGGTTCAATGCGCTCAAGACCGGGTAAGGCGTCATCCCGCCCAAGGCGCACAGAGAACCGTTAAGCATGGTCTCAGACAAATCACGCAACAAATGCACTTGCTTGGCGCGATTGTTGCCCAGCATAATCTTGTCCATCACCTCTACGCCACGGGTAGAGCCGATCCGGCATGGCGTACATTTGCCGCAGCTTTCCTCGGCGCAAAACTCAAAGGCATAGCGGGCCATTTTCGCCATATCGACACTGTCATCAAAAGCAACGATGCCGCCGTGACCGAGTACCGCCCAGATTTTGCCAAACTCTTCATAATCCAGTGGTGTATCAAACTGACTCTCTGGCAAATAGGCCCCTAGCGGACCGCCGACTTGCACGGCGCGAATCGGCCGCCCAGTCGCTGAACCACCACCATAGTTGTAGAGCAATTCGCGCAAGGTCGCACCAAATGCCAGTTCGACCAGGCCGGTGTGTTTTAAATTGCCCGCCAGCTGGATAGGCAAGGTGCCACGTGAACGCCCCATGCCGTAATCCGCATAGTATTGCGCACCCTTATCCAGAATAATCGGTACGGTAGCCAGCGAAATCACGTTATTGACAATGGTCGGCTTGCCAAACAAGCCTTCAATGGCAGGCAGTGGCGGCTTGAAGCGCACCAGTCCTCGCTTGCCTTCCAGGCTTTCGAGTAAAGAAGTCTCTTCGCCACACACATAAGCGCCTGCCGCTCGGCGCACCTCCAGGTGAAACGTACGGCCTGAGCCCTGAATATTCTCGCCCAGATACCCGGCAAGATTGGCCTTGCGGATCGCCTCATTCAGTGTTTTCAAGGCATGCGGATATTCACTGCGCAAGTAGATATAGCCCTGCGTTGCGCCGACCGCAATGCCAGCGATGGTCATGCCTTCAATCAGCACAAACGGATCGTCTTCCATGATCATGCGGTCAGAATAGGTGCCGGAATCGCCCTCATCCGCATTACAGACGACGTATTTTTGTTCAGCGGGCGCATTGAGCACGGTATTCCACTTGATGCCGGTCGGAAAAGCGGCACCACCCCGGCCACGCAAGCCTGAGTCAGTCACCGCTTTGACTATGTCAGCGCCGGACATGGTCAGCGCATTTTTGAGTCCTTGATAGCCATCATGCGCGAGGTAGTCCTCAAGAGACAAGGGGTCAGTGACCCCCACCCGTGCAAAGGTCAGTCGTTGCTGTTTTTTGAGCCAAGCCAGCTCTTCAGTCAAGCCGAGATATAAGGGATGGGCTTTCGCCTGGCCTGCCAAGGGCTGAGTAAACCCTGCATCAAACAAACCTGCGACGTCTGCGGGCGACACCGGGCCAAAAGCGACGCGCCCTTGCGCACTCTCTACTTCTACCAGAGGTTCCAGCCAGAACAGGCCACGAGAGCCATTACGCACCAGCGTAATCTCGAGGCCTCGCGCCTGGGCTTCCTGGATGATTTTTTTCGCGGTACGCTCAGCACCCAAAGACAGTGCTGTCGAGTCGATTGGGACATAGATCTTAACCATGACATACCTCGGCAATCAGTTCAGTCACTTTTTGCGTATTCATGCGGCCATAGACTTCTTCATCGAGCATGACGGCAGGGGAACAGCCGCAATTACCCAGACAATAGACCGGGAGCAAGGTCAGTGTGCCGTCAGCGGTAGTTTGATGATAGTCCACGCCTAGCCTGGCTTTTAATTCGGCTTCAAGCTTCTCTGAACCCATGGCCTGGCAGGATTCCGCGCGGCAGACTTGCAACACATGCTTGCCGACCGGATGCGTACGGAAATGATGATAGAAACTCACCACGCCGTGCACCTCGGCCACCGAGAGCGCCAGGGCTTTGGCAATGTCAGGATAGACAGTTTCCGGCACATAGCCAATATCATCCTGAATCGCATGTAACAGAGGCATTAAGCCGCCCGGTACATGCTGGTGTGCTTGAATATGCGCTTGTATTTGCGCATGCTGTTCATGGCTTAATGTGTTATCCAAACCGACCTCACATCTTAACGAGTTACAATTCAGTTACATTCTATCACCTTGGCATCATATCCTCTATTTATGCCTTGTTAAAGCAAAAAAAGGGCATAAAATGCTGATTACTTTAAATTTTAATGATCGCAATGCATACGCCAGCCACTCTACCCACCCAATTGATCGACCAGTTTGGCCGACAGGTGGACTACATACGCCTGTCGATTACTGACCGCTGCGATTTCCGCTGCCAATACTGCATGGCAGAGGACATGACGTTTCTACCCCGTCACGAGGTCATGTCACTTGAAGAGTGTGCACGCTTGGTTAAATTGTTTGTCCGTATGGGCGTGCGTAAAGTTCGCATCACCGGCGGCGAACCGCTGGTGCGCAAAAATGCACTGTGGCTGTTTGAGGAAATTGGACATTTGCCCGGTCTGGAGGAGTGTGTCATTACCACCAATGGCAGCCAACTGGATAAATACGCGCAGGCATTGAAGGCGGCAGGCGTCAAACGCATCAATATTTCTATCGACAGCTTGCAGGCTGACCGCTTCAAGGCGATCACCCGGGTAGGTGAGTTATCCAAAGTGCTGGGCGGTCTTGAAGCAGCCATCGCCGCCGGTTTTGAAAACATAAAGCTCAATTCGGTATTGATGCGCGGCATCAATGACGATGAAGCCGAAGCCCTGGTGAACTTCGCCATTCAAAAACGCATAGATATCAGCTTTATTGAAGAGATGCCCTTGGGCGAAGTGGCGCACGACCGTGAACAGAGCTGCGTCAGCAATAAAGACACCCTGGCACTGCTTAAAAGTAAGTTCTCACTGACGCCGAGCACCCATCAAACAGGCGGCCCCGCGCGCTACTGGCAGGTCAATGGCCAAGCGACCAGGATCGGCTTTATTTCACCGCATAGCCACAATTTTTGTGAAAATTGCAACCGGGTACGCATTACCTGCCAGGGAGAATTGTTTTTATGCCTGGGCCAGGACCATCAGGTGAATTTATTACCGCTGTTGCGTGCGCATCCCGACGATGACCAACCCCTGGTAGAAGCAATTTTGCACGGCATGCACATCAAACCCAAAGGCCATGACTTTGATTTACAGCGTGCAGGACCCGCTGTGATCCGTTTTATGTCGCACACAGGTGGTTAATGCAGATTACCGCAGTGATTCTTGCCGGGGGGCGTGGCTTGCGCATGGGGGGCGTGGACAAAGGCCTGGTGGATTACCAGGGCAAACCTCTGGTCGCGCATGTGCTGGAGCGCATCCAGCCGCAAGTGAATCATGTCATCATCAATGCCAACCGCCATCTGAACGAGTACCAGCGTTTTGGCATCCCTGTGGTCGCAGATGCCAATGACCAATTTGACGGGCCTTTGGCAGGCATGCAAGCAGGGATGCATCATGCCAGCACCGAATGGATTGTGAGTGTCCCCTGCGATTCGCCGCTGCTGCCGCTGGATCTGGTCAGTCGCCTCAAGACTGCCCTGGAACAAACACAACACCTGCACAAGCAAGCCAATGGGCTGGCCATTGCACGCAGCCAGAGTGGAACACACCCCGTTTTCTGCCTGATGCCACGCGCCCTGCGCGAGCATTTGGATCATTTTCTCGAGCAAGGCCAGCGCAAAGTGAGCGCATGGCAAGCGCAACATCCACATGTATTCGTGAGCTTTGAAGATGAGCAAGCGTTTACTAACATTAATGAACGGCCATCATCATCGCTATGAACCAGACACCAGATTTATTACGTCAATTGGCCCACGACCCGGCGGGCGCAGAGGATTATGACCCCAATGCCATGTCGGTATCGCAAGCGCGACAATACATTCAACAATTCCTGACGCCTGTGCAACAGACCGAACGCCTTTCGATTAAACAAGCCTTGGGACGGGTGCTCGCCAGCCCTATTGCCTCTACACTCAATGTGCCAGGTCACAACAATTCAGCCATGGATGGCTTTGCTTTCAGGCTCGCTGAAGCCTCGCAGCCATTGCGTATCGTCGGCACGGCGTTTGCCGGCAAGCCTTTTAACGGCACGATTCCTGCGGGCGGCTGTATCAAAATCATGACCGGTGCAGTGATTCCGGCAGACGCTGACACCGTCGTGATGCAAGAGCATGCAACAGTGACCGGCGAGCATGTCAGCATCCAAAAATTGCCTGGCAAAGGCGCCAATATTCGCCTACTGGGTGAAGACATCGCTATCGGACAAACCGTCCTTGCTACTGGCCACACGTTGCAACCGGCAGACATGGGCTTGCTCGCCTCGCTGGGTGTCGCAGAAATTGAGGTTTACCGACGTCTTAAAGTGGCTTTTTTTACCACGGGCGATGAACTGGTGAGCGTCGGCCAGCCCTTGCAAGCCGGACAAATTTACGACAGTAATCGCTATAGCCTGTGGGGCATGTTGCAAGCCCTGGGCGCAGAGGTCGAGGACCTGGGCAATATTGCCGACAATCCCCAAGCCTTGGAGCACACCCTATTGCAAGCCGCCGCCCGCTTTGATGTGGTCATCACCAGTGGCGGCGTGTCGGTGGGGGAAGCGGACTTCATGAAACAACTGCTCGCCACCCATGGTCAGGTGCTGTTCTGGAAAATCAACATGAAGCCAGGGCGACCGCTGGCTTATGGCAAGCTGGGACAAGCGCATTATTTTGGCTTGCCCGGCAATCCGGTCGCCACGATGGTAACGTTTTACCAGTTTGTGCAAACGGCGTTAAAGACCTTGATGGGAAGCCATGAGCGCGCGCAACCTTCCTTCAAGGTCGCGTGCGTGAGCCCGATTAAAAAGGCCGCAGGTCGTACCGAGTTTCAGCGCGGTATCCTGTTTAATGACGGTGCAGACTGGAAGGTAAAAACCACAGGCGAGCAGGGCTCCGGTATTTTAAGTAGCATGAGTCAGGCCAATTGCTTCATCTTGCTCGATGAAGCCTCAGGGCCGCTACCCGCAGGCAGTTGGGTTGAAGTGCAACCTTTCACCGGCATTTTCTAAGGCATCCTTGTATCTGCAAGCTGGCAAGAAGATTCAAAAATAGCTTATAGTGTCGGCTTGCGTTGGGGGTCATCAAAAGGGATATTGGCGTGCAAGCCGTTTTAAAAGAAACAAAACAATTCAGTCATTTATTAGAGTGGTGCCTGATTGCCTCACTCCTGATACATGCCTTGATCATGTTTACCCTACCCAAACCTGATTACGACCTGCCGCCCCCAAACAAGCAAGAAATACGGATTGAGCTGGTCAAACCAGAACCACCCGCGGTCACGCCCGCGCCACCTGCACCAGCAGAACCTGAAGTGGTCAAACCCACCCCTCCCAAACCGCAGCCACAGCCTCCAAAGCTAGAACCCAAGCCCGTAGAGCAAAAACCGGTGACGCCGCAAAAACCGTCGCCTATGCCAGAGCAAGCGGTAGAAACGCCCCGCCCCGTAGTGGAATCACCAGCCCCGGCCGTGATTGCCGCCAAGCCCAGCGTCAGTGAAACCAAGTCTGAAGTCGTGGTGCCGCCCCCCGCGCCCCCTGTGCCACCAGAACCAGTCAAAGCCTCTGGGCCCAGCGAAGGGGATATTGACGCCGCGCGTAATGCGTTTAGAAGTGCGGCGCATAGGGAGCTGAAGAAAAACCAGCGCTACCCGCGGATTGCGCAAGACAGAGGCATAGAGGGCGATGTCAAATTAAGCATCAGCATTGACGATCATGGCAATATCACCAATATTGAAGTCGTCGAGTCCAGCGGCAACAAAGCCATTGATGACGCAGCCTTGGCGGCAGCGCAAAAATCGCAGCTTAAACCCCATTTTCATGAAATACTACGTGGCAGAATCAATAACATTATTGTCACGGTCAGCTTCAAACTGTCCAGTTAGGTGCACATGCTGTTCAAGCGCAAGCAGACAAGCTCATCTCCCCATTGGCAACATGACAAGCCGCTGCGCTTATTATTGCTTTTTCATGACATCTATTTTATTGCACTGATCGTCCTCGCCGTCGCCAGTGGCGCTTATGGCATCTATTTGTGGGACAAAGCCTCCAAACAATCCCAGCGCATCAATGTCGTGATCCAGGAAATCTACCTGGTACGTGGCGACCTTTACCGGCAAATGAAAGAGTTGTTTGATGCATTTTTTTTGCAAGAGACGAATGCGCTCAATGAATACAACCAATACACCACGTCGATTCTGATCCATATGGAGCGCCTGCAGTCGATCGCGCTGGACCAGGAAGAACGTGATGCCTTGATGGAAATTGAGCACAAATACCGCAACTTGGTGAATGAAGCACCTGCGCTGTTCTATCGTTACCAGCACAATCCCGACCGTAATGCCCAGAAGTCGATTTATCAGGATATTGAAACCGGCATCTTCAAGCATTATGAAGAGGTGTCCAAGCGCGCAGAACGCCTGCTCATGATCAAGCAAGGTGAAATCAAGCACAGGCTGGATGAAGCCAGAAGTAACTCCATTGCCGTTTTGTCCTTGCCGCTGTTACTGGCTTGTGTGCTGATTGTCTATTCCAGGCGCATTCTCAAAGAGTCTATCGTGCGCCCGATAAATGACATTATGCAAGCCACCAATGCCATCAGCGGCGGCAGCCTCACCCATCAGGTGCCAGAAGCTGGTGCCGAGGAGCTGGCGATGCTGTCACGCGAAATCAATAAAATGGCCGAAGACCTGGCCGCCAGCCGCGATGCCCTGGTCAAGAGCGAGAAACAGGCGGCACTTGGCCTGTTGGTGCCTATGCTGGCGCATAACATCCGCAATCCCCTGGCGAGTATCCGCGCTACTGCGCAGGTGATCGATGACCCGCAGCTGGACAAGGACACCATGGAATCGATTCAAGGCATTATCCATACCGTAGACCGGCTTGAGCGCTGGACCGGCAGCCTGTTGTCTTATCTGCATCCGATCAAGCCTATGCTCAATCAGCTGCGGCTATCCAATATCGTTCAAGGTGCGGTCACTACCCTGCATCCCAAACTGAATGAAAAGCAGATCAGGTTGCAAGAAAACAGTGACACGGTGCAACAATTGATTTTGACCGACGAGCATTTACTGGAACAAATGCTATACAACCTGCTTCTAAACGCGACAGAGGCTTCTCCCAAAGGCGCCGAGATTCAGCTGCAATGTGCGCTACATGATCACTTGCTAACCCTGGTGATTATCGACCAGGGGCCAGGCATGCCGTTCAAGCCTGATCCGCATGCACTGACACCGGGCCCCACCACCAAACGGTTCGGCACGGGTCTCGGCATTCCTTTTGCATTTAAAGTTTGCGAAGAGCTCGGCGGGAGCATGTCTTTTGAAAGTGGCGCAGGCACAGGTACCCGCATTACTATCTTATTACCGCAATAATCATCCACCTCTCGTGAGATGCTTGATCGCAGGCGGTGAATATGCGATTTGTGCTTGCTTAATTTTGTATTTTTATCAACAATGTGATTAAGTGATAGCGATGTCAACTATGTTAAATTCACCTGTTCCAGAACTCAGCTTACCAGCGACCTCCAGCCTGCAATTCAATAGCAAAGACTATTTGGGCAAGTTCCTCGTCCTGTATTTCTACCCCAAGGATTCCACCCCAGGCTGTACCACGCAAGGGATGCAGTTCCGTGACATGCATGCCGCATTTCTCGAAGCCAATGCCATCATTTTCGGCATTTCGCGTGATACGCTCAAATCGCACGAAAACTTCAAGGCCAAATACAGCTTTCCCTTTGAATTGATCTCGGACAGCGATGAGATCGCTTGCCAGGCGTTTAATGTGATCAAAATGAAAAACATGTATGGCAAACAGGTTCGCGGCATTGAGCGCAGTACGTTTCTGATCAACCCACAAGGCATCATTGTGCGCGAATGGCGCGGTGTCAAAGTCGATGGTCATGCCGCTGAGGTGTTAGCCAGCATACAGTCTTCCCACTCATAAAAGTGATTTTCTATGGCCCGTGCTCCACAAACCAAGCTTTTTGTTCTCGATACCAACGTTTTGATGCACGACCCTTCGTCGCTATTCAGGTTTGAAGAGCACGACGTCTACCTTCCCATGGTCACCCTGGAAGAGCTGGACAACAATAAAAAAGGCTTGACCGAAGTTGCACGTAACGCGCGCCAGGCCAGCCGTTTTCTTGAAGAAATCATGGGGGGCAATGAAACAAGCAACCTTGAGGAAGGCTGTCCGCTTGCCATTCAAGGCAACCGTCATTTAACTGGCAAGCTGTTTTTCCAGACCGAACATGTGCCGACGGATTTACCAGGCCTCGCTGGCAGCAAGGCCGACAACCAGATCATCAGCGTGGTGCTGGCACTCAAAAAACAACACACCAAACGCAATGTCATCCTGGTCAGTAAGGATATCAACATCCGCATCAAAGCCCGTGCCATGGGCGTGGCGGCTGAAGATTACTTTAATGACAAGGTACTGGAAGACAGCGACATGCTGTATACCGGCCTGCGCGAACTGCCTGAAAACTTTTGGGACTTGCACAGCAAGGACATGCATTCATGGCAAGAATCTGGCCGCATGTACTACAAAGTCAGCGGGCCTATCGTCAAGTCACTGCTAGTAAATGAATTCGTGTTTTATGAGTTCAACAAACCGTTTCACGCTATTGTGCGCAAGATTGAAGACAATACCGCCATTCTTGAAGTGGTGCAGGACCACATGAACGCCAAACACA
Organism: Methylophilus sp. VKM B-3414; assembly: GCF_032248435.1. NCBI lineage: Bacteria > Pseudomonadati > Pseudomonadota > Betaproteobacteria > Nitrosomonadales > Methylophilaceae > Methylophilus > Methylophilus sp. VKM B-3414. The sequence continues at coordinate 28,609 of NZ_JAVTLI010000012.1, read as the reverse complement.
ATGTGTGGGGCATCACTGCACGCAATCGTGAGCAGAACTTTGCGCTCAACCTGCTGATGGATCCCAACATTGATTTTGTTACGCTGCTGGGGCAGGCCGGGACAGGTAAAACCTTGCTCACCCTCGCCGCCGCCCTGACGCAAACCCTGGATAAAAAACGTTATTCGGAAATTATCATGACCCGTGTGACGGTACCGGTCGGCGAAGATATTGGCTTTTTACCTGGCACGGAAGAGGAAAAAATGGCGCCATGGATGGGTGCCCTTGAGGACAACCTCGATGTGCTCAACAAAACCGATGAAGATGTGGGTGAGTGGGGCCGTGCAGCCACCCAAGACCTGATTCGTACCCGGATTAAAATCAAATCGCTGAACTTTATGCGTGGCCGTACCTTTCTCAACAAGTTTCTGATCATAGACGAAGCACAAAACCTCACCCCCAAACAAATGAAAACGCTGATTACGCGGGCCGGACCGGGCACCAAAGTGGTCTGTCTGGGCAATATTGCCCAGATTGATACCCCCTACCTGACGGAGGGCAGCTCGGGATTGACCTATGTGGTTGACCGCTTCAAGAACTGGGCGCATAACGGGCATATTACCCTGGTACGTGGTGAGCGCTCACGTCTGGCAGACTTTGCGGCAGAGGTCTTGTAGACAGTCGTCTGCTCGCTTCTTATGGTCAAAGGCTTCTATACCTTACTGATTGCCCAGTTTTTGTCGGCAATCGCAGATAATGCTCTGCTGTTTGCTGCGATTGCCCTGCTGGCAAAGCTTAACGCACCCAGCTGGCACGAACCACTTCTACGCGAATTTTTCGTGATTTCCTATATCGTGCTCGCGCCTTTTGTCGGCCCCTTTGCCGATGCGCTGCCCAAAGGCCGGGTCATGTTTTTAAGCAATGGATTGAAGTTTATCGGTTGCCTGATGGCACTGGCGGGCGTGCCGCCCCTGTATGCGTACGCTGTGGTGGGGATAGGTGCTGCCGCTTACTCGCCGGCGAAATATGGCATTTTGACTGAAATGCTGCCATCGCATTTGTTAATCAAGGCCAACGCATGGATGGAAGGCACTACAGTCACCGCCATTATTCTGGGGCCGGTCTTGGGTTCTACGTTATCTGCCAACAATCCATACATGGGCATAGCCTGCATCATGTGCCTATATTTGCTGGCCGCAGCGTTCAACTACTACATTCCCAAAGTACCGATTGACCACAAAGTAGCGCAAAAAACGCTCTGGTTTTTGCTCAAGGATTTTTGGCATGCCTTTATGACGCTGTGGAAAGATCCGCAAGGCCAGGTCTCGCTGGCCGTCACCACTTTGTTCTGGGGCGCCGGCGCCACCTTGCAATTCGTGGTATTACAGTGGGCAGATGTCAGATTGGGCTTCTCTCAGCAACAAGCGACTTATTTGATCGCCATCCTTGCCGTTGGCATCGCCATCGGCTCAATCATCGCTTCCAAGTATGTCGAGCTGGAGAATGCCGTGAAAGTGTTACCGGCAGGCATTTACATGGGGATTCTGGTGATGAGCATGATGGTGATCCACAGCCCCATTCTGGCAGGGATCCTGCTATTTGTGATTGGTGTGCTTTCAGGCTATTTTCTGGTGCCGCTCAACTCCTTATTACAACACAGGGGCCATCATTTACTCGGCGCCGGGCACTCGATTGCCGTACAAAATTTTAACGAGAATATAGGTATCTTGCTGCTGTTGGGCGCTTACACCTGGATGGTAGGCGCCAAGCTAGACATTAATACCATTGTGGCCATCTTCGGGGTATTTATTATTTTCAGCATGTCATTGATCACACTGGTTTATCGCAAACATATCCGGCGATAAGCGCAACGCAGCTTTGATACAATCAACAAAAAAGGGCGCCTGAGCGCCCTTTTTGCTGTCTAGCGATCAATGCAATTTGACATGGGGCTCGGTACGTCTTGAGATAATACGACCGATGGTATGAACAATCACCGCCAGCACACCGTGCAATGCCATCAAGTGCATCTTGTACAAGGAACGGTACATCACGCGTGCGAACAAGCCCTGAATGTACATGCTGCCCCCCGCCACGGCACCCATCAAGCTGCCCACGGTAGAGTATTTGCCCAAATTGACCAGTGAGCCGTAATCGGTATAGTGGAACTCTGGCAGCGACTCTTTACCAGCCACACGCGCCTTCACCGTCTTGATCAGCAGCGAAGCCTGCTGGTGTGCCGCTTGCGCACGTGGAGGTACCGTCGCGTCATGCCCCAGCCATGGACAGGCTGCACAATCACCAAACGCAAAAATATTCGTATCACGAGTGGTCTGCAAATGCTGATTCACCACCAACTGGTTAATGCGGTTGGTTTCCAGCCCATCGATATCCTTGAGGAAATCCGGGGCTTTGATGCCAGCCGCCCACACTACCAACTCCGCAGGAATCGTACGGCCGCTGTGCGTCGTGATGCCTTTGGGAGACACCTCAGTCACACGCTCGCCAGTAAACACATTCACCCGCAGTTTACGCAACTCAACATCGACCGCATAAGAAAGCTTGGGTGGTAATGCTGGCAAAATACGGTCACTTGCTTCAATCAGAGAAATCTTGACGTCACGATCGGCATCAATTTTATCCAGGCCATAGGCGGCGAGCTCACGCGTAGTATTGTGCAGTTCAGCCGCCAACTCGACACCCGTCGCCCCAGCGCCCACAATCGCCACTTCAAGCTGACCGGGTTTTAATGGTTCAGGCTGTGTTTGTGCACGCAATAATGCGTTGTGCAGATAGCGATGGAATTTTTGCGCCTGCGCCTGGGTATCCAAGGCAAGTGAATACTCACGTGCCCCTTTAATGCCAAAATCATTGGTAGTACTACCCACCGCGATAATCAGGGTATCGTATTTGAATGAACGGCGCGCAATAATTTCATTCCCATCTTCGTCATGTACCGGCGACAAAAACACTTCACGTGTTGCACGATTCAGCCCATCCATCCGGCCCAGCCTGAACTTGAAGTGATGCCAATGTGCCTGTGCCAGATACTCCAGCTCATGGCGATCCGGATCCATACTACCCGCTGCAATTTCGTGCAACAGCGGCTTCCAGACATGGGTTCGCGTTGCATCAATCAACGTGATCCTTGCTTTTTTCTTTTTGCCCAAGGAGTCACCCAACTTGGTCGCCAATTCAAGGCCACCTGCACCACCACCTACAATAATGACATGGTGTAAATCATTTTCGTCAGTCACGCTCACATTAATCCTTCAATAAAAAAGCGCGCCTGCCGTACTGCCAAGCGCGCACAACACCTCAAATAACACGACTATTCGTTACCAGTAATTTTGGCATGACTACGAATAAAAGCGATGATTTTCAATACATCGTCAGGCTTCAAACCATCATCTGGCGCCATCAAGCCAAAACCTTTTGCACCCATGCCACCATTGGTGCCATGCCAGATTGTTTCAAACATGCCTTTATTGGTTGCATTCTTCGCATAACGGAAATTCTCGCCAATCAAGCCAGGCCCGACAGCGCCTTCACCATGACCACCATGACAAGCAACGCAAGAGAACAGGTTAAACTTTTTCTTGCCTTCCTTAATCGCCTCTTCGTTACCAATATAAGGGTTTTTACCCGTCGCCAAAAATTCTTTCGCAGCAGGTGTATCAAACATTTTATGGTCAATTTCCATAGGTTGACCATCTTGGGTGGTGACAAATTGTATCGCCTTGACATCGCCACCTTCTGCTGAAGCGCCAGCAGATTGCCCACCGTTGTTACATGCCGCCAACATTGCTGCCAGCAATGTCGTCAATAATAAACTTCTCATCGTTACCCCCAGGTTTTATATAGTGTTATTCCTTAAAATCCTGCCATGTCTATTATTATTTTAGCTTCACACAGCACGCTTTAATTGTGCCATAAAAACAAAAAACGGTCACCTAAGTGACCGTTTTTATTCGTAACGAGTTATTCGTTACCTGTCATGCCTACGTTGCTATTACTACGCACAAAGGCAATCACTTTCAATACTTCATCTGGTTTCAAACCATCATCTGGCGCCATCAGGCCAAAACCTTTAGCACCCATACCACCGTTGGTACCGTGCCAGATGGTTTCAAACATGCCTTTGTTCGTTGCGTTTTTAGCGTAACGGAAGTTAGCACCGATCAAGCCTGGACCCACAGCGCCTTCACCTTTACCACCGTGACAGGCAACACATGAGTACATGTTGAAAATCTTTTTACCTTTTTTGATAGCGTCTTCGTTACCGATGTATGGGTTTTTACCAGTAGCCAAAAATTCTTTGGCAGCATCTGTATCGAACAAAGCTTTGTCAATGTTCAAGGTGGAACCGTCTTGAGTTGCTGAAAAAGTGATATCAGCCATTGCGCCTGTGGCAAATGCCATCAAGGAAATCAACAATGCTGATTTAAGTGTGTTGCCTAACATGTTTTCTCCTAATCCTAAACAAAATGAGCGGCGACAAGTGGTAAACAAAACAATTACCGCATGCTCATTTAACGAATCGTTCCAGAAACGGTTGACGAATAATTCATTAATAATGACAGAATTTATCACACAGCCATCTCAAAACAAGCCAACGATTTTACTGTGTTTTTTTTTCCTTGTCATTAGCAACTGTCTGTTTATAAAACTTTTTCAACAGCACTGTTATTTTTTATACACACTGTCGCCTTCAACAACTGGCACGGTGGGGATACCATAATCCTTAAGAATCGCATCAATCTTGTCTTTGTTGCGCTCTAAAGCTTCATTAATCATTTTGATGCGGTCTTTGTCCTTCATACGGACAGCTACTGAAATATTCCAATACTCCTTACCTTTGAGGTTGACTTTGTTGTACTCAGGAATCAAGCGCATTTCCAGCGGGACTTTGGAATTTTTAACGTAGTAACCAGCGATAGGACCCCACATCACAGCGACATCAATATCGCCTTTGACCAGATCATCAATAATGAAGCTGGTTGGCAAATTCAGATCGCGCTGCAAACGGTAAGGACGTGCATTCGTCATCAAGTTGTAATCATTGAGCGGGATAGTCGCTGGGCTCTTGTCAACAATCCCGATAATGCCTTTTTTCAAATCTGGCGAATCCCAGTTGGTAATGTCGTAATTGCTGTCTTTGCGCCAGACAAATACATGTCCTGAACGATAGTAGGGTTTGGACGTTCTCAACCCATCGAAGTCTGAGGTCATACCGATGATCACATCACATCGCATCGCATTGATGGTATTACGTAGAAACCCTTGACGGTTATAGGCATATTGGAAGCTCAGCTTCTTGCCCAGGTCATCGGCCAGTACTTTTGCAATCTTGTCTTCAAATCCTTCAAGCTTCAAGTTAGAGTAAGGCATATTATCGGGATCAGAACAAACCTTGAACTCTGATTCATCAGCCACACGACGTACCTCACCGATCCGGCCTTCATCCGGGTTGATTGAAGGGATTTCGATCTCCTCAGCAGACACCCATGATTGCGTTGCCAACACCAATCCCACCGCACCCAGCATATTCCATATTTTCATTTTGATTTCGTTCCTTTTTGTGATTGTTTCCTGTCGTTTTTTGAACTTAATCATATGCAAAAGTTCGATGAATTCACGACAAACTCAATCATCTTATCGCGAATACGTATTGATTTGTAGGGAAGCCCTACTTAAATTCCTGTTCATGGTTTTTAATCATGAAATTCATGAAAAAAAACACCCTGCCTAAGCAGGGTGTTAAGGAGTCAACGTACTTCTATTAGATAATTAACGTACTTCTATTAGATAATTTAAGACAAGCTCAAATTACAGTGAGAATACGTTCAATGCACCGCCGCCAGGCGCAGCGTTGTACTTGGTCAACTCTTTGTAACCACCAGCAGCACCCAGTGCGTCTGTGTCGTTAGTCATACCCAAGTTCATCGCAACACCAGCCCAACCACCGATACCAGACAATACACCAACGTATTGTTTACCAGCATGGCCGTAGGTGAATGCGTTACCAATTACACCGGAACCCACTTGGAATTTCCACAGTTCTTTACCATTTTGTGCATCAACAGCCTTGAACCAACGATCCAATGTACCGTAGAACACAATGTTAGAAGCTGTAGTCAGAGCACCACCCCAAGCAGAGAACTTCTCTTTGTTGTACCAAACTTTTTTGTTGGTCATTGGGTCGTAAGCACCGAAACCACCCATCACGCCGTCTGGACCAGCAAACATAGTCAGTGTCGCACCAACCCATGGTTGACCAGCAACGTATTTGGACTCAACTGGCTCGTATGTCATACATACGTGGTTCAATGGTGTGTACATCAAACCAGTTTTTGGTGAGTAAGCCGCTGGCTGTTGGTCTTTAGTACCCAGAGCCGCTGGACATACACCTTTAGCGTTGTAGTCTTGGTGTGTAGAAGCAGATGCCAGTTTGTCTGGTACACCTGTTTTCAGGTCAACGCTGTTAGCCCAGTTAACAAATGGGTGCACTTTTTCAGCAGCAACCAATGTACCGTTGTTAGCTTGCCATGTGTAGATAAAGCCGTTACGGTCATGGTGCCATGCGTATGTTTTGCCACCTTTGTCGAACAGGATCACTTCGTTAATACCGTCGTAGTCCCACTCATCGTGTGGTGTCATTTGCATTGCCCATTTAGCAACACCAGTGTCCAGATCACGTGCAGTGATTGTCATGGACCATTTGTTGTCACCTGGACGTACGTCTGGGTTCCAAACGGATGGGTTACCTGAACCGTAGTATACCAAGTTTGTCTTGGCATCATATGGCCACCAGCCCCATACGGAACCACCACCATGTTGCCAGCCGTCTTTCACAGCTTGTGGTTTCAACCAAGTACGTGTACCCAGTTCTTTTTCGCCGATTTTCAGTTGGTCGTTAGGGATCTTTTTGAAAGAACCGCCTTGTTTGTTACCACCGTTCACGTCTTCATAAACAGACAGCGCGTTGTACTGTGGGTTTTCTTTGTTGGTATTAGCGTCGTGCAATGTTTCACTATCTGGGCCTGTAGAGTAGGCTTTCCATGCCAGAGAACCATCTTTAATGTTGTAAGCAACAATAAAGCAACGTACGCCGAACTCAGCACCTGAGCAACCGGTCAGTACTTTGTCTTTGATCACGTGTGGTGCGTTGGTGTTAGTTGCACCGACTTTTGGATCAGTGTTTTTAACGTCCCAAACTTTAGCACCAGTTTTTGCATCCAAAGCAACCAGCATGCCGTCGTTTTGTTGCAAGAAGATTTTGCCGTCGCCGTAGCCCAGACCGCGAGAAACGTTGTCACAGCACAGAACTGCTTGTACGCTTGGGTCTTGTTTTGGGAAATAGGACCAAACAATTTTTTGGTTGTCGTTCAAATCCAGAGCGTATACGTTGTTTGGGAATGCTGTATGTACATACATCATGTTACCCACAACCACTGGAGAACCTTCGTGACCACGGTTTACACCAGTTGCGAATGTCCAGGCTGCTTTCAGGTTTTTAACGTTACCTTTGTTGATTTGAGCCAGGTTGCTGTAGCCTTGGTTGAAATGGTTAGCGCGTGGGTGTGCCCAGTTGTTGGCATCTTTCATCGCAGCTTCTTGGTCAGCAGCAGCGAATGCAACCATTGGCAAAGCAGCTACCAGACCCAGGGCCAGTTTGATTTTGTTAACTTGCATATTGATCTCCAAAGTTAGTACTAAGGGTTTAATATTAGGTGTGCACCTGATTTGCTGACACTAGGAATGAGCATAAAAGGCACACACTTTACACACCAGAGACAAGGGAAATTATCCTGAACTAACTTGGAAATTGTCACTTGCCACATGTGAGGATTGCAATATAGAACAATTTGTTTTCAATTGCAACACTTTGGTTACAAATTGGTTACAATTTTTTCAAATTATTTTTTGAATTTTTCCACCGTCTCATTGGAAATAAATTTTCACAAATAAAATCAAATAGTTAAAGAAAACCCTCTATGAAGAACCTCGCCCTCTTTCCCGAATGCCAACCATTCAAACAGTGGCATCTTGCTGCCACTTCGTTACATTCTATCTATGTTGAGCAGTGCGGGAATCCAGAAGGGGTTCCCGTGATTTTTTTGCACGGTGGCCCGGGCAGCGGCTGCAATCCTGCGCAACGGCGCTTTTTTGATCCTGCGCATTACCACATCATTCTGTTTGATCAGCGCGGCTGCGGCCGCAGCATGCCGGCGGGAGAAATTCAAGACAACACAACCCAACATCTGGTTGCCGATATTGAACAGATTAGGACCAGGCTAAATATTTCACGCTGGCATGTCTTCGGCGGATCATGGGGCAGCACCCTGGCGCTGGCTTATGCCAATCAACATCCGAATCAGGTGATCAGCCTGACCTTGCGTGGCATCTTTCTAAGCAGGCCACATGAAATTAACTGGTTTCTGGGACAGGTTGCATTGTTTTTTCCTGAAGCATGGCAGGCATTACTAGCCCCAGTCCCAGAAGCGCAGCGCAGCCAGGTACTGGAGTACTATGCAACCCAGGTGTTCGATCCTGACCCTATCGTCAGTATTCCGGCGGCAATTCATTGGAATGCATTTGAATCCAGCATCATGAGCCTGCTGCCCAAGGCTGACAGCAGCGCCCCGGATGGCCAGGTGGAGCTCGCCCGCGCACGGGTACAAATTCATTACATCCGGCATCTCTGTTTTGTGGATGGTGAGCAGATGCTCTCCGATGCGGGCAAACAACTGACGCACATTCCAACGACAATTGTTCAGGGCCGTTATGACATGGTGTGCCCACCGCAAACGGCTTGGGCACTGAGCCAAGTTCTGCCTCACGCCAAGTTTGTGATGGTGCCGGATGCTGGTCACTCCGCGATGGAGGCAGGTACCTGCCTTGCCCTGCTGAACGCCACAGAACAATATAAGCATTTATCAGACGCAGACTGAGCCACTAAACGCAATATGATGCCATCCGTATTATGGTCAACCTTGCAGCAGCAATGGCAAGGCTTGAAACAGCAGCTGTCGGCTTATACCTATTGCACGCCACTATTTGTGGTGCAGACCACCTGGCATGGTGTGATTCGCCACCGCCTGATGGCGCTGGCGGCAGCGTTGTCGTTTTATGCCCTGTTTGCGCTGATCCCGCTGATTGTGCTGATTTTCTTTTTACTCAGCCACTTGGTGTACTCATCGGATTATGCGATCGTGAAGCTGGCCATCCTGACCAGCAATCTGCTCCCGGAATTTAGCCAGCGCATCATGGTAGAGGTGTATCACAACACTCAAACCGAAGCCGCCTGGGGTGCTGTCGGCTTCTTTATTCTGCTATGGACCATCACCCCTCTGGCTGCACATATGCGCTCCAGCTTTTATCTGATTGCCAGCCGCCAGGATGTCCCCTCATTCTGGCATAAGAAGCTGCGGGACATCATGGCGGTACTGGGCGTGTTGCTGGTGTTCTTCCTGTTTACCGCGGCTGGCTTTGTGCTGGAATCAGTGATTGTCTTTTTGGCGCAGCACCTGCCAACAGCGATGATCAGCGTGGTCGGCTGGCTGGCTTCACTCTTGTTGACCACCTTGCTGATCGCCGGCTTTTATCATAGCTTTTGCCCTCTCCCCATCCAGTGGCGTCATTTACTCATCTCAGCCTTGCTGACGGCGACGGTGTGGATGCTGATGCGCCCTGCCTTCGGGTTATTTTTAACGGTGAATAAAAATTTTGGCGCCGTGTTTGGCAGCATGAAAGCCATGTTTGTCTCGATCAGCTGGTTATATCTCAACTTTGCCGTCTTTTTGGCGGGCATAGAATTGATGGTCACGCTGAAACAAAAAGAAATATTGCTACTGAAAGGTCTGTTTGATGATGTGCCCAATCAGCAGCATTACCTGCAAGCGCTGACACAGATCTTTGGACAGTCCTATAGCAAAGGCGACCACGTCATCCGGCAAGGCGCATTGAGTAACTACTATTACATGGTGGTCGAGGGCACCTTGCATATGACACAGCACGCTAATGGGCAGAAAAGCACCGTGCGCATTTTGCAGTCTGGCGATTTCTTTGGTGACATGGCCTTGTTTTCTCAACAAGCGGCAACCGCCAGTGTGGTGGTAGTCTCCGAGAGGGCATCCGTCATCCGCATAGAAAGCGACTACATGCACAGCTTGCTGGAACAAGCCCCTGAAATTGCCGTTAGACTGCTCAAACAGCGCTCAGACCATCCCCGCCCCCACTAACCCACCTGCTTTTTGGCACCCAATCCCCTTTTAGACAATCACCATTTGCGGGAGATCAACACACGCAATCATTGCGGAATTGTAATATCTGTTACAAAATTGTAACTATATTGGGAATTTTTCATGATGGCTATTCCACTCTCACAAGAGATCAATGCATTAATACAGCAACTGAATCGCGGCCAATTCGAGGCAGTGATTCAACGTGCTCGCCCTTTAGTGGCGCAACATCCTCGCGAATTTATCTTGCATCATTTGCTGGCGCTAGCATTCGATCAACAGCAAGCCTACCCGCAAGCGGCTGAGGCTTACCAACATGCTTTAAACCTAAACCCGCAAGTCCCTGAGCTTTGGTTCAACTATGCGATTGTTAAAACATATCTGAATGACCTGGTTGCCGCGGAGCAAGCTTATGCCCAAGCGATTGCCTTGAATCCGCAATTTTTTGAAGCCCACGGCAATCTGGGCACGATATTGCAAAAGCAAGGCCGGCTGGACGAAGCGGTCGCCAGTTATCAGCGCGGCTTGCGCATCCAGCCGCAAGATGCACGCGGTCATTTTAATCTGGGCACCGTGCTACGCGATCAAGGCGACTTGCAAGCCGCCGTACAAAGCTATGAGCGTGCCATCGATTTGTTCCCAAATTACACCGATGCCTATAACAATCTAGGGGAAACCTGGCGCGATCAGGGCGATATGACACGGGCGGTCAACTGCTATCAGCAAGCCTTGCAGCGCAATCCCCAACATGCTGCAGCCAATTACAACATGGGCGAGTTTCTATATTTGGCCAAGCGCTTCGAAGAAGCGATCCCTTACTTTGAGACATCGCAACTGGAAGATTGGCAAGCCAGAGTCTTGTATTGTTTATATCGCGCCGAACAATTTGAGGTTTTTAAACAACGTCGCGATGCAATGCTTGCGCAAGGCCCGCACACGGCACCGTTTATCGCCACCCTCTCTACGCACTACAGCATAAATCATGGCGAGCCCGACCCTTACCAGTTTTGCCCGGATGGCTTTTCGTTTGTCTATCACCGCAGCCTGCCTGAGCTGGCCCCTGGCAGCCCCTTGCTCACACAGTTATTGAACGATATCGCGCAAGCAGATATTGCTGAACGCAAACAAGCGCGGCTCACTCACGGCAAACAGTCTGCTGGCAACTTATTCAAACGGGCGGAAGCTTCGTTCCGGGCACTGGGCGAAATCGTCAAGCGAGAGTTTCGCTTATACCACGAACACTATAAACATGCGGACTGCGCCTTAATTACGCATTTTCCCTCAGCACTGGAGTTCACCAGCTCATGGTATGTCAAGATGCAAACAGGCGGGCATCTGGATGCGCATATTCATGAAATCGGCTGGATCAGCGGCGCGGTTTACCTGGCTATGCCGGAGACTGAGGATGAAAAGGAAGGCGCCTTTGAATATGGCACGCATGGCGACCAATACCCGCAATTGCATGACCGGTTTCCGACACGTTATATCAAGCCGGCGATTGGAGATATTGTGCTGTTTCCCTCTTCGCTCTTTCATAGAACGATCCCGTTTCAGGCAGACGCAGAGCGCATTTGCATTGCCTTTGATTTAAAACCCGCGACGCCAACCGGCTTCACACGTAGTGACTATTAATCTCCTACAGGTTCACAAGCCAGAAAAAATCCTTTAGTTTTATGAATTTATCAAACCGATACAGAATTTATCAATTTTGCTGATTATAGATAGGTGGCCGCAAGGTATGATAGGCATTGCATCAGACGGTAAGCTGGCCGTGGCAATGCCTTAAAACTGGCCCGCAACCCATTGTAATCTAAACCGTTCGATCAGATCCCTCACCCTTTTGGAGTCAGATCAAGATGATTTCAGCGCGCCAGTCTTGTTTTTTCCCACGCTTGCTGCTTCTCCTGCTTTACCCCTACTTCATCCAGCAAGCACATGCCAGCGTGGACGAGGCACGCACCTCAAAAAGTGAGTTACTCTACAATCTGGCCCTGTTGAGTCAGACGCCTTATCGCCCACGCCAGGAGATTTACACGGTATGTGCGTTTGAGGAAGACATTGGTCATCTCAAGGCCACCTCGCTGGAATCGCAAAAATTACAACAATCTCCGATTTTTTTGGTGACACTGAAAACACAAGCCGATGTGAAACGCTGTAATTTGCTATATATTCAAGATGTCGTCTCACAAAAGCCGTTAGAATTGCAGCAGATTATTCAAAAAGAGTCCGTGCTCACGGTTGTCCATCAGGGCAACAAGTTTGCCGAGTTTGGCCATGTAGAAATCAGCGAGCTAGACAAACGCTATCAGTTCATGCTGCGTTTGGGCGCGGCCAAACAGGCCGGCATCGTGTTCGACTCCCGCTTGATGAAACTGGCGACTAACCTTATTCAGTGATTTTGTATGTTAAAACTGCTGCCTCACCTTAAGATTGCCCATAAACTGCTGCTCACCGAGCTGGTGATGACTTTGAGTATGTTTCTGGTGTTTATCGTGTTTGCATTTGGCAGCCATTATCACAATCTGCGCACCCACATGATTCGTGACATACTGGTGCAAACTCAGGTCGTGGCCACTTCGATTGGACCCGCGGTCATGTTTGGGGAGGTCAACTCACTGACCAAAACACTGGAACCGCTGACGGATAATCAGAATATCCGCAGCATCACGATTTTTAACCAGCAGCAACAAGCGATCCAGCAACTCTATCCGCAACATCCACAATCCACTGCCGTCTGGCAATGGCTCTACCCTTTTTTCAAGGATCTGGAAGTTGAGACGCCTATCGTGGTGAATGAAAAAACGGTGGGCACCTTGCAAGCAACCATCAAGCAGGCGCAAATTGTCGATGTCCTGATTGGATTTGCCTGGTCTAACGCCATTGCGGTACTGGCAGCCGCGCTGGTCGGCTGTCTGATTATCTGGCGACTTAACCGCAATATCGTCAACCCGATTCACGCCTTACAAAGCTTTGTCAGCAATATCACTCGCAATCATCACTATGACCAACGCATCAGCATCCGCAGTCAGGATGAAATCGGCATGCTAGGCCATGACATCAACAATATGCTGGAAAGCATCCGTCAGCGTGACGCACAGCTGCAAACCGAACTGGAACATCGCAAAGTCATTGAAGAAAAATTGCAGTTCCTGGCGCACTACGACAAAAATACCCAATTACTGAACCGTCACGCGTTTGAAGAAGCGATTACGCGTAGAATCACCGCTTCCTCCAATGGCCCAGCCAATGTGTACCTGCTGTTGTTAGACTTGGACCGCTTTAAAATCGTCAATGATTCGTTTGGCCATAACACCGGGGACAAGTTGTTGCTGCAAGTGGCGCACCGCCTGCGCGGCAACCTGGCACAAAAAGATGCGATTTTCCGCCTGGGTGGCGATGAGTTTGCCATTCTGCTGGATGCCGCAGGCCGGCAAACGATAGAGCAAGTCTGCAAACGGATTATCCAGACGATTTCTGCCCAATTTATCGTCGATGACCATGAAATTAATATTGGGGTCAGCATCGGCATTGCGCAATTGAGAGCCGGATTCGACTCTAAAACCGAAGTGATGAAGAACGCGGATGTGGCGCTGTATCAAGCCAAGGATGCGGGTCGCAACACCTATCGCTTTTACAGTGAAATGGATGAAGCCAATACCTCCGAGCTACGCAATCTGCGTGAGGCGCTGCACTTCGCGCTGCAAAATCAGGAGCTGGAGCTCTATTATCAGCCCATCATCCATACACAGCTGTTGAAAACCATCGGCTTTGAGGCCTTGCTCAGATGGCGTCATCCAACCAGAGGTTTACTTAGCCCTGACCAGTTTATCCATCTGGCGGAAGGCTCGGGCCTGATTATCAGCATCGGTGCCTGGGTGATTCACCAGTCACTCAAGCAACTGGCCATGTGGCAAGAGATGTTTGACCAGGATCTGTTCATGAATGTGAATATTTCTTCGCGCCAGATTGATGACGATAGCCTGTCAGACACTATCCGCCATGCGCTGGATTTTTACCACATTTCGCCACGTACCCTGAACCTGGAAATTACCGAATCCATGGTCATGCGTAATATTGATTCTGCCAAACAAATCCTTTACTCACTGAAGCAGTTAGGCATAGGCATTGCGATTGATGATTTTGGCATTGGCCACTCGTCAATGAACTACCTGAAACAATTGCCGGTAGACATTTTAAAAATTGACAAGCAATTTACGGCGGGCATTCCGCATGACAAAGTCGATATCGCGATTGTCGACGCGTTGGTAGCGTTAGCGGTCAGCCTCAATTTAAAAGTGGTGGCAGAGGGCGTGGAAAGCGCAATCCAGTTTGAATACCTGCAATACAAACTCTGCCATCATGTGCAAGGTTACTTGTTCAGTGCGGCCTTATCTGCGAGCCAAACCACCACGTTTATGGCAGACTTCCCGGAAAGTATTCCGGCAGTGTTCAGAAAAATTGCGAGTGCAGAAAATTAATGCCGTTGATCACGCCGCATGAGTGTAGTGATCAAGCTTAAAAAAATCAAAAAAGTCGTTTTAGGGGGATCCATGTTACGTTTGAAATCTACCAGTTTCTGGCTGGGGCTGGCTTTGGTCAGCACCCATCAAGTCACTGAGGCAGCAGGCTTTGCCTTATCCGAACAAAGTGGCAGCGGGCTTGGGAATGCCTTTGCCGGAGCGGCTGCCGTGGCAGAGGATGCCAGTACGATTTTCTTCAACCCGGCTGGGATGACTTACCTGGAGGGGCGTCAGATCGTGGGTGCAGTCAACCTGATTAATGTCAGGGGAAATTTTGATAATCAAGGTAGTCAAGCAGCCAGAAATCCATCTCTAAATGGAGAAGGCGGTAATTTGGGCAGTTTTGCGGCGATTCCCAATCTTTATTACAAGCAGGACATTAACGATCAACTCAAAATCGGCCTCGGTATTGGCAGCCCATTTGGACTCAAAACCGAGTACGACAACAACTGGATAGGCCGCTTTCAAGCCATTAAATCCGAGCTTAAAACCGTCAACATCAACCCATCACTGGCCTGGAAACTTAATGACCAGTGGTCATTGGGATTTGGCGTGTCTGCCATGTGGGCACAGGCAGAGCTGACCAGTGCAGTGAATTTAGGGGCCGCAGAATCATCGATTAAAACCAAGGGGGACGACTGGGGATTTGGCTACAATCTGGGCGCCATTTACCAAGTCACGCCCGATACCCGGCTAGGCTTGGCTTTCCGTTCAAAAGTCGACCAGCACTTGAAGGGAGAAGCGCGCTCCCCTTTCACGTTGGCCAATGCGAGTCCATCGAGCACATTGAATGCCGACATTACAGCAGATTTATCCTTGCCTGAGACGCTTTCGCTCAGTAGTTTCAGCCGACTGGACGACCGCTGGGAGCTACTGACAGACATCACCTGGACACGCTGGAGCCGGTTCAAAGCATTGAGCATCATGCGCGATAATGGCTCAAATACTGCCATTGGGACCACGCAGGAACACTGGAATAATACCTTACGTTATTCGGTCGGGCTCAATTATCATTACTCAGACACACTCAAACTCAAAACCGGCATTGCTTACGATCAAGAAGCCATAGACAAGCAACATAGAACCCCCCGCATTCCTGGCAATGACCGTATCTGGCTGTCTTTGGGCGCGAGCTGGCAATATAGCCATGAAACAAAACTGGATGTTGGCTATGCACATTTGTTTATCCAAGAAGCCAGTATCTATGACGACCAGCGGGCGCTTACTCCAAGCAGGGGGCTGGTGGCCGGTCAATACAATGGCAGTGCTGATATTCTCAGCCTGCAGTTTAACCACCAATTCTAAGGCTTAAGGGCGCTGCGCACGCAGCGCTCAACCAAGCTCCCACATTTGTGACAAGTCAATTATGACGGGCGTAAGCTTCATGTAAGCCGCATGTCATCTAATCGTCATTTGCCAGCACGAAAATGCGTTGTCTTGTGACAACCCGCAATATCGCATAAAACATTGAGATTAAGATGACCATCAGACATTTTTTTAAACTGGCATTACTTCCAGTCGCAATCGGTCAGGCCCTGACCGCCCAGGCAGAAACGCCTACAACGTCCGCCAACCAAAACGATCAGGCACCAAGCTCGTTCATGACACGTTTCATGAATGATGACAACCCGTTGCGTCTGGACTTCAACGTCGGAGACCATCCATCGAACGTACAAGTGTATGGCATCATCGATATTGCGCGCACCAGTGTTAACCACTCGTTGCCTGAGAACTACGAATTACCTAACAACTTCTATCCTTACAATGGTGCAAAAATCACACCGAGAACCACCTCAAGAACCGAGTGGGTCAATGGTGGTTTGCAAGCCTCCCGTCTGGGCATCAAGGGCGAAGTCGGCAAACTACAAATGTGGGATCGTGACTTTAAATTCATGTACCAGTTTGAAGCTGGCTTCAACCCGCTTGATATGAAGTTGCATGATGCGGCACAGACGCTGGCAGACAACTCCGGGACCAATGCCAACTCTAGCGTCAGCGCGGACTCCTCCATGAACGGTGAGTTATTTGCGCGTCAGGCCTGGGTAGGGATTGATGGCGGCAAGCTGGGGCGTGTGTCATACGGTACCCAGTACAACCCATTTTTTGAAATCACCAACCCTTATGACCCTAACAGCAAGGCAGATACCTTCTCGCCCTTGGGTGAGAGCGGCACGATTGGCGGCGGTGGCGGCATCTCCGAAAACTCCCGCATGAAAAACACGGTGAAGTATGGCAATACTTACGATGTTGAAGGGCTAGGTAAGGTCAACTACGCCGGCATGTATCAGTTTGGCAATACCGCAGGCACTTCCGAGGGTTATGGCTACACCGGTCAACTGGGCTTTGAAAATAGCGTATTTGGCGTTCAGTTTGCCTTTAACGGCTTTAACAATGCCGTCAAGGCAGGCTCTGCAGCTGCTGGCAATCCAGCCGCCAACGACACCATTACTGCGTCCCTGTATAACACGGAAGCCACTTTAATCGCGTTGAAGTGGACGCCGAACAAGGAAATCAAATTCACAGGCGGCTGGGAATGGTACCGTTTGAAGCCTTCATCAGACCGGACTATCAAATACAGCAAACTGTTTGACCAGACCGTATTTGGTGGCGTCGCCACCTCTGCATTACAACCAGGTTACAAACAAGATAACAATGTCTACTACATTGGTGCCAGCTACGACTTTTCGCAGCGCATCCCAGCCCTGGCAGGTCTGACAGCCTCTGTCGGCTACTATGCAACCCGGTTTGATGCGATTGATGGCCCAACAGTCTCCACCAACTCACAAGGTAAAATTGACACCTGGACTTCAGTGATTGACTATAAGATCAACAAGCGGGTTGATACCTATGTTGCTTACACCAATAACCACTTTTCAGGGGACAAGTTCCCGCGTTCGACCTAGTATCAGGACGTGAAGGCAGTAGGTGCCGGGGTACGTTTCCGGTTCTAAGTTCGCTGCCTGTTCATAAAAAGGCCCAAGCCGTGCTTGGGCCTTTTTTCATATGTGCGAACTAACACTGCAGCAGCGCAGCTTCTTGCCGCGATTGTTGCACCAGCATTTGCTCAAAGGCCTCAGCAGGCACAGGCGGGGAATAGAAAAATCCCTGGGCAAAATCACAATGGATATCCATCAGCAAATCACGCTGCAGTGCGGTCTCCACCCCTTCAGCGATCACTTTCAGGCCTAGCTTATGCGCCATGACAATGATGGCCTCACACAAGACATAACTTTCATTGCCCGCATTCAGGTTACGGGTAAAGGACTGATCAATTTTCAAATAATCAATATCAAATTTACTGAGGTAAGAAAGCGAAGAATAGCCAGTTCCAAAATCATCGATCGCAACTTGAATCCCCAAGTCGCGATAGTACAATAAGCGCTGCTCGACGACCGGGTCGGGATTCAGTAACAAGCCTTCGGTAATTTCAACCACCAGATGCTTGCCTGCCAGCGCGTTATCCTGCAAGATTTTTCCCCAGTCATGATGAAAGCGTTGCGGGTCAACGAATTGCACCGGAGACTTGTTGACGCTAATGGCAAATGCCTCCCCCACCAGCGGCTGCCATTTGGACGCATGCGCGACCGCCCGAGAAAAAATCCAATTACCCATCGCAACAATGTCCCCCGTTTCTTCGGCCACGGGAATAAAGAGCGCCGGACTGATCAGTCCGCGTTCAGGATGCTGCCAGCGCATCAGCGCTTCGGCTTTGACGATCTTGCCCGTGTTCAAACTCACAATCGGCTGGTAGTAATCGCGCAACTCATCCTTTTCAAGGGCCGCCTTCAGGTCCCGTGCCAACATCACGCGTTGCGACATGGCCTCTTTAATCGCTAGCGAGAAAAAACGCAGGTTATTACGGCCCCGACTTTTTGCCTCATACATGGCCTGATCCGCATGCTGTATCATTTCTTCAGCATTGATGGCATCCTCGGGATACTGGCTGATGCCGATACTGACCGTGACATAGACGCGCTCCCCGCCAAGAATGGTGGCTTTAGAGATCTCCTGCATCAACTGCTGGCCGAATGCTTGCAAATCGGCACAGGCAGACTCTGGTGCAATAATGGCAAACTCATCCCCGCCCAGCCTGGCCACCTCCATATGATCATACAAGCATTGGCGTATCCGTTGGCCGATCTCAATCAACAACTCATCCCCATGCCGGTGACCGAGCGTATCATTGACCTCTTTAAAGCGGTCTAAGTCGAGCAACAACAGGCTGAGTTTTTGCTGTTGGGTTGCCGCCTCGGCAATCGCCTCTTTGAGGTGGCGATTGAAATAATGGCGGTTAGGTAATTGGGTCAGGCTATCATAATTGGCCTGTTGCCAAATCGCAGCATCGGCCTGCTTCTTATCCGTGATATCAATATGCGTACCGCGCATCATCCACGGCTGCCCGTCGGCTGTACGCGAAATCAGCCGCCCCCGATCCGCGATCCACAACCAGCGCCCGTCTTTATGTTGCATGCGGATATCGCACTCATAAAAGGCAATCTCGCCTTTGAGGTGCTGTTCAACCAAGGCCATGGCCATTTTCCAGTCATCCGGATGCGTCAGACGTTTTGGCGCCTCTACGCCTAAAGGCTGGATATCTTCGAGTTGATATCCCAGAATTTCTGCCCAGCGATGATTAAACTGGCACGCTCCGGTTTGTACATTCCACTCCCAGGTGCCCGCACGCGTCGCATCAATGATTTCAGTCAGACGCAATCGCTCCAGTTCCAGCTCGGCACGCTTGCTTTCAATTTCAGCGGTCTTTCTTTTCACCGCGAGTCTTAGCATAAACACCAGCAATACCAAACTCACGGCAACGATGAATGCCACAGCCAACATCCATAACGCTTGCCCTTCATAGAGGTCTTGCTGCAAGGGACGGCCCTTCCATCGTGCCTCAATCGCAGCCATTTCAGCCGGGGTGATGGCCGCCATGCCTTTTTCAATCAAGGCCAGAATGGGCTCATTGCCCTTTTTTACCGCCCGGTGAAACTCGCCGTGATAAAGGGTAAAAGCACGCAGTACTTTTTGATCCGCCTTTGCGCGATACAGATAATAGCTAGCCGGATAATCATCCATACACAGGATCTTGATTTCGCCCTTGAGCGTGGCGGTGATCATCTCTTCATAATTGTTATATAGCCGAAACGATTGAACCCCGGCTTGCTTCAGGTGAAAAATACAGCCATCGCCTTTTTGCACACCGACGGTAAAGCCACTCAGATGGCTGGAGGATGCCAGGCCACCTATGCTTTTATGCGCATAAATGCCCACCGGGAGCGTGGCATAAGGGGTACTGAAACTGAAGCGCTGTTCACGTTCGGGATCCTGATAAATCATCTCGATCACATCAGCATGCCCGCTCAACAATTGCTGTAGCGCCTGCTCCCAGACCATGGCAAGCAAGGTCACCTTCACCCCGGTTTTTTGCTCCCACAACTTCCAGGTATCCACCACAATGCCCACCGTATTGCCATTTGCGTCCTTAAACAAATAGGGCGGGTAATTATCATCACTGGTAACAGTAATGGTCTGTTCTGCACATCCGATACCAGGCTGCATCAAGCCCATCAAGCACAGCATGCAACCAGCAAGTATCGACACCTTTCGCATGGCGAAATACCGTAGAGATCTCTTTGCACCCTGATGAATCACGTTGACGCCACCCCCGCGGCACCATAGAGATGGTCACCTTATAGATTGATAACAATTCTATGTCGAACAATTATTTATCTTGAGAAATATGATGCATATCGTACACCGAAAAGATACATGAAAATAGCAAAGGCCTCTATCAGAAAACGCAAATCTATTTGCGTTCTGCTGAGAGAGGCCAGTGAATACTGCTTTCGCAGAGTCTATAAGAGCCTTATGAGGTCTGGTGTGAACTAAGCATCTGGTGCGCCAGCCTTGATCCTGGCGATCCAGTCTTCGACCTGAATGAAGCCTGCTTGTTGTGCTTTTTGTGCATCGGCTTCAGAGATCACGTCTTGCACAAATTCCAACCGTTTCCATTCAGCCAACGGGGTTTCGCATTGTGCAGAAGGGACGTAGCGCGAGGCACTTTCGCGCTGATAGCGGTGAATATAGCGTGGACAGTTTTGCCAGAGCTCGGACAAACTTACCTTGACAACAAACTCAGCCTCTTTGTAATGCGCCAACAAAGCTGGATCGGTTGAGACCTCACTGACGCCCTGCAAGCGGATACGATGCGGGCGCTCAAATGAAATAAACAGCAGCCCTACCTCGCCGTTACCCACCATATTGCCTACCGACAGCTGCATACCGTTGCCATTGTAGATCGGGAACATCAGCGTCTGGCTGTCCAGCACGCGGACAAATCCAGGAAAACCACCTTTGTAAGACACCGTAGGTCTGCCATTATGGTCCACCGTAGACAGGAAAAACATATCCAGTGACTCAATAAAGCCCTTGGCATCCTCATCAATTTCCGTTTTACAGGCAATTTCCTCAATACGGTCAGCCAGTTTTCTGGTGCCCTGGGCATCTTGCACCTGACGATGTATCTCTCCGAATAAGCGACTCATAACTCCCCCAATTGGTTAAACGTAGGTTTGCTGCAATCAATCCATTGACTGCAGCTATCTTAGCTTGTTTGGCGCATCATACTTGATTTAAACGGCACTATGTATGGTCTGAACAGTGGTTTCAACGAAAGGGGAATGATGTCTACAGGCACAAAACCGGCAAGCATCGCAGCTGGAAAAAGACAGGCGCGCTCAAGCTGGTGATGCCGAATGCTGTTTCACCGCAGAGCAACAAACATCAAAAAGCCCCAGTGAATGAGGGGCTTTTTGATGCGTTTTTGATGATGTTAGGACTTGAAAAATTGGATAGGAAAACTGCGCTTCTGATCATCCACACAGATTCCATCACCAATCACGTAGACGCTACCGAGCAAGCCATCGCCCTCAATATTGATTTTAAAGTCACAATTAAGCACGGCTTTTTGGTTAGCAATTAAAAAGCTTTTGCCTGAATAGGCACGACGAACCACCGCATCAGAGGCACTTTGTGCATCCACCGTACGGATCACCGGGGCCACCGTACTGGTGGCGGTCCACTTGCCAGCAAGCTTGCCATAAGGTGACTCGTCGAAGTCGATATCGCCATCGTTACTAATATCATTAATCATGATACTTCCCGTATAGACCGCCCCATCCGTACCGATCAATTGCGCTTTATTTTTATAGACGCCCAGCTTTACCATGTTCACAGAACAGCCCGCCAACAGCAATATCGCTGCCAGCAATACACCCATTTTTTTCATTCACCGGACTCCCTTAGCCAGTTATTTATTCAATGCACACCCTCATGCGCAGCCTTACCGGTTAACACCGTCATAGTTAGTCTAACAGTCCTTCACTTATTTTTGATGACAGGTGCTTTCCATTGTAGGCAGAAGTTTGACGCCTCCGCGAACACGCATTATCCATCATAGTCTAACTTAACGCATACTCACAGTGTTATATAAAAAACTGTATAAAAGCCTTTATATTTTGCATTTCACGCCGTTATAGTCACATACAATTTACAGATAAATTATCCAAAAACCATTGGGGGTTGAATCATGGCTTGCCGCAGAGTGAAAGGGCTATGTTCGGTCGTCCATATTCTTGGTCGCCTGTGTCTGATGCTAGGCATAGGTTTTAGCGGAGCAATGCTACAGGCAGAAGAAATTTTGCCAGGCGAGTTCCCACCATCAAATGCATTGGCACTCACCACACAAGAGCGTGATTGGCTGCAGCAGCACCCACGCCTCAAGGTCGCAGTGAAAAGTGGCTGGATGCCCGTAGAGTTTCAGCTGGAAAATCACAACCATGCCGGTGTCTCCATCCAGTATCTGGAGCAGATCAGCCAGCTCACCGGTTTAACATTTGTTATTGTCAACGATCATGACAACCTCACCCCGGCTGACGCGCCGCTCATGACAGGGATACGTGGTCAAAATCCGCCAGCCGGCTTTCAATTGCTCAAACAACCCTATCTGGTCACAGTCAATGCCATTTATATGGCCGCTAATCACCCTCTGGCACATCATGAAATCAGCCTGCGTGATCTCACAGACAAAACGGTTGCCGTATTCAAGGGCGGCCCCGTCGCACAAAAACTTAAAAATGAAGTCCCCACGATCAAAATCAAACTGATTGATATCGCGGATGAGGCGTTTGATGATTTGCAGTCGGGCTATGTCGATGCCTACGTTGGCAATGAGCTGGTCCTGGACTATCACATCGACTTGCATAAAATCCAGAACATCAAGAAAGTAGGCATCACCGCTATCACCAGTGACGTCTGGATGGGGGTAGACGCAAATCTGCCAACATTGGTCAGCATACTCAATAAAGCGACACAACAGATTGGCACCAATCCGCCCGAGATTATGAATACCTGGAAAGCCTCGCCTGCGCCAGAGCGGACACAATACCTGATTGCGGTCCCGGGAGTGCTTGCCTTGCTTTTGTTTCTGCAACTGCTAAAAGTCTACCGCAGCAGCAAAAAACAGGCTGTGGCCGCACAGCAGGAGATTTGGTTCCAGGCTAATCACGACTTTCTCACCAAGCTCCCTAACCGCTTTCAGTTAAAAAATGAAATTGACCAGGCCATGCAACAGGCCCGCGAATCCAAGCAGTCCCTAGGGGTCATCATTATTGATCTCGATAACTTTAAGCAGATTAACGATACGGCTGGACATGCTTTTGGCGACGAAGTGCTGATCCAGGTCGCCGCACGCATACAATGCATGATACAACCGCCTAGCCTCACCGCCCGCTTTGGCGGAGATGAGTTTTTGATGATGCTGCCAGGCATTGATCAAGCAGCTCTACAGGCTCTGTGTGAACAACTATTGCAAGTAATGTCGCCACTCTTCGAGGTTCAATCCAAAACAGTAAGCGTGTCTATGAGTATAGGGGCGGCGCTTTTTCCCGACCATGGTCAAGATGCCGACGAGCTGATTATGTTTGCCGACCAGGCGCTGTATCAGGCCAAGAAGTCAGGAAAACATCAATGTGTGCTGTTCAATCAGGCCATTTATGAAGAGTTTGCACGCAAAATGCAACTGATCGAGGCGCTTAAAGAGGCCATTCCCCAACAGCAACTGTCACTGCATTATCAGCCCATCTTTCGCTTGAGTAATCTGCAGTGTGAAAAACTGGAGGCCTTGTTACGCTGGCAACATCCGCAACTGGGCATGATCCCGCCAGACGTGTTTATCCCCATTGCAGAAGAACATAATTTTATTATTGCGCTTGGCGAATGGGTGTTTGCACAAATCATTCAAGACCTGCAACAGATCCAGCAACAGTTTGGCAAGGTAGAAATCTGCATTAATATTTCGTCCCTGCAATTTGCACACCCTGCCAGCCTGGAGCAATTTCTCGTCACCCTCAAAGCACAACATATTCCCGGAGAACAGTTCTGTTTTGAAATCACCGAACGGCTATTGCTGGACTCCTCAGTCAATACAATGGCGATGCTCAACAATCTGCATCATGCAGGGATTAAACTGGCGATTGACGACTTTGGGACGGGCTATTCCTCACTCGCCTATCTGCATAAATTCATGATTGATTATGTCAAAATCGACAAATCCTTCATCAGCAGCCTGACAGAAAATGAAAAAAATCAGGCCTTATGCAAAACGATGATTTATATGGGCAATCAGCTCAATATCAAACTGATTGCCGAGGGCGTAGAAACACAGGATCAAGAAACCCTGCTCAAGCAGATGGGCTGTCACTACTCACAAGGTTACTTAAGAGCAAAACCGCATCCACTGATTGCTGTAAAAGAATCGCTCATTCAGCAAGATTGAATCGCATCAGATCGTTAGACCACCCTTACTGAATGGCACTGAGCCGATCAATCTCGAGGTTGTTCTCTATGGTATGACATTGCAACACTTCAGCATCACCCTTCACCAGCGTCAGCTTCTCTACCGTATTGATATTGCTGGCAAACTTGCCATCCAGTTCGCCACATTTTTTTGTACGATGGCTAGCAAAACTCAAATACTCTTTTTTTCTGCCCTCAAGCTGAACGGCAGGCACCGCGCTATCGTTCATATAGGCCGCATAGGCACTTCTGAGCCTGAGTTCGGATACACTCCAGATATTAAAAACAATCATCTTTTTGGAGTTGTCTTTGTGTAAATTCTCTTCACTTGTTGCTGCAGGCACCGGATTCGCTGCCACATGTGCATGGGGTGCTACAACTGTCGTTGAGGCTGGCTGCTCGGAGGCTGGCTCAGGTGATGCATTTTTTTTGTGAGCAAGGGCATCCGTTTTTTTGCCCGATTTTTTCACCGGCATCTCCTCTGACTCAGGGGCTGGCGTCGTCTCAGACACAGCCTGTGTCAACTCGCTGGTTATTTGTGCGCTCACCTCGGGGGCAGCCACGGCAGAGACCTGATTTTGAATACGCAGGGTTGCAGCACTGCCCTCTTCGCGCTCCTCTCCCTTGATAATCAGGCCAAGCAAGATGACGATCAGCACACCTATCAATAGCACATTGATTTTACCAATCTGGATTTCGCCACGCTGAGTAGGCGCAAAATGATATGAGCAGTAGATCATGGTAGGCAAACCCTTATCCCCAAGGGTTGTGTTTGATGTTGAAGATAATGCATATTTCCACAAATTCGGTCAGGTATAGTTTTACGCCAATAGGATATGCAATCTCTAACAATGCCTTAAAAAGAAATAAATTTCAATCATTGCCATTATGTTTACACCCTTTTTCATACATTCTCACTAATGCGTAGCCAATCAAGGCAGCTCATTTAAGCCATCACACGTTTGACTGCACGAAAATGAACCGCCTGCACAGGCAAATGAGCAGTTGCAAGATAAGTGCGGGCAAGGGGTGCCTCTTGCTGCAAGCGCGGCTCTGCAGACGAAGCCATCTCTTCCTCGGCTTCCTCACGGAACAAGGCATCTCTCAAATGCGTATCCGCGCCAGCTTCATTGATCATGGGCGCATTCGTGTAAGTCAACTTGCCATTGAATCCCACAAGTACTTGAGTATCAGCAGGCACGATCGCTGTCGCTTCCACCGCCTTTGCATGCACTTTGACTGACGTTGAATCATCTACCGACAGAATCGTGAAGTACATTCCTATGCACATCACAATTAAGGCCGCAGAAACCGCGCCCATTGTAATGGCAAGTAGAGAGAGTGCACTTGTAAATGTACGCGGTGATGTTGTTTTTGGCATATTAACCTCCCCAATCACTGATGACTGTTTTCACACAGCCTATATGATCCAATAATCAACCACCTGAACGAATACACATCAGGCTGAACCTCTTGTAGGAATTTTCGTACAAGACAGGACAAAACCAGGATCAGTGGTGCCCTTAATTAAAATGAGAAGATTTCAGCCATACAAAGTAAAAAAGCACCTCCG
Organism: Methylophilus sp. VKM B-3414; assembly: GCF_032248435.1. Classification (NCBI taxonomy): domain Bacteria; kingdom Pseudomonadati; phylum Pseudomonadota; class Betaproteobacteria; order Nitrosomonadales; family Methylophilaceae; genus Methylophilus; species Methylophilus sp. VKM B-3414. The sequence continues at coordinate 2,438 of NZ_JAVTLI010000012.1, read as the reverse complement.
AAGAGATGCTTTTTTTGCATTGAGATCAATATGCGTTTAATCGAATGCAGGGTTTGGTTTACCCCGCTGCACATAACCGAGATTACGTTCAGCGGTCCTAGTGGTAAATCAAGCCCTCACTTGCATCATGCCGGGATAGCTCCCAGTTGCCTATAGGAGTTTTTCCCGAATTGATTCATCAACAAACAACCCTCCCTATTTGGTGATGGCTAAAACCATACCGCTAGCATCTTTCGTTGCCAGGCAGCGCCAGTTAGTGATGATGCTCATGCTTGTTTTCTTTGCTACCGTCTTCGTGATGATGCACATGTTCATTTGCATGGCCGTCACTCCCATGATGGTGCTCATGTTCATCCGCATGACCATCTTTGCCATGGTGATGCTCGTGCTCATCCGCATGGCCGTCCTTACCGTGGTGATGCTCATGCTCATCCGCGTGTCCGTCTTTACCATGGTGGTGCTCATGCTCGTCCACGTGCCCATCGCTCCATTTATCCACAGCAATCACATTCGTTGTAGCTGTCAAATAGAAAAAACCCAGCACTAAAGCCGCAATGACTTGTTTAGGATTATCCATCCTTTACCTTTCCCAAAAATCGGACCTTCATTCTAGTGAGCGCTTGATTTTTAATCAAATACTTCATGAATTAATCCGTGTTGCAGCGGTAATGAAGATTCCGTTAGAGGATTATCGGATCGATGCAAGTTAAGCAACTAAGCCCGATGGCTTATGTACGCCAGTGCACGGAGCATTCAACTGTCGTCTGGAATACTTGTATGCACTAGGTACTAAGTGCCTCGATTCATACAAGGAGAAACACATGGCACACACATTACATTTACCACAGGCAAAGAGTCATCGCCTGTTGTCCTGGGGCTTGGCCTCCGCATTTACAGCATTGTTGCTGCTCAGTGGTTGCGCCTCAACACCCAAACCGCCAACTTCTGCTTTGCAAGCCGCGGAGCAAGCCATCGCGAGTGCAGAAAGAGCAAGTGTTGCGGATTATGCTGCCGTCGAACTGAGTACCGCACGCGACAAACTCTCTGCAGCGCACAGCGCAGTACAAGAACAAAAAATGATTCTGGCACAACGCCTCGCCCAACAGGCACGCACTGACGCTGAGTTGGCCTCCGCCCTAGCCGAAGTGGCAAAAGCCCGTGTGGTTAACGAGCAGATGCAAAAAGGGACTGACACATTAAAAATGGAAATGAAGCGTAAGACAGGAGATCAATAATGAGCACACAAATTTTTAACGCTAGAACACTCATATCCACCGCTGTGGCATCCGTCTTGTTGGTGGCATGTACAGCCAGACAAATACAACCAGAAGCGGTCAACAATGCCCGCAGTAAATTGACCATGTTGCAATCTAATCAGCCACTGGCAAGCCAGGCACCCGTCGCGATCAAGGAGGCCGAAGTGGCAGTCCGTGCTGCCGAGGTATCTCAAGGCGACAAAGAACAAGTTGCGCACCTGATGTACATCGCAGAACGCAAGGTCGATACCGCACAAGCACTGGCCGAAAGTCGCCTGCTCGTTGAGCAACGCACGGCCTTGAGCCAGCAACGGGAAACTGCACGCCTCGACTCCCGGACAAAAGAAGTTGATATTGCACGCAGCAACGCTGATTCCGCGCGGATAGAAACATTAGCGGCGCAAAAGGAGGTTGAGAACGCGCGCAGCAATGCAGAATCCTCACGGCTCAAAACACTGGCTGCACAACAAGAGTCAGCGAATGCGCAACAGAAAGCTGCTGATTTGCAACGCCAGATTGCAGAACTCAACGCCAAGCCAACCGAACGTGGCCTCGTTGTAACGCTAGGCGACGTGTTGTTTGACACCGGCAAAGCTGAGCTAAAAAGTGGTGCGACGACAAATTTAGCCAAACTTGCGACCTTCCTCAATCAGCATCAAAATCGCTCTGTGATGATCGAAGGCCACACAGACACTGTCGGCAATGCTGACTACAATCAAGCATTGTCACAGCGTCGCGCAGACTCAGTTAAGGGCTGGCTAATGAAACAGGGCATCCATTCAGACCGCCTCGTGACTGCTGGCAAGGGTGAAACCTCACCAGTCTCGGGCAATGATAGTGCATCTGGGCGCCAGTTAAACCGTCGTGTTGAAGTCATCATTGAAAATACAGACGCTAATGTTGATGAAAAAATATCGGTAAGGAATAAGCTGTAATAAGTTGCTGAGCGAGAGAAAACGCTGAATTGGAAACCAGGTTCCTGATACAAACTGGTTCTATTCTGCTACCAGCATTCACACACTCACTCTAAGATCACAGGACTGTGCTTAATTAAAAATGGTACGGCTTTGGGGGCAGGTCACTCTATCGAGATCATCTTGTGGAGGATTAATGAATCGCCCCGGCTGCATTAGATACTTTTTAGCCTCATACTTGAGGTTAATAGGAGTATTAAATGAGCAA
>NZ_JAVTLI010000011.1:0-244170 GCF_032248435.1 Methylophilus sp. VKM B-3414 | reverse complement strand
TCGCTCCCGCAGAGTTTGAACGGCGGTATTTCGAGAGGCTCGAAAATATCTAGGCTAGCCGGGGCGATTCAGTGTTCTTATTACAAGATTAAGAACGACGCTCCGCGTCTGCGCTTTTTGCGGGCTGGCGCGCGTTGTCCGTGCGGCAGTCCTCAAAAGCTTTACGCGTTGTGTGTGGATTAAATTAAATAGAAATGACCTCACCGAATTTCCCACAGCCCCCATGCTTGATGACTGCGGACTATGGAAAATCGGTGAGGATTTTGGGATTAAAAACGTAACCATAACGTAACCTTTCATGACTAAATAAGCCATGTTGAGGCTAATTAAGGCCTTAAATCGACATTAGCAAGCGTCGCAAGGTATTGATTTAATTAGGTTTCTGTTTTGCAGGATGTAAATGGGGTGCAAGGGGTCGCGAGTTCGAATCCCGCCGTCCCGACCAAACACATATCCAAGGTGGTTCAATACCATCCAAAGAATAGCCTTGAAACGACCTTTCAAGGCTATTTTTACGTATCAGCCATCCAAAGTAGTTCATTGATATCCACGAGTAAAGTGGGGTAAGTGACGGGGTAACAACACTTGGCCCCAGTGTGAGTTACCTCAACATTAGCAAGTGGTGGCGGCTCTAGTATCACTTTGCAGCAAAAGAAAAGCTGCTTTCCCTAGGTACTTATCCAGATATCTCCCTACAGCAAGCCAATCAAGAGCGTGAAGAAGCCATAAAGCTAGTGGCTGAGGGCATGGATCTCAGCTTGGAGCAGCAGCGGAGCTGAGGTTTTTTATTGGGTTCAATCCAAGGGTAAGTTTAATTCGACAGTGTTGGTGGGGGAGTACTTTTTAAATAGTGATTTTGATTGCATCCAATCATCATTTGCAGTTCATCCTGGCTTGTTTCTGCATGCCTCAAGTCTTAAGAGTGCTGCAGCACCTAATACTGAAGATTTACGTCATTTCAAGCTGTCAACGAGGTTGATCATGTGAGGAGATCAACTCTCTGAGGCTGCGAAGATTGTGGCTTTAAGTCTGGTCCACATAGTCTTGGGTGTGCAATTAAACTGCGAGATCGGGGGCAATGGTTACTGCTACTTGAGGTTGTTGGCTGATTGTCCCAATATGGCGGGCTAGGGCTTCGTTGAGTGGCATCGGGCGGTTTAAATAGAAGCCTTGCGCATAGGCGACGCCCATTTCTTTGAGGCAGTCTAGCGTTGCCTGATCTTCAACATATTCTGCAATAGTCTTGATTTCCATGGATTGGGCAACGCTTTGAATGGCTTTGGCCATGGCTAAGTCTACCTTGTTGCTGGTGATGTCTTTGACATAGGCACCATCCATTTTTAGGAAGTTGACGGGCAGGTGCTTGAGGTAGCTGAATGAGGACATGCCGCTGCCAAAGTCATCCAGCATAAAGCGGGTGCCCATTTTTTGTAGTTCTTTGATCAGTTTGATCGTGTTGTCGATATTGATAATTGCCGAGGTTTCAGTAATTTCGAAGCAGACGTGGCCAGGCGAAATCTCGTAGGTTTCAAAGCAGTTTTTGATGTAGGGCAATAGCTGTGGATCTCCAAGCGACATGCCCGAGAGGTTAATGCTGACAATAAACGGTTTGACGCTCGATTGCAGTTTGAACAGGGGTTGTAATGCCATGAAGGCATGTTGAATGACCCAGCGATCAATTTTGGTCATGAGATTGTAACGCTCGGCCGATGGCAGGAACTCGGCAGGCGGGATAATGCCGCCGTTTTCGTCACGCTTGCGGATCAGGATTTCATAGAAGGGGGGCAGTTCTTTTTGCTGTAGCGGAAAAATGCCTTGGCAATACAATACAAATTCGTTGTGTTCGATGGCTTCGTTGATGCGCAGTACCCACTCCATTTCCGCATGGCGCTTGAGCATCACGTCATCTTCATTGTGGAACAGGTGAATCTGGTTGCGGCCGTTGTCTTTGGCAACGTAGCAGGCGGCATCCGCATGGCGCGTAATCTGGCCAACGTCCTTGAGGTCTGCGGTGATTTCAACGATGCCTATGCTAATGCCTGTTTGAAACAGCCGACCTTCGTGCATGAAACGAAAGGCTTCGACCATTTGCCGCAGCTGGGCGGCGATTTCAATGGCTTTTTCAACCTGGCAATAACTCAGTAACAAGCCAAATTCATCGCCACCCAGGCGGGCAAAGGTGTCTTCGGCACGAATGCGTTGGCTCAGGATCATGCTGATCTGCCTTAGCATTTCGTCGCCTGCCAGGTGACCGCAGGTGTCGTTAATGACGCGGAACTGGTCGAGATCCATGTAACAGAAGACATGATTGGCACGATGCTGTTTGACGTCTTGCAAGGCTTGCTGCAACCGTCTTTCGAGTTCTTGACGATTGACCAGCCCGGTTAAGGCGTCGTGCCGCGCCTGATAACGCAATTGCGCCTGTGCATCTTGAATGCGGTGACGCATGTCTGCCTCGACGTGCTGCATCTCACGAGAGATCTGGTTGATCGTACTTTGTAGGGATTTGATCTCTGGCAGGGTGTTTTTAACCTGGCTGACCTGCTGGCTACCGATCACAAAGCGCTTGAGTGCCGCGGTCATATCGCGAATTGGCTGACTGATAGAGCGGCTGACCCAGCTGACAAGGATGGAACACAAGATCAGGGTCAGCGTGATATAGCCGACATTTTTAATAAATGCCTGCCTATGGTCTTCGATGAGGGCGGCATTGTCTACGGATACAAATACATACCCCAAAAGCTGATGCGCGGGCGTGGTGGAAAACACTTTCACCATGGTGATGTCGTGCGTGGCTTGCTGCATCACCATCGTGTCTTGCTGGAGCAGGCCGTCTTGCATAGTGAAGACTGCACCTACATTGGCGATCGGTTGTTTATTGGCGTCTGCAATGATCAGTGAAAGATAGGGCTCGCGGTTAAGCTGGCTTGCCTTGAGCAAGCGATCAATATAAGGCTTGCCATGTAATTGATCTTGATTATGGATGACCGCAGACAAAAATTTTGCAGTGGTCAAGGCATGCTGACTGAGTTTTTCTTCTTCATGTTGCAGTTGTTCTTTAAAGTCGAACAACAGAAAAATGCAGGAAAGCGCGAAGACGGGGCCGATGACTAGAAGCAGTAGTCTGGACTGTATACTCAGGTTTTGGAAGAATTGCATGGATTCCAGGTCAAATACTAAATAACATCAGCACAAATACAAATGGGTTGCACTGCCGTCGCCGGTGATTCATGACATCCCCCCCAATTTCGTGTATAAGTTTAATGTTTGTCACTGCAAAAATTGCTTACTCACGCGTGTTCAGCCTAGGTTTGACTCGTTCCGGTGACATCCGCAAGCATTCAAGTTTTCGATTCGTTCTAGTGTATTGGTTTTCTCATGATTCAGCAAATTTATATCACAGATTACTTGTCTGGAGCGGCTGCGCAGCCTGTTGCGCAAGTTGAATCACTCTTGAATCAGTGTCCGTCGTTGCAATATGCAAGCTGGCAAACAGTTGCACAGCCACCCTTAAATGCCTTATTTACGCAGTTGGTCGCGCCTGATTCCCGCGCACCACACGCTCCAGTCAGTCGCGTATTGTCGGCAAGAGTAGAGGGGCCTGTCCTGCCGGCCTTTTGTCTGCTGCCTGTCCATTTGGCAATGCGACGTGATACGTTTAGTTTGCAGTCAATTGTGCCCTTGTCGTCAGCGATTTATCAAGCGCTCACAACGCGGCTACAAGCCCATTTTGCAGCAGATTTTGAGCTGCATATTGATGCAGGTCAGCGGTACTGGTGGGTACAACCTTTGCGACAGGTTCAGGCACAGTGCCGCTGGCCACAGGATTGTTTGTTTCAGCAAGCCATGCACTGGCAGCCGCAAGGGCCTGATGCCGGCCTGATCCGGCAATGGGCCAACGAGATGCAAATGCTGCTGCATCAACTGGCCACCGAGCCATCCATGGCTGACTGGCCAGGAGCGCTCAACAGCCTTTGGTTTGCCAGCGTGGGCCCTGTGCCAGATTGGCAGCATGGGTTTGATTTGGTTGCCGGGCAAGGCGAGGTCTTTGCTGGGTTGAGTGCCTTGCAATTACCCAGATGCAAAGCGACCACGCTGGCTGAGGTGATGCAACTGCCGCGTACACAACAGGCGCTGTGGATCACCGATGAACTTGAAACGCTGGATTGGCCTGCGCTCAACCAGGCCTTGCAAGCTGGCACGCTTCAAGCACTTCACATCGTGCTCCCGTTTGCTGAACGTAGTGTACAGATTCATTACCAGAAACGTCCGCGCTGGCAGTTCTGGCGCAAGCCCACCACGTTAAACAAGCTATTGCAGCAACTCGAGCAATCGCTATCTTCCGCCACTGAGCAAGCGGGATTCAACCCATGAAGATTCAACAGAGAACTTATGACATCGCTGCGCTGGAAGGCTTGCAAGCGCAGGGCTTGCCGCCATTGATGGCGAGATTGCTCGCAGCGAGAGGCGTGACAAGCGCTGACTGGGGCTTGCAAGACATGCCGCATCTGCTTAAACCGGAGGCCTTGACCGGCGCAGCGGAAATGGCAAGGCAATTGGCTGATGCGATTGCGCAACAACAGCGCATTTTAATCATCGGCGATTATGACGCGGATGGTGCAACAGCGACCAGTGTCGCCATGCGCGGCTTGCGCATGATGGGCGCCGAGATCGACTTTCTGGTGCCTAACCGCTTTGAATATGGCTACGGACTCACGCCGGAAATTGTCGCACTGGCAGCCACGCGGCAGCCGCAGGTGCTGCTGACCGTGGATAACGGCATCGCCAGTATAGATGGCGTGGCCGCGGCCAAGGCACTGGGCCTACGCGTTCTGATTACCGATCATCATTTGCCCGCCGAGCAAACGCCTGCTGCAGATTGCATCGTGAATCCCAACCAGCGTGGCTGCGGTTTTCCTAGCAAGCATCTGGCTGGTGTTGGCGTGATGTTTTATGTGCTGATTGCCTTGCGTGCTGAGCTCAAGCAGCGCGGCCAGTTGGCTGAAGACCAAGTTCACTTGGGGCGCTTGCTCGATCTGGTCGCGCTGGGCACCGTCGCTGACCTGGTGCGGCTTGATGCTAATAACCGTATTCTGGTTAGGCAAGGCCTCAAGCGTATCCGTCAGGGCCAAGCCTGCCCTGGCATTCAGGCCATTCTTAAGCTCGCCGGGCGTGATCCGCAACAAGTGAGTGCGCAAGATTTGGGCTTTTATGTCGGCCCACGTCTGAATGCTGCTGGTCGCCTGGATGATATGACCATCGGCATTCGTTGTTTGTTGGCGGAGACGCCGCAAGAAGCCATGCAATATGCGCAGCAGTTGCATCGCCTCAATGCTGAACGCAAGCAGATTGAAGCTGAGATGCAATTCGACGCCATGGCTGATTTGAATCAGGACTTTCGTCCAGAGCAGTACACCATCAGCGTGTTTCAACCAGACTGGCACCAAGGGGTGATTGGCATTCTGGCATCACGCATCAAAGAGCGCTTTCACCGCCCCGTCATTGTCTTTGCCGATGCCGGAGACGGCCTGATTAAAGGCTCAGGCCGTTCTATCGCCGGCTTGCATTTGCGCGATGCGCTCGATTTAGTTACCAAACAGCAACCCGATCTCATCGTCAAATTTGGCGGCCATGCCATGGCGGCCGGCTTGAGTGTCCGCGCTGAAGATTTTTCACGTTTTCAGCAGGCATTTGAGCAGGTCGTGCAAAGCCTGATCAGCGCAGAAGTCTTGCAAGAGATGCTGGAAACCGATGGCGGCCTTGCGCCAAATGAGATGTCTTTGCAAACCGCAGAATTACTCACCCAGCACGTCTGGGGCCAGGGTTTTCCACAACCGGTGTTTTATGATCAGTTTGACGTCTTGTCACAAAAATTATTGGCCGAAAAGCACTTAAAACTGCGCCTGCAAAAACATAACCAGCAATTTGATGCGATTTATTTTCAGCACGCTGAACCGTTGCCAGAACAGGTCGCGCTTGTATACTCGCTACAAGTGAATGAGTACAACGGTCACCGCAGCGTGCAATTGCAAGTGGTGCATGCAGTCGTTTGAAGAAACTTGGTGATTCAAATAAGTGAAAGTAACCAATAGCTTATGTGAAATTAAATTTCGAAATATATAGTTTCTTTGCGCCCAAGAAATAAATATGAAATTTAATAGAGATAGAGTTGATTAGTGAATCCTATTGACGAATTTTTCAGTAATCAACTCTGCTCAATCGACTGACTTTAATTATTTCAACGGCAGATAAATATCTGTGATGAGATCAGCTTCAGCAATATCCGGCAGTAGATTCAAATAGTGAAAGTAAAGAGGAAAATCACGTAACTCTTCACCACTCTTGGGCAACCAATCTCTGTATATTGGGTAAATTGATTCCCCGAGACGGGCGTGAGAACCTAAATGTCTGACCACTGCGCAACGGCCACCAGGAATCGTTTTGGTGACAATTCCGTAGGAGTTTTCTGGGATGTCACTTTTAACTTCTCCTCCAATATCAAAACGAAACTGCATAGGCTCGGTTGTGTCTGGATTATCGTATGCAATACCGAATGTCCTACTCGTGTTTTTGGGAGATAAGCCGGTTTCTTTGCGCCATTCGATGAATTGACTCACTGCGTTGTTTAACTTTTCTACAGGGCCAATATGTTCTTTGACTGCAATGCGTGTCATTTCAACATTTATAATATCAACCTTCACTTTGTTATTCCTTTCTGGTAACCGAAAATCAAATACCTTGTGCCAACTATCCCAATCTGGATTTTTTCTAAAAGCAGATGGGGATTGTCCAAATGTGTTTTTGAAAGCACGGGTAAATGACTCAGGGGTTTCAAAACCGGCATTCAGGGCGACATCAATAATTGTTACTGAATCTTGAAAAGCGACCTTATACGAAGCTTGTTTTAATCGAAGCAGTAATACATACCGAGCGACATTAATACCAACATAATCGGCAAATTGCCGATGAAAATGGAATTTAGAGAAGTGAGCAATAGCGCAAAGTTGATCCACATTTAACGGCTTATCAAGATTATGCTCAATGTAATTGAGCACCTCTTGAAATCGTGCAGCGTACAACTTTTCTTTTTGCTTATTCATGTTTTTTCCTTATCCACGAACAGGAGTATGCTTATTTATATGAAGTAAAGCCTGACGAAAATTGCTAACTTCACAATATTTTTTATAAGCTGATTCCAATTCTTGGCGCTGGCTTGTATATGTCAACAACCCAGCAAGCGTAGCCTGTACCAAGTAGGGCGACACTTGCACAAGGCGCAGGGCGCTGAATGTTACTTTGCTTTAGTCAACAGTCATTGGGCTCGAAGTAAAATCAAGCTTTCTTTATCATTACTCAACGTCAGTTCAATGACCCAAGCATTTGCCCAACTGCCTGTCCTCAGCATAATGCGATACCAGCCGTGTTGCGTCTTAGTTTACGCACTAAGTGCGAAATGCATATGGTGTAAAGCCTCTAATTATCTTGCTAAAGCGGCTGGTATCATTTCTGGGTAGGGGGCTGTGGCTACGTTAAACCAGCTTTAGGCCCTTTACCCTAAATCAGTTAAAATAGAGCCTTCATTCAAGAGGTTGAAGTATGGCCCGTCCGTTTAAAGCTCCCAAAAGTCCGATTCGTCCGCCACGTGCGCCCAAAGTTACTCCGCCCGCAGTAGAGGACGGCGAAGAAGGGGTGCCTGCGCCGCGTGAAGGGCAGCGCTTGCATAAACTGCTGGCGATGGCCGGGTTTGGCTCACGTCGCGACATGGAGGCTTTGATCGAAACCGGCCGCATTACCATTAATGGCCAGGTGGCGCAGGTGGGTGCGGTGGTTGATGAGCATGATGTGGTGCGCATGGATAGCCGGATTTTGCATTTGCCGTTTGAGGCGGAGTTACCGCAGGTGTTGCTGTACCACAAGCCGGAAGGCGAGATTGTGAGTCAGGATGACCCGGAAGGGCGTGCGACGGTATTTGACAAGCTGCCACGCATCAAACAGGGCAAGTGGATTGCCGTGGGGCGTCTGGATATGAATACCAGCGGTTTGCTGATGTTTACTAACTCCGGCGAGTTGGCCAACCGGTTTATGCATCCACGCTATGAGGTGGAGCGCGAATATGCGGTGCGTATTCTGGGGGAACTGACTGAAGAGCAGATGGCGCAACTCAAACACGGTATTGAACTGGAAGACGGCCCGGCCAACTTTGAAAGTATTTTCCCTAACGGGGGCGAAGGCGCCAACAAGTGGTATCAGGTGGTGATTAAAGAGGGCCGTAACCGCGAAGTGCGTCGCCTGTTTGAAGCATTTCACCTGCCTGTGAGCCGCCTGATGCGTGTCCGCTTCGGACCGGTTGCCTTGCCGCCCCGCCTCAAGCGCGGCACCATGCTCAAGCTGGAACAAAAACAGGTGGTGGCCTTGCTGGAGTGGGCAGGCTTGCCTGTGCCGCGCAAACCGCTCAAGCAAATGAGCCCGCATGACCGTGACCGTGCGACGCGCGTGTTTACGCCTAAAGTACGCAAGCAGCGCCGTAGCTTGCTGGATACTGTGAATAATCCCGTTGATACGCAGCAAGAGCGTCCCGCACGCGCGCCAACTGGCAACCGTCGTATTCGTCAGGATTCAGATTTGAAGCAGGCCTCCATGCAAAATGCGCGTATCAATAGCGGTGCTAAAAAACGCACTGACCGTAATCGGGGGCGTGGTTAATCTGCGCGTCGTGTGTTGACGGAAAAGCCGATCGCATGACTGACAGTCGTATGCAAGAAACTCTGGTCACGCACCGATATCCGCGTGTGCTGTCCATCGCTGGCTCTGATAGTAGTGGTGGTGCCGGGATTCAGGCCGACCTCAAAACATTCTCTGCCCTTGGTTGCTATGGCATGACGGCCATTACCGCGCTGACGGCGCAAAATACGCAAGGGGTGCGCGCTATTCATAGCGTGCCGGTCAGCATGTTGCGTGACCAGATTGATGCGGTGGTCGAAGATATCGGTGTCGATGCCGTCAAGATCGGTATGCTGCACTCTCCTGAATTGGTGGAGGCGGTGGCACAGGCGCTGGATGCCCATGGTCTCAAGCAAGTGGTGCTGGACCCGGTGATGGTGGCAGCCAATGGTGCCAAACTGATTTCTGATGAAGCGATTGCCGTGCTGGTATCCGAGTTGTTTCCACGGGCATTGGTGGTGACCCCGAATCTGGATGAGGCGTCGTTGTTGCTGGGCCGTCCGCTGACGCAAAGCGATGCACTTGCCGAGGCCGCGCAAGCCTTACTTGCACAAGGCGCGCATGCCATCCTGCTCAAAGGGGGGCATCTGCCTGGCCATGACGTGCTGGATATTCTGGTGCAAGCCCATGCCAATGGGCAGGACAATGTAATGCAGCGCTTGCATTCAGTGCGAATTTCTACCCATAACTTGCATGGCACCGGATGTACGCTTTCATCCGCGATCGCTGCCTATCTTGCCTTGGGCTGTAACCTGTCAGAGGCTGTGTTGGCGGCCAGAACCTATGTGCGCGGTGCCTTATATGCGGGCTCGCATGTGCGCACAGGCGAGGGTGTCGGGCCACTCAATCATGGCTTTGCACCCGAAGCAATGAAGGTTTACGGCGAATAGCGTTTAATCGCTACCAAGCCAAGAAGAGCAGCGTAGGCCTCAGTATTGCTGTGTTCCTACGCTGATAACACGTTATTCAGTGTGCAGCCCAGCTTCCAGCAAGTCTTCTTTAGTGAGCATAAACACAAACTGGTCGCCGCCGCTGGTATCCAGCCAGGTAAAGGGTAAGTCTGGATAGGCTTCATGCAAAGCGTCACGGTTGTGGCCGATTTCTACCACTAGCACGCCGCCATCATTCAAATATTCAGCTGCCTGCGTCAGCAGGACGTGGGTATGGTCCAGCCCGGCAACGCCGCTGCCCAAAGCCAGTTGCGGCTCTTTGCGGTACTCTGCTGGTAACTCAGCCATGCTAGGGGCATCCACATAAGGCGGATTGCTGATAATCACGTCATATTTACGGCCCTTGAGCGCGGTAAACATATCCGATTGCACGGCTTGCACCTGATGCTCAAGGCCGTAGCGCTGGATGTTGATATTACAGACCTCAATGGCATCCGGGGAGATATCCACCACATCAATATGCGCATTGGGGAAGGCCTCGGCCAGTAACACGCCCAGGCAGCCCGAGCCGGTACAAATATCCGCTGCGGATTCCACCATTTCCGGAAACTCAACCCAGGGCTGCAAGCCATCTTCCAGCAATTCGGCAATAAATGAGCGTGGCACGATGACGCGTTCATCGACGTAAAACTTGAACCCGCGCAGCCAGGCTTCATTCACCAGGTAGGCGGTGGGCGTATGTTCTGTGACCCGCTTGTCGATCAAGGTTGCCAGGTGCTGGCTTTCCTCGTTGGTTAAACGCGCATCCAGAAAGTTATTCAGGGTGTCATGCGGCAAATGCAGTGCGCTCATGATCAGCCAGACAGCTTCGTCATAGCTGTTATCGGTGCCATGACCATAAAAAATGTCAGAGTTTTCAAAACGGCTCACAGCGTAGCGCAGCCAGTCGCGGATGGTATGTAGGTTAGTTGTCATATTCGTTCAGCAGCAATGATTCCATGGTGCGCTTGTAGGTTTCCTTGAGAGGCTCAATATCGGCCACGGCGACGCATTCGTTCAATTTATGGATGGTGGCATTCAGCGGCCCGAATTCAATCACTTCTTTGCAGATATCGGCGATAAAGCGCCCATCGGAGGTACCGCCAGTGGTAGATAGCTCGGGCGTGACCCCGTAACTCTGCACAATCGCGTTGCTGATAGCTTCTACCAGCTTGCCGCGTGGCGTGATATAGGACTGGTTATGTTCCCAGTCCAGGCTGTATTCAAAGCCGTGGCTGTCCAGAATCGCGTGGACGCGGGTACGCAAACTTTGCTCAGAGCTGCCTTGCCCATCGACTTCAGGGCAGTAGCGGAAGTTAAACAATATCTCGACATGCCCAGGCACCACATTGGTCGCGCCGGTGCCGCCGTTGATGTTAGAAATCTGCCAGGAAGTCGGCGGAAAATATTCGTTGCCGTTGTCCCATACGGTTTCAACCATGTCTTTAATGGCCGGAGCTGCCAGATGAATCGGGTTTTTCACCAGATGCGGATAGGCAATATGGCCCTGAATGCCTTTGACGATGAGTTTGCCGGACAGGGAGCCGCGTCTGCCATTTTTAATCATGTCACCGACCACTTTGTTGCTGGTGGGCTCACCCACAATGCAGTAATCAAAGCTTTCGCCGCGGGCTTGCAACGCCTCCACCACTTTGACGGTGCCCTCAATCGCAATACCTTCTTCATCTGAGGTGATCAGCAGGCCAATCGAACCAGGATGGTCAGGATGTTCGGCGATAAATTCTTCGATGCTGGTGATAAACGCAGCGAGCGAGGTTTTCATGTCTGCCGCGCCGCGTGCATACAGCATGCCGTCTTTAATCGTAGGCTCAAACGGTGGCGTATGCCATTGGTCCAACGGGCCAGTGGGGACGACATCGGTATGGCCGGCAAACACGATCAGTGGGCCGGTGGTGCCGCGTCTGGCATAAAAGTTATCGACCTCGCCAAAACGCATGCGCTCAATTTTGAACCCTAGTGGCGCCAGGCGGGCAATCATGGCCTCCTGACAGCCAGCATCTTCTGGCGTCAGCGAGCGGCGTTTAAGCAAATCAATGGCAAGATCCAGTGTTTTTGACATAGTGGTTATTCTTGAGCAAACAGTTGGCGGTAATCGGCTTCATTAAAACCGAGGGCGATGATTTTATCGGCGTTGACCAATACCGGGCGTTTAATCACCGAGGTTTTGGACTGCATCAGGGCAAGTGCAGAGGCAGCATCTACCACGCTATTTTTTTCCGCTTCGGCCAAATTGCGCCAGGTCATCCCGCTGCGGTTCACCAGTTTTTCCCAAGGATATTGTTGTAGCCAGGCTTGTCCGGTAACGCTATCCAGGCCCTGTTTCTTGAAGTCGTGAAATTCGTATGCAATGGCGTGTTGGTCCAGCCAGTCACGCGCTTTTTTGACAGTATTGCAATTGGGGATGCCGTATAGTTTCATGGCTGATCATCAAGCTAAAAAACTTATTTTACCAGCCACGGCAGATGGCGTCGCCATTTATTGCGGTGTTCACATAACCTCAGAACAGGTTTTGGGTTGCTGACTGCGATTGCAGTTTGCTGAATACATCAAACAGGTATTGTTGCTCTACCGGTTTTGAGAACAGGAAACCCTGCATTTGGTCACAGCCGATGTTGACCAGCGCTTTACGCTGCTCCTCGTCTTCCACGCCTTCGGCGACGACGTTCAGATTGAGGGCATGCGCCAGTTTGACGATAGCCTCAACAATCGAGAGCGAGGTGTGCGAAACCGCCACGTTTTTGGTCAGGGAGCGGTCCAGTTTGACTTCGCTGACTTCCAGGTCTTCTAAATGTGTGAGGCTGAACGGATGCAAGCCAAAATCATCCAGCGAGATTTTAAGGCCCTGCTGTTTAAATTGGCGCAAGGTGTCCTTGAACTGGCCCTGATGATGAATGGCGTTAGTTTCAGACACTTCAAGAATGAGGTTGCGGGATTCTACGGCATGCGCTTCAAGAATCGATTGAATCAGCGCGCCCAACTGTTTGTTGCGGAACTGCTGGTTGGACATGTTGACTGAAATGCTTAGGTCTATGCCGCGATCGCGCGCCTGGCTAATCGTGCGGCAGGCCTGGGAGATGACCCAGGCATTGATTTCTTCAATCATGCCAAAGCGCTCCGCCGCTTCAATAAAACTGTTGGGGGAGAGCAGTCCGCGGGCCGGATGCTGCCAGCGTAACAGCGCTTCGGCGCCATGGACCATGCGCGTGATGGCATCCACTTTGGGCTGAAACAGTAGCCTGAACTCTTGCTCGCTAATAGCTTGCTTGAGCTCAATACGGGTTTGTTGCATCTCGTCAGAGGCTTGCTCGATCTCGGCATCAAAGAAACGATACTGGTTTTTACCGTTTTCCTTGGCCTTGTACATGGCGGCGTCTGCATTCAGTTTGAGTTTTTGCAGGTTGCCGTCTTGTGGATACATCGATACGCCCACCGAGCACGAAATCTCAATCACGTGATCTTCAATGACAAAGGTTTCGCGTAACGCATCCACCACACGCTGAATCACGGTGACCACGCTCTGGTGATTTTCAATCTCACTCAATACGGCAATAAATTCGTCGCCACCGGCACGTGCCACATAATCACAATTGCGGATGGCATTGCTGATACGCTTGGAGACTTCAATCAGCAGCAAATCGCCAATATGGTGACCAAACTGGTCATTGACCGGTTTGAAGTGATCCAGGTCGATATAAGCCAGGGCCAGCGATTCCCCGTTACGGTCACAGCGCTTGGCACTCAGGATCAGGTGCTGGTTTAAAGCATCCCGGTTGGGCAGGTGTGTGAGCGGATCATAGGCCAGGAATTTTTTATTGACGGTTTGCGTATTGCGGAAGGTCAGTTTGCTTTGCGCTAGATCGATATTGCGCTCATAAAAAATCACCAGAATAAACGAGGTGATAAATAAAAAGACCGGGACCAGAACCAGCAACAGCATTAAATAATTATCGGCTTGATCGCTGGGCTGCCCAATCAGCATATTGTTGTGCACAATACTGAGGTTGATGGCCGTGTGCGAGGCCAAAAAACCCAGTGCAATTTCTATCGAAAACATCCACTTCAAACGTTTTTCGAGTTTGCCGCTATAACCTTTGAGCCAGAGGATGGTGACAATTGCCAGGGCCGCGGTCAGGCAAGCCAGGAACAGGGAAAACAGGGCGGTCCAGCTGTCTATGCGGATATTGATGGCCCCGGCACTGATCTGATAAAAATAAGACAGCAGGTAGCCACTGATGCCGGTGGCCGCAGAAGCGGAGAGCAGATCACGTAAGGGCAGTCTTTTTTTATGGACCGTTTTGAGGATAGCGGCCGCCAACAGATAGCTGCACAGCATGCAGCCAATCAGGTCGATAGGATGTTGGCTAACCTTAGGGATATTATCTGCGAGAAACTGGTAGCCAGCATGCAGGCTGAAGATACCAGCTGCCATGACGACGGCATATTTTTTGAGCATGAAGTCATGCTCTTTGGGAGTGGCAACACGCAAACGATCAACCAGTTTGAACGCAAAAAAGCATCCAACGACGCTGGATGTAAAGAGTGCGACCAATAGCATTTGCGTTGTTATCATAAGTAATTGCACGTTTATTTTGATTGTTTAATGTGTGGCACGACTACTTGTTCTTTGTGCTTGCTCTGTATTGCTCATTGCTTTACTGCTGGGATTGCTCGGACTACTGACTCTCCAACGGGTTAACACTCAACTATTCAAGAATGCTCACGCTGTCTTGCTTGCGGGACATCTTTACGGTAATGAGAGTCACTCCTTTATCGGAACCGGCGCGCAATAACTTGAGCATGCCGGTTGAAGTGACTCTTTATTTTATGTCGCCAGGCGTATTAAATGCCGCGCAACAACTCGTTGATGCCAACTTTACCCAAGGTTTTGGCATCCACTTTTTTCACGATGACGGCGCAATACAGGCTGTACTTGCCATCGCTGGAAGGCAGGTTGCCTGAAACGACCACAGAACCTGCAGGCACGCGACCATAATGCACTTCGCCGGTTTCGCGGTCATAGATTTTAGTGGATTGGCCGATGTAAACGCCCATGGAAATCACGCAGTTGTCTTCAACCACCACGCCTTCAACCACTTCTGAGCGCGCACCGACGAAGCAGTTATCGCCAATGATGGTTGGACCGGCTTGTACAGGTTCCAGTACGCCACCAATGCCAACACCGCCGGACAAGTGCACATTTTTACCGATTTGTGCGCAGGAACCTACGGTTGCCCAGGTGTCTACCATGGTGCCTTCACCAACGTAGGCGCCAATGTTGACGTAAGACGGCATCAAGACAGCATTTTTTGCAATGAAAGAGCCTTTGCGCACAATGGCGTTAGGCACCACGCGGAAGCCACCTGCCTTGAAGTCTTCTTCGGTGTAGTTGGCAAATTTTGGATCCACTTTGTCGAAGTAGCGGGTGACGCCATCATCCATCAAATAGTTGTCTTTGAGGCGGAAGGACAGCAAGACCGCTTTTTTGATCCACTGATGCGTTTCCCATTGCTGGCTATCGCCAATCCGGGTAGCCACACGCAGTTTGCCCGCATCCAGATCATCCAGAATAGAAGCCACGGTGGCTTTGACGTCTGCCGGAGCATTGGCAGGGTTGATGTTGGCGCGGTCTTCAAAAGCCGCTTCAATAATGCTTTGACGTGGATCCATAATCTTCTCTTGTTCGATTGAAAAACAGTAAACCCGAAATTTTAACCTAATTTTGAAAGGGCAGGGGCCGTCGATGAAAGACGGCCCTTTACGCCAGCACTTACTTGCCTTTGGCAGCTAAGTAGAGCGGCATGACCTTGGGCACCAGTGCCTGCAGGTCTTTAATACGGTTTTCACTGGAAGGGTGCGTACTTAAGAATTCCGGGGGCGCTTCCTTGTTGGCCGCCATCATTTTCTTCCATAAGCTGACTGCGGCTTCCGGGTTGTAACCGGCGCGCGCCGCCAGCTCCAGCCCTATGCGATCCGCTTCACGCTCCTGTTCACGGCCATTGGGCAAGGAGAAGAACAGCTGGCTGCCCATACTGGCGCCTTGTGCCGCCATATTGCCCGCGGTGCCGCCTATGTAGGCAGCGAGTGCCTGTAAACCGAACTGCTGAACATAGGCTTGTGACATACGCTCACGGCCATGCTCACGCAATGCATGCGAGATTTCGTGACCAATCACCGCGGCTAACTCATCATCGGTGGCATTGAGTTTTTCGGCCAGACCGGAAAACACCATGATCTTGCCGCCAGGCATGCAATAGGCATTGAGCTGGTCATTTTTTTCGACATTGATTTCCCATTTCCATTTGGTGGCATCTGGCCGGAACACGCCGACCTGGGCGATCAGGCGGTGAGAAATCGTAGTCACGCGATTCAGCAAGGCCTTATCCGCGTTAAGGGTATGGTTCTTTTGCGCATCTTGCAGGGTTTGCGTATACGATTGCGCAGACATTTTATCCACGGTCGCCGATGGCAACAGCAAGAGTTGACTACGCTGTACGCCCGAGACGCTATTGTTGGTGGTGCTGGCGCAGGCAGACAACAAGGCGCACAGGCAGGCGATTCCCAGGGTTTTAATGGTCGGCATGTGTTTCTCCTCTTGTTTCTAGGTCACGTATTGGCAGTGACCATTCATTTTTATGATCATTCCATTCAGGTGCTGCGATCAGTCTACCCATTCAGTGCGGAATGCATGTCGTTGCTGATCGCTGAATGCCTGGTTCTTAAGTATCAGTCATTCCGGTTAAATTTTGACTTGCGAGCCTAGCTCTACCACCCGGTTAGGCGGTAATTTGAACTGGTTGGTAATCGACTCTGCCGTTCTAAACAAGCCAATAAAGATTTTTTTACGCCAGAACGCCATGCCGGGTTTATCTGAGGCCAGCAGGATTTCCTTGCCGATAAAGAACGAGGTATCCATGGTGTCCAGCGTGAGGCCGAATGGTTCGGTCAATGGCAGGTCACGTGGCAAGTCTGGTTCGTCCATGTAACCATAACGCAAGGTCACGCGGTAAAAACCGTAAGGCAGCACCTCCATCGAAGCGCGCTCTTCCAGCGTGGTGTAGGGGTAATCAACAAAGCGCACGGTCAGGATCACCACTTTGTCATGCAGTACCTTGTTGTGTTTGAGATTATGCAGCAGCGCATGCGGCACGCCATCCGGGTTGGGCGTCATAAATACGCCTGCACCATTGACGCGGGCGGGCGGGTGCGCCCCAATCGCTTGCACAAACGGGATCAATTCCATGGATTCGGACTTGAGGATTTGGTAGAGCAGTCTACGCCCGGTTTTCCAGGTACGCATCAGCGTGAAGATGATGATGCCGATCAATAAAGGCACCCAGCCACCATCCGGGATTTTGAGAATGTTGGCCGCAAAAAACGAGAGGTCAATGACAAGAAATAGCGAAATCAGGCAGGCCGTTTTGAGTTTGCTCCAGCCCCACAGGTGGTGGAACACCACGGCCGCCAGCAAGGTTGTGATGACCATATCGCCGGTGACGGCAATACCGTAGGCTGCCGCCAGGTCACCAGAGCTGCCAAAAATCAGCACCAGGCCCATGACTGCGACCATCAGGCCCCAGTTGACGCGCGGCATGTAGACCTGGCCCTCTGTTTGCTCTGAGGTGTGCGAAACATGCATGCGTGGAATAAAGCCAAGTTGCAAGGCCTGGCGCGAAACAGAGAACGCGCCGGTAATCACGGCCTGGGAGGCAATCACGGTCGCCAGTGTGGCCAGGATAATCAGCGGGAACAAGGCCCAGTCTGGGGCCAGGTGGTAAAACGGGTTTTGAATGGATTCTGGCTCGGCCAGAATGAGTGCGCCTTGCCCAAAGTAGTTGCAAATCAGTGCAGGCAACACGAACAAAAACCAGGCCAGGCGAATCGGTTTACGGCCAAAGTGACCCATGTCGGCATATAAGGCTTCGGCACCGGTCACGGCCAGCACCACCGCACCGAGCGCAATAAACGCAATTTTGGGCTGGGTGGCAAAAAACTGATAAGCGTAGAAGGGGCTTAAAGCCTTGAGAATTTCGGGATGATGACTGATATTGAGGATGCCCAAAATGCCTAATACCGAGAACCAGGTCAGCATGATAGGACCAAAAAAAGCACCGACGACAGCGGTGCCTTTGCTTTGTGCCCAGAACAGTACAAACAGGACGCACAAAGTAATGGGGACGATCCAGCTATCCAGTTGCGGTGCTGCCACCTCCAGGCCCTCAACCGCTGAGAGCACGGAAATGGCGGGGGTGATCATGCCGTCGGCATAAAACATACAGGCCCCGATAATGCCTAGCAGCATGATGCGTTTGCGCTGGTCGGGTTCGCCGCCAGCATAGCGGCTAGCCAAAGACAGCATCGCCATGATGCCGCCTTCACCACGGTTATCTGCCCGCATGATAAAGGCCACATATTTGAACGACACAATCAGCAATAGCGCCCAGGTGATTAGCGACAAGATGCCGTAGACATTGGCTTGTGTCAGTAATAGCGGGTGGTGCCCGACTGCAAAGACTTCTTTCATGGTGTAGAGCGGGCTGGTGCCAATGTCACCGAAAACGACACCTAGCGCGGCGAGAGCCATGGTATGGAGCGCCGTTTGCTGATTTTTTGTATGGTCCATTGTGTGAACAGCTAAAGACAAACGATTATTATCGGGTAATTTTAGAGCTTCACCAAAGATTTTGACGCAAATTATCTTGAAGACCTAAATGCATGTGGACGATTACACGAAAAGTGGAGCGCTTAGTCGGGGCTGATTTGCGTCACCACTACCTCTGCCTGACCTTGATGCAAGGTCAGTTTCAAGGGCGTCTGCAGGCTGAGTTCACTGGCAGTGGTCACTGCGCGGCCATCGGCTTTTTGCACAATGGCATAGCCCCTGGCCAAAACCTGATGCGGGTTGAGTTGTTGCAGGCTGGCGTACAGGTATTGCAGTTTGCGTTGTTGCGTTTGTAAACCTTGCTGCATCGCCAGTTGCAGTCTGTGTTGCCATTGCAGCAGTCCGCGGCGCTGTTGTTGCAGATGCTGGGTGGGGGAGATCAGGCGTCTGGACAAGTAGTCCAGGCTCTGGCTTTGCTGGCGCAAGAAAGATTGCATGGCCCGGCCCAGCCTTGATTGTAATTGCCTGAGTTGATCGCGAAGTTGCGCCTGATCCGGGCAGGCCAATTCGGCTGCCGCTGTCGGTGTGGCCGCGCGCAAGTCAGCGACAAAATCGGCAATGGTGAAATCTGTTTCATGGCCCACCCCGCTAATGGTCGGCAGGCGACAAGCGGCGATTGCGCGTGCAACCACTTCTTCATTAAATGACCATAAGTCTTCTATGCTGCCACCACCGCGGCAAATCAGCAGCGTATCCACCTCTTGCCGCTGATCAGCCAGATGAATGGCTTGCGCAATCAGTTCGGCAGCGCCTTTGCCTTGCACCGGCGTCGGGTAGATGATGACAGACATGGCCGGCGCACGGCGGCGGATGGCGGTTAACACATCGCGCAAGGCGGCGGCATCCGCTGAGGTCACCACGCCTATGCGTTGCGGATTGGCCGGAATGGCTTGTTTACGCTCGGCAGCAAACAGCCCTTCGTTTTGTAAGCGTTGCTTGAGTTGTTCATAAGCTTCATACAATTTGCCCAGGCCAGCGGGTTGCATAAATTCCACTGTCAGCTGCACATCGCCTCTGGCTTCATACAGCGTGATCGTGGCACGCGCCTCAATCAGGTCCCCTTCGCGCGGCACCATGCCTAATACGCTATTGCGCCCTTTAAACATTACACAACGGATTTGTGCACGTTCATCCTTGAGCGAAAAATACCAGTGGCCACTGGCGGCACGGGTGAAGTTTGAGAGCTCGCCCGAGATCCAAAAAAGGGGGAAACTGGTTTCCAGCAACTCTTTTGTGAGTCGGGTGAGGTCGCTGACACTCAAGATTTGTTTGAATGATGTCGATAACAAGCTAGCCATAGCTGCACATTATCCCTCAGCCCCGCTGGATTTGGCTATGTCTTTCATCGAATGGCCGGTGTCTGAGCAGAGGCGCTCTGTGAAGGGATGCTGAACACTGATTCAAGATAGAAGGGCACTTTTGCGTAAAAGCGGCGTCTTGATATGAGCAGCATGGGAATAGTTGATGACTGCCTGACCTTGAAACAAGGTCATTTCCCTCAGGATTGTATGCGAATGAAAAAATATTTATTTTTTGCGCGATCATTTTTTATGTGTTGTCTGTACACAAGTGCTGTGCATGGCTTGGGACTGGTTGCGCTGGCGCAGGCGGATGAAACGTCTGACAAATCGCCGCCCGAGACGGAAGTGGCCGCGGTCGAGACCACGAATCCTGTCATGGCCAGCTACAAGCGCGAGCAGGCGGTAATGCAGAATGACGCTTACAAGCAATTCATTAAATTACAAGTGAGTCTGGCGACAGGCACAAAAAATGCGCTTGGGATCAGCAGTTATGCCGAGGCGCACGCCCATTATTGTGCGCTTGCCGCAGAAACCCGTGATCCTGATGCGCAATTTGCCATGGGCTGGTTTTACAGCATGGGCAAAGGCGTGGAGGTCAATCATGATATTGCCGCGCGTTTTTTCAGCCTGGCGGCGATTCAAGGCCATCGCGATGCCCGGATCTGGTTGGATCAGGGCGCTGGTGATGCCTCTGTGGCCAAGCTGCCCGCCTGCATGCAAAATCAGGGGCAGTCAGCGGCTGAAGTGTTGTTCCGTAAACGCGGCCCCATTTACACGCTGGTCAAAAAACATGCGCCTGCTTATGGGGTAGACATTGATTTGGCGATGGCTGTGATTGCGGTGGAGTCCGGCTTTAATCCCAAAGCAACTTCACGCAAAAAGGCCCAGGGCCTGATGCAATTGCTACCCGAGACGCAGGCCAGGTTTCACGTCAAGGATGCTTATGATCCCGAGCAAAATATTAAAGGGGGCTTGTCCTACCTGCGCTGGTTGATCAATTACTTTGATGGCGATGTCGAGCGCGTCGTAGCGGCTTACAATGCCGGGGAACATGCGGTGTCCAGGCATCAGGGCATCCCGCCTTACCCGGAGACACGCGACTATGTGAAGCGTGTGGCGCGTTACTACAAGAAAAAACATCACGAAATCAGGCAAACTGCGGCCATGCGTGACGGGCAGAGCCCGGCGGCCAACTCCTGAATCTTTCTGCTGACTGTTTGTGCTGTTTGACCGGGAGATCCCGGCCAACTTAAAAAAACACGGAACCACCCACACCCAGGCTGCCTCTTAGCTGCGTTATCCATTACAATTTGCATTTGATCATCGGGTAGGAGCGGGCAATGGCAGCATGGTTTAAAGGGCGTGGCGGCTATGTATTGGGATTTTTGGCCGGATTTGGCATTGTGGCACTCGCTTTGTATATTCAAGTACAAAATCAGCTTGAACCCTGCCCCTTGTGTATCTCGCAACGCATCATTTTCATGAGTCTGGGCTTGTTGTTTTTGCTGCACGCCTTTGTCTCCCCCAGATCTTGGCTACATGCCGGATTGGCCCTGATTGAGGTGTTGACGGCGCTTGGCGGCGCGGGGGTGGCGATACGCCACTGGTGGCTACAGGCACACAAAGAAGAAATCTTTGCCGATTGTGGTGTCGGCTTTGATTACATGTTTGAAAACTTCCCGCTGAAAAAAGCACTCACCCTGGTATTTCGTGGTACGGGCGATTGTGCCGCCATAGACTGGACGTTTCTGGGCTTAACCTTGCCCCAATTGGGTCTGATCAGTTTTACTCTGTTTGCGGTGTATGCTGGCTGGTTATTTCGTAGCCGTCGCGCTGGATAGCAAAGGTCTCGATCTCAACTTCGGGTGTGCTTTCATCCAGCATGGCCGCTTGTTTTTCAATCGCGTCATGCCAGGCTTTAAAATGCGCTTCGCATAACTGCTCGGCTTGTTGCGAGATGCTCTCTGCCGGCACGCTGGCGGCCTTAAGCTTGGCCGTCTCGCGCTTGAGGCAACCCAGATATTTGGCTTTGGCATACACCTCTTCGGTTTGCAGACTGGCGATTGCCTGATCAGCCTGATTCAGCGATTGGCACAAGGGTATGGGTTCGCTGGGGATGGTCCAGGGCTTACCTGAGGTCTTTTGCATATGGATCACACTGGCAATATCGCGGCCACGCTGGTTAATCCAGTATTCCAGAATTTCGTTGCCACAGCGTTCATCCTGACAGCGCATCACGCTTTTTAACAACCAGGCCGCCTGCTTGGTCATGCGTTCGTCAGAAATGCCACAGTTATGGATGACGTCGTGCGAGCGGGATAGATACAATTTGTAATTGGCCCGCCAATTGGGATGGCTGGCACAGGCGACTTTATACAGCGGGTTAGAGACGCTGCACTGGTCTTGCTGCATGCTTTGCAGACGTTCCGGTGCGCGATTGCCCGTCATGCGGCATGCCAGCGAAATGGCCTGGCCGTAGGCTTGCGTCACCCCCCAGAACGACAGTCTGGCAGAGGCATAATCTGGCCGTTGCTTGAGCGTCTGATCGTTTTTCCAGTCCAGCATCTCTGAGGCAAGCTCGGACTTGTGAAACACCACTTCTCGTTCAACTTCCATCGAAAACTCGCTGCAGGAGGCTTGTACCAATTTGGTGGCAATCGTATCGTCATGATCGTCTGTACGCAGCTTGAAAAGGATAATGTCTTCGTGCTGGCCGACTTGCATGGAGTCTAAATCAACCGACACCGTCAGAAACTTTTCCCGTCCTTGCACCGTATGCCATTGTTCGGCATGCAGGGGTGGGCTGGTAAACAGGCAGCTTGTAAACAGCGTCAGACAGGCGGGAAGTGCGTTTTTAAATAGCATAAAATCAATGGTCATAGATAGAAAGCAGCGGCAAGTGGCCGCCATTGTAATGATTATTCTGCGGCGGAGATAGCGACCTGATTGCGTCCGGCCTGCTTGGCCTCATATAGTGCCTGGTCTGCTCGATGCAGCAACTGTGTCAAGCTGTCCCCCATCCGCAACATTGCCACGCCGCAACTGATGCTGATCTGGCCAATGTCGGGTAAAGATCTGGCATGCACCTGCTGCCGGATTTTTTCGGCCAGCTTTGCCGCCTGAGCAAGTGTGATGCGGGGCGCATAAATCATCATTTCATCGCCTCCCCAGCGCACGGCAATGTCAGACAGGCGCGTATTTTTCTTGATGCATTCGGCGACGGTTTTAATCACTTGGTCACCGATGACATGGCCATGCGTGTCATTGATGGATTTAAAACGGTCTATATCTATCAGAATCAGCGCATCCGAGATTTTTCTGCCGACCGTGTGGGTATGCTCAGCAAACACTGTTTCAAAGTGCTGACGATTGCTCAAGCCAGTTAAAAAGTCGGTGCTGGACAGCGTTTTTAAGTTTTCTTTTTCAACTTGCAGGGCGGTATTGGCCGCAGCCAGTTGTTCGGTCCGCTGTTTGACCAATGCTTCGAGATCGGTATTCAGGGCTTTTAAATGATTGGTCTGGCTTTCACGCAGGCATTCGTAGTTGCGGATGATGAAAAACTGTCCAAGCAGGTAGAGGCACAAGCTCAGAATATCCAGACGACCATATTCTGAGGGGAAGAGATGCGTTAAGTGATTGCCCACCACCAGCAACAGTAAAATCGCCAGCATCTGGTAGCCCATCTGCCTGCCTTTGAGGTAAAACGCTCCAGCAAGAATAAGGAGCAATAATCCGCTCCGGGTACTGTTGCCCGTCGCCAGAAAATAGACCGTCAAAAACTGGAGAAAACATAACCAGAGGGCAATGCCAGAGATCAGTTCGACGCGTTGTTTGTTGCGGCGCAAGGCCCATAGCAAGGCAAACGCAATCAGACCAAACACAATATCCACGATGCCGATGAGCGGATGCACGCGCCAGCGGATGATGCCCATGCTAAAAGATACGATGCCAAAGAAGGTGAACACGTTGTTTAGGAAAACCACCTTGTAACGCATGTGGTCCGCATCGCCGGACGCTGGAAAAAGCTTGATGGGATGCAACATCATGACAAGCACTTGGCTAAACCACTTTTTCAACATCCGGTATCCTAAAGAATAATTGTTTTTGTGATGCGATCAGATTATGTAAAATTGAGACTTTGTCGTTAGCTGTACATTACCGCTGAATTTTACATATATTAAGCTGCTGCGTGTCATCGTACGCGTGCATTCACAAATTTTTATGTTTCGGGGTGGTCTTACTTCATCCCCGAAAACAGATTATCGGTCCCTATGAAACCTTACCTGACCCTGGACAATTTTGTTGGAAACACTCCGCTGGTGGCTTTGCAGCGTATGAACCCGAATCCGAGCAATACGATCTTGCTCAAGCTGGAAGGCAATAATCCGGCCGGGTCAGTTAAAGACCGGCCTGCCTACAGCATGATTGTGCGGGCAGAGCAACGCGGGCAAATCAAGCCAGGCGATACGCTGATTGAAGCGACCAGTGGCAATACCGGCATTGCACTGGCCATGGTGGCGGCCATGCGCGGTTACAAAATGGTGTTGGTGATGCCGGAAAACCAGTCCGTTGAACGCCGTCAAAGCATGAAGGCATATGGTGCTGAGCTGATCTTGACACCCAAAGACGGCAGTATGGAGTTGGCACGCGATGTGGCACTGAAGTTGCAAGCAGAGGGCGAGGGCATTGTACTGGATCAGTTTGGCAATCTGGATAATCCGCAAGCGCATTATGAAGGGACCGGGCCGGAAATCTGGCGTGATACCGACGGAGCGGTGACACACTTTGTATCCAGCATGGGCACCACTGGCACGATTATGGGCACTTCGCGCTTTCTCAAGGAGCAAAATCCTGCCATTCAGATCATCGGCGTGCAGCCGGAGGAGGGGGCGCAAATCCCGGGGATCCGCAAATGGCCAGAAGCCTATCTGCCTAAAATTTATGACCCCAAACGCATAGACGGGTTGCGGTATGTGAGCCAGAAGCATGCGGAAGAGACCACGCGCAAACTGGCAACCAAAGAAGGGGTTTTTGCCGGGATTTCCAGCGGCGGTGCCTTGTATACGGCAATGCAACTCTCCAAAGAAGTGAACAATGCGGTGATTGTCACCATTGTGTGCGATCGTGGCGACCGCTACTTGTCTACAGGTGTGTTTCCCGATTGATGCGCCTGTGGGCACTGCTGCTGTGCTGTTGGTCGATGCCGCTTTGGGCCATGACCGAGCTTAGCCTCAGTGCCGAGAGCGTTCAGGGCGATTTCTTTCAACTCGACCACCCGCATGCGGTCGTGAACTTGCAGCGCAAACAGCATGTACAAATTCATGCCGAGCGCTTGCAGGTGGGCAATGCCAGCATCGATCACCCGGATATGACACTGGAGATCAGTACGCGCCCCAGCCTGCTGATTACCTCCGAGCAGTTAAAAATGCCTGATTACCAGGTACGCCGCCCGCGCATCTATCTGGATTACCGTCTGCAAACCCGGCAACCGTTGATGACGGTTGATGCTGAAGTCAAAGCGATGCAAGATGAGGTCTGGGGCAAATTCCACGTGTATTGCCAGTTGCCGACACAAGCCAGTCAGGAGACTTGGCAGTGTAATGATGGCTTGTATCATGATGTGCGTTCACATATCCCGTTTAATCTGACGGTGATGCCGACCTGGCACACTGCATCGAACACCAAGGCCAGCAGAGGGCTTGAGCTGCAACTGGCGGTGAAAGACGCCAAATTCAGTGATGCCGCAGGCTTGCACGCGGCAGAGAGACTGACCGGCGTGATGCATATTGCTGCGCATGAGGTACCGAATGGCTGGCGCTGGCAAGGCGTATTTGAATGGCAACAAGGCGAGTTGTTCTGGCAACCATTTTATTTTGCCGAGGGCAACAAGCGATTTGAAATCCGTGGCCTGTATGCATCGCCCATCCTGGAGATTGAAGCAGCGACCTTGTCATTGCAAGGCGTAGGCACTTTACACAGTCAAAGCCGGTTTAATCTGGATAGCCAGCGCTTTGAGTTTTTAAAGCTGGATGCCAAAGACGTCGATTTTAACGGCCTTTACCAGTCGTTTATCCAGCCTTTGCTGCCTGATTCCGTGTTCGGACAGCTCAAGGTGAATGGCAAAGCTGACTGGTCTTTTGAGGCCAAAGGCCTGCAGCCGGTGAAGTTTCAGCTGGATGTTGCGGATGCCACGGTTGAAGATCAACGTGGCAAGTTTGGCTTTGCCCATCTGAATGCGCATATTCCCTGGGATTACGATCAGCCGCAGCAGATCAGCATGGGCTATGCCTCTGGCCATGTGCTTAAGATTCCGCTCGGAAAAACGCAATGGCAGGCAAACGTGAATCGGTTCTCGATTACCAGTCCAACTTTGAGCTTGCCTATGCTGGATGGCGCCTTGATCTTTGAAGACGTGTCTGCCGCCTGGATACATCAGAGCATGGTCTGGCACCTGAAGATGGACATGCAGCCCATCAGCATGCGCACCTTTAGCCAGGCGCTCGGCTGGCCTGTCATTCGTGGTGAGATCAAAGGCCAGATTCCACTCGTGACTTATGCCAACCATGCCTTGCGCATGGATGGGGAGATGCAGTTGAGCTTGTTTAAAGGGCAAGTCGCGCTCTCTGATCTGGAAGTCGATGATCCGCTGGGGGCTGTCCCCAAGCTGCATGCCAATCTGCGCATGCGAGAGATTGATATGGGTGAGATCACGCGGACGTTTAATTTTGGTTCGATTACCGGCAAACTGGAAGGTGATGTCCAGCATTTGCGTTTACAAAACTGGAAGCCTGTCTCTATGAATGCTGTGATACAGACTGCGGATGGCCCTTTTGAGAAAAAAGTGTCTCAACGCGCGGTTGAAAACATCACTGCCTTGGGTGGTGAGGGCACGGCGGCGGCCCTGCAACGGACGTTTTTGCGTTTTTTCAAACAGTTTGGCTATGAAAAAATGGGCTTAAGCTGCGAGCTGCGTGGGGATGTTTGTAAAATGGGCGGCGTTGAGCAGATTCCGGGCGGATTCGTCATCGTCAAAGGTGAGGGGATTCCCTCAGTCAACGTGAATGGCTATACCGAATATGTCAGCTGGAAAGATATGCTGGCCCGCATGCGGCGGATCACTGATAGCAATAGCAAAATGATCGTCAAATAAGCGCACTCAATGGCGATAGTTTTAAAGAAAGGAATTCGCGTGATGGGTAGGCAACAACAAAACACGGTTCAAAGGCACAGCGTCGTTTTCAAGCGTTTGATACTCAGCCTGGCCATGCTGCTCAGTGCATGTGTCACCATTAATATTTACTTTCCCGCCGCTGCCGCTGAAAAAGCGGCTGACAAGGTGATTGATGAGGTCTGGCAACTGCCAGCCAGCTCGACCGCACCGACCCCGCCTGCGACGACTCAAGACCCTGTGTCACCCTCTGTTCAGGAGATCAAACCATGATCCATGCACTGTTTAATGCGTTGTGCCGTTATCGTCAGTCTGCAATCTCTGTGCTGACTACCATTTTGCTGGTTGCCGCACCGACTGCCGCACTGGCAGCCGCAGATTTGGATATCAACACGCCTGCACTGGCCGCAGTTAAAGCCAGCATGCAAGCGCGCCATCCGCAATTACTGCCTTACTACCAGTCAGGCGCAATTGGCTTTACCGCGGATGGCTATATTGCCATCAAAGAGGCTAGCGGAGTGCCATTATCACAACGTAACATGGTCACCAGCTTGGTCAATCAGGAGAACAATGATCGCACCCAGCTCTACCAGGGCATTGCTGCCGCCAATGGTCATCCAGAATGGACAGGCGAGATTCAGCGCACCTTTGCCCAACGCTGGATGGATAAAGCGCAAGCGGGCTGGTTTGTGCAGAAGGATGGACAGTGGCTTAAGAAATAAGCGGTCTGAACATGCAAAAGCCGAAATGGAAAGCTCCATTTCGGCTTGATTGTTTTGTGCAGACGATGTTAGCCGCCTGCCAGCAGAAGCTTAAAAGTGATACTGAAAGCCCAGAGACAACAGGTTCAGGTGTGAGTCACTGTCGCCAGCCACTCTGCCATAGTAGGCATAGGTCGCTTTAATATCGACCACTTGATTGATCGGATACTTGTAGCCAAAGCCGGCAACATAGCCCCAGCCTTTATCGTTTACTGAGCTACTTCCTACATTGTTACCCGCCGATGCGCTAATACGTGCATCCAACTCTGAGTAAATGGCACCCGCTTTAACAAAAAAATTGGGGAATTGGCTAGGGCTGAATAAGCCTGATAACTCAACGCCTTTGGCATCGTATTTGATGCTCGCTGATCTGATGTTATCAGAGGCGTCGATTTTTTCTTTAGTGGTTTTGAAGTACGCAAGTTCCAGGGAAAGATTTTCATTGACGCTGTAGCCCGCAAATATCCGTCCTGCGCCTGCATTTCTATCCTGTTTTACCGAGGGGGTTGTGCCAAACTCATCAAACCACGCTTCCTTGAAGTCACGTGTTTGATTTTTTTGCCGAAGGTAAGCGACATCCAAACCAAAATAAAACGGTGTTTGTTGCAAGCCATGCTGGCTTTCTGGCTCAGCGGCACTCACAGTGCTGGCGGCTGACATCAGCAATAGTCCCAAGAGAGAAGTTGTACGCAATAGTTTCATAGAAGTGCCTTTACGGTCTGATTGAGGAATGATTTGTTTTTTTGTTACTTTAGCAGAAAAGGTTAAATTACGTAACTTTTGGTGTGACTATGTTTGTAGGTGTGGGCTGTCACAAATCGGTCATCTAAGACCGCCGAGCAGTAAAGTGTCAGGATGGTGCATAAAACCGCGCTAAATGACTAAAAAGGCAACTTATCTACTGCCATAGATGGTCACAGTGGTGCTGTGGCTGCACAGGCCGGCTCAAAATGACCACGATGCTTATTTTTGGCTTGCCTCGTGGTGAACCGTAGGTATGTCATCAATCAAATCAATTGCTTAAAGCAAATCACCACTGCCAATAGCGCCCCCAAAGTGTGCCGCATTGAACAACTCCGGCAGGTTGCTTCTCTCATCTAGATTGAGAACAAACAGGTAAAAGTCATTGATTTCAGTTTCAGGCATGTTCATTGCATACAATCAAAGTGCGTGTCCCAATGAAAGGAGTTTGTTGTGCCAACTAATCTTTTCGTTCTACCCCGTCTGGGTGAAAGCATTCATCAGCAAGACCTGGGGATTTACTACATTCTGAATCATCACACCGGTCGGGTGCGATCATTGATCCAATTAGCGCGCGAAAACGTGCACTGGTATTTGATGCAGCTGCAACCGATTGCGGATGGACTGGATTATCGCTGGTCGGTGCTGTCGCGTGAGCAAGACTGCGCGCTCAAGGCCGCCTCCGACAAGCAAATTGCACATTACTTTTCCAAGCCTGAATACACTGAACCCTCTGGTGCATGGCAAGTCATGCGCAATGCGCACTTTGGCTTTGGTAAATTCACGCCGATGGCCGCGCCCCAGGAAGTCAGTTACGCGATTCTAACGTTTGACGGTGAAGAAATGCAAACGCCTATCCGATTGCATAAAGCGCCTGCGGAATGGCTGGAGGAAGATTCTGAGACGGATATTATGCAACTGGAATTTGCCTGATCGCGCTTTAATCAGGGGGCAAGCTTGATTCCAAATTATCGGAATCAAGCGACAACTACCACCATTACAGAGTCTCTCACAGTGGTAGTTGCGGTGGATCTGGGGCCAGATGCTGTTATCTCTAAGCCTCAGTGCTGACGACGTTCCCTGCTGGACCACGATTTTGCATGTTGGAGGATAAGGCCTGCAAAAAGCCACTCAAGCTGGCATTGCTGCTACTGCCACCGAGTGCGCTAACCAGTGACTGAAAACTGCTCTCCAGCGCACTGTTCTGGTTTGTTGATCCACTGGTGGTCGTGTTACTGGCCGTTGTGTTGCTGGAATCACTACTTGTATTTAAAGCGCTAATCAAGCTTTGTAGTTTTGCTTCCATATCTTGTTTGCCATGGCCGCCGAAATGACGGTGTACGCCTGCTGTTGTGGTGGCATCAACACTCGTCTTGTCTGTACTGTCACTCGTACTTTCTGTATTGGTGCCAGCCGTCCCCTGTGATTGCAGGGCGCCCATCAGGTTTTGTAAAAAACTGCTCAATGCATCACTTGCATCTGTACTCGTGCTTGTTGTGCTACTTGTATCTGTGCTCTCTGCGCTGGTACTTGCACTGTTAGTCCCCTGACTGCCGAAGAGAGATTCCAGACCGCCTGAAATGCCAGCACTTTTCAGCGCTGCGTCTATCGCCCCCAAAAATCCGCCGCCATCCTTACCTTGTTTGTCGCCATCTGGGGGCGGAGGCGGCGGTTGCATGCCATTACGCTGCCCCACTTGCGAAAGCGATTGAATGTAGTTGTTACTGCCGATTGAACTGATAGATGTCATGATGAGTACTCCGTAAGTTTTTAAAGGTTCAGGGCTCAAGCATTGCTTCCTGGCAATGCTCTTGTTGACTGAACGGATACAGAGTAATACGGCATCTCTAGGTTTGATAGACTGAAAAAACATAAAAAACCTTTATAAATCATATATTTAAATGTATCAATTGATACAAAAGTGCACTGATTGTATCTTTTGATACAAACGCAGTCTTTTTTCTACAAGCTGACTGCATAGATTGCTGTCAGCACTGGCGCTGTGCTATTTTAAAAGCGACTCTTTAACAGGAAATCCGATGCTTAGTTTGGTGTTTGATATTGAAACGATTCCCGATGTTGCCGGGATCCGCCAGTTACATGATCTGCCAGCCAGTTTGAGCGACGACGAGGTGGCGAATATCGCTTTTCATCAGCGGCGCCAGCAAAATGGCACGGAGTTTCTGCCGCATCATTTGCAGCGCGTGTGTGCGATTTCCTGCGCCTTGCGTGAAGGGAACCAATTTCGTGTCTGGACGCTGGGCGATGAGCAAGCCAGTGAAGCTGAAATTATCCAGCGCTTTTTTGACGGGATTGAAAAATACACCCCTAACCTGGTGAGCTGGAATGGGAGTGGTTTTGATTTGCCGGTGCTGCATTACCGCGCCATGGTGCATGGCATTGCTGCGCCACGCTATTGGGATCTGGGCGAAGACGACAAGGATTTTAAATGGAATAACTACATCAGCCGCTATCACATGCGCCATCTGGATTTAATGGATGTACTGGCCATGTATAGCGGACGTGCCAATGCCCCACTGGATGACATGGCCCAGCTGTGTGGCTTTCCAGGCAAGCTTGGCATGGATGGCAGCAAGGTCTGGCAGGCCTATCTTAACGGTGAAGTCAAGGCGATCCGCGATTATTGCGAAACGGATGTTGCCAATACGCATTTGGTGTACCTGCGCTTTTTAAAAATGCGTGGGCATTTGAATGAGGCCGGTTACCAGTCAGAAATCCAGCTGGTGCGGGATACGCTGGCAGCCTATCCTGGCGAACACTGGCAGCAGTTTATGGCTGCCTGGGACGCAATGGATTCCACTGTTTAAGGCGTCGCTGTCGGTGCGGGTTCCTCAGCGCTTTGATCGTCAGTGACCGGCTCGACAGTATCCTCATCAATCTTGTTTTTCCAATTAAGAATGATGCGTTTAGATTTTTTTGCGTCGTGCACAAAACGGTAGCGCTGCTCGCTACCCAGATAGCTGGCAACCGCCTGATATTTGCCACTTGGCAAGTTGAGCAACAGTCTCGGTGCGGCATGGTCTAGCGTAAATACTTCCTGATTTTTACTGTCCAGAATGGCCAGCTGGATATCATCAATGACGCGACCCGCCTTGCCCTCGGAAAACAGAAAATACAAATTGAATTGTTTTTTAAAGGCTTCCATGGCCTCTACTTCTTCTGAGCCTATGCCGCCAGTGACGTATTGCACCCCATGCACATCCTGCTGGATGGAAATCTCATCGGCATGGCACACCCCGGCCGCGAATAGCGAGAGGCAGATGGCGAGTGAAAGGCAATATTTTTTTAACATGGTGACCTCCTCATTTTGATTAGACCTTGAAACGATTGTATGCCCAAATCAGGTAAAATAACAGGTTATGAGAAATAGCCGTCAACGATCATCCAATTTATCCCCCGCTGCCAAGGCAGCGCAAACTCCGCGCCATGCCAGCATTGAATCACTCGACCAGGAAGGACGGGGCGTTGCCCATGTCGATGGTAAGGTGATTTTTATCGAAGGGGCCCTGCCATTTGAAGAAGTCCTGTTTGTTTCGCACCATGTCAAATCGACTTATGAGCTGGCGACCGCGACTGAGGTGCTGAAAGCTTCGAGTCAGCGCGTAACCCCTGGCTGTGCTTATTTTGGCATTTGCGGTGGCTGTGCCATGCAACATCTGGAGTTTTCGGCACAGGTCGCAGCCAAGCAACGCATGCTGGAAAATGATTTGTGGCATATTGGCCGTGTCAAACCTGCCAAGATTTTACCGCCTATCCAGGGCACCCCTTGGCACTACCGGCACAAAGCCCGTTTACGCGTGCGCTATGTCGAGAAAAAGGGTGGGGTGCTGGTGGGCTTTAATGAAAAGGGCAGCAGCTATGTCACTTTTATGGACAGCTGTGAAGTCCTGACCCAACCGGTGTCGGATTTGATCTTGCCGTTGAAAGCGTTGATTGGACAGCTCTCAGTTAAACAGTCGCTGCCACAGATTGAACTGGCGGTAGGTGAAGATGCTACGGTACTGGTGCTACGCATTCTGGAAGCGCTGACCGAGGACGATGTGGCCTTGCTGAAAACCTTTGAAGAGGCGCATGGTGTGCAAATGTGGACGCAAACCAAAGGTCCCGACACGGTCAAGCCTTTGTTTGATCATGGCGATAAATTGCACTACAGCCTGCCTGAGTTTGGTTTGGAGTATCCCTTTAATCCGACGGAGTTTACGCAGGTCAACCCTGCCATCAACCGTGTCATGATCCGTCGTGCCATGCAGTTGTTGCAGCCGCAGGCGGGTGAGCGTATCGCCGATTTTTTCTGTGGGCTCGGTAATTTTACCTTGCCGATTGCGCGTAGTGGCGCCACGGTATATGGGGTGGAAGGTGCGCAGGCGCTGGTGAAGCGGGCGATTGAAAACGCAGGCCTCAATGGCGTGACCAATGTCGAGTTTGCCGAGTCTGATCTGTTTGATATGACGCCTGAGTCATTATTGGCCTTGGGCGCGTTTGACAAATGGCTGATTGATCCCCCGCGTGATGGTGCGATTGAACTGATCAAGGCATTGCCCGAGGCTGAGGATCCGAATGACAGTCACGCGCCCTCGCGCATTGTTTATGTCTCTTGTAACCCTTCCACGCTGGCACGCGACGCTGCCATTCTGACTCAGGTCAAGGGTTACCGCTTAGAGGCGGCCGGGGTGATGAATATGTTCCCGCATACGGCGCACGTTGAATCGATTGCTGTGTTTGAGAAGGATTGATGTGCTAGCTGTTTCTCTGCGCTGGCTCAAGCTGGCGCACCTTTTGGCGTTGATCTGTTTAGGGGTAGGGGTGGCCGGCTGTTATTCCTCCAATGCACCGAATACACTGGTGTTTGCAGTGGCGCAGGCGCCACTCAATCTGGATCCGCGCTATGCTACCGATGCGGCTTCAGAGCGGGTCAATCGCCTGGTTTATCAGCGGCTGGTCGAGTTTGATGCCGCTTCACACGAGGTCGCCGGGTTGGCTTCGTGGCAGCAACTGGATGCCCTGCATTACCGTTTTCACTTGCTGCGGGCCCCAGTATTTCATGATGGCCAGCCTTTGACGGCCACCGATGTGAAAGCGACGTACGATAGCCTGCTCACACTCAAAGACTCGCCCCATACTGCCGAATTCAGACATATTCGTCACATTAGCACCCCGGATGCAAAGACCATAGACTTTACGTTGGCGCATGCCGATCCCCATTTTGCGGCGCGTATGATTGTCGGCATCCTCCCCGCACGATTAATTGCGGCTGCGCATGACTTTAGCCATGCGCCAGTGGGCAGTGGGCCGTTCAAGTTCGATGGCTGGTCATCTGCGCTGGTGCTGGAGCGATTGGGAGATGGACTCAAGGTGCGCTTTGAAGAAGTCAAAGACCCGAATGTGCGCGTGCTCAAGCTCAAGCGTGGTGAGGCCGATTTGATTCAGGGCGATTTGCCGCCAGAGCTGGTCAAGTATCTGCAAACACAAGCTAATATCACGGTGAATACCGGGGTGGGTGCCAATTATTCTTATCTGGGCATTAATGCCCAGGCAGCTTTTTTAAAGGATGCGCGCGTGCGGCAAGCGATTGCGTATGCGATTGATCCACAGGCCATCATCGATAAAGTCATGGTCAGTCAAAGTCGGCAAGCCAGTGCTATCCTGCCGCCCGAGCATTATGCGGGCAATGCGCAATTGCAGCCATATCATTACAATCCCGCTCGCGCCAGACAGTTATTGGCTGCTGCCGGGGTCAAGCTGCCGTTGACGCTGATCTATAAAACCAGCACAGACCCGCAACGGGTGCGGCTGGCGACGATTTTGCAGGCACAGATGCAAGCCGCAGGCATAGACTTGCAAATCAAGAGCCTGGATTGGGGCACTTTTTTTGCCGATGTGCAAAAAGGCAATTTTCAACTTTACGGCTTAACCTGGGTGGGCATTAAAACCCCGGAAATCTACGGCAAAGTCTTTGGTTCCAAGAGTATTCCGCCCACAGGCTTTAACCGAGGGCGGTATCAGGATGCCCAACTGGATGCCTTGCTGGAGAAAGAAGACTGGCCTGCCGTCACGCAACGTGTCCACCAGCAGTTGCCCGTGATTCCACTCTGGTATGAAGGTCAGTTTGCCGCCTATCGAGGATCAATTAAACGCTATACCCCGGCGCCGGATGGCAATTGGGATGGGTTGACCAAAGTGGCTTTTCACGCTGCGCCACATTAAGCTTGCTTAAACCGGGGCCTGAACACCAAACCAGTGGCCAATCAGCGCCGTGGCGACCATCGCCAGCGCGCCCCAGATCACCACGCGGATGACGCTTTT
Source organism: Methylophilus sp. VKM B-3414 (assembly GCF_032248435.1). NCBI lineage: Bacteria > Pseudomonadati > Pseudomonadota > Betaproteobacteria > Nitrosomonadales > Methylophilaceae > Methylophilus > Methylophilus sp. VKM B-3414. The sequence continues at coordinate 209,545 of NZ_JAVTLI010000011.1, read as the reverse complement.
GCTGACACTGGCCCCGCCAGTGCGTGCGGCCACCATGCCTAGCAAGGCCAAAAATGGCAAGTTGCTGAACATCAGCCACGACTGCACTTGTGCATGCGGGGCGATCAGAGTGGTCAGCAATGGCAATAGCGCCCCGCTAGAAAAGGCTAATGCGGAGGCAAATGCGGCTTGCAGTGGTTTAGCCTGGTTGATGTCATGCAAGCCTAATTCGTCACGCGCATGTGCCCCTAAAGAATCATGTTGTGACAGCTCCTGGGCGACCTGTTTTGCCAGCGCAGGCGACAAACCGCGCTGGATATAAATGCCAGTGAGTTCGCGTAACTCGCTTTCAGGGTTTTGTGTGAGCTCTTGCGCCTCACGCGCTAGGTCGGCCTGTTCAATATCGGTTTGCGAGCTCACCGAGACATATTCGCCCGCAGCCATGGATAGCGCCCCCGCGACCAGCCCGGCAATGCCCGTCATCATTAATGCCTGTTGCGCAGTCCCTGCTGCTGCCACGCCCATCAGCAAACTGGCGGTAGAGATAATGCCATCATTGGCGCCTAATACGGCTGCACGTAACCAGCCACTGCGCTGTAAAAAATGTTTTTCATGATGTTGCATGGCGCACCTGTACGATTGAGGGGTTGCGATAGAGGGTAGAGTTTAAAAGCATTGGTGCAACGATTGTAATGCAATTTATATTGCCCCAGACGCTCGACTTGCAAATCTGCGGTCAACGGCCATGCAATTGCGATTAAATGGCTTAGAATAATAACTATGCATATTGATATTTCAATTCCGGCGCAAACGCTGACCTTGTTTGATGATCAGGGCCAGCCGCGCAAACAGTACGCAGTGTCAACGGCGGCGAATGGGGTAGGCTGTGTCAAAAACAGCGGTTGTACACCGCTAGGTACCCATATTGTTCGCGCCAAAATTGGCGAGGGCGCGCCGGAAAACACCGTATTCGTTGGCCGCCGGCCCACGGGAGAGATTTTTACACCAGCCTTGAAACAGGCGTTTCCTGAACGTGACTGGATTCTGACCCGCATTTTATGGCTCAGTGGTACCGAGCCAGGTAAAAACCGCCTCGGAGAAGTAGACACCATGCAGCGGTATATTTACATTCATGGCACGCCTGACAGCACCGAGCTCGGCAAGCCCGGTTCGCACGGCTGTGTACGCATGCGCAATTCAGACCTGATTGAGTTATTTGATCTGGTGCCTGTGGGTACCCCAGTCCATCTGCACGAGGCGGATGATTAAGCGTTTATTGACATTGCTGCCTGTGGTACTCGGGGTGCTCTGCCTGACATTCCTGCTACTACATCTGGTGCCGGGCGATCCGGTGGATGTCATGCTGGGCGAGTCTGCCAGTGTGGCCGACCGCGAGGCACTCAAAGCAGAACTCGGCCTGAATCAGCCAATGTGGCAGCAGTTTTTGCAATATACCGCCCATCTCTTGCACGGTGACTTTGGTGTCTCCATACACACGCATACCGATATTTCAACCTTGTTGCTGCAAACCTATCCAGCGACCATGCTATTGGCGGTGTCGGCCTTATGCATAGGCATCAGTATCGGTGTTCCGCTGGGCGTTTGGTCTGCACTGAAGGCAGGACATTGGCAAGACGTGATGATCACCTTGTTCAGTATCCGTGTCGCGGCCATGCCGGCATTTTGGCTAGGACCGTTACTCATGCTGGTGTTTGCCGTCTGGCTGGGCTGGTTGCCCGTGAGCGGGATGGAAAGCGCGGCAAGTGTAGTGTTGCCCGCGCTGACTCTGGGCTTGGGCTTAAGTGCCATTCTCACGCGCATGACACGCACCAGCTTGCTCGAGGTCTTGCATGAAGACTATATCCGCACGGCGCGCGCCAAAGGCTTAAGTGAGCAACAAGTGATCCTTAAACATGCCCTGCGGGCGGCCTTGTTGCCGCTGGTGACCATTGTTGGTCTGCAAATGGGCAGTTTGCTGGCCGGGGCGGTGATCACAGAAACCATTTTTGGCTGGAATGGCGTCGGCCGCCTGCTGGTGGATAGCATAGAAAAACGCGACTACCCGGTGACGCAAGCCTGTGTGCTGGTGATTGCCTTGAGCTATGTACTGATTAACCAGGGCACAGATTTGGCCTATCGCTGGCTGGATCCACGCACGCGAGGTCAGGCATGAAGACCTTTTCGCTGCTGACCCTGGCGTTTTGGCTGCTGGCGGTACTACTTGGTCGCCTGGTCGAGATGAGCCCTAACCAGATTGATCTGGATGCGATTTTGCAGTGGCCAAGTGCACAACACTGGCTGGGGACTGATGATCTGGGCCGTGACATTCTGGCACGCGTGTTACATGGCGTGGAAGTGTCATTCATGGTGACGGTGATTGTGACGACCATGACCATGGCGATAGGGCTGACGATAGGCTTGCTGGCCGGGTATCATGGCGGCAGACTGGATGATGTACTCATGCAAATCACCAGTATTTTTCTGGCGTTTCCCGGGATCTTGCTGGCGATTGCGTTTGCCGCCGTGCTGGGCGCAGGTCTCAATAACCTGATCCTGGCCTTGTGTCTGACCGGCTGGGTGACCTACGCCAGGCTATCGCGCGGGCAAGCTCTGGCGCTACGCCAGCGCCTGCATGTGCTGGCGGCCGAGTCATTAGGCGCTGGCACATGGCGCATCATGTTGCGCCACATCTTGCCGCTATTGCTGTCGATTTTAATGGTTGAGGCCGCCTACAGCATGGCCAGTGTCATGATTGCCGAAGCTTCGCTGTCCTTTCTTGGCCTGGGGATTCAGGCCCCGGAGGCCTCCTGGGGCGCCATGTTGCGTGATGCGGTGCGCTTTATGCTGGTCGCCCCCCATTATGTGTTGACCGTAGGCCTGTGCATGATGAGCCTGATCCTGGCAATTAACTTGGGGGGGGATGTCTTGCGGGACAAGCTGGATGTGCGTCAGGGAGTGCAAGCATGAAAAAACAATACCGTTATTACGACCTCATTATGGCCGCATTTGCGGTTGTGCTGGTTTGTTCCAACCTGATCGGTCCCGGCAAAATCACCGAAGTCCATGCGCCGTTGCTGGGTGCGCTCACATTCGGTGCGGGCATCATGTTTTTCCCCATCAGTTTTATTTTTGGCGATATCCTCACTGAGGTGTATGGCTATGCCGCCTCGCGCCGCGTCATCTGGACCGGCTTTATCTGCCTGGCTTTTGCCAGCCTCATGGTCTGGGTGATTGTGGCCTTGCCGCCCGCCCCGGATTGGCATGATCAGGCGGCCTATCAATCTGTGTTTGGCTCGACCGCCCGCATTGCGCTGGCCTCGCTGGTGTCTTTTGTGGCCGGTGAGTTTGTGAATTCCTTTGTCCTGGCCAAAATGAAAGTGTTGACCAGTGGCCGCTGGTTATGGAGCCGCACCATAGGCTCGACCATTTTTGGCGAGGCGGTTGATACCATGTTATTTTTTCCGCTGGCCTTTTATGGCTCAGGCGAATTCCCAGATGCCATGATGCCGCAAATTGTGCTGGCGCAATTTACGGCCAAAGTGCTGGTAGAAGTCGCTTTTACGCCAGTCACCTATAAAATCGTCGCTTTTCTCAAACGGGCAGAAAAAGAAGACTATTACGATACCCATACCGACTTTAGCCCGTTTAAGCTTTAAACTGGCTACCTTTGACAACTTCTGATTATCGGAACCCCATTGACCCTGATTAACTGGTACGAAAAAAACAAAACACAAGCCGCTGACTGGCAGTCAGAAGCGGGTAACCCTGCGCCCAAAGCCGTGGTGATTGCAGACGACACCACCAAAGCGGATGAAGCCTACCGTCTGGCGTGTGAGGGCACCGCCTTGCTATATCGCGGTGACTTTCAAAACGCCAAGCAATTGCTGCAAGCGATTACGCGGCGTGTAGACCGAAAACCAGTCAAACCGGCGGCTAGCCTGCTGGAAGCGTTTCACCAGCATCGCGCGCGCCAGATCGGTCGTGCCAATATTACGAATAAAGTATTAATCGAGCTTAAGTATGGTGCCTGCGATTTGCCGCGTGCGCCAGACGTCAAAGCGGCTGTGCAGGCGGCTTTGATTGTGGATGACAATACCGGCAAACTGCCTGCAAGACTTGTGCTCTCATTGCGTGAGTTGCTAGGCATGGTGGGCGCGCATGAGTGGCGTAAAAAAGGCGTGCCGATTCATGCGCTGAATGCCAATATACATGCGCATTACGGGGTGTATTCGCCCGTACGTGGTGAGTATCTCGACCTCATTGACCAGGCGCCGCTTAATAGTCCGCAGGTGGCCTGGGATATTGGTACCGGCACGGGGGTGATTGCCGCCATTTTAGTGGCGCGGGGCGTCAAGCAAGTCGTCGCAACGGACAACCAGCCGCGTGCATTGGCGTGTGCCACCGAAAACATCCAGCGGTTGAATATGCAAAGCAATATTCAAGTCATGCAGGCAGACTTGTTTCCAGCGGGTAGTGCGGACCTGATTGTCTGTAATCCTCCCTGGCTACCTGCCAAAGCGAATGCGCCGATTGAGCATGCCGTGTATGACCCCGAAAGCAAGATGCTGAAAGGCTTTTTAAGTGGCTTGAAAGCGCATTTAAATCCTGAGGGCGAGGGGTGGCTGATAATGTCTAATTTGGCTGAGCAGATTGGCTTGCGCCAGCCTGAGGCCTTAAATACATGGATCCATGAAGCAGGGTTGCAGGTGGTCGACAAGCTGGATATTGCGCCAACACATGCCAAGGCCAGCGATCAATCGGATCCGTTATATGCTGCCCGTGCCAAAGAAGTAACCAGTCTTTATCGGTTAAAATGCGTTTGAATTTTGAATAATAGGAATTTGTTATGTCTTTAGGTCCCGTCATGCTGGATGTGGTCGGCAAGGAACTCACCGCCGATGATATCCGCCGCTTGCAACATCCGCTAGTCGGCGGGGTGATACTGTTCGCGCGTAACTTTGAGAGTTGCGCGCAGCTCAAGGCGCTCACTGCCAGTATACATGCGGTGCGTCAGCCGCCGCTGCTGATTGCCGTGGATCATGAAGGCGGCCGGGTGCAGCGCTTCCGAGAAGGCTTTACCAAAATCCCGCCCATGCGCGAGTTTGGCCATATTTGGGACAAAAACCCACGCAAAGCGAAAGAGCTGGCGGTAGAGGCCGGGTATGTGCTGGGCGCAGAGCTAAGGGCGCATGGCGTGGATTTCAGCTTTACGCCAGTGCTGGATATGGACTATGGCGACAGCCTGGTGATTGGGGATCGCGCGTTTCACCGTGATCCGCAGGCGATTAATGAGTTGGCGTTTAGCCTGATGCAAGGCCTTAAAAAGGCTGGCATGGCTGCGGTGGGCAAACATTTCCCCGGGCATGGTTTTGTGGTGGCAGATTCGCATGTGAGCATTCCGGTGGATGACCGCGAGTTTGACCAGATTGCACAAAACGACATGCAGCCGTTTGTACGCATGATAGACGAGGGCTTGCATGCGGTGATGCCCGCACATGTGATTTATCCCAAGGTCGATGATAAACCGGCCGGCTTCTCGTCCCGCTGGCTGCAAAAAGTGCTGCGTGAGCGCTTGGGCTTTAATGGTGTCATTTTCAGTGATGACTTGAGTATGGAAGGCGCCACCGTGGCAGGTGACGTCACTGCACGAACCATGGCTGCCTTGAACGCCGGGTGCGATATGGTGTTGTTATGCAACCGCCCGGACTTGGCCGATGAATTGTTAAGCAAGCTAGCGTGGAAGATTTCTGCACAAAGTATTGCACGCCTGGCACGTATGCATGGCGGTCATCATCCGCAGGATATGGTGGCATTACGAGAGTCTGCGGCCTATGTAGAAGCGGTCAAGCGTGTGGCCATGGTCGGTCAAAAAGAGGCGGATTTGTTTGCTTGAAGCCGGACGGTTGCGGTAAGCTAGACAATTATTGATGACAATCTAATCACGGCGTAAACATCGGTATCAATTATGAAATGGATCATTCTTGGCATTTTCTTGGCTTCGGTCAGTTATGTGCACTTCAGGGGCAAGGTCAGGCACCGCTTTTATCGCCAGATATTTGACCATTCCGGCATTGTTTCGCCATTCAATGTATTTTTATATCTGTTCTCCAAAGCGCCGACCACGCCGTATTTGCCGGTGCATGACTTCCCGGAACTGAAAGCGATCACCGACCGCTGGCAGGAGATCCGTGAAGAAGCGTTGTATGTACGCGAACAGGAGCGCATTGCTGCGGCCAAGACCAATAACGATGCCGGGTTTAACTCGTTTTTTAAAACCGGCTGGAAACGTTTTTATCTCAAGTGGTATGACGCACATCATCCCTCTGCCAGCATTTACTGCCCAAAAACAGTCGCCTTACTGCAAAGCATCCCCAGCGTCAAAGCCGCCATGTTTGCCGAGTTGCCGCCTGGCGCGCATCTGCGCCCACATCGTGATCCCTATGCGGGTTCTTTACGCTTTCACCTAGGGCTTGCCACCCCTAATGACGATCAGTGTTTTATCCGCGTCGATGGCGAGGATTACAGCTGGCGTGATGGGCAGGCCGTCATGTTTGATGAAACCTATATCCATGAAGCCTATAACAAGACCAATGAAACGCGTGTGATTCTGTTTTGCGACATTGAACGCCCCATGCGCTATCGCTGGGCGCAGGCAGTCAACCGCTTTCTTGCCAATACCATCGTCACTGCAGCCAGTTCGCCAAATGAAGCCGGGGACCAGACCGGCGTCATTAACCGCCTGTTTCATTATGCCTGGGTGATCGGTCAGTACCGCCGCCGTTTTAAAAAGTGGAATAAAACCGTTTATCAAATCACGCGCATCGTGCTGATTGCGGCAGTCATTTACGGGCTGTGGAAGCTGTAAACTGAACGATTGTTCACACAAATGTCACGCAAAGCCTTGAAACTTTAGGTGTTTGCCATTATCTTAACTACAGAAGCTGTTTTTAGTTTTAATTGAAAAGAGGAAATACACTATGTCAGATATGCAAGTTTTAGGTCGTGACGGTCAATTATCCGAAACGCAAAATCGCGTACTGCGCAATACATACGCCTTGCTGGGTTTGAGCATGGTGCCAACCGTGATCGGTGCCTATGTTGGCCTGCAGATGAATTTTGGCTGGATGGCGGCACACCCGTTCATGTTCTTTATCGGTTTTATGGCTGTCATGTTTGGTATGTTTAAACTGATTGCGGTTAACCAGAACAGCGGTGTAGGCGTGTGGTTGCTGTTGGCACTGACGTTTGTCTTTGGCGTGATGCTTGGCCCTATCCTGCAATTTGCCCTGCATCTGCGCAACGGCGCTGAAATTGTCGGCTTGGCAGCTGCGGGAACTGGGATTACCTTCCTGAGTTTGGCTGGTATCGGCTCATCCCCAGCCCGTGACTTCAGCGGTATCGGCAAGTTCCTGATGATAGGTCTGATTCTGGCGATTGTCGCTGGTTTGGCTAATATGTACTTCCAGATTCCAGCCTTGTCATTGGCAATCTCTGGTGTCTCAGTGCTGATTTTCTCCGGCTACATTTTGTACGACGTGAACCAGATCGTGCGCGGCGGTCAGACCAACTATGTGATGGCGACCTTGAATCTGTATCTGGATATCTACAACCTGTTTGTGAACCTGTTGAATATTTTGCTGGCAGTATTAGGCAACCGCGACTAAGTTCTGAGTTTTGCATCTCAAAAAAACCCGCCAAGCATTTGGCGGGTTTTTTATTTGCATCAATTTAGTTCATGCGAAAAAGGAGTTTGTGATTGGTTGTTTTTAGCCATCGTGGTTTATTTCAACCAATTTATATGGTTGTTAAAGTTTAATTATTATTTAAGTGTTTGATTTAATTTGAATAAAAGTTTCGTTTTATATGGATTGATTTTTGCATTGAAGACTCCTTGATGGAGGGGTGAAGTGCTAAACAATAAAATCAAATCAATCTTATTTCTGGCGGGCTATTCTTGCCTAACAATTGCTGCGGATAACAATGATGAATCTGTAAGCCAGCAACCAAAAGCCGCAGATACTAAGGCCACTATTGAGTTGGATGAGGTGCAAGTTAAGGCGAAGCGTCGGAGAATTATTACGCCATTGCCTGGAGTGCCAATTGATAAAGCTACGGCTACGACAAACATTCAGAGTGCTACTGGTAAGGAAATTGCTGAGTCTAAAGCGCTAAATGTTACAGAGTTCATGAATAATAATTTGCAATCTGTGACGACTAATGATTATGCAGGCAATCCTTTTCAGCAGGACCTCAATTTCCGTGGGTTTACTGCTTCGCCTCAAATTGGTACTCCTCAAGGAATTTCAGTTTACTTAGATGGCGTCAGAGTAAATGAGGCTTTTGGGGAGGTTGTGAATTGGGATTTGATACCGATGAATGCTATATCAAGCTTAAATCTCATTCCTGGATCAAATCCCCTTTTTGGACTTAACACCATTGGTGGTGCACTAGCAATCCGTACAAAGGATGGGTTCTCGGATAATTATTTGCGTACTCAATATTTAACAGGCGCTTGGGGGAGAAATCAGTTTCAAATATCTAATGGGGTGAATAATGGTCAGTTTGGTTTCTTTACGGCTTACAATCATTTTGCAGAGGATGGTTGGCGAGATAATTCGCCAAGTAATGTTCGGCAATTATTTAATAAGGCAACGCTCAGATTTGATAAAGCTGAGTTTAATTTGACCGCATTAAATATAGATACCAATTTAGTCGGAAATGGAATGTTGCCATTTGAGATGGCAGACCAAAATCGCAAACAGGTATTTACTTCTCCAGATCAAGTACAAAACTCCCTAGAACATTACAATTTTAGTGGCAGTTGGTACGTGAATGATAATTTCACGCTTTCAGCGATGGCTTATAAAAGAAAGATGAGCCAAAGTGCGATTGGTGCGGATGTTTATGATGCGTATTCACGACTGGTGTCTGCCTGGGGAGATGATATTGATGGTGATGGGATTGTTGATGCTGGCAAAATTAATGGCTTGTTCAATTACTCCAACTTAAAACAGGGGAGTGATGGTTTTAATCTGCAGGCTGCTTTTGATTTAGATAAGCATCAAATTGTCGCGGGGATCTCACTAGATACGAATAAGGTAAGTTTTTTACAATCTCAACAGTTAGGGGAGATTAATGATGCAGACCATTCAGTATCGGTGGTGACTGATCCAATTTTTGAAACTTTTGGTTTTTTCCCAGCATACATGACAATTGAGCGTAACAATCTCAAAGGTACTAGCAAGACAGAAAGTATTTATGCATTTGATACATGGTCACCCACCGAAAGTTTGCATATCAGTCTTGGCGCACGTATGAATTGGGCAAATGTAAAAAATACCCTTGTTTCAGACAGTGGAAAAGAGTTTTACAATTTTACAACTAACGATTTGCGTCCAGCCAGACAAAAATGTCTTGTTCAAGGAGACACTAGCCCTAATCGTGGACGCTTTATTTGTAGTGAGGGTGATTATGATTACAGAAGTTTTAATCCTTCACTTGGTGTGACTTGGGAGGTTAAGGATAGCCTTTCTACGTATGCCAATGTCAGTCGTGGAGCAAGAACACCAACTGTGATTGAACTTGGCTGTGCGAATGATCCTACCAAAAGTAATGCGCCTGGAAGTACAAACTACCAGTTCGGTTGCTCTATTCCAACTTCCCTATCCTCGGATCCATATCTAAAGCAGATTCGTTCTACTGCATATGAGACTGGTCTAAGAGGTGAGACTGGTGGTTGGGATTGGAATGTTGGATATTTCAGAACGGAAATCACCGACGATATTTTGTTTGTTCCGCTAGGCCGAAAAAATCGCGGAGTCTTTAACAACTTTGGACGAACCTTACGTGAAGGGTTGGAGTTTGGAATCAAGGGTGATTTTGATAGTGACAAGATTAGTTTGAACTATACCTTGATGGCTGCAACATTTGAGTCCTATGCTCGGATTATCAATGATGCTAACAGTACCAACGGCCAGACTGTTTCCGCCAATGCTGCACAAGCATTTGTCGATGTTCATTCCGGGGATGAAATTCCCGGAATGCCTAATAATATTATCCAGGCGAGCTGGAATCATCGTTTTAGTGAGCGATTTGATGCAACACTGTCTATGGTCATGCACTCCTCAGCTTATGTGCGTGGAAATGAAAATAATAAACATCAGCCTAGATCAGCTTTGCCTGGAGAGCTATACGATTACATTGGAGAGGGATCTACGTCTGGATATGCAGTATTTAACTTAAGAGCGAACTATAAATTTCGTCCTGGTATCAACGCATATATTAAGTTTGATAATATTTTTGATCGAGAATACTCAACAGCGGGAGCGCTTGGTCGTAACCCATTTAGTGCATCTGGAAGCTTTCAAACAAATACAAGTCAATGGAACAATACAACTTTTATAGGTCCTGGAGCACCTAGAGCAATTTGGATTGGTGTTTCATTAGACTGGGATTGGAAGAATAAAACGTTTAAAGATTAGCAATAAGTCATCTTAATTATTTAAAAGCCATGATTAAAAATCATGGCTTTTTACTTGGTGGTTATGAGCAGCCATTCATGGTTGTTTTCAACCAGGTTGGAACTGTGACAGGCCTATGATGAGTGGTAACTAAATTAAAGGTATATGAAAGTGATGCTCACTTTAAGTTTTAATTTAAATTTTAAAACAATAGGTTACGTTCTTTTCTGGTGGCGAAGCCTAAGTCTTTCATGAATAAAAGCAGGCGGGAGAGTGTTCTGGCACAGCATTTGCAAATGTAAGCATACTGTAATAAGCCATCTTAAATGAGGCATATAAAAATTATCCCATCGGGAGCAGTGACACACGAGTATTCACCGGCCATGAAAATGCAGGTGATGAAAGAATTAATGCTTTTTTATTTAGGAGAATATGGATGAAGTTGAAAACATTAATGCTCGCAACATTGATGACACTTGGTGTCAACGCTGCGAATGCTGGTCAATTCGTTACCTTGACCAATGGTAACGGTACAAACTTGACTTTAGCTAACGGTGGATTGATTAATGGTGCCAATAGTTTAAATGCAGATAAATTCTATATTGAGAACTTATCAACAAGCACATATTTGGCAGGGTATGAGTATGGCTCAGATAACGGGACTATCGCTACGACCCTGAACTACAGAGCTTTTACTGGTGCAAACTCAACCTTTGGTACATTAACTTTGGTTGATTATAAAATTACTCAAAATGTTCCTCTGCTGCCAGGTGTGCCACAAGCGACCATTTTTGATTACGTTTATCGTGATAGCGTTGATGGTAAGCTCGTTTTCGGCACAAGGTATATGAACCTGGTTGATAACGATCAAGAGGTTAACTATTTATATCGCCAAGGTGCAGGTGGTAATGTTTCTACTTCTTGGACATTTTTGAGTGACTTCGACCTTCGTATGTATCAGGCAGGTCAAACAAATGACACAACTTATAACTCTTCTGTGCAATATGTAAACGGTGTTGTACGTCAGAAGGCTGACATTAGTGTATCTGAAGGCAATCCATGGTCTGGATTGTATCTTGTAAAGTCTGATGCAGTTAATTACGCGCTGGGAAATAATGCAATTGGCTTCTATCAGGCGGGTGAAGAAGGTCAGGTTGTAGTCGGTAACTATATCAGTGGTTTCTTGGCAGCCCCTATTCCTGAGCCTGAAAACTATGCTTTGATGATGTTGGGCATGGGTGTTATTGCAGCCGCACGCCGTCAGAAAAAACAAACTAAATAATAAAAACTAAGTTCACTTTAAACTTGAAAAATATTTTTTAAATAAGGGCGGTAACTCCGCCCATTTCTTGAGGGGAATCTCTATGAAAAATGTAATTAAAACTTCTGTACTGGCTGCATTGTTGGCTCTGTCAGCTCAAGCCTCTGCTAAAACTGCAATCTTTGATTTGAACTTTATTGCTACAAATAACTACGGCACAACTTCAAGCAGTGTAGGGTCCGTTACGATGACTGATTTGGCAGACTTGAACTTGGGTGACGGTGCCAGTGGTGTTCGTGTAACCGTGCGATTGAATAATCTGAGCCAGTTTGCTTCTGGTAACACCGGTGCAGTTTGGATTTCATCTTACGAGATGAACTTTGCAGGTACAGATACTTTAGGGAATGATAACTACCGCAATGTGGCTGGTTTAGGTACAAACGATATTGAGTGGGAAGAAAATGGTTGCGTTAGCTACGGCACAAACTGTGGTACTCCTCAAAAAGGTTGGGGTGGTGCGACGGGTGATGCTGCTTGGGGACAAGAAATCAATTTTGCAACCAGCACTTTTACCAATGGGCAATTCTCAACGATTGATTATCTGAACGGTGGTGTTGCTGGCTACACAGGTTTCTCAGTGGATCAGTTTCTGGCAAATGCTGTAAGCAATAATGGCGACACTAATGCGCCTGATGCATATTTCTGGATTCGTATCCGTGGTAACACCGCTCAAAACGGTGGTGGTATGGCTTCAAGTGGCTACTGGGGTAATAGCATCACTAACAGTTCTGGTAATGGTTTGAACTACCGATTGAATGTGTTGGCTACAACTGCAACCGTTGTACCAGAAGCTGAAACATTCGCCATGATGATGGCAGGCTTGGGTCTGATTGGTGGCATCGTTCGCCGTCGCAAAGCTGTTTAATTTTAAGCTGTATCCGTTGTAAAACAAACCCGCCTTTGGCGGGTTTATTATTTTATATGGCTGTGATAAGCGCTTGTGATCTGGTCGTTATCCATTTGATTTGGCTAAGCGACGCTGCCTGAAGAAATCACTTAATAACGCGCCACACTCATCAGCCAAGACGCCATGACTCACCACACAGTGATGATTGAGTTTCTGCTCCGCCATCAAATTCACTACACTGCCGCAACAACCCGTTTTGGGGTCGCTGGCACCGTAAACCAGACGCGCAATTCTGGCATGTTGTATGGCGCCGCTACACATGGCACACGGCTCAAGGGTGACGTATAAAGTGCAGCCAACCAGTCTATAGTTACCTAAGTGCTGCGCTGCTTCACGCATGGCCTGGATTTCCGCATGGGCGGTGGGGTCATTAAGGCTGATGGGGGCGTTGCGGCCTTTGCCGATAATCTGCCCCTCTTTGACCACAATCGCGCCGACCGGGACCTCGCCCAGGTTTGCTGCCTCATTTGCCAGCGCGATGGCAATGCGCATAAATGCTTCGTCTTGCATGCTTATCTACTACTATTTTTATCGGCGAGGCGGATCAGTATGTACACCAGCCCCATGACAAATGCGCCGGCCAGCCAGATGGCGATTTCTTCATAAGTCGGTGTGGCATCTTGTACAGGGAGCACAATCAGTTTGCGCAAAAACATGACCAGTACCACCTCGACAAAGGTTTCTACCAGTAATTTGTGGCCGCGCAGGTAGCGAATTTCTGCCGAGATGAGGGCAGAGATGGACCATAACAGCATCAAGGTGCCCAAGGCGCGCAAAAAGCCATGAACCAGATTATGTGCGTAAGCCGCTTCCTTCACGTCGAGGAAAAATAGCCAGGTAAACATCAATACAGAAGTGGCCAGAGCAAGGCCGATAATAATATGCGCGAACCCATTGAGCCAAAGCATGGCCTTGATGGCGATGCGGTTGAGTGGTGCAAATTCTTCAGGTAGTTGTTCTTGCGACATATTGGATCCAATCAATGCGACAGCAAGGATGATAAATCATTTGCTAAGCAATTGCTCCAGTGGAATCTCGCAACAGGCTTTGAGCAGCCATTGCATGGCTTTGCCCATTTCGCTGGGCCGCTGTTGGCGCCAGGCAATAAAAGTGGGTCCCACCGGTTTCGGTTCTGATACCTGTTTTAGCACAAGTTTGCCCTGCGCAGCGGCCGCTTGTGCCATAAATTTGGGTAGATAGCCGATGGCAATTCCTGCCATTTGCGCCTTTAATTTTGTCTGCATGTCAGGCACGGTGAGTACATCCTGGCCAGAAAGAATGCCTGAGGTCCTTGGGGGCAGGTTGCGTGAACTATCTGCGGCCGCTACAACGCGATACTGCACAATATCACTGGCGCTGAGCGGCTCTGGTAATGCAGCAAGCGGATGATGCGGGGCCACAGCAAACACAAATTCCAGTTGTCCGAGCAAATGTGTAGAGAAGCCGCCGCCAGGCGGCGCATCTCCTGGAGCGCCGATAGAGATATCAGCTCGCCCCGACTGTAATGCATCCCAACTCCCGCCATACACCTCACGGACCAGCTTCACACGGGTGCCAAAGCCCTGCTGGTAAAAGGCTTGTAGGAGATTGAGTACCGGGTCAAAGTCGAACAAATCGCTAATCGCAATGGCAATATCAGTTTCAATACCGGTCGCAACGCGTTGTACGCGGCGCTCCAGCGCATGGGCGGCATCTAGCAAATAACGGCCTTCTTTAAGCAGTTCGGCACCGGCTTCGGTCAGCGTGGCGCGGTGGCCACTGCGGTCAAAAAGCTCCAGCCCCAAATCTTCTTCCAGTCTGCGGATGGTGTAGGTGAGTGCCGAGGGGACACGGTATAGCGACTCAGCCGCGGCGGCAAAACTGCCTTTGCGGTCAATCGCATCAATGACTTCAAGGGCTTCCAGACTCAGTTTAATGGCCATAGCTGAAGGGATAAGGTTGAAAAAGGGCGGGGTGGTTCATCGCAGTTTAAGTGCTAACAGCTTCATCAAAAAATCTGAACAAGTGATGCAAAATGTTTTGCTATCTAAAGATTAAGTGTTTTTTTATCATACATTTAAACTTTCAAATGGAGTGAATAAATGTTGCATGTTCGCCCTTCAAATAGTCGTGGTTATGCGAATCATGGCTGGTTACAAAGCTTTCACAGTTTTTCTTTCGCCAGTTATTACGACCCTGAGCATATGAGCTACTCGGTGTTGCGGGTGATCAATGACGACAAAATCGCCCCTGACACGGGATTTGGTATGCATGGCCACCAGGACATGGAAATTATTACCTACATGTTGGCGGGGGAGTTGCGCCATACTGACAGCATGGGCCACAGCGCAGTGATTCGCGCGGGGGATGTGCAGCGCATGAGTGCGGGCACGGGTATCCGTCATAGTGAGATGAACGCCTCCTCGCAGACCACGTCCCATTTGCTACAAATCTGGATCACCCCTGATACGCAAGGCTTGGCCCCGGCGTATGAAGATAAAACCATATCGCTGGCTGACAAGCAAAACCGCTGGGCCTTGATTGCTTCGTCTGATGCCCGCGCCGGGTCATTAAAAGTACATCAGGATCTGTCATTGTATGCCACGGTACTGACAGCAGAGGCTGCTTTGCCGGTTCAGGTCAATGCGGGACGCTGTGCTTACCTCCATATTGCATCCGGCGCAGTGGTGATCGATAGCCAACAGTTGCAGACAGGGGATGCTCTCAAGGTAGATGCCCCGGTTTCTCTCTCGATACTTGCTGCGCAAGACAGCGAAATATTATGGTTTGATCTGCCTGAAATAGTCGAATAATCGTTTTACATTTTTTAAAGGAGCAATGACATGACTCAAGTTTCAATTGTTTATCACAGTGGGTATGGTCATACCGCTGAGCAAGCCAAAGCCGTGGCCCGTGGCGCGCAAAAGGTTGCGGGTGTGACCGTCAATCTGTTAACTGTGGATGAGGCGCAGCAGCAGTGGGATCTGCTCAAGGCCAGCGACGCCATTATCTTTGGCAGCCCAACCTATATGGGTTCGGCTTCAGGCCAGTTTAAAACCTTTATGGATGCCAGCTCCAAGGCCTGGTATACCCGTGACTGGAAAGACAAGATTGCGGCTGGCTTTACCACTTCTGCCAGCCAGAGTGGTGACAAGCTTAGTACCTTGATCCAGTTGGCTGTGTTTGCCGCGCAGCATGGCATGATTTGGGTGGGCCAGGATTTGCTGCCGGGGAACAATAACAGTAATGGTTCGGTCAACGACTTAAACCGTCTGGGCAGCTTTTTAGGTGCCATGGCGCAGGCGAATGCTGACCAGGGCCCGGACTTGGCGCCGATTCAGAGTGACTTGCTCACGGCAGAGCACCTGGGTGAGCGTGTGGCCAGTGTTGCGTTACGTTTTGCGAAAGCCGCTTAACCACGGCCTCATTAAAAACCTATCCTAATTCACGATCTAACAAGGAGAACTCAGTGAAAAAGTTAATTTTGACGCTCGGCTTGATGATGGCTACTCAGGCCTGGGCGGTGACCGATACCTACAATATCGATGGCACCCACAGTTTTGCCAATTTCAGTATCCGTCATGTTGTTTCCAAAACTTCAGGGACTTTTAATGATGTCAGTGGCGTCATTACCCTGGATCCTACCAATCTGAATACGGCGACCGTACGTGCTGCGATCAATGTCAGCAGTGTGAATACTGGGTTTGGCAAACGTGATGAACATATCAAGGCGGATAAGTATCTGGATGTGGGCAAATATACCCAGATTTTGTTTGAGAGCACCAAGATCACGGCCAGCAACCAGACGCAGGCAGTGATGCAGGGTAAGCTGACCATGCATGGCGTGACCAAACTGGTGGATATTCCCGTGAAAGTGTTGGGCTATGGCGCCGATCCATGGGGTGGCCAGCGCGCAGGTTTTGAGGGGCATTTGACCATCAAAGCTTCTGATTATGGTTTTGGCTGGGCGACGGGCGCAAATGCGCCGGTCGGTGACGACATTGAAATAACCTTGTTGGTTGAAGGTGTGAAAGCAAAATAATTTTAAATCCATGCGCGGACGTTTTGTCCGCGCAGTGTTTATTGTATGCAGGGAATGAGGAGCGAGTATGACATTGGATTTATTTTCCCCGGGCAAACTGGGCAGCATTGAGATCAAAAACCGTATTGCAATGGCCCCACTGACACGTAACCGTGCAGGCGAGGGCGGTGTACCACAAGCAATGAATGTCACCTATTATGAGCAGCGGGCGACTGCCGGGCTGATTATTACCGAAGCGACCCCGATCTCACCGATGGCGCATGGCTATCCTGCTTTGCCAGGCATTTATACTGATGCGCAGGTGGCTGGTTGGAAAAAAGTGACTGATGCTGTGCATGCCAAGGGCGGAAAAATCGTCATTCAGTTGTGGCATGTAGGCCGTATTTCACACCCCAGCCTGTTACCCAATCAGGCATTGCCAGTGGCGCCTTCAGCAATTAAGCCTGCCGGCCAGGCATTTACCTACCAGGGTTTACAAGATTACGTGACCCCGCGCGCACTGGAGGTGTCCGAATTGGCTGGCATCGTGCAGGATTATATTCATGCCACAAAATGTGCCATTGCAGCGGGTTTTGATGGTGTAGAAGTGCATGCGGCCAATGGTTATCTGCTAGACCAGTTTTTGCGCGACGGTAGCAATCAGCGCCAGGATCAATATGGCGGGCCGGTAGAAAACCGTATGCGATTACTGCTCGAGGTGGTGCAGGCGGTGGTGGATACCATAGGCGCAGACAAAGTGGGGGTGCGCTTGTCACCGGTGAACCCATTTAATGATATGCATGATAGCCAGGCGCAGCAAACATTCAATCATGTCACGGATGCCCTGAATCGCTTCAAGCTGGCCTATCTGCATGTGGTGGAAGGGGGCATTCATGGCGGTGGCAAAGCTGAGCCATTTGATTTTGCGGCGATGCGTAAATTGTTTAAGGGCGGTTATATCGCAAACCTGAGTTATGACAAGGCGCGCGGGAATGCGGCGATTGCCAGTGGCCATGCAGATGCAGTCGCTTATGGTGTTCCGTTTATTGCCAACCCGGATCTGGTTGAGCGGTTTGCAAAAAATGCTCCACTCAATGAGGCTGATTCCAAAACGTTTTACGGCGGTACCGAGCATGGCTACACCGACTATCCCTTCTTGAGTGCCTGATCGTACTCGTGTCTATCTTGTGTTGACGGGGTAGACACGCTCTACTTGGCGACTAATGCTTGCTGCTCAGGAGGCGCGAGCGTAAAATCCGCACAACCGAATATTTGCGGGCCTCTCTGGCTCGTTATATATGCATCCACATCATGCCTCTGCGAGCTTAATTCTGCATGTCTAGCACCAGCACTGTTTCATCTACTCCAATATCCCTGGCCTCAAGAAAGCTGGTGGTTGCCAACTGGAAAATGCATGGCAATCTCATGCGTAACCAGCAATTGATTCAGGCCTACCTGCCAGCTTTGGCCGCTTGTACGCGCACTGAGGTCGTGGTCTGCGTGCCTTATCCCTATCTTGCGCAAATTCAAACCCTGTTGACGGGAACTTCTGTCGCTTGGGGCGCACAAAATGTTGCGAAATATGAGGAAGGTGCCTACACCGGTGAAGTAGGGGCGCAAATGCTGACCGATTTTGGCGCCAGGTATGTGATTATTGGCCACTCGGAGCGCAGCACGGCTTATTGTGAGTCCGATGAAAATATCGCTGAAAAATTCATGATGGCCAAACGGCATGGCTTAACACCTATTTTATGTGTGGGTGAAACGCTGCTGGAGCGTGAAGCAGGCGTCATGGAACGTGTGGTTGGCAAGCAGCTGGAAACCATCATCCGCTTATTTGGCGGTGAGGCCTTTGCTGGCAGCATTGTTTCTTATGAGCCGATCTGGGCGATTGGCACCGGGCTGGCGGCCACTTCGGAGCAGGCGGTCGCCATGCATCAGTTTATTCGAGAGACGGTTGCCGCCTCTGATAAAACCGCGGCTGACACGCTAAAAATCCTCTACGGGGGCAGCGTAAACCCGCAAAATGCGGTACAATTGTTGAATCAGAAGGAAATTGATGGCGCGCTGGTCGGTCGTTGCTCGCTAGATGCAGAGCAATTTATAAAAATATGTCAGGCCGTCCCTGAAAATAGCGTCATCTAGATAGCGAAAGAGCCAAAAGCCAAATCGTTATTACTTAATGGATTAAAGAAATATGGAAAACGTCATTCTCGTCATTCATGTGCTGGCAGCTGCTGCCGTGATTGGCCTGGTCTTATTGCAGCATGGTAAGGGTGCCGATATGGGCGCCGCTTTTGGCAGTGGAGCCTCCGGCAGTCTGTTCGGCGTGTCTGGTTCCTCTAATTTGCTGAGCAAGCTGACATCGATTTTTATTTCAGTGTTTTTTGCAACTAGCTTGACGCTGGCCTTTATGTCCAGCCATAAAGCAAGTTCTGGCAGTGTGGTTAAATCCACAGTGACCCAACAGGCTCCGGCCAAAGGTGAGGCTGCAGAAGTGGCCAAGCCGGTTGAAAATACACCCAAAGATATTCCTAACTAAACATTGGCCGTCGTGGTGAAATTGGTAGACACGCTATCTTGAGGGGGTAGTGACGAAAGTCGTGCGAGTTCGAGTCTCGCCGACGGCACCAGATAGAGTTGCTTGCAACTTTGCTCTGGCAGGGAATAGATGGTTTGGGAGTGTTTTAATGGGCGGCTAGCTGCATTGAAATAACTTGTTAACATGATCGATGAAGGCAAATCAGTGTTAGAAAACTATTTCCCGATTTTGATGTTTATCCTGGTGGGGCTGGGCGTTGGTCTTGGTCCGTTGCTTGCCGGTAAAATTCTCTCTCCGCACAAACCTGATGCGGAAAAAAACTCTCCATACGAATGTGGTTTTGAAGCCTTTGAAGATGCGCGCATGAAGTTTGACGTGCGCTACTATCTGGTCGCCATTCTGTTTATTCTGTTTGATCTCGAAATCGCGTTTCTTTTTCCATGGGCGGTGGTGATCCAAGAAATTGGTTCTGCTGGCTTCTGGGCAATGATGGTGTTTTTATTTGTATTGGTGGTCGGCTTCATCTTTGAATGGATGAAGGGCGCCCTTGAATGGGATTGATGCAAAATGAGCATTGAAGGCGTATTAGAAAAAGGCTTTGTTACCACCACGCTGGATACGGTGATTAATTACACCCGTACTGGTTCATTGTGGCCGATGACGTTCGGTCTGGCTTGCTGTGCGGTTGAAATGATGCATGCCGGCGCTTCGCGTTACGATCTGGACCGTTTCGGGATTGTGTTCAGGCCCAGCCCACGTCAGTCTGACGTGATGATTGTGGCGGGCACGCTGGTGAACAAAATGGCCCCTGCGCTGCGCAAGGTGTATGACCAGATGGCAGAGCCGCGCTGGGTAATTTCCATGGGCAGTTGTGCTAACGGTGGCGGCTACTATCACTACTCTTATGCAGTCGTGCGCGGCTGTGACCGGATTGTGCCGGTGGATGTATATGTGCCTGGGTGTCCTCCCACTGCCGAGGCCTTGTTGTACGGCATCATCCAGTTGCAAAAGAAAATCAAGCGTACCAATACGATTGCCAGAACCTGATGGTGACGCGCTCTGACAACATACTAAGCCCTAGAAATTAACTATGTCTGCAAAACTCGAACATTTGTCTGCACAGCTCAAGTTGGCCTTGGGTGAGGGTGTGGTCAGGCTGGAGCAACAGTTGGGTGAACTCACGGTGGAAGTCCATGTGAAACACCTGCTGGCCGTGGCTGAAAAATTGAAAACCCATGCGGAGCTCAAATTTGAGCAACTGATTGACTTGTGTGGGGTGGATTATCTGGAGTATGGCGATGGCCGCTGGGAAGGTCAGCGCTTTGCTGTGGTGCTGCATTTGCTTTCGGTCAGTTTGAATCAGCGTGTGCGTATCCGTGCGTTTGCAGCTGACGATGACTTTCCTGTGTTTCCGACCTTGGTCGATATCTGGCCGGTCGCCAACTGGTTTGAGCGTGAAGCCTTTGACCTCTACGGCATTATGTTTGAAAATCACCCCGATTTGCGTCGTTTGCTGACAGATTACGGTTTTGTCGGTCATCCTTTCCGTAAAGATTTCCCCATGATTGGTAACGTTGAAATGCGTTATGACCCTGTTCAGCAGCGCGTCATCTACCAGCCGGTATCGGTAGAGTTGCGCAATAATGTGCCAAGGATTATTCGTGATGAAGGTGCTCACCATGGCTAATCACTTGCAAGCTTCAATCCAATGCGGCGTTGTCATTGCTTGCCGTATTGACTCATACAGTCTGTGCAATTCCGCCTTGTTTTGGGCTGAATCTTGCAAGCTGAGGAATGGTTAGTATGGCTGAAATTAAGAACTATACGATGAACTTCGGCCCGCAGCACCCTGCGGCACACGGTGTGTTGCGTTTGGTGCTGGAGCTGGATGGTGAAGTGATCCAGCGCGCCGATCCACACATTGGCCTGCTGCACCGTGCCACTGAAAAACTGGCTGAGAACCGTACTTATTTGCAAAGTGTGCCTTACATGGACAGGCTTGATTATGTCTCCATGATGGCCAATGAGCACGCCTATGTCATGGCGATTGAAAAAATGCTCGGCATTGAGGTGCCAGTGCGCGCGCAGTATATCCGCGTCATGTTCGACGAAATTACCCGTATTCTCAACCACTTGCTGTGGCTGGGCGCACATGCGCTGGACGTCGGCGCCATGACGGTTTTCCTGTATGCGTTCCGCGAGCGTGAAGATTTGTTTGATGTGTATGAGGCCGTGTCTGGCGCCCGTATGCATGCGGCGTATTACCGCCCGGGTGGCGTATATCGTGACCTGCCGGAAAAAATGCCGCAACACGAAACCACCAAATTCCGTAGTGCAGAAGAAATCAACAAGCTCAATGAAAATCGTCAGGGTTCCATGCTGGATTTCATTGAAGACTTTACCAATCGCTTCCCGACGTATGTCGATGAATATGAAACACTCTTGACCGATAACCGTATCTGGAAGCAGCGGACAGTGGGTATTGGCGTGGTGACACCGGAGCGTGCCTTGGCGCTGGGTATGACAGGTGCGATGTTGCGTGGCTCTGGTATTGCGTGGGATTTGCGCAAGAAGCAGCCGTATGAAGTCTACGACAAGATGGACTTTGATATCCCGATTGGCGTCAATGGCGACTGTTATGACCGGTATCTGGTGCGTGTGGAAGAAATGCGTCAATCCAACCATATCATCAAACAATGCATAGACTGGTTGCGCAAGAACCCAGGGCCAGTCATTACAGATGACAATAAGATTGCCCCGCCAAACCGCGAAGGCATGAAAACCAATATGGAAGACTTGATCCACCACTTCAAGTTATTTACCGAGGGTTTCCATGTCCCAGCAGGGGAGGCCTATGCCGCGGTTGAGCATCCCAAAGGCGAGTTCGGGATTTATATGGTGTCAGATGGTGCCAATAAACCCTACCGCCTGAAAATCCGTGCGCCGGGCTTTGCCCATTTGGCTGCATTGGATGAGATGACCAGAGGCCACATGATCGCCGACCTGGTAGCCATCATTGGGACACAAGATATTGTGTTCGGTGAGATCGACAGATAATCCGAACAACGTGATAGCGCGGATCGAAAAGATAGTAAGGTAAAAGCATGCTCAGTGCAGAATCGATTGAAAAGATTGAATACGAACTGTCCAAATATCCAGCTGACAGGCGTCAGGCAGCGGTGATGTCTGCATTACGCATCGTCCAGATGGAGCGTGGCTGGTTATCCAAGGAAAGTATTTCCGAAGTAGCCAAGTACTTGCGCATTCCGGAAATCGCGGCGTTAGAAGTCGCTACCTTCTACAATATGTATGATCTCGAGCCAGTCGGAAAATACAAAATTACCGTCTGTACTAATATTTCTTGCATGTTGCGTGGCTCGGATGAGATTGTCGAGCACTTGCAGCACAAGTTGGGTGTGGGATTCAACGAAGTCACAGCGGATGGCAAATTCTGCCTGAAAGAAGGCGAGTGCATGGGCTGTTGCGGCGGCGCACCGTTACTACATGTGAATAACAGTGAAATGCATGAATTTCTGACCACCGAAAAAGTGGATGCCCTCATTAACGAGCTAAACAAGGGCTAGGATACGGAATATGGCTAAGACTTCAAATGCTTCCTTGAATAGTAAACCAGTGATCAAAACTGATTTGGCCGGCCAGACTTTGGTGACTTTGCGTACACTTAGCGAAGACAATCCTGCCGCCCTGGCAACGTATGAGAAATTAGGCGGCTATGCCCAGCTCAAGCGCTTGGTGACCGAAAAAGTGAAGGCCCCAGATATCATCAGCCAGGTCAAGGTGTCCAATTTGCGTGGTCGAGGTGGTGCAGGCTTCCCGACTGGCCTCAAATGGAGCTTTATGCCGCGTTATTACGACGGCACCAAATATCTGGTTTGCAACACAGACGAAGGCGAGCCAGGCACATTTAAAGACCGTGACATTATCCGTTATAACCCGCACCAGTTAATCGAAGGCATGGCGATTGCCGCTTATACGCTGGGTGCTCGCGTGGGGTATAACTATATCCACGGTGAAATCTGGCAGGATTATGAGATTTTTGAGGCTGCGTTAGCTGAGGCGCGTGAAGCTGGCTACCTGGGTGAAAACCTGTTCGGCACTGAATTTAGCTTTGATCTCTATGCTGTCCATGGATACGGTGCTTATATCTGCGGTGAAGAAACGGCCCTGATTGAGTCGATTGAAGGCAAAAAAGGGCAGCCTCGTTTCAAACCACCATTTCCGGCTAGCTACGGTGTATTTGGCAAGCCAACCAACGTCAACAATACCGAGAGCTATGCCTCCATCCCCTGGATCATGCAGCATGGCGGTCAGGCATTTGCAGATTTAGGCGTGCCTAATTCTGGCGGCAGTAAGTTATTCTCGGTGTCTGGTCATGTTGAAAAACCAGGTAACTACGAGATCAAAATGGGGACGCCTTTTAAGGACTTGCTGGCCATGGCCGGCGGTGTTTGGAAAGGTCGCAAGTTAAAAGCGGTGATTCCTGGCGGCCCTTCCACTGCGGTCATGCCAGCGAGCGCCATTGAAAATGCCACCATGGACTATGATGGCTTGAGCAAAGCCGGCTCCAGCCTGGGTGCGGGTTCCATGATTGTGATGGACGAAACCACCTGCATGGTGAAAACACTCAAGCGCTTGAGCTATTTCTTTTATGAAGAAAGCTGTGGGCAATGCACGCCTTGCCGTGAAGGCACCGGTTGGGTGTATCGCATTATCGAGCGTATTGTCGATGGTAAAGGCAAGATGGAAGATCTCGACTTGCTGACAGATTTAAGTAATAACATTTCTGGCCGAACCATCTGTGCTTTGGGTGATGCTGCAGCAACGCCTGTGTTGAGTTTCATCAAGCACTTCCGTCCCGAATTTGAGTATTACATCCAGCATGGCAAATCCATGGTAGATGGTAAATAAACGGTTTTAAGCTTAACGGTAATCACATGCTAAACATCGAAATTGACGGCAAACCTCTAGAAGTCGAACATGGCAGCACCATTATTGATGCGGCCGATGCGGCAGGGATCGCCATCCCGCGTTTTTGTTACCACAAAAAGCTGTCGGTGGCCGCCAACTGTCGTATGTGTCTGGTGCAGGTAGAAAAATTCAACAAACCGCTGCCTGCTTGTGCCACCCCGGTGGCGGACGGCATGAAGATTTACACCCGCAGTAAGTCTGCCGTGGAAGCCCAGCAAAGCGTGATGGAGTTTTTGCTGATTAACCACCCGCTGGATTGCCCAATTTGCGACCAGGGCGGTGAATGTGACTTGCAGGATATTGCCGTCGCTTATGGCGCGTCTGGCTCACGCTATACCGAAGAAAAACGAGTGGTCTTCAATAAAAACATTGGTCCGCTGGTCAGCACTGACATGACCCGTTGTATTCAATGTACCCGCTGTGTGCGCTTCCTGAAAGAAGTGGGGGGCATGCAGGAGCTAGGTTTGGTCAATCGTGGCGAGCATGCCGAGATTACCGCTTATGTTGACCAGTCTGTGAACTCTGAGCTCAGCGGCAATATTATTGATTTGTGCCCGGTGGGCGCGCTGACCAGCAAGCCTTTCCGTTACTCTGCACGCAGCTGGGAGCTGGTGCGCAGACCTTCGATTGCGCCACACGATGGCTTGGGTTCGCACATTGAAGTCCACGTCAAAGATCATAAAGTCATGCGTGTGTTACCGCGTGAAAAAGAGTCGATTAACGAATGCTGGCTGTCTGACCGTGACCGTTTCTCCTACGAGGGCTTGAACAGTCCGGACCGCCTCAAGGTGCCCATGATCAAGCACAACGGGCAATGGCAGGAAACTGACTGGAAAACAGCCATTGAGTTTGCAGTGGGACAGCTCAAAGACATTACCAAACAATATGGCGGTGATGCCTTGGGCGTGCTGGTTTCTCCGAATAGCACCATGGAAGAAGGCTACCTGATCAAGCAGCTGGCAGATGGCCTGGGCTGTGGCAACGTGGATTACCGCCTGCGCCAGACAGACTTCCGCCTGGATGGCAAACGTACCGGCACCCCATGGATGGGCTGCAATATTCAGGAAATCGAAGAGCTGGATCGCATCCTGCTGATTGGTTCGAATATCCGCAATGAACATCCTTTGCTGGCACAACGTATCCGCAAAGCCGTTTCCAGAGGGGCTGAATTATGTATTGTCAGCCCGCTCGATAACGATCCATTGATGGACATTGCACATAAAGTCATTGTGCGCCCGAACGACATGGTGAATGTGTTGGGTCAGATCCTCAAAGCCATGTCCGGGTTGCAAAAACTGTCGCTATGCTTGCCACCCACACTGAACAAGTTACTCGAAGAAATCCAGGTACGTCCCAATACGCAAAAAATTGCAGAGTGCTTGGCGGGTATCAGCGACGACTTGATCCTGATTGCACCCAAGGTTGGTATTTTTCTAGGTAATATGGCCTTGAGTGATCCCCGTTTTACCGAGATGTACAGTATGGCTGAAGCCATTGGCGGCATCAGCGGTGCGAAAGGCGGTATTTTACCGCCAGCGGCAAACAGCACCGGCATGCATTTGATGGGTGTCATGCCTACAGCCACTGGCATGCACGCGCGCGCCATGCTGGAAGTCCCACGCAAAGCGTATCTATTGCTCAATATCGAGCCTGAGCTGGATTGTCAGCATGCCGCACTGGCAGCCGATGCCATCGCTAAAGCCGAGTGCGTGATTGCCTTGACGGCTTACAAGTCTGCAGCACTCGACAACGCCGATATCCTGCTACCGATCACGCCATTCACCGAGACCTCAGGCAGCTTTATGAGCATGGAAGGGCGTGTACAGAGCTTCCAGGCCGTGACGCGTCCTCTCGGCGAAGCGCGCCCAGGCTGGAAAGTCCTGCGTGTGCTGGCAAATACGCTGGACTTGCCTGGCTTCGAATACAACAGTTCCGACGAAGTGAAAAATGCCATCTTTAATGGTGAGAAGCCCTCGGCCGTGGTCTGGCGCAGTCTCAACAACAACCTCAAAGAGCTGGTAGAAATTCAGGTGAATATCAAGAAACAAGGCCTGCAGCGAATTGGTGAAGTGCCACAATACGAGTCTGACCCGATCGTGCGCCGTTCTGCGCCCTTGCAAAAAACCAAATACAACATCCGTCCGATGGCACGGATGCATGCTGACCAATTGGCCGAGCTTGGCTTGCAAGATGGCGACATCGTTGTCGCCCGTCAGGATAAAGGCAGTGCTGTGCTTAAAGCGCGTCTGGATAACCACGTTGCCAAAGGCTGTGTGCGTGTGGCTGCAGCGCATCCACTCACTGCGGGTCTGGGCGATTTGATGGGGGACATCACCATTGAAAAAGCTTCTGCCGAGCAAGTGGCAATTTACGAAAAACAACTGACCGAGATGGCATAACATGCATTTCTTTGCTGAATTATTTGGTTCCTACTGGACAGACGTACAACTGGTCGTGTGGACACTGATTAAAATTGTGGCGATTGTGCTGCCATTGATGATAGGCGTTGCCTACCTTACATTGGCCGAGCGTAAAGTGATTGGTTACATGCAGGTGCGTATCGGTCCCAACCGTGTGGGCTACTGGGGCTTGTTACAACCATTGGCAGATGGCCTCAAATTGCTGTTTAAAGAAATTATCCTGCCGACTGCGTCTAATAAAGCATTGTTTTTTATTGGCCCAGTGCTGGCAATTGCTCCGGCGTTTGCAGCTTGGGCCGTGGTGCCTTTTGATGCCACACTGGTGTTGGCCAATGTCGATGCAGGCTTACTCTATATACTGGCCATGACCTCAGTTGCTGTCTATGGCGTGATTATCGCCGGGTGGGCGTCCAACTCAAAATATGCGTTTCTGGGGTCCTTGCGTTCCGCAGCACAAATTGTCTCGTATGAGATTGCCATGGGGTTTACACTGGTCGGTGTGTTGATGTGTGCCAACTCACTGAATTTGGGCAAGATTGTGATGGGGCAAGAAGGGGGCTTCTGGCACTGGTATTTCCTGCCGTTGTTCCCTCTGTTCGTCGTCTATTTTATTAGTGCGGTGGCTGAAACCAACCGTGCACCGTTTGACGTCGCCGAAGGTGAATCTGAAATCGTGGCAGGTTTCCATGTAGAGTACTCTGGCATGGCCTTTGCGGTGTTCTTCCTGGCTGAGTATGCCAATATGATGCTGGTGTCCATGCTGGCCGCATTGATGTTCTTGGGCGGTTGGTTATCCCCGGTGCCGTTCTTGCCTGATAGTATTTTATGGTTGCTGGCAAAAGTCGCTTTCCTGTTGTTCCTGTTCTTGTGGTTCCGCGCTACCTTTCCACGTTATCGCTATGACCAGATCATGCGTTTGGGTTGGAAAGTATTTATTCCCATCACGCTGGTCTGGATTATTGTGGTCGGTGGCATGATGCAAACCCAGTGGGCTTATTTATTCCACTAACTGGACAATCGCACGGACAACGTATTTGGAAACCTTACCATGTTGAACGCAATTAAAAATACATTAGGCAGTTTGATGTTATGGGAGATGCTCAAAGGCATGGCCCTGACCGGACGCTATTTCTTCGCCAAGAAAATTACTATTCAATACCCGGAAGAACGTACGCCGCAGTCCAACCGTTTTCGTGGCTTGCACGCGTTGCGCCGCTACCCGAACGGTGAAGAGCGCTGCATTGCCTGCAAGCTGTGTGAAGCAGTCTGTCCGGCGATGGCGATTACGATTGAATCCGAGCAGCGTGATGATGGCACCCGCCGTACCACGCGTTATGACATTGACCTGACCAAGTGCATTTTTTGCGGTTTTTGTGAAGAATCCTGCCCAGTGGATAGCATCGTGGAAACCCGGATTTTTGACTACCACGGCGAGCAGCGCGGCGACCTGCTCTATACAAAAAAAATGTTGCTCGAAGTGGGTGACAAATACGAGGCGCAAATTGCAGCAGACCGCGCCCAGGATAAAGCTTATCGATAAGCGCGGACAGGAATCCTAAATGTTATTTACCGATATTGTTTTTTATGTGCTGGCAGCGATTCTGCTGTTCTCTGGCATCCGCGTGATTACTACGCGTAACCCCGTGCATGCTGCACTGTTTCTGGTGCTGGCATTTTTTACGGCGGCAGGCATCTGGTTGTTGCTTGAAGCTGAGTTTCTCGCCATTGCCCTGATTCTGGTGTACGTGGGGGCGGTGATGGTGCTGTTCCTGTTTGTGGTGATGATGCTGGACATCAATATCGACAAATTGCGTGAAGGCTTCTGGTCTAACCTGCCATTGGCGTTGACCTTTGGCGTGGTCATGATGGCCGAAATGGTGATGGTGCTTTCCGCCAAAAACCTCAATCCCAGTCAGGCGGTGTCTGCACCGGCAGGCTTCAGTAATACGGCTGCGTTGGGCAAGGTATTGTATACCGACTACTTGCTCCCGTTTGAACTAGCGGCGGTCGTGTTGCTGGTGGCGATGATTGCCGCCATTGTGTTGACCTTGCGTGAACGTAAAGACAACAAATCCATGAATCCGGCCGAGCAGGTCAAAGTGAAGCGTAACGACAGATTGCGTATTATCTCTATGCCTGCTGAAGTTGAAGTACCGGCACCGTCTGCAGAGGAGAGTAAATAATCATGGTCGGTTTGTCTCACTACCTGATTTTGGGGGCGCTGATGTTTGCCATCAGTGTGATTGGTATTTTCCTCAACCGCAAAAACGTCATTATTTTGCTCATGGCAATTGAGTTGATGCTGTTGGCCGTTAACCTGAATTTTGTGGCTTTTTCGCATTACCTCAATGATATTGGTGGTCAGGTATTCGTCTTTTTCATCTTGACGGTGGCTGCAGCGGAGTCTGCAATTGGTCTCGCGATTCTGGTCGTATTGTTCCGCAACCTGCGTACCATCAACGTCGATGATCTGGATCAATTAAAAGGTTAAGCGTCATGACAATAAAACAAATCCTGATCTTGATTCCGATGTTGCCTTTGCTGGCTGCGGCCGCTGTTGGCCTCTTCAGGAATTACTTACCGCGCTGGGCCGCACATGTGTTGACCATCGCTGGCGTCGGCGCGGCATTCGCCTTGTCTGCCTACATTTTTAACCAGACCCTGAATGGCTTCACGCTCAACGAAGCGGTGTATACCTGGCTCAACTCGGGTGACGTGCATTTTGAAGTGGGCTTCCTGATTGATAACCTGAGTGCCATGATGATGGTCGTGGTGACTTTTGTGTCACTCATGGTGCATATTTATACCATCGGCTACATGGAAGAAGACCCAGGCTATAGCCGCTTCTTCAGCTACATTTCGCTGTTTACCTTCTCCATGCTGATGCTGGTCATGAGCAACAACTTCATGCAGTTGTTCTTTGGCTGGGAGGCGGTCGGTCTGGTGTCATATCTGCTGATTGGTTTCTGGTTTACACGTCCCACCGCCATTTACGCCAATTTGAAAGCCTTTCTGGTTAACCGGGTAGGGGACTTCGGTTTCCTGTTGGGTATAGGCATGGTGCTGTATTACTTTGGTAGCCTGGATTACGCCACCGTGTTTCAGCGCGCCCCTGAGTTTGCCAATACACAAGTTAACTTGATTGGTAGTTGCAACTGGTCCCTGATGACAGTCACTTGCCTGTTATTGTTTGTCGGCGCCATGGGTAAATCTGCACAAGTTCCGCTGCATGTCTGGCTGCCAGACTCCATGGAAGGTCCAACACCAATTTCTGCGCTGATTCACGCGGCGACCATGGTGACCGCTGGTATTTTTATGGTGGCACGCATGTCACCTTTATATGAATTGTCTACCACGGCCTTGTCGACCGTGATGGTGATTGGTGCGATCACTGCGCTGTTCATGGGCTTCCTGGGCATTATCCAGAACGATATCAAGCGCGTGGTGGCCTATTCGACCTTGTCGCAACTCGGGTACATGACTGTTGCATTGGGTGCATCAGCCTATTCCGTGGCCATTTTCCACCTGATGACCCATGCGTTCTTTAAGGCGTTGTTATTCCTGGGTGCCGGTTCGGTGATTATGGGTATGCACCACGACCAGGATATCCGCAACATGGGTAACCTCAAGAAATACCTGCCGGTCACCTGGATCACCTCTTTGATCGGTTCTCTGGCCTTGATTGGCACGCCGTTCTTTGCCGGGTTTTATTCCAAGGACAGCATCATCGAAGCGGTTGAGTTGTCGCATATCCCTGGCAGTGGTTTTGCCTATTTTGCCGTGATTGTCGGTGTGTTTGTCACCGCATTCTATTCATTCCGTTTGTACTTCCTGGTATTCCACGGTGAGGAAAAGTGGCGCCATGCCAAACATGATGACCATGCACATGTCGCACATGCAGACGCACACCATGCCGACGCGCATCATGATGACCATGCACACGACGAAGAACATCATCATGGCCTGGGACCAAACGATGATCCGCATGAGCCAGGCTGGGTCGTTACCTTGCCATTGGCGTTGTTGGCGATCCCATCACTGGTGATTGGTTACATTGCACTGGAACCGATGCTGTACGGTGATTTCTTCAAAAATGTGATTTTTGTGAATCCTGAAGCGCATCCTGCCATGGAGCACCTCGCCCATCACTACCACGAGTTCATGCATAGTCCGGCTGGCATGGCGATTCATGGCTTTACCAGCCTGCCATTTTTCCTGGCGGCCTCCGGGGTGGCACTATCATGGTTCTTCTATATGAAGCGTCCGGACATCCCTGCTGCAATCAAAGCCCGCTTTATCGTGATTTACAACATCCTTGAAAGCAAATACGGTTTTGACAGCTTTAACGAGAAGTTTTTTGCCGGAGGTTCACGCTGTCTGGGCGGCTTGTTGTGGAAGTTTGGTGACATCACGTTGATTGATGGCGCCATGGTCAACGGCACCGCCAATACCATGGGCAAGATTGCTGCCAAAATACGCACGCTGCAATCCGGTTTAATTTATCACTACGCCTTTGCCATGATTATTGGCGTATTCCTTCTTATGACTTTCTTTATCAAAATTAACTAATGATGCAAGCCGACCTCACAAGTATTTCCTGGTTAAGTCTGGCCGTCTGGCTGCCGGTATTGTCTGGCGTGCTGGTGTTGTTGCTAGGCGGTGACCAAAAGGCCACATTGACTCGATGGCTGGCATTGGTAGGTAGCCTGGTCAGTTTTCTGGTGACTGTACCGTTGTACACGCAGTTTGATATTCACGACGGCTTCTTCCAGTTTGAAGAATTGCTGCCCTGGGTACCGGCCTTCAATATGCATTACCACCTGGGGGTCGACGGCTTCTCAATGCCTTTGGTGCTGTTAACCAGTTTTACCACGGTCATTGTGGTACTGGCAGGTTGGGAAGTGATTACCAAACATGTGGCACAGTACATGGCGGCCTTCCTGATCATGAGCGGGATCATGATTGGTGTGTTCACCGCGCTTGATGCGATTCTGTATTACGTCTTCTGGGAAGCGATGCTGATTCCGATGTTCCTGGTGATTGGCATCTGGGGCGGGCCTAACCGCGTCTACGCTACCATCAAGTTTTTCCTGTATACCTTGCTGGGCTCCTTGTTGATGCTGGTCGCTTTTATTTACCTGTATCACCAGACTGGCAGTTTCGAGCTGGCTGATTACTATTTGTTACCGCTCAGCCTGCAAGCGCAAATCTATATTTTCATCGCCTTCTTCATGGCATTTGCGGTGAAAATCCCGATGTGGCCAGTGCATACCTGGTTGCCGGATGCGCACGTTGAGGCACCTACGGGTGGTTCTGTGGTGCTGGCGGCCATTGCACTGAAACTTGGCGGCTACAGCTTTCTGCGATTTGCCATGCCGATTGCTCCGGATGCAGCCCATTACTTCACTTCAGCCATGGTCGCGCTGTCGCTGATTGCAGTGGTCTACATCGCACTGGTCGCGCTGGTGCAAAAAGACATGAAGAAGCTGATTGCTTATTCTTCGATCTCGCACATGGGCTTTGTCACTTTGGGCTTCTTCATGTTTAGCCAGTTGGCGCTTGAGGGGGCCTTGGTGCAAATGATTTCACATGGCTTTATTTCTTCTGCGATGTTCCTGAGTGTAGGTGTGTTATACGACCGCGTTCATAGCCGTGAAATTTCCGCGTATGGTGGCGTGGTTAACAAGATGCCTGTGTTTGCCGCATTCGCTGTGTTGTTTGCCATGGCCAACAGTGGCTTGCCTGGCACCTCCGGCTTTGTGGGCGAGTTTATGGTGATTCTGGCCGCAGTCAAATTCAATTTCTGGGTGGCTTTCTTTGCCGCGACGACCTTGATATTTGGTGCAGCCTATACGCTGTGGATGACCAAGCGTGTGTTCTTTGGCAATGTGACGAATCATCACGTGGCCGAACTGAGCGACCTCAGCAAACGTGAGTTCCTGATCTTGGGTATTCTGGCCATCTTGGTGATTGGTTTCGGCGTCTATCCACAAGCACTGACCGAAGTGATGCAGGCAACCAGCACAGAGTTCCTGAAACATATGGCGATTTCCAAATTGCCCGTCACAGGCTATTAAAAGCAGGATTTTAAAAAATGGATAATATGCAATTTGACTTGCTCGCCCTGTTGCCGGAAATGGTTGTATTGGGCATGGCCATGTTTATTTTGTTGCTGGATTTGTTCATCCTGCCACAAAACCGCTTCATGATTTATGGCTTAAGCCAGCTGACCTTGCTTGCGGCAGCCTTCCTGACTTTTAAAACACATACACCAGCGGTGGGTTTTGCCTTCTCGCATATGTTTATTGACGATACGCTGTCAGACGTTATCAAAATGATGATGTATCTGGGTACCTCGTTGATCCTGGTATATACGCGCAAATACTTGCAAGACCGTAACCTCTATCGTGGTGAATTTTATGCCATGGTCCTGTTCGGCTTGCTCGGTATGATGATCATGGTGTCAGGCCACAACCTGCTGACGATTTATATGGGCCTGGAATTGCTGTCACTGTGCCTCTACTCTCTGGTAGCCTTTGATCGCGATAATCCAAGAGCGTCCGAGTCGGCCATGAAATACTTTGTGTTAGGTGCACTCGCTTCAGGGATGCTGCTATATGGCATGAGTATGCTGTATGGCATGACTGGCAGCCTGGATGTCAGTGATATTGCCAACAGTATTAGTCAGCAGCCCAAGAGCCCGGTGCTCATCATGGGCCTGGTGTTTCTGGTCGCCGGTATTGCCTTCAAGTTTGGCGCTGTCCCGTTCCAGATGTGGGTGCCCGATGTCTATCAGGGGTCGCCAACTCCGATGACCCTGCTAATCGGCTCCGTGCCAAAACTGGCGGCTTATGCAATGACCGTGCGTCTGTTGGTGCAAGGCCTGCATCCGCTAGCCATGGACTGGCAGGATATGCTGATGTTAATGGCGGTGTTGTCCATCATCATCGGTAATTTTAGCGCGATTGTGCAGACCAACCTCAAGCGTATGTTGGCATATTCCACCATTTCGCATGTCGGTTTCATCCTGTTCGGCATGATGAGTGCCAATGCCAATGGTTTTGCTTCCAGCTTCTTTTACATCAGTGCCTACGTCCTGATGTCAATTGCCGGCTTCGGTATCATTCTGCTATTGAGCCGTCAGGGCTTTGAAGCCGAAGAGATCAATGATCTCAAAGGGCTTAACCAGCGCCATCCATGGTTTGCTTTCCTCATGTTGATCATTATGTTCAGCATGGCCGGTATTCCGCCTACCATTGGTTTTTATGCCAAATTCACCGTATTGCAGGCCGCCTGGCAAGCCGGGTTCACCTGGCAGGTGGTGTTTGCCGTGCTGATGGCGACCATTGGTGCGTTCTACTATCTCAACATCGTGCGTAAAATGTATTTTGATGCACCGGAAGACCATACCCCGCTGTCCGCACCGATGGACATGCGCTTTATCCTCAGTGTGCATACCTTGGCGTTGCTGGGCTTGGGCTTATTCCCTGAAATTCTATTAGGCGTCTGCGGGCATAGCTTGCTGATGAGTCTGCAATAAAATGGCTACCAAACTCATTTTTTTGTTGCTGATGTTGTTTTTGGCAAACCTGGCCTGGATTTCGGATAAGTGGCTGGGTTTGGTCGGCAATATTCAGCAGCTATGGCAGCGTTTTGCCGCCATGTTGCCTGCCTATTTCATCACGCTGCTGATTGGCTTCCTGGTTGAGCGTTATGTGATGGGACAAGTCTGGCCGCAAGGCTGGGAGTTTTACAGTGTCACGATATGCCTATTTCTGGTGTTGTCATTCCCGGGCTTTGTCTATCGGGTACTCTGGAAATAAAGCCTGCGTGAATGTACAAGGGCTACTCCTTGGCATGCGCTCATCGCATAAGCACTCGTCATATTTAATTCATCAATCTTTCACGCTAATTTAAAGCATCCGGTTCAGACTATGCTTACCCAACAAGCATAGTCGGGGGAAGCCCCGGAAAGGACCTGCGATGCTGAAACTACAACAAACACTGGGATGGGTGCAGTCGGTCGATAGCCGACTGTGTGTCAAAGTCAGCCATACCGGACAATATCGCCTGATACGCAACCTGTTTCGCGCCATTTCGCGTATGGGCGATGGCATGTTCTGGTATTTGCTCATGCTGGTGATTGCCATCAGCCAGGGCCAGCACGGTCTTTACGTCTGCCTGCATATGTTGACCGTAGGACTGAGCGGTACACTGGTCTATAAATGGTTGAAACATCGCACCAGTCGTCCACGACCCTTTCAGGTGCGTCAGGATGTCTTGTTGAGCGGCACACCGCTGGATTACTTCAGTTTTCCTTCAGGGCATACCTTGCACGCGGTGGCGTTTGGCATGGTGGCCGTGCATTATTACCCGCAACTGTTTCCTGTCGTTTATCCGTTTGTCGTGTTAGTTGGCATCTCACGTGTGGTACTGGGTTTACATTATCCGAGTGATGTCTTGGCAGGGGGCTTGATTGGGTACACGCTGGTAGCTTTGTACGCGCCGCTGTTTTAATCGCCATACACATGCGGTAGCATGCGTAAAAACGGATACCTTGGTATCCGTTTTTGTTTGTGGCCGCTCACGCCATCAATGGGTTTCGACCAACTGATTCACCAAATGCATGACAATAGGCCGCACAATCAGCACACAACAGAAAGCGACAGGCATCGCGAGTGTATAAGCATGGATGACACGCGTCACATAACCGGCTTGCAAGCCACTGTTGGCGGCTACAATGACCATAGACATCAAAAAGGCCATGATGCCTGCCATAAAAAAGGCAAACACATATGGCGTAAATTGCTTTGGGATCTTGCGGAAAGTCGTTCTGGTTTGATTCATGGTGGTTCTCCTAATGTGTGGTGACACTATAAAAGCTCATCCAGTTGCCGGGTAGAGGCTTGAAGATTTAATCACTATAAAGTTAAACTATCGAATCAATCATACTATTCGATAGTTTATGGATACCTTAAGAAGCATAGAAAGCTTTGTAAAAGCGGTACAGGCCGGCAGTATTGCGGCGGGTGCGCGTTTGCAAGGCATTACAGCGGCAGCGGCCAGCCAGAATATCCAGCGGCTGGAAAAGTCATTGGGGACGCGCTTGTTGATGCGAACCACGCGCAAGCTGGCGCTGACAGAAAGTGGTGCGCTTTATTATGCAGAGGTCCAGCATCTGGTAGACGTGCTGGCCAGGGCACAATCGGCCATTACCGAGTTTCACGGGCAACCGCAGGGGCGCTTACGGATTGGTTCCTCGGTGGCTTTTGGCCGTCATGTCTTAATGCCGTTGATCCCGGCATTTAGCCGCCGTTTCCCGCAAGTGTCTCTGGAGCTGATTCTGTCTGATCGTAGCCTGGATCATGTGGCAGAGGATATCGATATCAGCATCCGTTTCAAACAGCAGCTAGAGCCAGGACTGATTGCCAGGAAAATCGCGACCGTCCCCGTACTGTTTTGTGCTGCACCGGACTATCTGCAACGCAAAGGCCTGCCTCAGACCCCAGAAGACTTATCGCAACATGATTGCCTGTTGTTCCGCATCCCGGTGGATGGACGCTTGTTGAACTGGAGTTTTAACCGCAATGGCATGTTATACGAGCCTGAAATCATCCCTAGCATCGTTTGCAATGATATCGACTCCATTTTTCAACTTGCTTTGGCGGGGGCGGGAATTGCGCGCCTGGCCGCATTCGTCGTCAATCACGCGATTAAAAAGGGAACGCTGATCCCGCTGTTTCAGCCTTCCGCCCAACAGCCGGAGGCGATGGCAGCCGAGAGCGTCCCCTTAGAGTTTTATGCCTGTTATCGCGACAAGTACGCCATGACCAACAAGGTACGCGCATTTATGGATTATCTGGTGAGCGCGATCCCGCAGTCTTGGGAATGAGGCCCAATGCGGCACGCCAAGCCTGAGCCTTGATCAAGGCAATATGCTGTTTTTGACGAAGATTGTCGCGGCATCTTTCAATTTGTCAAATACTTGTTGCTAATATTTGATATTACGTGCATAGTACCAACTCACGAAGTTCAAGTAGTGTTGTTGTTCCCCGGTTCTATCTTTTGGTTCTATCGTTACTTCTCGCCATCTTGATCCTCGTTTTAATGGGCAACCGCCCGCATTTTTATTTTTTGTACAAGGATTTATTATGGTGACAGGTTCTGTTAAATGGTTTAACGACTCTAAAGGTTTTGGTTTTATTACTCCGGATAACGGCGGCGAAGATTTGTTCGCGCACTTCTCTGCAATTCAATCTGCTGGCTTCAAAACACTCAAAGAAAACCAACGCGTAAGCTTTGAAGTGGCAACAGGCCCTAAAGGCAAACAAGCGGCAAACATTCAAATCATTGAGTAATTCAATGGTTTTCGGCAAGGCTGTGTATGCAGCCTCCGAGAAAAGCCCGGAGTTTCCGGGCTTTTTTATTTTGAAACGACTTACTTTTTAGGGGGATAGCGATGGCTAAAGAAGAATTAATCGAAATGCAGGGTGCAGTGACGGAAATTTTGCCTGATGCCCGTTATCGGGTGAAGCTGGATAATGGTCACGAGTTGATCGCTTATACCGGCGGCAAGATGCGCAAACACAAAATCCGTATTTTGGCTGGCGATAAAATCACCATTGAAATGTCCCCTTATGACATGGACAAAGGCCGGATTATTTTCCGCCACCTTGAGCCGCGTAAACCTTTTTAAGCGCTGTCACCTAGCATACGCGCTACTTAACTGAGTTGACCTATCTGCTGCAAGACGGTCTGTAGCGCTACTCTGTCCTGATATATTGTGTTTTCCAACTTAAGGAAGGCTTCAATACGCGTGCGCAGAATCCGGTAGGCTTGCTCAAAGCTGGCCGCAATCTCAGCCTCGGTGCCAGTCGCCTTGGCTGGATCATCCACCCCCCAATGTGCCCGGAGCACATTGCCTAGATAGGCAGGGCAGGTTTCACCGGCTGCGTTGCTGCAGACGGTGATGACAATGTCAGGTGTTTCCCCAATCTCGTCCCAGGACTTGCTGAAATAGCCTGTTGTGGCAATGCCTTTGGCCTGCAGCAGGGCAATTGAGCGAGGATGCACCTCACCCGTAGGATGGCTGCCGGCACTTTGTGCCCGCATGTCTGCCGGCGCAAGGTGATTAAAGGTGGCTTCGGCAATGATGGAGCGGCAGGAGTTGCCGGTACATAAAAACAGGATGCGCATATTACACACTTTCATACCAATGTTTGGAACGGTTTACGATGGCGACGATAGATAGCATGACTGGCACTTCTATCAACACGCCGACCACTGTTGCAAGTGCGGCGCCCGAGTCAAACCCGAACAAAGCAATCGCTGTCGCCACAGCAAGTTCAAAAAAGTTAGACGCGCCAATCAGTGCAGAGGGGCCCGCCACACAATGGGCGACCTTGAATTGTTTATTCAGCCAGTAGGCCAGCAGGGCGTTGAAATAGACCTGGATCAAAATCGGCACTGCCAGCAAGGCAATCACCAACGGTTGCGACAGGATTTGCCCGCCTTGAAAAGCAAATAGCAACACCAGCGTCAACAATAATGCCGCCATGGAAAAGGGTTGGATGGTTTGCAGGGTGGCTGCGAATCGATGAGGCCCTTTTGCCAGCAGCCAACGCCGTAGCAGTTGGCTCAATATCAGTGGCACAACGATAAACAGGCTCACTGACACCAGCAAGGTTTGCCAGGGGATGATGATGCTGGAGAGGCCCAGCAGGAGTGCGACCAGGGGGGCAAACGCGACCAGCATGATGGCATCATTGATAGCCACCTGCGACAAGGTGAATTTGGGCTCACCCTGGCATAAATTGCTCCAGACAAATACCATCGCTGTACAGGGTGCGGCGGCCAGTAAAATCAGCCCGGCAATATAACTGTCAATCTGCTCGGCGGGTAACCAGTCGGCAAACAGGTGACGAATGAACAGCCAGGCGAGCAAAGCCATGGAAAACGGCTTCACCAGCCAGTTAATCACCAGGGTGACCGTGATGCCTTTGGCATGCCCCAGTACCTCGCGCATGGCGCCAAAATCCACCTTGAGCAGCATGGGGATAATCATGAGCCAGATCAGGGCGGCCACGGGCAAGTTCACCTCTGCCCATTTCAACGCTCCCAATGCCTGAAAAAAATCTGGGGCAAGTTTGCCCAGTGCGATGCCGGTGATAATGCACGCCAGTACCCACCAGGTCAGATGGCGCTCAAAATTTCCAATACCTGAAGCTTGATTTGTCATCGGCTTAAACATCCTTCTTTTTGATTTGAATACTGACTGGCTGTGCCATCGGGGTGCAGCAGGGGGCTGAAGCAGTTGTTTTCCCTGCATCGTTAAACGTAGGTGCACTTTCCAGCGTCAAATAGCTTTCCCAGGCCAGGCCAGAGGGGTCCTGCACCCAATGTTTATCCGATTTGGCATAACAACAAGTGGTGTCGGTTTGTGATAACACCGCCATGTCTGCCGCTTGCAATCGTGCCTGAATCACTTCCAGTTCATCGGCGGTTTCTACTTGTATGCCAACGTGATCCAGCCCAGGTGCCTGGCCGCGGGCACTGATGGCAAAATTCACGCGCGGATCTTCAAGCATCCATTTGGCATAGTCTGCCTTTTCAACGCTAGGACCAATCCCAAACAGCATTGAATAAAAGCGGATGCTCTGTGGCAGATCGGTTACGCGGACATGCAGGTGCATACGTTTCATCAGGTTTCCTTGGAGGTTGGTAAACATTGTAGCTCAGGGCAACAGGTGCTATCGCCGCCACAGCAGTTTTCGGTGAGATAAGCCAGCAAGCCATTCATCTGTGCATAGTTGGCCGTGTAATAAATAAAACGGCTTTCCTGGCGGGCGCAAATCAGGTTGGCATGGGTCAGCGCCTTCAAATGAAAAGACAGCGTGCTGTTCGCAATCTGTAATGAGTCTGACAGCACGCCGGCCGCCAGGCCTTCCGGCCCTGCCTGGACCAGGCATCTAAAAATGTCCAGTCGTGCTGATTGGGCAATGGCAGACAGTGCAGTGAGCGCTTGTTCTTTATTCATGTTTCTATATTTCCACAAATATGGAAACATATCAAGTGCTGTGTCTGCTGAAAAAATACAGCAGGGATTGCAGCGAAGAAAAAGCCCTGCAAGGCAGGGCGGATGTGTTAATTCAGGGGAGCCATTGGGTTAAGCTTAGCAGCCAAGTTGTGATCAACAAGATGCTGACAGAATTGGCAATTTTCTAGTGTCAGTTCGAATGACATTGGCTGTAAAAAGAACGGTAGCCAAGGTTTGCGGTAAGGCGGGCAGCTCGGTAGTCATGTATATATTCTATGTCAACGCTTTTTTCAGTGCGGCCTCCTGAGTGCTCCCCCTTGCTGGAATCTCTGCCAATATATTTATGAATATGGCCGTAAGAGTACGCTGATGGAAGCGATGCAGATGAACAAGGCACGGCCTATGCTTGCAAGGAAGCGTTGTACCAGAAGGCCGTCGAGCAATACGTGCAAGGGTCTGCCGCCTTTCTGGTAGCGGCGCTGAGCCAGCCGACCGCGCGACAGGTGATAGAGCACATCCCTACGCAAGCCGCCACTATGCTGGCTGAAACCCACCATCCTGCAGGGTGTCAGGTTACACAAGGCGCACTGGCTTGCAGCACCGAAGCCGAAGTCATGAAAGCCTTTTTGAATGGCTATCGCATGACCATGGAGCAGAAATTAGGCAAGCGCTTTTCGATTGCGGTACAAGCGGGAGAAATTGCGGCTAGTGTAGAGATAGGCTTGCTGGCCAACCTGGTAATGACCGTCCATCAAGGCATGACCATACAAGCCGTGCATGGCGAGTCAGGAGGCGCTTGCGTCGATAGCCAGCACCATGGGCCGGTGATTGACGCAAGACTTCATGCCGACCCAAACAACGACTGAGCTTCGTTAAATGGCATTACGCACCAAGGTCATGGCCGCCAGTTTGGCACGGTTGGCGGCGCCAGTATTGGGTGTGAGGCGCTCCACCAGGGCAGCGCCTTCAAACAGAATGGTCAACTGCTGGCCGAGCGCCTCTGGGTCTTTGGCCCCTGCGTCTCGGGCAATCTTGCATAAAAAGCCTTGCAACTCCTTGGACAGCACCACTGAGTATTGATTGATCGGATGATCTTGCTCAGGAAATTCGACGGCGGCAATGTGAAAGGGCAGGCCGCGAAACGCGGGCTGGCTGATCCATTGCTCCATCAATTCACACAATAACAGCAATAACTCCAGCGACTCTGCCTTGCGAGAGGTGAGTTGAGCGGTGAGCCAGGCGTAAAATTTGTCCGATTTGTCACGCAAATAGGCGGTAATCAGCAGATTCTTGCTCGGAAAGTGTTTGTATAGCGTCGCCTTGGCAACTCCGGCTTCGAGGATAATGGTATCCACGCCAGAAGCCTGGATGCCACGGCTGTCAAACAGCGTGCTTGCAATGTTCAGAATTTTATCTCGCATGTTCATCTGGTATATCCCTTTTTTCCCGATTCAGGGCTAGTATTTTTATTCTCTTGGTAAACGATCCCGTCCTTGCGGACGCATCAACTCTTGCGGATACAAGCAGTTGACATAGCCCAGGGCTTGTCTTAAATGCTCCACTTGGTCCACATCCACCTTGCCTTCAGTCACAAACATCAAAAAGGCCTGACGCTGGGCTTCTGGTAACATCGCTGCCTGAGGTAACTGGCAACTGCCACTTTGCATTTTCTGGTAGGCCAGGTTGAGTAAACTCAATGTCACCGGGTCTGCCGTGCCGCCGCCAGCATGGCTGACTGCGGTCTCTAATGGGGAGGCCTCTTCTGTGACAGGCTTGTGTGGGGCCGTACTCAAGCTCATCCAGATCACGCAGAGGCTGACCAGTGCACCAAATGACCAGCTGCGCTGCCATGTTGTGCTGCCCAATTGGCTATGCACAGACTGCTCAAACAATTGCCATGCACGCGCTGAGCCTGTTTGTGTATGCACCTGTATGGCGCCAACGGCCAGGAAAAACCACTGGTCGAGCAGGGAGGCTGGCAGGGCTGCACTGGATTGCTGTTGCGCCTGCTCCAGTAATTGCCGCAATGCCGCAATATCCTGCGCATTTAACGCAACCGCCTTGCCGCTGCGTTGAATGCGTTGCTGGTTCCAATCCATCAGTGCATCACGCAACTGGTAAAACGGGGCATGTTTTGCCCATTGCCGCAGCCCCAAGCGCCACAGCGCCTGGCTGGCATAGGTCATGCCCCTGCGCGTCATGGACTGCCTGGTCTGATTCACAATCGCTAAAAAATTCACCCGGTGACCCCTAAAATTCGCTTGCTTTTTTTTTGTTGGCTGAAGTAGACTGGAAAAAAGTGAACAGACCTGTCTGCATATTATCGTGTGACTGGCTAAAATGCAAGCAGGGGTTCATTCATCTTTTCAGCGGCCCGATTGGCATCATAGCCCTGGCTGCATTGCTTAACAAGGGATAGACAATGACATCTGCATCTGTAGCAAGCCAACTGGCGGACTGGCGCGATCATGCGCTGACGCTGGAGCATGAAGTGAAAAAAACGGTGGTGGGTCAGGACCAGGCCATCCGCGCCATTAATATTGCCATTTTTGCCCGCGGTCATGTCTTGCTCGAAGGTGGCGTGGGGGTGGGTAAAACCACCTTGCTGCAATCGATTGCGCGGGGGCTGGGCGGCGCTTATGAGCGCATTGAGGGCACGGTAGACCTGATGCCCAATGACCTCATTTACCATACTTTTCTCGGTGAAGATGGTCGCCCCAAGGTCGAAGAGGGGCCGTTGCTGCGCGCCGGTGAGCAACTGTCGGTCTTTTTC
This sequence comes from Methylophilus sp. VKM B-3414, assembly GCF_032248435.1. Lineage (NCBI taxonomy): Bacteria > Pseudomonadati > Pseudomonadota > Betaproteobacteria > Nitrosomonadales > Methylophilaceae > Methylophilus > Methylophilus sp. VKM B-3414. The sequence continues at coordinate 167,118 of NZ_JAVTLI010000011.1, read as the reverse complement.
TTCAACGAAATCAACCGTGCCCGCCCGCAAGTTCATGCCTTGATGTTGCGGGTCATGGCCGAGCGTCATGTCAACGCCTTTAAAAAAGAATACCGCTTGCCGCATATGCTGGTCTTTGCGGACCGTAACCAGGTCGAGAAAAATGAAACGTTCGAGATTCCTTCCGCGGCGCGAGACCGGTTCATGATGGAAATCCCGATTGATATTCCAGATGATCGCGACTTGCGCAAGGCCCTGATGTTTGATGTCAAATTCCAGCATGCAGAGCGCCTCACGCAGCAAGTCCAGTCCGGCGTGCTGGCTTATGATCAGCTGAATGCGTTTTCAGATGTGCTGCAAAGCCATATTCAGGCCAGTGACGTGTTACAGGAGTATGCGCTGGATTTGTGGCAGGCGACGCAATCCCCGGCAGCGTTTGGCGTGCGTCTGGAGAGTGTGGATGTTAACCGCCTGATTCATACCGGCGCCAGCCCGCGCGGCATGGGGATGCTGCTCAAGGCCGCGCGCGTGCATGCCTGGCTCATGCAGCGCGAGCATTTGTATCCAGAGGATATCCATGCCGTCTTTCATGAAATCATCGCGCACCGCCTGGTATTGAATCCGATGTTCGAGAGCCGCCGTACGCAACTGTCCCGAGAGCTGACCCAGCAGATTCTTGCCACGGTCAGTGTCCCGGAACGGGCCAAAGCCGCATGATGCCAGACCATGATGCCCGATAAAGTACAGTCCTTTTTTTACCAGGTGCCGTGGCGTTCAGCCAGTGTGCATAGCGGAGCGCATCAGGGGGTTCAGCGCGGCATTGGTGATGAGTTCAGCAAGCATGTCTCGCTGGTCGATTATCCAGATGCCAGACGGCTGGATTTGCGGCAAACCTTGCGTGACCCTTATGAACAGATCCAGATCCGGGTTTTCAAGCAAGAGGCTTCCACACCGCTGTATGCCTTGTGTGATTTGTCCAGTTCCATGCAGTTCAAGGGGCACGTCAGCAAGTATGAAACCTTGCAGGCGATAGCGGCTGCGGTTGCCTGCTCTGCCCATGAAAACAGCGATTTGTTCGGCATGGTTTGCTACCAGCATCGAGTGCTGCCAGAGCTCAGCCTGGCGCCCGGGCACCACGCCCAGCAATCCTTTGACACCATTGCGCAACTGACAGAAGTTGAGGCGGGGCCTCAGGATGGACAAGGGATTGTAGAGGCGACGGCCTGGCTGGGGCAGCAAAAAGGACTGGTGTTCTGGATCTCGGATTTTCACCTGCCCTTGTCGCTGATTGAGCAAAGTCTGAACAGTCTGTCTAACCATCAGGTGATCCCGCTGGTGTTATGGGATCCGCAGGAATATGAGCGCTTGCCACGGTTGGGCTTTGGCAATTTGCAAGATCCCGAGACGGGACAGCAAAAAACCATTTTTTTTCGGCCCGCTTTGCGTGCCCGCTTTGTGGCGCAGTTTGAGCAGCGCAAGCAAGCGCTGGATCAATTATTCGCCAGGTTTGAGATTCGCCCGTTGTATGTCACAGGCGCGTTTGAAGCGGCGATGCTTTCCGATTATTTTGAACAACTTATTCAATAGCGTGTGGCGATGAATCCATTTTTGATAGTTTGCTTAACCGGCTTGATCTGGATGGCACCAGTCAAGGCCGAATCCCTGGCCAAAGAGGATACGTCTGCCCCTCAAGCGGTCGCCTCCTCTGCAGCCCAGGCCATCCAGGTGTTGCATCTGCAAAATCCTGCGCACTATGCAGGCATTCAGATTGGCGATGTCCTGCAACGGCGCATCACGCTGTCCGTCCCTGAGTCGCTGCAACTGCAGCCCGACAAGCTCCCAATCAAGGGCGTGCAGCGTAACGGTATCGAGTTAAGGCAGGTGCAAGAGACGCATGCCAGAGAAGCGGGCAAAACGGTGTATACGCTGACGTTTGAGTATCAGGTGTTTGCCAGCAGCGGCCAGCCCGTGCAATTAGCCTTACCGCCCGAACCGATTGTGTTTACGAGTGGCGCCAGCGTGACGCTACCCGCCTGGCGCTTTTGGCTGATGGCGCAACTGCCTGACCGGATGCAACCGGCCAAACCTACCTTGCTGGGCCAGCACCGCGCAGTCTTACTGGACACACACCCCTTAAGCCTAGGCTTGCTGGTCAGTGGGGGGCTGGCTTTGCTGGGCAGTTTAATTTTGCTATACCGCAATGCCAGCTGGGCCTGGTTGCCCATGCTGAATGGCCCGTTCGCTCAGGCCTATCGGCGCCTGCAACGCTTGCCCGCCACCCAGGAGGGGGCAACCCGGGCAGCACTGGCGATGCAGCAAGCCTTTAACCAGCATTTTGGCCAGCAGATGCTGGCCAGTCAGGTCCCTATGTTTGTCGCCAAACAGCCTGCATTTGCGGCGTATACCGACCAGATTCAGCAGTTTTATGCGCAATCCAATACGCTGCTTTATGGTGACCAGCTGCCTGCGGCAGCCGATTATCTGCAGCAATGCAAGATGTTGACACGTCAGTTGCGCAGTTGTGAGCGGGGCGTCTGATGCACAGCCTGAGTCCCTGGTTTTTACTCCTGTTGCCGGTGATTGCCATCCCGTTTTTGCTGACCAGCCGCCATGCGCAAACTTACTCGTGGCTGGAGATGGTGCCGGACGATCCGTTCTCCGAGCGCATTCATCTGCTGGTCAAGGTCGCAACGGGTCTGATGCTATTGTGTCTGGTGCTGGCCCTGGCCGGATTGCAGGGCGATAGTCATCAGGAAAAGAAAATAGGCAAGGGCGCGCAAAGCGTGTTTGTGATTGACCGCAGCGTCAGTATGGACCATCCGTTTGCCGGGCAAAGCGTGGGCGGGCGCGCCGCTGAAATCAAGTCTGCGGCGGCCAGACGGCTGATTACCGCCTTTATTGACTCACGGCCTGATGACATGATGGGGGTGGTGGGGTTTACCAATTCAGCGTTGTATGGCATGAAAATCACCACCAACCGCGACGGTATTCACGCTGCGATCCAGGCAGCGACGGGGCCAGCCATTAACCAGACCAATATCGGGGCGGGTATTACGCATGCCGTGACCCTGTTCGAGCAGATTCCCAGTACCGGCTCACGCGCGATTGTGCTGCTGTCCGACGGCGCCGGTAAGTTAAGCCCGCGCGTCAAATACCAGATCCGCAAACAGCTGGTGGGTAAAAAGCTCAATTTGTACTGGATTGTGTTGCGTGAGCCGGACGACATCAGCATTTTTACGCAAAACAGCTATGACGATGACCATCTGCCCGAGGCGATTGCGCTGGACCGTTTTTTTCAGTCGCTCAATATCAAATACAAGGCATTTGAAGCGGATAACGCCACCGCACTTGAATCCGCCTTGCGTGAGATTGACGCCAAGGAAAAGAACCTGATTCAGTACGACATCATGATTCCGGGCCATGATTACGCCAGGGATTTGATCATCGTAGCGTTATTGCTGGGGCTGGCCCTGTTGTTGATTAAACAGATAAAGGTATACGAATGAGCATCTATCGCAAACATGCCAATACACTCTGGCTGGGCCTGACGCTGGCAGGCCTGGCAGGAACACTGTATTTTGGCTGGCAATTACACGCTACACGCGTACTCAACGCCAAGATCGACGCTGGCGAGGTGATTAAAACGGGCGGCCAGGCTTATCTGCAGAAATTTACTGCGGCGTATGACCAGGGTCAGCATGGCGACTATAAACATGCGGTGCAAACCTATGGCCAGGCCCTTGAGGCATCGCCGCCTGCCAATGCACTGCCGCATATCCATTTTAATATTGGCAACAACCTGTTTTTGTCCGGCCTCGTACGCACGGTTAACGAAGATGGCTCGTTTCAGGATGAAGCCCGCTATGCGTTTAGCCAGGCCAAAATTGCTTATGAGCAGGCCTTGCGTTTGCAACCGGATGACCAGACGGCAAAATTCAACTTGTCGCTGCTGCATTCGGTCATGGCACGTGGCATGCAAGCCGGTAGCAAGGAGCAATCGCATATGGAACTCAGTAACTTACCGATAGGATTACCCTGATGCGTGGATGGGCGTGGTTAAGCAAACATTATGAGCCGGTCTGCTACGGTTTGGCCCTCGGCCTGCTCGGCTTGGCGCTGCTCAAGCCTGAGGTCCAGCTCAAGCAGCAGGTGCAGCATTATTTGATGATTGCCGATGTGTCACAAAGCATGAATGCAGAGGATGTGCTGCTGAATCAGCAGACTGTGAGTCGCCTGGCCTATAGCCAGCATTTAATGAAGCAGTTGGTGCAGCGATCTCCTTGTGGCACATACTTTAGCCTGGGCATTTTTGCCTCGGATAATATCGCCATGCTGCAAACGCCGCTGGAGGTATGCAAAAACCTGGATGTGATTACCGACGGCATCGACCACCTGGAATGGCGCATGGCCTGGAAAGGCAACAGTCGCCTGAGCTTTGCCGTGCATGCGGCGACCCATGTCTATGATGCGCTCAATCAACCGGCGCAAATGCTGTTTTTTACGGATGGCGATGAAGCGCCGCGCGTCAATGTGACGATCAAACAGGACTTGAGCGGGGTACAGATTGGTGAGTTTTTCACCTTTGTAGGTGTAGGCGGCGCAGAAAAAGTGGCGATTCCGCGCTACAACTCTGCCAATAAACGCGTCGGGGACTGGCCGGTGAGTGACAACAATAACGCGGGGGCTGTTGGCGTGACCTATGCCGACCCCAGCCAGGATGAGCCAGATCCACCTGTGGCTTACGCCGAGTATGACCGCATGTTGTCGCAGTTGGAGGAAGACTATTTAAAATCACTGGCGGCCGAGTTTAAAGGTAGTTATGTCAAAGGCGTAGACCAGCCAGCTTTTTACCAGGCATTGGCGGCCAAGCCAGCCACCGCCAGCTTTGTCACCGATTACCCTTTACGCAGCTTTTACCTGCTGTCTGCCCTGGTGCTGATACTGGCGACTTATGTGCCCGATTTGCGCATGCGGCGAACGGCAGGGGCGCGCAATTAATCCTGTGCAGGCATCAAGGTCAGGCAGGTAATTTCAGAAGGGGAACCAAAGCGGTTGGGGGGTCCCCAATAGCCTGTGCCGCGACTGACATAAATCCATAAGTCTTGCAGGCGGTGCAGCCCGGCGACATAGGGTTGTTGCAAGGGCACAAAGTATTTCCAGGGCCAGAACTGGCCACCATGTGTATGCCCGGATAGCTGCAAATCAAAGCCGGCCGCCTGGGCGGCTTCGGCAGAGCGTGGCTGATGCGCGAGCAGGATTTTAGGCGCCGCCACAGGCGCACCGGCAATGGCGGCCTGAGGGTCGCTGTGGTGATCCTCGTAAAAGCTGCCAGCCGTATAGTCTGTCACACCCGCCACCACCAAGGTGGCTTCTCCGTGCAGCAGTTGCACATGCTCATTGAGCAAAACGCGTATGCCAAGACGTTCCAGTTCATGAATCCAGGCCAGGGCGCCGGAGTAATACTCATGATTGCCGGTGACAAAAAAGCTGCCATGGCGCGCTGATAACTGCGCCAGTGGGCGCGTGTGTTCCGCCAGTTCATGCACACGCCCGTCCACCAGGTCGCCGGTAATCGCGATCAAATCCGCTTCGAGCGCATTGACTGCTTGCACGATGCGTGACAGATAGGGCTGCTTGATGGTCGGGCCGACATGAATATCACTGATTTGTGCAATCTTGAAGCCATGCAGGGCGGCCGGCAAGTTGCGTAACGGCACGCTGACATGGATGACGCGAGCCAGTTTACGTGCGTGAAAAAAACCAATCAGGCTGATAACGCAGGCAATCAGCAAGGTAGCGAACGCGGTTTGCCGTTCCAGCCATAAAAAGTCCACCTTAACGACTCCTGTCGCATGTAAGCCGGCGACGGCCAACAGCAATCCATCCCGAAGCACAGTGAATACAAGCAAAGACGAAAATAGCCCCATCACCGTCATGGCGATCCAGCTCACTCGGTCTCGGAGGGTTTCGCTACGTAAACCCCGTGCCAGGAAAGCGACAGGTTGTAGCAAGGCGGAGAGTGCCAGTGCCAGCCATCCCAGCCATAACACTGTGCTTGACCAGTCCAGGCCAGACAACAAGCGGCTGCCAATGTAGTAATGCAGTAACCCGACCAGGGTTGTGGTGATGATTAAAAAACGCAGGGGAGGCATGGTTGAGCTGGAATCTTTTATGAGGAGGTCTTAGCTTAGATGGCGTTTAAACGTTAAGTTTCAAGCCATGCGGTGTGGATGACCGCTTGAGCGGCCTGATTGCGTGGCGTCAGCAATCAGGCTGGTTAAACCATTGGTGCTGATATTGCTCAAAGGCCTGGATCGCCCTCGTAGGCCTTAAGCGGGCATCTTGCAGGCATTTGCGGCGCCAGTCATCCAGCTGCTCCATACTCAGGTGAATATGTTCAGCATGCAAAGACGGAAAGTGGCCATTGAGCAGCTGCGGCATATCGTGCAGGGCGAGCGAGACCTGGCTGCGGTAATACGCCAGTTTGTGTTCAAACTCGTTATCCAGCCTGCGATAACGTTGTAACAGGTAATTCGGGATGCGAGAAAAACGCAAGGCCTGGTCGGCACTGGCCAGGCGGCTGACGGCGCGCTGCACGATGCTGGCATCACAATGCAGGCCCTGGCTCAGGGTGTCGACAATGGTATTACGATGTATGCGCAACAGTTTGCCTGGGGTCGGAATCTCGGGCTGGTGCAAATAGGCATCCATGGCCCACTCGGCCGCGGCGTGCGTGAGCAGGCTGTGGTGTTGCCACTTGGCCTCAAACGTCGGCACAAAGTGCTGGTGGGCCACTACGTCTGTGAGCAGATGCAGGTTATAGCCCACGCCCAATGCACGCTGGCGCTCATTTTTGCTTTGCAGGAGCTGTTGGCCGATGCCCCAGCCATGGCTATGGCTGAATGAGCGAGAAACCACAGCCAGGTCGGGCAGACAGGCACCAGCCATCACCAGTGAAGGGTAACGCTGGATCACGCCCAGCCAGGACAAAGGAAGCAAGGGCAGTGTTTGTAACGGCAGGCTTTGTAACCACTGGTGAGTGTATGCCACATGCGAATACAATCCCCAGGCATGCGCTTCACCAGGTAGGGCGAATAACAGGCAACAGGTGATCAGTAAGGCTCGCAGTAACATGGGCGCACTTTGCGCCTGCTAAGTGACAGTTGCATGAAGTCTGTATGACATTGATATGAAAGTGATTTTGGTCATAAAACCATCATGAAGCGTTGTTAGACTCTGTAAAGTTTTTAATATGGAATCTGTGCAATACAGCATTTGTCATGAAAATATTAATGATTTCAGATGTCTACTTTCCACGCGTCAATGGCGTATCCACCAGCATCCGCACATTTGCGCAAAGCTTGCGCCAGCAAGGCCATGTGGTGCATCTGATTGCGCCCAAATATCCGGTGGCGATTGAGCAGTCTCAAACAGAAGACGAGCAGTGGATTACGCGCATCGATGCCCGCAAGATCGTATTTGATCCCGAAGATTATTTGATGAAATGGTCCGCCTTGATGGACTATGCCGGCCATTTGCATACGGGTGACTACGACCTTGTCCATATTCATACGCCGTTTATTGCGCATTATGCGGGGCTTAAAATTGCCAAACAATTGCAGGTGCCTGCGGTAGAGACCTACCACACCTTTTTTGAGGACTACATGCACCACTATTTGCCCTGGGTGCCTCGCAGTCTGGCGGTGCGGATTGCACAATCGGTCTCGCGCAAGCAATGCCAGCAGGTGGATACCGTGGTATCGCCTTCGGCGCAAATGCGTGATGTGTTGCAACAATACGGGGTGACGACACCGATTACCGTGATCCCGACCGGGCTGGATGCCTCACGTTTTATTCCCGGTGATGGTGCCGCTTTCCGTGAGAAGTATGGCATTCCCGCTCAGCGTCCGTTGTTGCTGTTTGTTGGCCGCGTTGCATATGAAAAAAATATCCAGTTCCTGCTCGAAATGCTTTCTCTGGTGATTCAGGATCATCCTGAAGTCTTGCTGGTGATCACGGGTGAAGGCCCGGCAGAAGCCATGCTGAAGAAAATGAGCCGCGACAAGGGCTTGCAACAGCATGTCATGTTCCTGGGCTACCTGGACCGTGCCATTGGGCTCAATGCGGCCTATCAGGCGGCAGATATTTTTGTGTTTGCCTCCAAGAGCGAGACTCAAGGGCTGGTGCTACTTGAAGCCATGGCGCAGGCCACGCCCGTGGTCGCGATTGCCGAGTTGGGCACGGCTTCTATCCTGCGTCAGGAGCAGGGCGCCCTGATTGCCAAAGATGACGAACTGCATTTCGCCGAACAAGTCCAAACCTTGCTCATTGATCGCCAATTGCGCGAACGCATCGGTAAACAGGGCAAGCGCTATGTGGAGCAAGTCTGGTCCAGCGATGCGCAGGCGACCAAGTTGATTGAGTGCTACCAGCGCCTGGTGCTCTCGCATTTGAGTCTTGCTGCTTCCGCAACGGCTTAATACGCCGACGCGCGCCTTTGTCTGCGATCGGGAAGATTGACGCTTGACGCTCGGGCATTGCCCAGCCAAGATGTGTGCAAGTTTGTGTTTAACAAACTCAATATAAAACACATCAGGAGAATCAAACATGTTTACAACCGATCAATGCTGTACGCTGGTGCCTTATTTTGAGGTACAAGCCGAACATCTGGCAGCATTCAAAGCACTGGGCGCAACATTCGTGGAAAAAACACGCCAGGAAGCAGGTTGCCTGCACTACGCTTTTTCGTTCAATGGTAATATCGCGCATTGCCGTGAAGGCTACCGGGACGCTGAATCATTGCTCGCACATCTTGAGAATGTGGCCGCCCCCTTAGCCGAGGCACTGAAACTGGCCAAAATTATCCGTCTCGAAGTGCACGCGCCTGCCGCCGAGATTGAAAAACTGAAACAGCCGCTGGCAGCGTTAAATCCTGACTTTTTTGTCCTTGAACCAGGGTTGCGCCGTACCGCCTGAATCACGATCATCATCTGATCCTGGTTGAGCGTCTGATCAAAGCGCCACGAGTTTCGTGGCGCTTTTTTATTGGACGTTCTTCACACAGACCAAGCGTGTTGTTTTGACAAGAGTGTTGTTAGGAAAAGGGATGTTGCATGACGTTGCAAGCGATGCAAAATATTAATCTGGTGTCGTTGCTCGACTCATTGTTGAGCTTGTCGACGGCCTTTGTTTGCGGGGCTATTATCGGCTTTGAGCGGCAATACCGCCAACGCACCGCCGGTTTACGCACCAATGTGCTGGTGGCCATTGGCGCCGCCATTTTTGTGGATATGGCCAACCGGCTCATGTCGCATGATGGCGCGGTGCACGTGGTGGCCTATGTCGTCTCCGGTATCGGGTTTCTGGGCGCGGGCGTGATCATGCGTGAAGAGGGCAATGTGCGAGGCTTGAATACGGCAGCTACGCTATGGGGTTCTGCGGCCGTGGGGGCGTGTGCCGGTGCTGACCTGTTGCTGGAGGCCTTCTTGGGCACCTTGTTTGTGCTGGCGACCAATACCTTGTTACGCCCGGTCGTCAATCAGATCAACCGCAAACCCATCAATACCTTGCATGTGGAGGCGACAACGACGGTGTATGTGATTGCTGCGCGCCGTTACCAGAAAGAGGCGATGAGCTTGCTTGAAAGCACGCTGGAGCAAGCCAAATATCCGACCAAGCATTTGCAGATGCATGCGTTTGGTAACGATTGTGTTGAAATTGAGGCCATGTTGCTGGCCAGTGCCATCCGTGAAGCCGAGCTGGAAGCGGTGATTCAGCAATTGTTGACCTCACCTTATGTCTCGCAGGCGTTCTGGAGTCCAAGCATGCTGGATTAGCCGTTGGGCTGAAGGCGGCTCACTGCGCAACACGTGTTATGAAAGCGCATGATTAACGCGCATAAAAAAACGCCGCAATCTGCGGCGTTTTTTATAGGACGGGCAATTAACCAAACTTGCCGGTGATGTAGTCTTCGGTTTCCTTGCGGCTGGGGTTGGTGAAGATCTTGTCAGTGTCATCATACTCGATCAACTCACCCAGATACATGTAAGCGGTGTAGTCGGACACACGAGCTGCCTGCTGCATGTTGTGCGTCACCACCAGAATAGTCAGTTTGCTGCGCAGTTCGACCATCAGTTCTTCAATGTTGGCTGTTGCAATTGGGTCCAGCGCAGAGGTGGGCTCGTCAAACAGCATGATTTCTGGATCAGTGGCCAAGGCACGGGCGATACATAACCGTTGTTGCTGACCACCAGACAGGTTAAAAGCGAGGTCATGCAAGCGGTCTTTGACTTCGTTCCACAACGCCGCGCCTTTCAATGCTTCTTCAACCTTGTCATCCATAATGCGTTTGTTGTTTTCACCACGCACACGCAGGCCATAAGCCACGTTTTCATAGATGGATTTTGGGAAGGGGTTAGGCTTCTGAAACACCATGCTAATGCGCATACGCACTTCGATGGGGTCTACGCCTGAATCCAGCACATTGGTGTTGTCTGGATGCATCACGATCTGGCCCTGGTATTTGTTGCCAGGATATAAATCATGCATGCGGTTGAAGCAGCGCAGGAAAGTGGACTTTCCGCAGCCTGAAGGGCCAATCAGCGCGGTGATTTTGTTCTCGTACAAAGGCATGGAGATACCTTTGAGTGCGCGTGCGCCGTTGCTATAAAAAAAGTTTAAATCGCGTGCTTCGGCTTTAATTGCAGTAGTGACAGTGGCCATGAAGTTTCCTAATTCTTGTGTGGCATTACCATTTAATATTTTTACGGATTTTATAGCGCAACCAGATGGCTGTACCATTCATTAACAGCGTGACGATGATGATCAGCGCCCCGGTGGCTGCCGCATTGACATGGAACGCATGGTCAGGGCGGGACAACCAGTTAAACATTTGAATCGGCATCACAGTAAAGCCTGAAGATAACCATTCGAAATTCAGGAAAGGCGGCTCCAGCGTGATCGGGCTGGGTGGCAGGAAGGCAATAAAGGTCAGCGCACCAATGGTAATGATGGGGGCTGTTTCACCCAACGCACGTGCCATGCCAATAATAATACCGGTCAGGATACCGCCATAAGAGTATTTAAACACGTGGTCATAGACGACTTGCCATTTGGTTGCGCCAACGCCGTAGGCCGCCTCACGGATAGACAGTGGGATAGAGCGGATCGCTTCTCGGGTTGAGACAATGACAATCGGTAAAATCAGCAACCCCAGGGTAAGGCCTGCGGTCAGGATGCTTTGACCAAAGTCCAGCATGTAGACAAACAGACCCAGCGCCAGCAGGCCGTAGATAATCGAAGGCACACCGGCCAGGTTGGACACGTTAATTTCAATCAGGTCGGTAAACCAGTTTTTCGGCGCATATTCTTCGAGATAAAGGCCAGCAGCAACCCCGACAGGGACTGCGGTCAGGAAAGTAACGGACATCACTAGCAAAGAACCTACCCAGGCAGACAGCAGGCCGGCTCTGGCCGCACGGCGTGATGGGAACTCAGTCAAAAAGTCCAGATTGAATTTTGGATAGCCATCCGCAATCAGTTGCCAGAACAGCAGCATCAGCGTAATCAGGCCCAGCATGAGGCAGATCAGGCCGATGGCGGCAAACAGGGCGTCATTACGCTTATGACGTTTAATCATGGCGCGGACTTCGGCCAGATTTTCGAGGACTGAGGCTTTATGTTCCATTTGGTATAACTTCCGCAAGTGCCGGTAAGCAAGGGTTACCGGCAGTGTATGGTGGTGATATTTCAGTAATAAGACAACGGGCAGACTTTACGAGTCTTTGTTTAGTAATTTTCGCGGTATTTCTTGCGTACCCAGTGACCTACGATATTGAAAGACAGTGTCATGATCATGAGTACCAGGCCGGCGGCAAAAATACTCTGGTAGCCTATGCTGCCATGCGGCAAGTCACCCATGGCCACCTGTACGATGTAGGCGGTAATCGTGGCAGCGCTGTCTAGCGGATTAAAGGTCAGGTTAGGCTGTTGGCCTGCTGCAATGGCAACCACCATGGTTTCACCCACTGCACGAGAAATCGCCAGAATATAGGCCGCCACAATACCTGAGACTGCGGCGGGTGTGACCACTTTAATCGCGGTCTGGAAACGGGTTGCACCCATGGCATAAGAACCTTCACGCATGCTCATGGGCACGGCGCGCATGGCATCTTCGGACATGGAAGCAATGTAAGGAATAATCATGACGCCCATGACAATCCCGGCGCCCAGCATGTTAAAACTGGGTAGCTGAGGGTAAATGGCTTGCAGCATGGGAGTGACAAAAAACAAGGCAAAGTAACCAAAGACAACGGTAGGGACCCCCACCAGCAATTCCAGAATCGGCTTGATGGTTTCACGGGTTTTATGTGAAGCAAATTCTGACAGGAAAATTGCCGAAACGGTGCCAATTGGCACAGCCACGGCCAGCGCAATCGCAGAGGTGGTCAAAGTGCCGGAAACCAGCGGCATGATGCCGTAGTGCGCATCTTCAAACAGTGGCGTCCATTGGCTATCGGTTAAAAAATCGACGACAGACACTGTTTTAAAGAAACTCAATGATTCAAACAGCAAAACCCCCACAATTGCAAACGTGGTTGCCACTGCGACCAGCGCGGCGGTCATCAGGATGAATTCAATAATACGTTCTTTGACGTTACGACGAATATTCTTCGCCAGTCGTGGGCTGATAGTCAGTTGCGCAGGTACTTGCATTGCTTGAGTCGCCATAGTGTGATCTGTCAGGGGTGGATTTTAGCGGATAATCGGTTGTTCAGGCCGGCTTGTCAGTAAAAAAGGGGCATTTAAGCCCCTTTGTCATCATTACTTGATTCGGGACAACAAATCAGTAATTTTGATACCGACTTCTGCTGTGCCGTTAAACCCTGTGCCTGGTTTCATGGCTTTGAAGTGTGTTTTCACTGCTTCGTAATCTTCTTTTGGCAGTGGCACGTATTTGACTTCTTTCACCAGTAGTGGCGCATTTTCCAGGTAGTAATTCACAAAGGCTTTCACTTCTGGTTTAAACGCAGCAGCTGTCGCGTTCACGTAAATGAACAGTGGACGTGACAATGGCTGATAAGTCCCGTCCATCACAGTCGTTTCAGAAGGCAACACTGGTTTAGCCCCTTCTTTGGCAACCACTGGCACCGCTTTCAGCTTGTCAGTGTTTTCCTGATAGTAGGCCATGCCGAAGTAGGCCATGCCACCCACGTTACCGGCAACGCCTTGCACCAGTACGTTGTCGTCTTCTGACGGTGTGTAATCTGTGCGGCTAGCTTTTGCCTTGCCGTTAACTGCTTCGGTAAAGTAGTCAAACGTACCGGAAGCCGTGCCTGGACCGTACAGGTTGATGGCTTTGTCTGGGTAAGTGGCGTTCACTTCTTTCCAGTTTTTCACTTTGGAACCTGGTTCCCAGATTTTTTTCAGTTCGGCGACGGTGATTTGTTTCACCCAGTCGTTTTTGCTGTTCACAACCACAGTCAGTGCATCATAAGCGATAGGCAGTTCGATGAATTGAACGCCACCTTCTTTACAGGCGTCGATTTCTTTTTGTGAGATCGGGCGGGAAGCATCGGAAATATCGGTTTCGCCGCGGCAGAATTTTTTGAAGCCGCCACCAGTGCCAGATTCGCCAACCGTGACTTTCACGCCTTTGCTGCGTTGAAACTCTTCGGCAACGGCTTCGGTGATTGGGTAAACCGTGCTGGAACCATCAATTTTGATGATTTTGTCCGCAGCCGCTGCGGTGTGCGCGAAGGTAAAGGCCTGTGCGACCAGTGCGGCTATCATGGTATTGCGGAACAAACGGGTTTTCATCTAAGGACTCCTGTATTTGAGTGTGGTTTGTATGTGATGACGGAATCATAAAAACTTAATATGACAGAAATGTGACAAAAGCCAAAAAAGACCTTGGGCAGGTCCTTTTTAGCTTACGTCAGGCTTACAGCACACTTTCGCCAATATGGTAGGCGATGGCTGCCATGATGGCGGCACAAGGAATCGTCAGCACCCACGCCCAGACAATGCGTGACGCCAGGCCCCAGCGCACCGCGGTCATGCGGCGCGAGAGGCCGACGCCGACAATGGCGCCGGTAATGGTGTGCGTGGTCGACACCGGGATGCCCAGGCTGGTGGCCAGGAACAGCGCAATCGAGCCTGAGGTCTGGGCCGCAAAGCCGCCAGTGGGGCGGATTTTGGTAATGCCCATGCCCATGGTGCGCACTATGCGCCAGCCCCCAAACAGTGTGCCCAGCCCCATGGCCAGCTGACAGGCAATCACCACCCAGAAGGGCACATGAAAGTCACCTTGCAGATAGCCATTGGCAAACAGCAGCACGGTAATGATGCCCATGGTTTTTTGCGCATCGTTGGCGCCATGGCCAAGGCTGAATAAAGAAGACGAGATAAATTGCAGCTTGTTAAAGCGGCTTTCGATTTTATAGGGCGAGGATTTCTGGAACGCCCACATGATGCCGATAGAGAGCAACAGCGCCAGCAACATGCCAAATAACGGCGACAAGATAATGGCAATGCCGGTGCTGATGAGCTTACTGCCGAAAATGACGCCTTGGGTGCCGGAGTGGGCCATGCCTGCGCCAATCAGGCCGCCGATCAACGCGTGGGAGGACGAGGAGGGGATGCCGAACCACCAGGTAATGACATTCCAGGCAATCGCCCCGAACAAGGCACCAAACACTACGGTATTGTTGACGATGTTAGGGTCTATGATGCCTTTGCCAACCGTGTCGGCCACATGCAGGCCAAAAAACAGAAAGGCAACAAAGTTAAAAAACGCGGCCCAGATCACGGCCGCCTGTGGCGTCAGTAAACGGGTAGACACCATGAGCGCAATCGAATTGGCCGCATCGTGAAAACCGTTCATAAAGTCAAAGATCAGCGCCACGATGACCAGCACTGCCATGACCACAATCACATGATCCATGGTCGTGTCCTAGATGCGTTCTAGCACGACACCGTGAATCACGTCAGCGACGTCTTCGCAGCTGTCGACCGCTTCTTCAAACAGGTCATACAGTTTTTGTGAGCGGATCAAACTGCGTGCGTCACTGTCTTCGGCAAACAGCCTGTGCATGCCTGAGCGCATGATGTGATCGGCTTCGCCTTCGATCTGGCTGATCTCTTCACAGGTGCGCAGAATGCGTTCGGCATTTTTCATGTCTGACAGCATATGCACCGCATCCCTTACCTTTTCTGCTGCCCTTAATAAGATCTGTGCCAGGGCGACCATTTCGGGGGTGAACTTGCTGTGACCATAAATCTCGGCGCTTTGCGGAATCGCTTCCATAAAGTCAATGATGTCATCTAGCGCCATCGCCAGTTCACGGATTTCGCGGCGGTCAAACGGGGTAATAAAGGTTTTATGCAGTGAAAGCAGAATTTCCTTGGTGTATTCATCTGCCTCGGATTCGATTTTGCGGATTTCGGCAAAATGCGTTTCAAAGCCTGCCTGATCAACAACGGCCGCCATCAGCGCAAGGACTTTGGAGCCACGGACTGCACAATCAGCCAAACGGTTAAACAGGACAAAATAGTTATCGTTTCTGGGGCTGATCGCGGCCATGATGCGGCCGAAAGTGGCATTCGCCATTGAGGACTCCCTATACGTTCAAAAGTTTTGTGACAGTAATTTTACTATTTTGTGACAATCATTGTGACAAAAATATGGGGCCGTCTGACTGTGGGCAGCGTAAGTTACGCCTGAACCAAGGGCATAGCTGCGTTATAATGCTGGTTTTTACATTTTTATACTCACAGAAAATGGAAGCCGAACACCTTAATAGTATTGCCAATGCACTGAGCGACCTGACCCAACGCCACGAAGCGCTTCGGGGGTATCTTTGACTACGAGAACAAGCAGCAACGCTTAGCCGAAGTTAACGGCCTGCTCGAGGATCCTAAAGTCTGGGATAACGCCGAAAAAGCGCAAAATCTGGGCAAGGAAAAACGCATGCTTGAAAGCGTGGTCATGACGTTGGATGATGTGTCTCAGTCATTGTCCGATAGCCGTGAATTGTTTGACATGGCGCGTGAAGAGGGTGATGACGACACATTGCTGAGTGTGGAGGCTGATGCCCAGAAGATAGAAAAAATCGTTGCCGAGATGGAATTCAAGCGCATGTTCTCGCAGCCGATGGACGCCAACAATTGCTTTATTGAGTTTCAGTCCGGCAGCGGTGGCACTGAAGCACAAGACTGGGCCGGCATGTTGCTGCGCATGTACTTGCGTTACGTAGAGCGCAAAGGTTTCAAAGTCGAGGTGCTTGAGGAATCTGAAGGCGACATTGCCGGGATTAAAGGCGCATCGATTAAAGTGACTGGGGATTATGCGTTTGGCACCTTGCGTACCGAAAGCGGGGTGCATCGCCTGGTCCGTAAGTCGCCCTTCGATGCCAACTCCAAGCGTCATACCAGCTTTGCCAGCGTGCAAATCTTCCCGGAAGTGGACGATTCGATTGAAATTGAAATCAATCCTGCAGATTTGCGCATTGATACTTATCGCGCCAGTGGTGCCGGTGGTCAGCATATTAACAAGACTGATTCTGCCGTGCGGATTACCCACTTGCCAACGGGGGTGGTCGTGCAATGCCAGAATGACCGTTCACAGCATAGAAACAAAGAAGAAGCGATGAATATGCTGAAAGGCGCCTTGTATAACCTCGAACTCAGCAAGCGTAATGAAGAAAAGCAGGCGCTGGAAGATGCCAAAACCGATATTGGTTGGGGTCACCAGATCCGTAGCTATGTGCTGGATCAAGGACGGATCAAAGACTTGCGTACCAATGTTGAAATCGGCAATACGCAAGGCGTGCTCGATGGTGATCTCGATCCGTTTATCATGGAAAGCTTGAAGCAGGGCCTGTAATAGATGTCAGAAGTCAGTGATGTAAACGCGTTTGAGGAATTCCTCAAACCGGGAGTCTATGTTCAGGATATTGATGCATTGTTTCCCCTGTTGCAGTCCTCACACATCATCGATGTGCTGATCGGGCTGTTCCGCGGCGGCCGTGATGAAGTGATGATTCGCCTCGCCGTGATGCGTGAAATTGCAGCCCGGGCAGAGTTGCCCGAGTGGACGCCAGCCCAGTTGCAAAATCATCTTTCTTTTATTGATGCTACCAAGCTGGAAACCGTGTTGCACCGCTTGCGCAGCCACGACTTGCTGCAATGGGACGCAGACCGCCGTGTGTACCAGATTTCTGCCGCGGGCCGCATGGTGTTGTCTGCCATCAGTGGCTTGTTGCGGTTTGGCGAAGCCGATGACGAGTTGGGCTACCTGATGTCGCAGGCGGCGGGCGGCAGTGCCGTCGGTGAACTCAGTGCCGAGCACTTGAGTCACGTGCTGGCCAAACTCACCGAATACGAACATTTTTTCCAGGAAGCGATTGCCTCAGGTTCCGAGTTCAGGCTGAAGTCGGCGCAGGCCAGATTGAGCAAGGCGCAACCCTGGATTGAAAAAGCCACGGCACTGATCAATACCATTTCAGAAAACGGCATGGATGATGCCGGTTGGCAAATTGTGCATAAAATTGCCAACCAGCAGTCGCGTTTACTCAATATGGCCTCGGTCTTTCAGCGTGAACTGGCCAAAGTGGCCAGGCAGCGGGTCATGCTGTCGCAAGGCGGCCTGAGCTCCACCGAGTTATCCGCCTGGTTGCAGCAACGCAGCGTTGAGTCGCTGGCGCAAATGGGCGCGCGGATGGCAGTGACACCAGAACCACTGTTTGTGCTGCCCGACGTGATGCTGGATATTGCCGATGACGTGCTCGAACGTGAAGTGGCAGTGCCTAAAGTCTCTGTCATGCCCCCGGATGTGGAAGTCACCCCTGCGCAAACCGAAGCCTTTTCTTACCCGCCACAACTCACCGACCTTACGCGTGTGCTGGCACAACTCGAGGACGATAGCGCATTGCCAGACGTGGTCGTTGGTGGTGGCTTTGCCCAGGCGTCTTACCGCTATTCCCTGCTGACCTTTTTAGGTGAAAAACATGAGGATGCCGACTTGAATGCGCTGGCAGAACAACCGTTCCGCCTAACGCACGCACTGGATGCGCCACTGCAAGCCGTACATCGAAACGAGGTGGCCGCCATGACCGCCGGTCAATTAATTAAACATACGCCAGCCAAGGAGGGTTAACCGCATGCAACAAACAAGCGAACAACTGGCCGCCAGACTGATTGCTCATCGTTATTTACCGCGTTCTGATGAAGTCATCAGGCGCGTGCTGTTCGACCTGGACTTTCGGGTCTCGCTCGAAAACAACCTCAAGGCCTGCGGTTTGCGCTTGCTGGATAATCCTTACGCCAGCCACGTGGCGGTGGGGCTGCACCAGGACGCAGAACGTGCTGTGATGGATGATGGTCAGCAATGGCTGAGTAATAATATTGGGTTGCCCAAAGATACACTGGCCCTGACCGTGGTGCTGTGGGCCTTGATTATCCTGCCCAAGCGCGAACGCCAGTTGGGGCG
The DNA here is from genome assembly GCF_032248435.1 of Methylophilus sp. VKM B-3414. Classification (NCBI taxonomy): domain Bacteria; kingdom Pseudomonadati; phylum Pseudomonadota; class Betaproteobacteria; order Nitrosomonadales; family Methylophilaceae; genus Methylophilus; species Methylophilus sp. VKM B-3414. Next base: position 148,649 of record NZ_JAVTLI010000011.1, on the reverse strand, counting down.
GGAAGCCGCACTGGAGTCACAAGGCGAGTTATTTGGCACGCTAGTCAAAGCCGAGCCGTCAGAGGAGTTGTCACGCGGCATCCCGGAAAACGTGTTGCTTGAGGATTTTGGCAAGTTGCTAGGCGGCAAAGGCCGTATCAGTAATTTTGCCTTGCCACAGTTATCGCGCCTGGGACTCATCGAACGCCGTAACAAGATTATTTACGAAGGTCCTTTACTCGACCTGGTGTTTGACTATGCCGAAATGGCCCCGCGCATCATCCAGGGCGCCCTGGGTGATCTGATCCGCGAACAGTCGCAGAGCGCTGGCGCGGGTCAGGCAACTCCTTAAATCAATGAACACACAGAAAGACGATCAATAAGATGTTCAGGCTAAATCGACTGGAAGTCGTACATTGGGATTACTGGCAACGTTTTGTGGTGCCGCTGGATGCTTCCATTATTACTATTGTCGGGCCCAATGGCTCGGGCAAAACCACGCTGCTGGATGCCATGCGGACCTTGCTGGCGCTGGAATGCTCAGGCTCTGGTTCAGGGAAACGGGATTACAAGCGCTATGTGCGTCGCAACGGCGAAGATTTTTGCTGGTTGCTGGGCGTGGTAGACAACAGTCGCCCTGTCGGGAGCAGCAAGCGCCCATTCGGCATTCCGTTCATGCAGGACAAAATCACACTGGCTTGCCATATCGAGAAAAAAGGCGGTGACTGGGTACGGCATTACTGGGTGGCCGATGGTGAAGTGGCACTCAAGGACATGGCGCAACAGGGCCAGGAATTTGGGGTGCGCGATTATCAGCGTCTGCTGCATGAGGCCGGATTGTCGCCCGCCATTGCCCGTGTGCTGTCACTCGAGCAAGGCCAGACCGACAAGTTATGCGAATACAAGCCACGCGAGTTGCTCGATTTGGTGTTTGATGTGTTTGGTGACAAAGAGATTCTGACCCGCTATCAGGAGGCCAGGCAGCATCAGCGGGCCACCGAACAGGAGTTGCAATACACACAAAATAACCTGAAGGCGCTGGAACACAGCCTGCAAACCCAGGAGCAGCGTGTGAACCGCTATCTGGAATGGCAGCAGCTGACCCAGGAGCAGGCCTTGCTGGTGGAAGAGGTGAAACCCCGGCTGGAGTTTTACCAGTTGCAGGAAGAAGCGGAGCGTGCGGCCCGCAGCCTGGATGCCAACCGTAAAGAGCGTGAAGGTCTGCAGGCAGACCTGACGGCCAAGACCAGTGAACTGGACTATCACAAAACCCAGGCAGAGCATTTGCAGAGCCAGCAGCAAGCCACGCGTCTGCATGAAGCCGACTTGAGCCAGCAGGTTAACCAGCTCAACAAGGAGGAGGGCAAGCTGGAAGCGGTCCTCGAGCAGAAGAAGCAGCTTGAAGCACAAGCGGCATTGAGTGCCGACGTGGTGCAAGCAACGACCGAGCTGGGGCAGCTTGAGCAGCAGCGTAGTGCCTTGCAAAACCGGTTGTGGGCCAAACAGCAACAGCAGCAGCAATGGCAACATACCCTGGAAAACCTGAGCAGCGGGCGCCGGGCAGATCCACACGAAGTGACGGAGTTCAGGCAGGCGCTGAGTAAGGCTAATATTGCGCATGACACACTGGCCGATATTCTGGAAGTGACGGATGCCGGTTGGCAAACAGCCGTTGAGGCGGTATTGGCACCGTTTGCGCATGTCATCATGCTGCACAGTGAAAAACAGGCCGAGACGGCCTTTGCGCTGGGTGAAAGTCTGAAGTATCGTCACCTGATTGTGCCGGAAAGACAGTTGGCCGGTTTGCCACCCAAAGGCTCTTTGCTGGAAGTGATAAAACTCAAACAACCGGTGGCGCCCTGGATGCTGGCGATGCTGGAACGCACGCAACGGGTGGAAGATACTGCCGCCGGCGTTGCCTTGCCACGCGGTGAGGACTGGGTGACACGTCAGGGCTACTTGCGCGAGCGTCGTGGTGGCCGGCATGCGGCCCCGAATGAACCTAGGTTTGGTAAAGCCAGGCTGGACAGTTTGCGCCAGAACCTGCAACAGATCGAAACCGAGATCAATGTCTTGCAGGATGAACTGCATCCGTTGCGACAGCAGATTCAAACCCTCAAAAATGCGCTGGCCGGGGTCGATGCAGCCGCACAACTGGCGGCACGTGCCGAGCAGTTTGCCAGCGTTGAGCGGCAGTATGCGGACGTCAAGGCACAACGGCAGGCGGTCGGCGAGAAGTTGTATGAAGTGTCGCAACTGAATACACAGCTGGAGGAACGTATCCGCGAGTCTATCCGTGCTCAGGAAAGCATACGCAACAAGATTGCCCAGTTGCAAAAAGACATTGTCGATAAAGAAAACCGCGAAGGCTGGGCTGAGCAAGAGCGTCGGCTGGAGCGTATCCGTCACGACCAGCAGAAATTGCCCGCAGACTGGCAGGAAACTGCGGCCAACAAGCAGCTGCTCGAAAAGTGGGAGAGCCCACGCTTGGTGGATATTCAAATTGAACAGATAGCCAAGCGACTGGAAACGCAAAGTTGGGAGACCGACCCTTATGTAATCGCCATGCGCGACAAAATGCAGGCGGATTACCTGACGCAAAAAGAGGATGTTGAAAGCCGCGAACGTGACAACCGGGCTGCACAAACGCAAACCGAACATGCCCGTGAAGCCTATATTGGCCGCTTGCGTTACTCTGTGAGCAAGTACAGCAAAAACCTTAAAGAGCTGGCCAAAATGGCCGATGTCGATGTCGATTGTGCGCCGGTCGCGCTGGAGGCAGATGATCTGACCTTGTCACAAGCCGGGCTCGAAGTGCGGTTTGGTTTTGACGACAAAGGCTTGTCTGGCATGAATGATGGGGATGCTTCTGGCGGTCAGCAGGTCATGAAGTCACTGATTTTGCTGGTGGCGCTGATGATGGAAGAAACCCGGCCAGGTGGGTTTGTCTTTATTGACGAGCCGTTTGCACACCTGGATATTTTCAACATCAAGCGCGTGGCCAGATTCCTGCAGGCGACCAAGGCACAATACCTGCTCACGACGCCGGTGACTCATAACGTCGATGTGTATGACCCTTCGATGTTGACGCTGGTCACCGCCAAGAAGCAGGCGAATGCCGGCTGGGCGCCGCGGGTTGGCGTGCTGGTGCGCGAGCATTAGTCTCCGATTGTCCGGTTATGCCCGGGCCGGACAATCGCCATTCGATACAAACCGCTACATTACGATACACCGTTGCCGTTATGCCGCGCTTACAATGGCCTGGTGATGATGACATCAAGCAGGAGGTGGCGACATGGCGAGTATTCTTTGTACTGTGAGTGCGCAAATCACACAAAACATCTTTTCGCGCATCGATTTGGAACACTGCGGCTTTTTGGATCAGCGTGCCTTGCAGCGCGCGTTGAAAGACCTCAGTCAAGCAGAGGTGCGCAGTTTACTCCACAGGTTAGACCAGGATGGGGATGACCGCATTTCCCCTTATGAACTCAATCTGGCGATTATCGACTGGTTGAGTCAGACGCAACTGCAGTCCAGGCAGGCACCGGTCAGTCCCCTGTTTGCCCGATTGGTCAGTGATTACGGTCCTGCGCACTAATCTGTTTGTATCAGGCGCATAGCAGCCGTTTTTAAGCCTCTACCTGGCCGCAATACAGCCAGCGCCCGTCTAGATATTCAAAACGGCTGTGTTCAGTCATGGTCGTCTTCTTTTGCTGACCACTTTGATAAGTCGCCACAAAAGTGACTTCAGCATGGGTGGCATCCTGTTGGTGATGTGCAAGCACCTCGAGTTTTAACCATTTAATTCCCTGCAAATCTGCTTGTGTCAGGCTATTCGGCCGTGTCTCAGTGTGCCAGGTTTGTAAAATATAGTCAGGCAATCTGAGGGCATAAGCGCTGTAGCGAGAGCGCATCAGGCGCTCGGCATCGGGGGCGGGTAAGCCTTGGTGTAAAGGCTGGCAGCAGGCTGCATAAGCATTTCCGCTGTAACAAGGGCAGGCATGTTTCAAATTTGGGTATCCTGGTAAGTAAAATACATTCAGCCGTGATCAGCACTGAATGCTGTTTTAAAATGTTTAAATCTGTTTACTCGTTTGAGAGAAGATTCTAAACTATCGCCCACTCAGGTGTCCTATGCATATTTTTAATTTTCTCCCCGCAAACCGCCGACCATGTTTATGTCGCTGCAATCCTCTACATGGACACGCTTTCAATCTATCCCCGCTGGTTGCCCCTGTTCTTCAGCATCCTTGAACATCCCTTTAGGTTATTTATGCACAAAAAACGGATTGATTGGATGAAGCACGTGAGGTATACGCGGCGTGGCTCTATCTGGTTATCCTTGAGGGTTGTTGTGTAATGGGGCTGGATGCGCTGATGCACGGCGTGCGTTTGATCCGTCAGTCAGATCGACTGGTGCGACTTCTGGCACGCTGGCAGATGGCCAGGGCGGCTAGAGTCGCAACGCTAGTCTCAGGCATGCGCACAACGACGGTGAGTGTGCTGGTGGCGGTCAGCTTGAGCGCGTGCCTTCATACCGAGATGCCTGCACTGGATACACCAGCACCGGCTCAGTGGCGTCAGGCGCGCACCACATCGGCCACGCAACTGTCAGCGGCCGAAACAGCGTGGTGGCTTGCATTCAAGGATCCGCTGCTAAACCAGCTCATGCAAACCGCCCTCAAGCAAAATCTTACGCTACAGCAAGCCAGTGAGCGGATCAGCTATGCCCGTTCTTTGCAGGCACATGAGCTGGCGACCGAAAAACCGCAGCTCAGTTTATATGCCGGTCCGAATAGCCTTTCGCGCATGCTTGCAGTGGGGAATAGCTCCTCCGGTCAATCGCGCCATGCCGCTTCCGGGGCATTTCTGGCTGGCTTTGACCTGATTTGGGAGCTGCCTATCTTTGGCCAGGGCGCCGGTCAGCGGCAAATTACGCAGGCTGATTTACAAATTGCAGAGGCAGACGTGTCCAGCAGGCAATTGTCATTAGCGGCTGAATTGGTCCGCGTTTACGCTGAGCTGGATGCAGCTGTCCAGCGTGAAAAGCAGTTGGCACTCGCCGAAGCGGGATATGCCAACTTGCGGACACTGTCGAATAAAGGCGTGAGCGGTGGGTTTACTTCTCCAGAAACTGCTGAGTCGTTTATGACGGAAGTTCAGGGTGCCCAGCGCATGCGCAGGCAAAACCGCCTTAACCAGGAAATGGCCTTGCAAAGACTGGCTGTGCTCTGTGGCCAGGCGGAACCAGCTGAGGCTTGGTTGACAGAATTACAGTCACGTCCAGCTGGCAAGCTTGCCGAGGATGTGCAATCCATCTCGTTACCAATGCGCGTCCCTGCAGAAATTATCCGCCAGCGTCCAGATATCAAGATGGCAGAGTCACAGGTGTTGAAAGCAACCGGGGCGTTGGGTATCGCCAAATCTGACCTGTATCCAAAATTATCTATTGAGGGCGCTCTGATGGTTGCCGGGCGGGTGACGGGTGAAAGCTTGAGGCACACTGGATCATTGACCTATATTGCCCCTTCTATCAATATCCCCCTGCTGGATTGGGGGTTAAGACGGGAAGTGGTAAATCAGCGTGAGTCGCAACTGCGGGAGGCATTGCTGGCTTACAAGGAGGCTGTATTACTGGCAATTGAAGAAACTGAAAATGCGCTGGTGAATTTTAATGAAAGCCGAGCACAGCTACTGGCGGAAGAGCAAGCTTTGAGCCGGTGGCAGGCACAGTCTGCCAAGTTACAACGTGCGGTGGATGTCGGCTATCTGAGCAAGATGGATGTATTCAAGCAGGATATGCGAAACCAGCAGACCTTATTACAATATATAGACGCCAAACAGGCCTGGATGAGGGGGTATGCTTTTGCAAATAAAGCGCTCTCCGGGACTGTCAGTCTGAATCCTGATCAACAGGCTACGGAAAATACACAATAAGGTACGAATGAACAATCGGCTCATCGATCAATTGCCCCTGTTTTTGCGCACACGTATGGCTTTAGCCATTGTGGTGCTGACCTCGATCTTGATGGTCTGGCACTTTAGCACGCACTCAGAATCTGCCAGACCCAGCAATGCAGGACTGACGGTGACAGCCATCACCGTGGAAAACAAACCGCTCAATTCGACATTGGAGTTGTTTGGTAAAGTGGTTGCGCAGGAGCAGGTGCCGGTGTACGCGGACATGATGCAAGGCCGGATTACCAAAGTGTTAGTTGACGAGGGCGATCACGTCAAGGCCGGTCAGCAACTGGCGGTGGTGGATACCCAATTGGCCAAAGTGCAACGGGTACAATCGCTTGCCAGCAAGCAGCGGGCGATTGTGGCGTTTAGTGAAGCGGAAGCGGCGCTCGATGATGCCAAGAAAACGCTTGACCAGGCGCGGACTGAACGCGTCCGCGGTGAAAAAGTCGCAGAGGATGGGCTGATTTCAAAAGAGTTACTGGAGCAACGTATCCAGACCGAACAGGCCGCAGAGAGCAAGCTTAACACGGCCCGCAACCGTTTAAGGATGGCCTTATCCGATCTGTTGTCAGCCAATGCGCAGGTGGATGAAGCGGATCTCAAAATCAAACAGGCAGAGTTGGTGGCCCCGGTGTCAGGGCTGGTGATTCAAAGAAATGCGGTCGTTGGCCAATTGCTCAGTCAAACCAATCAATCCCAGTTTTTACTGGCCAAAGATGGCACGCTCGAGGTCGACATCGAAACCAGCGTTGAGGTGGCTGCGTCCTTAACGCATGGCATGCCAGTGCAGGTGAAAATCAAGGATGCAGAACGAAGCTATGCTGGCCATATCCGTAAAAAAGGCATCATGGTGCACGATGAAAACCAGATGTTGCATCTCAAAGTTGCTTTTTCCAAAGCCCCGGCGCTGAGCCCAGGACAAGCCGCCACCGTGCTGGTCACCCTGCCGCAACGCAATGCCATCCGTGTGCCAGATAGCGCCATTGCCGTAGAAGGCGACCAGTATTATGTCTACAGCGTCGAGCAAGGACATGCCAAGCGCATTGCCGTTACTATCGGGCAGCGTTTGGATGGGGAAGTGGAGATACTGTCCGGGGTCAGCCCTGGCATGCGCCTCATTGATAAATTTGCCGGTTTTATCCGCGAAGGTGAACCAGTCAACGTCATTGCGGCAGTACACTAAGTGAAATTAAAGCTTTCTTCCTGGGCGATCGCCAACCCTTTGCTGATTGCCTTGGCGACCTTCATCCTGCTTGTTTGGGGCGCGGATTGTTTCCATCGTTTGCCGGTAAACGGCATGCCCACGGTCAGAATTCCAGTGGTCTCGGTATCGATTGCGTTGCCGGGCGCCTCCTCCTCAACCATTGAGCGGCAGGTGACCATCCCGGTAGAAAATGCCGTGGCCAATATCCCGAATATCAAGCATGTCACGTCCTATATCGAAAACGGCGTCTCGGTCACGCAGATTGAGTTTCGATATGGCACCAATATCCGTACTGTGTTGTCACTGGTGCGCGAGAAAGTTGCCAGCCTACGCCGTCAATGGTCCAGCGATGTTGGAGAACCCCTGATCCAGCAGTCCGAAGATGACAATACGCCATTAATGACCTATGCCTTTCAATCCGGCACGCTTTCACTGCCCTCGCTGACACAACAGGTAGACAAAGGCCTGGTCAGCGCTTTAATGGCGGTGGAGGGCGTGGAGAAAATTGAACGCCAGGGCGGCTATGACCGTGAAATTCACATTGAGCTGTTACCGGAGAAGCTATATGCACTGGGTGTCAGTGCCGCCACGGTGAATAAGCAAATACAGGCCTATATTGCGCAGGCTCCGGCTGGGCAGTTTAGCCTGGGCAGCAAACAGACATCGCTACGCGTGCAAGGGGATCCGCAATCTGTGGATGCCCTGGCGCATCTGGAAATTGCTGTGGGAGAGCATCGCTATGTCACCTTGTCCAGCCTCGGCAATCTGCTTGATACCTTCAAACCTGCCCAGCAATTAACGCGGCTTAATCGTCAGCCAGCCATTGGTATTGCGATTTATAGAACGGCGAAAGCAGATGAATTAAAAGTCGCAGAGGCGATTGAGCAGGCCATACAGCGCTGGCAAGAGACGCAGCCGCATATCCAGGCCGATCGGGTGCAGACGCAGATCGACTTTACCAAAAAAACGTATTTTTCTGCCATGATGTCCTTTTTGGAAGGCGTGTTGTTGGCAGGTTTGGTGGTGTACGCCTTTTTGCGCTCCACCCGTGCCACCCTGATTGCCGCCATTGCCATTCCCCTCTCTGTGATCCCGACGTTTATTGTCATGCACTGGCTGGGGTTTTCCTTGAACTTGGTCAGCATGCTCGCCCTGTCACTGGTGTCGGGGGTCTTGGTGGATGATGCGATTGTCGAGATTGAAAACATTATCCGCCATATGGAAACCGGCCAAGCGCCTTATCCAGCCGCCATGCGCGCGGCGGATGAAATTGGCCTGGCCGTGATTGCCACCAGCTTTGCCATTATTGCCGTCTTTGTCCCGGTCAGTTTTATGGGCGGGCTGGTAGGCCAGTATTTCATTCAATTTGGCATCACGGTCGCAACGGCGACTTTTTTCTCCTTATTGGTCGCACGTTTCATCACACCGGTGATGGCCGCCTACTTTCTAAAGTCGACTCCGCCAGTGGCACAGCAAGGCCGCTGGTATCACTTTTATCAAGGATGGTTGGAACAGTCGCTCAAGCATAGACGGATCAGCCTGTTGCTGGTGGGGCTGTTACTGCTGCTTTCGGCCAGTCTGTTATTGATCTTGCCAGCAGACTTTATGCCGCAAGAAGATAAAGCCTTTTTCATGTTGCAGGTGGAGCTGCCTGCGGAAGCACAGTTAAAACAAACCGATGCTGCGATTGAGCAGGTGACTGAAGCCTTGCTAAGCAAGCCTGAGGTTAGCAGCGTGTATTCCTGGATTGGTGGACGTGACGCCGAGACCATGGTTGCAGGACAAGTCAATCGCGCGACCATGATAGTCAAGCTGGTGGCGCGGTCACAGCGCAACATCGGTGTCGATCAGTTCAAGCTGCAAGCGTTATATGAGTTGCGCCGCGTACCCAATATGAGACTGAGTGCCTTAAATGAAAATGGCAGCAAGGCTTTTGGTCTGGTATTAACCGGGCATGACTCGCAACGTTTGTACCGCACTGCGTTGGCACTGGAACATGACATGCGCAAACTGCCGGCGTTTTCTAACGTGTTGTCCACGGTGCCGGCCATGAAAAGCAATCTGGTGGTGACGCCCAAGCCTCATGAAGCGGCGCGTCTGGGCGTCACCACCAGTGCGATTGCCGAGGAGCTGCAGATCGCCTTGAAAGGCGGCAGTGAAGAGCAACTGGCACATGTGTTGCTGGATAATCAGTCCGTCCCGGTCCGTTGTGCTGTCAGAGTTCCTGAACAGTCTGCGCTGACATTCTTGCGTCAGCTGCCGGTGACGACCAATACCCAGCAGATTGTCGCGCTGGATGCTGTGGCCAATTTGGCATTGATGCATGACTATGCCAGCATCACGCGCTATGACCGTATGCCGCAAATCGTCATTTCTGCCGACCTGAATGGCATTTCCTTGGGCGATGCGATGCAGACGGTGCGGCAATTGCCGACCCTGCAGCAGTTGCCTGCGGGCATCAGCCTCAGTGAAACTGGCGATTCCGAAATGCTGAGTGAAATGTTCAGTACCTTTAGCATGGCCATGCTGAGCGGCTTGTTCCTGGTATGGATGGTGTTGGTACTGCTGTTCAGAAAGCTCTTGCAGCCCTTCACCATCATGATGGCCTTGCCCTTATCCATCTGTGGCGCGCTATTGGCGCTGGCGCTCACCCATCAGGCGCTTTCTCTGCCTGCAGTGATCGGCATTCTCATGTTGATGGGCATCGTCGGCAAAAATGGCATCCTCATTGTCGATGCCATCATTGAATGTCGCTCCGCAGGCTTGTCCAGAGTTGAGGCGATCATTGCCGCCTGCCAGCAGCGTAGCCGACCGATTATCATGACCACGATTGCCATGATTGCGGGCATGCTGCCAGTGATCATCGGCGCCGGGGCGGGGACTGGATTCCGTACGCCGATGGCTTATGCGCTGATAGGGGGGCTGGTGACCTCCACCTTGTTAAGCCTGATTGTCGTACCGCTGATTTATACGCTGATGGATGATCTTGAGCAACGGGTCAAAAGTCGTCTAAACACTGCGCACGAGTAAAAGAAACGCCCCGCAAGCGGTGCTTAACGGGGCGATGACGAGGCTAAACGAATAATAAAGCGATTCGCTAGGCGATTTCGCGCGTTTCCATAAACTGGATATCCGGGTAACGTTCCTGCGCCATTTGCAGGTTGACGCGGTTGGGTGCCAGGTAGACATAATCATCCGCGCTATCCAGGCCAACGTTAAAGCCATATTTATCTGCAATGGCTTTCAAATCCGCATCCGAGCCTTTGAGCCAGCGCGCGGTATAGCAGTCATAGGGCTCAAACACCATATCGACGCCATATTCATGCTCAAGACGGTGCGCCACTACGTCAAACTGCAGCATCCCCACTGCGCCCAAAATCAGGTCATTCGACAGCAGCGGACGGAATAATTGCGCCGCGCCTTCTTCGGATAACTGCTTGAGGCCGATTTGTAGCTGTTTCATTTTCATCGGATTTTTAATCCGTGCCCGCCGGAAAAATTCAGGCGCAAATGACGGAATGCCAATGAACTTGAGAGCCTCATTTTCGGTAAAGGTATCGCCCAGTTTGATGGTGCCGTGGTTGGGAATACCAATAATGTCACCAGAATAGGCTTCATCCATGATGGTGCGGTCTTGCGCCATAAAGGTGATGGCGTTGTTAACGTTGAGCATCTTGCCGGTGGCGACTTGCTTGATTTTCATGCCACGTTCAAAGCGGCCAGAGCACACGCGCAAGAAGGCAATGCGGTCCCGGTGTTTGGGATCCATATTGGCCTGAATTTTGAAGACAAAGCCGGCAAACTTGTCTTCATTGGCGGCGACTACGCGTGTCGCCGTGTTGCGTGCCTGGGGCGGTGGCGATAAATCTACCACTGCATCCAGCAAGGATTGCACGCCAAAGTTGTTCACCGCGGAGCCAAAAAACACTGGCGTTTGCTTGCCGCTCAAATAGCGCTCTTTGTTGAATTCGTTGGAAGCACCGCGGACCAGCTCAATATCAACGCGCAATTCTTGCGCCTGGTAGCCAATCAGCTCGTCCAGACGTGGATTATCCAGGCCTTGAATTGTTTCCGACGTGCCTTTTTCAGCACGGGGATCAAAGAACAGGATGCTGTCATTCACCAGGCTGTAGACGCCGCGGAAGGTCTTGCCCATGCCAATCGGCCAGGTCATGGGCGCGCATTCCATCCCCAAGGTGGTCTCGATTTCATCAAGTAACTCTATCGGTGCGCGGCTTTCACGGTCCAGCTTGTTGATAAAGGTAATGATGGGCGTGTCGCGCATGCGGCAGACATTGAGCAGCTTGATGGTTTGCGCTTCGACGCCGTTGACCGAGTCAATGACCATGACGGCCGAGTCCACGGCGGTCAGGGTGCGGTAAGTATCTTCGGAGAAGTCATCGTGGCCGGGGGTATCCAGCAAATTCACCATATGTTCACGATAGGGAAACTGCATCACAGATGAGGTAACGGAAATGCCGCGTTGTTTTTCCAGTTCCATCCAGTCCGAGGTGGCATGGCGGGCGGCTTTACGACCACGCACTTCACCCGCGACCTGAATCGCGCCACCAAACCACAGCAGTTTTTCGGTGAGGGTGGTTTTACCCGCATCCGGGTGCGAAATAATGGCAAAGGTACGGCGGCGTTCAACTTCTTGCTGCAGACTGGACATGAAAAAATAGCGCTTTGGAAAAAAGCGCTATTTTAACCTAATCAAAGACTTGGCCGGATTATTTTCGCATCAGGAAAATAGCGACCGCTGCGAAAATAATCAGAATAATTAACCCTTCCATCGTCAGTAGACGGTTAATTCACGGCCTGTTTCAACTGTTCTAGGATGGCCGGGTTATCCAGGGTGGAAATGTCAGAGGTAATCTCTTCCCCTTTGGCCAGGCTACGCAACAAACGGCGCATGATTTTGCCCGAACGCGTCTTGGGCAGGTTGTCGCCAAAGCGGATTTCATCCGGCTTGGCAATCGGGCCAATTTCTTTACCGACCCAGTCACGCAATTCGGCCACGATCTTCTTGGCTTCTTCGCCTTCTGGGCGCTTGCCTTTCAGTACGACGTAAGCCACCACAGACTCACCTTTGATCGGATGTGGTTTGCCGACCACGGCAGACTCGGCGACCAAATGGTTGGCGACCAGTGCAGACTCGATTTCCATGGTACCCAGGCGGTGGCCGGACACATTCAATACGTCATCAATGCGGCCCATGATGGTGAAATTACCGGTGTCGGCGTCACGCACGGCGCCATCCCCCGCCAGGTACAGGTTGCCACCCAGTTCAGCCGGGAAGTAGCTGGCTTTGTAACGCTCGGGATCGTTGTAAATGGTGCGGATCATGGAGGGCCACGGCTTTTTGATCACCAGTAGACCGCCATTGCCCCAGGCAATGGCTTTGCCGGTTTCATCTACGACGTCGATATCAATGCCAGGGAAGGGCAGGGTGCAGGAGCCTGGTACTAGTGGGGTCGCGCCTGGTAGCGGGGTTATCACATGGCCGCCGGTTTCGGTTTGCCAGAAGGTATCTACAATCGGGCAGCGATTGCCGCCCACTTGTTCATAGTACCACATCCAGGCTTCGGGGTTGATGGGCTCGCCGACGGTGCCCAGCAAACGCAGGCTGGCTAAATCGAAGTGGTTGGGGTGCGTGGTAAAGTCGGTTTCACCGGCTTTGATCAGGGAGCGGATCGCGGTGGGCGCGGTGTAGAACACGCTGACTTTGTGGCGCTGAATCATTTCCCAGAAACGCCCTGCATTCGGATAGGTCGGAATACCTTCAAACACAATCTGGGTCGCCCCCATGGCAAGCGGGCCGTAAGCGACATAGCTGTGACCGGTGATCCAGCCCACATCGGCCGTACACCAGTAAATATCGTTGGGCTTAATATCAAAGGTCCAGCGCATGGTGTTCATGGCGTGCAGCAGATAGCCCGCCGAGCTATGTTGTACGCCTTTGGGTTTACCGGTCGAACCTGAGGTGTAGAGCAGGAACAACGGATGTTCTGCGTCTACCATCACCGGCTCACAGGTGTCGGCTTGGCCTGCAATCAGGTCATGCCACCAGACACAGGTACTATCCCAGGCGACGTCCATGCCGGTTTTCTTGAACACCACCATATGGCGGATGCTGTCACAGCCGCCCATGGCAATGCCTTCGTCGACTGCTTGTTTGAGCGGCAGCGTTTTACCGCCACGGTATTGGCCGTCTGAGGTAATCACCGCCACCGCGCCAGCATCGATAATCCGCTCATTCAGGCTTTTGGCAGAAAAGCCGCCAAACACCACCGAGTGAATAATGCCCAGACGGGCACAGGCCTGCATGGCGACCACGGCTTCAATGCCCATGGGCAGATAGATAATGACGCGGTCACCCTTGACCAGCTTGAGTGACTTGAGGCCATTCGCAAACTGGCAGACCTGGTGGTAGAGTTCTTTGTAGCTCACACTGCGCACATCGCCGTTATCCGCCTCAAAAATAATGGCGGTTTTGTTGGGGATGGTTTGCAGGTGCTTGTCCAGGCAGTTGGCGGACACATTTAACTCGCCATCTTCAAACCATTTGTAGAAGGGGGCATGGTCCTGATTAAGTGTCTTGGTAAACGGTTTGTGCCAGATTAATAGCTCGCGAGCCAGTTTGGCCCAGAATCCTTCGTAATCCTGTGCCGCTTCCTGGCACAGGCGTTGGTATTCCTCCATGCTGCCGATCGCGGCCTGGCTTGAAAACTCTTTGCCCGGCGCGAATACGCGGTGTTCATGAAGTACAGATTCGATAGACATAGCGTCCCCCAAAAATCAATGTCAAAAAATGAAAGTGTGAGCGAACCTCAGGTGTTATTATTTTGGTTCTGATTGACAAACTCTCCGAGCACACATCCCGTTACTAGAGCCACAGCCCATGCAACAGCTTGCCCAAATTCTAACAGAAAAGCAGGTCGCGTCTACAGAGGCCGCCTATTTGCTGCATGCGGCTGCTTGTAGCCCCTTTTTTGCCAGATTCGTTACAAAACATCCAGATTTTGTAACTGATCTGTTAGATAACTTATATAAGACATATAAGACTCAAGATGTCAAAGATCTGTTTTTAATTGAAAAAAATAGTGAAGAATCTGTTTTTCTGCAACAAATCCGCTTGATCAGGCAGCGCTTGATGGCACATTTGATCGTGCGTGACCTGAATGGTCTGGCGGATTTTGCCGAGGTGGTGGAAATCACAAGCGCGCTGGCCGAGTCGGCAATTGCTGCGGCTATCACCTTCTACCACGCCCGCCTGGCTGATATCTATGGTCAGCCTTGCTCAGCCAAGGGCGCGCCGCAGCAACTGATCGTGGTCGGCATGGGCAAACTGGGCGGGCGTGAATTGAATGTCTCCTCTGATATAGACCTGATTTTTGCCTATGAAGAAGAGGGTAACACCAACGGAGAAAAGTCCATCAGTAACCAGGACTTTTTTACGCGGCTGGGTAAAAAGGTCATTGTGGCGCTGGATGAAGTCAGGGCGGAAGGCTTTGTCTTTCGCGTGGATATGCGCTTGCGCCCGTTTGGCTCGGAAGGCGCGCTGGTTTGCAACCTCGATGCGCTGGAGGATTACTACCAGAATTATGGGCGGGAGTGGGAGCGTTACGCCTGGATTAAAGGCCGGGTCATCCATGGGCCAGAAGCTGCGCTGACCAAGCTGATCAAGCCGTTTGTGTTCCGCAAGTATCTGGATTTTAACGCTTATGCCTCCATGCGCGACCTCAAGCTTCAAATTCAGCGTGATGTGCTGCAGCGCAAGCTCTCGGACAATATCAAGCTGGGGCGGGGCGGCATCCGCGAGGTCGAGTTTATCGCGCAGTTGTTCCAGCTGATCCGTGGTGGTCAAGTGCCGGATTTGCAAATCAAGCCGACGCTGGCGGTGCTCGACTGCTTGGCGATGCGCGGCATGTTGCCCGCAGACGAAGTCTCTGCCCTCAAGCAAAGTTATGTCTATCTGCGCAACCTAGAGCATAGACTCATGTACATCGACGATCAGCAAACCCAGGATTTGCCTGAGTCTGAGACCTACCGTGGTTACTTGCTGCAGATGCTCAAGCAGCCGGACTGGTCCAGTTTTATAGTCGAACTCAATCTGCATAGAGACCGCATACAACGTTTTTTTGATGAAACCTTTAAGGACGAACAGCAACAGGATTTACAACAGGAAACGGCTGTTTGGCAAGGGACGCTGAGTGCCGCTGACAGTGAGCAATGGCTTGCTGCGCAAGGCTATACGCGTGGCAGCGATATCGTGCATTTGTTGCAGCAGACGCGGGCGAGCCAACGCATCCAGCAATTGCCCGAGCAAAGCCGTCGCCGGCTGGATCAACTGATGCCATTACTGTTGCGGGAAGCTGCACAGCAACAGAGCACCACGCCGGATACCGCGCTGATTCGCACGCTGGACTTGCTGGAAAGTATTTGCCGCCGCGCCAGCTATCTGGCTTTGTTGGCAGAGTTTCCTGATGCACTGTCGCTGATCGTCAAACTGTGTGCCGCCAGCCCGTGGATTGCACAGTATGTCTCTGCCCACCCCATTTTGCTGGATGAGTTGCTCAATAAGCAGACCTTGTTCAAGCGACTGGATGCAGCCCAATTGAAAACCGAGCTGCTAAGCCAGATGCAAGCCTTGCATGGCGATGTGGAAGCGCAAATGGATGCCATGCGACATTTCAAGCATGCCAGCGTGCTTAAAATTGCGGCACAGGATGTGATGACGGCGTTGTCACTGGAGGCGATTTCGGACGACTTGAGCGCACTGGCCGACGTGATCTTGCAGGTCAGTGTACAGACAGTGTGGCAAAACCTGGCGATCAAACACCGCGATACGCCCCAGTTCGCCGTGATCGGCTACGGCAAGCTGGGCGGCAAAGAATTAGGCTATCTCTCGGATCTGGATATTATTTTTCTATATGAAGATGACGCGGAGCAGGCCCCTGAGGTCTATGCGCGCTTTGCTCAGCGCCTGAATACCTGGTTTAACACGCTGACCAATGCCGGCTTGCTGTATGAGACCGACTTGCAGTTACGCCCAGATGGCAATAGTGGTTTGCTGGTCAGTACGGTGGCCGCGTTCAGGGAGTATCAGCATCATAAAGCCTGGGTATGGGAGCATCAGGCACTGACGCGTGCACGTTTTGTGGCGGGCTTGGAACACATCGGCGCGGCCTTTGAACAGATCCGCCGTGAGATCATCGTGCAGCCACGAGACGCAACTGCGCTCAAGCAAGATATTGTGCACATGCGCGAGAAAATGCGCGAAGCCCACAAGTCCAAGCTTGGCCGCTTTGATCTCAAGCAAGGGCCAGGCGGCATTATTGATGTCGAGTTTATGGTGCAATATCTGGTGTTATTGCACGGGGCTAAGCATCCCGGCCTGGCCGAAAATATTGGCAATATCGGCTTGCTGGAGCGCTGTGCCGAATTGGGGCTGATTGACTCTGCAACCATGGCAGAAGCGGTTGCGGCAGCCTACCGTGAATACCGGAGACTGATCCATCACACCAAGTTGCAAGGGCAAGATGCCATTGTTGAAGATGCGGAATTACTGCCGCAGAGAACCGTGGTCAAGGCACTTTGGCAGCAGTTACTGGGTTAGTCTGACTGAGAAACGCGTTATTCGCCTGCATTCCAGGCTTGCGCATCTGTGACGGGTGGTTGCCATTGGCTGTTGTAGCAAATTACCCGGTTACGTCCGGTTTGCTTGGCCTGATAAAGGGCCAGGTCGGCATGCTTATAAAGCAATTCATAGGCATAAATCGTTTCATTCGCGCACGAAATGCCTATGCTGATCGTCGTGCTGAATTCATGGCCGCCCTGTGGGGTAAAAAAGCGTAACTCTGCGATCGAGGTACGGATGCGTTCAGCAATCACGCGCGCTTCTTCGGCTGTTGTGGCGGGTAAGACCACGGCAAACTCCTCACCGCCCAGTCTACCCAGCAAGTCCTTGTCGCGGATGGCATTTTCAATCGTCCGTGAACAGGCAATCAGCACCTGGTCGCCTTGCGGATGGCCGTAAGAGTCATTGATCACTTTGAAGAAATCAATATCCAGCATCAGGAAGCAAAGTGGTGCACCGGTATGGTCTGCTTGTTGCAGTATGGCTTTGGCGCGGTTATAAAAAGAGTGGCGGTTGGGGATTTGCGTCAGGCTGTCTATGGTAGCCTCTTTTTCCGCTTTGTCTTTTGCCTGCTGCAACGCCCGGGTTCTGATTTTTACTTGATCTTCCAGCGAATGGTTCAGGCGTTGCATCTCATTGCGGTATTGTTGCAAGCTGCCAGACATGCTTTTGAACATCCTCGCCAGCTTGCCAATCTCGTTTTGCAACTTAAAGGGCAAGGGTAGGGTGTGGTTGGTGATTTTTTCATACTGCTGAGCTTCAATGGCGCTGGAAGCTGCCATAAACGTCTCCAGCGGTTGAATGACTTTTTTCCTCATCACCAGATACAGCATGATCAGCTCTATCACCAATGCCAGTACACTGACAATCAGGATAAACCTGGCGGCACTCATGGACGGTGCAGACAATAAAGATTTTGGGTAGACCGTGACAAACCACCAGCCAGGGCCTTCTATTTGTGTGGCTGCCAGAAATGCGTCATCATCCTCAACAATAAAATAAGCCTGTTGCCTGTTTTTGATGGATTGAGTCAGGACCTGAAACTGCTGGCTCAAGTGCGCGTCTTTGAGGTCAGGGATCATCAGCATGCCCCGTGTACGGTTCATTTCTGTCTCTTTGGCCGGGTGGGCAATCAAGCGCCCATCTTCGCGGAAGATAAAATTGTAGGTCCCTGACAGATGGTCATTAAACACGCGGTCAAACAGGGCATTGAGCAAAATGTCATGTCCCACATTCAGCGTGTTTGTCTCAGTGATATCAATAGGGGTCTCCAGTGACACCATCCATTCATTGGCGGTCGGGTCAAAGTAGAGGCCAGTCCAGACACTCTTGCGCTCAGGATTGCTCTGCCGGGTGGTGATGTAAACCCACTCTTCAGTGAGAACATCCAGTTTGCTACTGGCGTTGTCAGCCCAACGCATGCCTGGCCAGTACACAATATTGACATTTTCTGGCATGGAGACATACAGGTTGGCAAACTGCTTGGTCCACGACGTGCCAAAGTGATCGACCATGACATACGACAACAGTAATTTCTTCCTGAAATCCTCATTGGCAATCGGGGCCTTGGCGCCGATATATGCGGTGACGTCTTTGCTGATCAGGCCGGATTGGTTATAAAAGCCATCGTAGGCTTTTTTTTGCAGGTGTATGGTGTGGTCTGGCATGCGCTGGAAGACTTGCCAGAAGAAGCGGTCATTGTAGAAAAAATCTTGTTGCCAGTGCGCGAGAAACGTAGCCCTGAAAATCTGGTGATTGGACTCGGCCAACTTGAAAATGGCACTTTCACGCTGGCCGCGTTCCTGAATGTAATGTTCTAGGCCATCAATGGTGGAGGCCACCAGCGTTTTGTAGATGTGCCAGTAAGTGAGCGCACTGACCGCGACGATGACGATGCTGACCCTGATCGCCATTTGCAACATGACATCCAGCGTCAGCGATTGTTTGTGGTTGAGCAGGCGCTTCATCAGGCGGTCCAGTCTGATTTGCAGAAAAATGAAGCCGAGACTGAATCTGAATTCAGGAAGTCTGCCACAGGTTTGTTGCTGCCATGCATCATCACTCAAATATACTGCTTTTGTTTATTGTTATGTCCACACTGATATGAACAGTGGATTTGCATCCCTTGGATTAACATACACCTGCCGCAAGCAGGAAGCAATCATAATGTGAGAGAAAGTGGCGATTTAAAATAAATTAATGCAGGTGCCTTTGCTGCCTGTGAGCGGACTGACTATGGTCAGCGTTTAAGGTAGCTAATCGTGTTAGCAGCCCCAGCGCAAGCCAGCGGTATGCACTGGGCTGTCCCAGTGCTTTAGGATTTCCTGATCCAGCAGGCAAACCGTGATTGAGGCGCCTGCCATGTCAATGGCGGTGGTGTAGTTGCCAACCAGACTGCGGGTGACTTGATAACCTTTGGCGGTCAGCTGTTCTGCGGCTGCGTGATAAATCAGGTATAACTCCATTAGCGGTGTCGCGCCCAGGCCATTCACCAAAAGCAGGATATCGCCCGCACCAGGCAGTTGCTTGGCTTCAATATCATGCACAATCGCGGCGACCATGTCCGTGACGATGGCGTCTGCTGCATGCATGGCTTCACGGCGACGACCTGGTTCACCATGGATGCCTACCCCCATTTCAATTTCAGCTTCAGTGATATCGAAGGTGGGTCTCCCTGCCGCAGGAACAGTGCAGCTGGTCAGGGCGACGCCTATGCTGGAAGTGCGTAGATTGATTTTATCGCCAAGCGCCTTGCAGGCAGCGAGGTCAGCGCCGCTTTCCGCCAGGCTACCGACGCATTTTTCGACAATGACGGTGCCTGCCACGCCGCGGCGACCTGAGGTATAGGTGCTATTGACGACGGCACAGTCATCCGAGGTCAGCACCGTGGCATGCTCAAACGGCAGCATTTCAGCCGCCATTTCAAAATTCATGACATCCCCGGCGTAGTTTTTCACGATAAACAGGACGCCTTTATCCGCATGCACCGCTTCGGCTGCCGCCAGCATCTGATCTGGGGTAGGTGAGGTGAATACCTGGCCTGGACAGGCGGCATCCAGCATGCCTTTGCCCACATAGCCCGCGTGCAAAGGTTCATGGCCTGAACCGCCACCGGAAATCAGCACGACCTTGTTTTGTGCTTTTTGTTTGCGGCTGACAAAGGTCGGCTCAAATTGCACTTGCACCAGCTCGCGATGTGCAGTGGCAAAGCCAGCCAGACTTTCAGTCAGCATCTGGTCAACCTGATTTAAAAATTTTTTCATTTTTCGCTCCGTGATTAAAACCGTGCACAGCTGGCTAAGCTAAGCCTGATACCCAGTGCGCCGCGTAGAGGGGTGAGTGGGGAAAACTTGATCTGTAATGCCCTTAACCGGCAAGCACGAGATCGCACACTGCATGAATCATGACCTGGCAGCTTTTTGCCCCCGCATCGAGATGACCAATGGCGCGCTCACCCAATCCAGCCGCGCGACCTTTGGTGGCCAGCATATTACGCGTGGACTCAAGACCTTCACTGGCTGTCTTTTTCAGGGCGGCTGCAATTTCCGGGCGGGTGTGGCCTTGTTCTGCCATGTGTTTAAAGGTCTGGGCGACGGGGACCAGCACATCCAGCATGGTTTTTTCACCGGCCTGGGCTTTGCCCCGTTGCATAATGGCTTGTACGCCAGCGTCAAATGCGGCGGCAAAGTGGTTGATGCTGATTGTTTCACTGGTTTTAAGCGATTTACCCATGGCCATAAAAAAGCTTGCAAATAACGGCCCAGATGCCCCGCCTATGGTGCTCAGTAATTTCATGCCAATTTTATTCAGGGCATCAGATGCGTCTAGGCCATTGAGTTCGTTTGCCAGTCCTGCAATCGCTTCACAGCCACGCTTCATATTAATGTAGTGGTCGCCATCGCCTATTTCGCGGTCCAGGCATTCGATATCCGCTTCATGCGCAACAATTGCCTCGCGTATCGCCGAGGCATAACGATTGATAGAGTTAGTATCCATATCTCTGTCTGTCAGTTAGAAAGTTTGTAGGTGCATGTTACTCACAGCCATCGGGCTCGGCAAGCTGGCTGAGAGAGGCGTCAGCGATTTTGAATAACAGGGTGGTCGTTTTGCAGACAAGCGTTTAAAATAGCGCCGCTGTCCTCGTGGTGAAACAGGATATCACCAGCCCCTCCTAAGGGCTAGTTTCAGGTTCGAGTCCTGACGGGGACGCCAGCTTAGCTGGAAATGCTTAAGTGCTTGATAGTATTCGGATTAAGCGCTATAATTTTGGATTGACTTTTTTGTCAAACACTTGCTTGCAATCACATTGGGTGCCGTTAAATACGGTGTTTTTGATTGCAAGTTTATGAATAACCCTTTGAATGGAAAGATAAAATCATGTCCGTGACTATGCGTCAAATGTTGGAGGCCGGTGTTCACTTTGGTCACCAAACTCGTTACTGGAACCCGAAAATGGCAGAGTTCATTTTTGGCGATCGTAACAAAATTCATATTGTTAACCTGGAAAAAACCCTGCCACTGTTTGAAGAGGCACAGAAATATGTGCGCACTTTGGCAGCAAACAAGGGCCGTATTCTGTTTGTGGGCACCAAGCGTCAAGCCCGCGATATCGTGAAAGAAGAAGCACAGCGTGCTGGTTGTTCATACGTGAACCATCGCTGGTTGGGTGGTATGCTGACCAACTTCAAAACCGTGAAGCAATCTATCAAGCGTTTGCAAGACTTTGAAGCCATGATGATTGATGGCAGCATTGACAAGTTCGGTAAAAAAGAAGCTTTGGGCATCAAGCGTGAAATCGAAAAGCTGGAGCGTTCCATTGGTGGTATTAAAGAGATGGGTGGCTTGCCAGATGCGATTTTCGTGATCGACGTTGGTCATGAAAGCGGCGCGATTACTGAAGCACGTAAACTGGGTATTCCAGTGATTGGTATCGTGGATACCAACAACTCACCAGATGGCATCACTTATGTCATCCCTGGTAACGATGACTCTTCACGCGCAATCCGCTTGTACGCACGTGGCATGGCTGATGCCGTATTGGAAGGTCGTGCAAACGCGATTTCTGAAATCGTGAAGGCTGCACAGGAAGAAGCTGCACCTGCTGAGGCAGTGGCTGAGTAATTCCCGGTGGCATGAAAAGGGGCGCATCGCCCCTTTTTCTATTGTGTCTTCTGTTGCATAGGCTGACAGAATGGGCACGTAAATGCGCTGGTGTCTGGCGCAATCTGGCTGTCACACAGTCTCTGTATAGTGAAAAGAATATTGATGGCGGCCGCTCAGGTCGTTGAATAAAAGGAGCAAATAAATGGCTGAAATTACCGCAAGCATGGTGAAAGACTTACGTGAGCGCACCGATGCCCCAATGATGGACTGTAAAAAGGCTTTGACAGAAGCTGAAGGCGATATGGCTCGTGCGGAAGAAATTCTGCGTGTACGCTTTGGTAACAAGGCAAGCAAAGCGGCTGGTCGTGTGGCTGCAGAAGGCACCGTAGGCATCAGCATCACCGCTGATGGCAAACTGGGTACACTGATCGAAGTGAACTCTGAAACTGACTTCTGCGCCAAGAACGAAGAATTCCTCAAGTTTGTGAGCGAATTGGCGCAAACTGTGAACGAAAACAATCCTGCTGACATTGACGCGGTAGGGGCTTTACCATTGCGTGGCGAAACAGCGGAGTCTGTGCGTGCGCAACTGGTTGGTAAAATTGGCGAAAACATCACCCCACGTCGTTTTGTGCGTACACAAGCACAAGGCCAATTGTTCAGCTATGTGCATGGTAGCAAAATTGGTGTGCTGGTTGATCTGGTGGGTGGTGACGAAGCGCTGGGTAAAGACATTGCAATGCATATTGCTGCAGCCAAACCAAAATCGCTGGATGCCAGTGGTGTGGATGCTGCGCTGATTGAAGCCGAGCGTCGTGTGGCTATCGAAAAAGCCAAAGAAGCTGGCAAGCCAGAAGCCATGCTGGAAAAAATTGCAGAAGGTACGGTGCAGAAGTTCTTGAAAGAAGTGACTTTGCTGAGCCAGGCCTTTGTGAAAGATGACAAGCTGAGCATTGAGCAATTGCTGAAATCCAAAGGGGCAAGCGTGGCTTCTTTCAGCATGTACATCGTGGGTGAAGGCATTGAAAAAGCCGTAGTCGATTACGCGGCTGAAGTGGCTGCTGCTGCAAAAGTCTAATTGACTGGCTAGTAGCGTCTCACAAAAAGTGGAATCTTAGGATTCCACTTTTTTTATGGCTGAATTTTGTTTTATGGCTGAATTTTGGTTTTTATGGATCAGCCTTGTAGTTTTACCGCGAATCACTAGTTTTATTTCTAATTGCGCCTGCAACATCCAAAAAATGACGTTTTTGTGATTAAATAGGCACATTTTTGAGTTTGGGAAAATAATTATGGCACAACCTGTTTTCAAGCGCATATTACTCAAGTTATCAGGTGAAGCGCTGATGGGCGATGACGCATATGGCATTAATCGCGAAACAGTGACGGCTATTGTTGCGCAAGTCAAAGAAATCGTCAGTATGGGCGTACAGGTCGGCATAGTCATCGGCGGTGGCAATATTTTTCGCGGTGTTGCCCCTGCCGCAGAGGGCATGGACCGGGCGACTGCGGATTACATGGGTATGCTGGCCACGGTGATGAACGCGATGGCCTTGCAGGATGCCATGAAGCACGCAGGCTTGCCGGCACGTGTGCAGAGTGCATTGAATATTGAGGCGGTGGCTGAGCCTTATATCCGCGGTAAAGCCATTCGTTACCTGGAAGAAGGTAAAGTGGTGATTTTTGGCGCGGGTACTGGTAACCCGTTTTTTACCACGGACACGGCAGCTGCTTTGCGCGGCGTTGAGATTGATGCCGAAATTGTATTGAAGGCGACCAAGGTCGATGGCATTTACACGGCAGATCCGAAAAAAGATCCGACAGCGACCCGTTATGATATGGTGACCTACGACGAGGCGATCAATAAAAACCTCAAAGTGATGGATGCAACTGCATTTACGCTGTGTCGAGATCAGAAAATGCCGATTGCGGTATTCAGTATCTTTAAAGAAGGCGCGTTGAAGCGTGTCATTCTGGGTGAAAATGAAGGTACACGCGTGATGGCTTAAGCCCCGCGTGTCGATTGGAGAATCAAATGGTTGAAGACATTAAAAAATCTGCCGAGCAGAAAATGCATAAATCGCTGGAATCCCTGAAAGTGGATCTGGCAAAAATCCGTACTGGCCGTGCACACACCGGCTTGCTGGATCATGTGATGGTGGAGTATTACGGCTCTATGGTGGCAGTCAATCAAGTTGCGAATGTCAATTTGGGCGATGCACGTACCTTGAATGTGCAGCCCTATGAGAAAAACATGATTGCCAAAATAGAAAAAGCGATCCGAGACTGTGATTTAGGGCTTAACCCTGCTACCAATGGTGATTTGATTCGCGTACCTATGCCTATGTTGACCGAAGAGCGTCGCCGCGACCTCGCCAAAATTGTGCGTCAGGAAGGCGAGGGCGCCAAAGTGGCGATCCGTAATGTGCGCCGTGATGCAAACGATGCGCTGAAAAAACTGATTAAAGACAAAGCTATTTCTGAAGATGATGAGCGCCGCGCACAAGATGAAGTGCAAAAAATGACAGACAAAGCTGTGGCGGAAGTCGATAAAATTCTGCAACAAAAAGAAGCGGACCTGATGGCTGTTTAACAGCCATTTGCGCGAACGGAAACTGTTTTGGGTTTTTTCTCCAGCTCTACCAAAGAAGTCCCGCCTGTTCAGGAAGTGCCCCAGCACGTCGCCGTCATTATGGATGGCAATGGGCGCTGGGCCAAAAAACGTTTTTTGCCCCGTGTCGCCGGGCATCAACGTGGCCTGGAATCTGTGCGCGCCATGGTCAAGGCCTGTGTCCGGCTGCAAATCAAATACCTCACCCTCTTTGCGTTTAGCAGTGAAAACTGGCGCCGCCCGCAGGAGGAAGTGACTTTTTTGATGAGCCTGTTTCTGGAGGCCCTGGACCGCGAAGTCAAGAAACTGCATGACGCCAACGTGATCCTGAAATTGATTGGTGATCGTAGTGCCTTTAACGCGGCATTACAGCAAAAAATGATCGAGGCCGAAGCGAAAACGGCTGCCAATACCGGATTGGTGTTGACGATTGCTGTCAATTACGGTGGGCGCTGGGATGTGGTCAATGCCATGAACCAGTTAATGCAGGCACAACCCGACCTCAAGCAGATCGAGGAGTGTGATCTGCTGCCTTACCTTTCCATGCCATATGCGCCAGAGCCGGATTTGTTTATCCGCACCGGCGGTGAAACCCGTATCAGTAACTTTTTACTCTGGCAGTTGGCTTACACTGAATTGTATTTTACGCCCACCTTGTGGCCCGATTTTGATGATGACGCCTTTGAAGTCGCACTCTCTTCATACCGTCAACGTGAACGCCGCTTTGGCCGCACCAGTGAGCAACTGGTTGATGGTAGCGACGCCTAGAGAGACTAAAAGCAAGGATATGCTAAAAACAAGAATTGTGACCGCGGTTGTCTTGCTGGGATTGTTTTTGCCAGCCTTATTTTTGCTGCCATTGCTGGCTTGGGCCCTGATTATGTTGGGATTGTCGCTGGTCTGCCTGCGTGAATGGTCTGGCTTTTTGCAGTTTAATCGTGTGCAAACCACGGTGTATCTGGCAATTTCTAGTCTGGCGGGCGTGGTCCTGTTGTTTGGCCTGCTTAACCTGGGCTTTCACTGGTTTTTTTATCAATCGTTACAGGTATTTGCACTTGCCAGCCTATTCTGGCTATTGATTGTGCCAGTGGCCTTGTACTTCAACACTTTTTTTAACAGTGCCTTTGTGAATGCATGGGTGGGTGCCGGACTGATGCTGTCGTTATGGATGGCGCTGGTTGTCGCAAAAGCGGTGAATCCCTATGTGCTGCTGGTGATTATTTCCACCATTTGGCTGGCTGACAGTGCGGCTTATTTTGCGGGTAAACAATTTGGCCGTCACAAACTGGCGCCAGCAATTAGTCCAGGCAAAACCTGGGAGGGCGTGCTTGGGGCGTTAATCGCCGTCACAGGCTATGCGGGGATTTTGTATGGCAGCGGCTGGGTGGCTACAGGCTGGATTTTTCCAGGCTTGTGGCTGGTGACGGTGGTGGGTATTTATGGCGATTTGTTTGAGTCATTTTTCAAGCGCCGAGCCAACCTCAAGGATAGTGGACAGTTTTTGCCTGGGCATGGCGGCTTGCTGGATCGGGTCGATGGCGTTGTGCCAGCGTTGCCGGTCGGGCTGTGCCTGCTGTTCTGGTTTCACTTCTGCGCGCAAGCTCATTCATTTTAAGAGGTTGATTTGCAATACGTCACCATACTAGGCAGCACTGGCACCATCGGTCAGCAGACGCTGGATGTGATTGCCCAGCATCCTGAGCGCTATGGCGTGTTCGCGCTGGCCGCACACAGTCGGGTCGACCTCATGTTGCAACAGTGTGCCCAATACCGGCCAAGATTTGCTGTGATGCAGGATGCGGAAGCCGCGCGACAACTAAAACAATGCCTGGCTGCTGAGCAACTGCCAGTGGAGGTATTGTCTGGCGTGGATGGTTTGAGTGAAGTCGCTGCCCATGAAGACGTCAGCATCGTGATGGCGGCCGTGGTTGGGGCTGCCGGATTGTTGCCTGCCTTGGCCGCGGCCCGTGCGGGTAAGAAAATCCTGCTGGCAAATAAAGAAACCCTGGTGATGGCTGGCCAATTGTTTATGGATGCTGTCAAGCAAGGTCAGGCCACTTTGTTGCCGATTGACAGCGAGCATAACGCGATCTTTCAGGCCATGCCGCGTCAGAGCTATCAAGCGCTGGCAGATGTCGGTGTGAATCAGATTATTCTCACCGCGTCAGGCGGCCCGTTCCGCGGGTATACACAGACACAATTGCAGGAAGTGACGCCTGCCTTGGCGCTCAAGCACCCTAACTGGGTGATGGGTGCAAAAATTACGATAGACTCCTCCACCTTGATGAACAAGGGGCTGGAAGTGATCGAGGCGCGCTGGTTGTTTGATGCGCGTCCAGATCAGATAGAAGTCGTTGTGCATCCACAAAGTGTGATTCACTCTATGGTCTCTTATGTGGATGGCAGCATTCTGGCGCAACTGGGTAATCCAGACATGCGCACGCCGATTGCCTATGGCTTGGGCTATCCAGAGCGTATTGCCTCTGGCGTCAAACCCTTGAGTTTGATTGACGTCGCCAAGCTGGAGTTCGAGGCGCCTGATACGCAACGTTTCCCCTGTTTGCGTCTGGCTTATGAGGCCTTGGCTGCAGGCGGCACGGCGCCAGCAATCCTGAATGCCGCCAACGAAGTGGCGGTCGCTGCCTTTTTGCAGGAAAAAATCCATTATCTGGATATTCCATGCCTGATAGAACGTACCTTGCAATCGCTGCCGGTCGAAACAGTCAGCTCGATTGAGCAATTGCTGGCGGTTGATCAGCAGGCCAGACAGTTTGTCGAGCATGCGCTGGCTGCGCAGGCGGTCAGCCCCTTGCGCAAGGTGGCGAGTGTATGACTTCAGTCTGGGCTTTTATTGTCGCCATAGGCGTGCTGGTGACTATCCATGAGTTTGGCCACTATTTGGCCGCCCGCAGTTGTGGCGTGCGTGTCCTGAAATTTTCCATCGGCTTCGGTCGGCCGATTTTCAAGTTTCAAGCCCATCCCCAGGCCACAGAATGGGTGCTTTCCTGGATCCCGCTCGGCGGCTACGTCAAAATGCTGGATAGCCGTGAAGCGACTGAAATGCCTTCTCGTCCCGATGTGGATTGGTCACAGGCTTTTGATCGTCAGTCCATTGCGGCCAAAATGTGGATCGTATTTGCCGGCCCGCTGGCCAATCTGCTCCTGGCATTCGTGTGTTATTGGGGATTGATTGCGCAAGGCGAGACTGGCCTGAAACCCTTGATTGGTCCGGTGGAGCCTGGCTCATTGGCAGCGGCCGCCAAACTGCGCCAAGGCGACCTGATTGTATCGCTGGATGGTCAAGCGGTGGCGACCTGGCAAGAGGTGCAGTGGCAAATGCTGGATCAATGGATGGCACACCGTAGCCTGCGTGTCGTGACCAAAACCCCGCAAGGCGAGCTGCATCAGCATCAGTTGCCGTTGCAACGGTTAGCAGGCGAGCCAGATGGCGAGGTGATGCAGAAAGTGGGATTGGCCGTCTTGATGCCGACGGTGCCAGCAGTGATTGGCGAAGTCTTGCCTGGCTCGGTGGCTCAGAAAAGTGGCTTGCAGCCTGGGGATCGTATCCTCAAGGTGAATCAAAAGCCGATTGCAGACTGGCAGCAATTCGTCAAACTGGTCCGTGCGAGTCCCGAGCAAGCGCTCAAGTTGGAATACCAGCGGGCTGAAAGGTCCTATGAAGTCAAACTGTTGCCAGAATTGACCCTGCAAGGCGGTCAGAAAATTGGCCGTCTGGGGGCGGCTGTGGATATGGCAGCAGTCGATTTGACGCCTTATCAAGTGGTCAGGCACTTTAGTCTGATGCAGGCGGCGGGCCGTGCATTGGAAAAAATGCAGGAGACCATTGCCTTCACCCTCAAAATGCTGGGAAAAATGGTCACGGGTCAGGCATCACTCAAGGCGATCAGTGGCCCGGTCAGTATTGCCGATGCGGCTGGTGAGTCGGCCGATATGGGCATTAAACCTTACATCGGCTTTATTGCTTTGCTCAGTATCAGTATTGCCGTCATGAATCTGCTACCGATTCCAGTATTGGATGGCGGTCATTTGTTGTATCATATGGCGGAGTTGATACGAGGAGAACCGTTACCTGAACGTGTGCTGGCGATTGGTCAGCGACTGGGTTTGGGTATATTGGGCGCGTTAATGTTAATTGCTTTTTTTAACGACATTAATCGCTACCTGATTGGTTGAAAGCATAGTTAATGAGAATAAAATCAAGTTCCAAATTGTGGTTGGGTTTGTTAGCTGGGGTGATGCATTTCAGCGCTTACGCCACAGAACCGTTTGTCATTTCAGATATCCGCGTTGAAGGTTTGCAACGCACCGAGGCGGGGACTGTATTTAACTACCTGCCCATGCAGGTGGGCGATGTCATGAGTGATGAAAAAGCTGCGCAAGCGATTAAATCCCTCTATGCCACCGGATTTTTCAAGGATGTGCGTATTGAAAATGAAGGCGATGTCCTGGTTGTCACCGTTCAGGAGCGTCCCTCTATCTCACAAATTGATTTTAGCGGAAACAAATCGTTTCAAACGGACAAAATCAAAGAGGGCCTGAAGCAGATCGGCATTGCCGAAGGGCAGATTTTTGATAAAGCCCAGTTAGATCGCGCAGAACAGGAAATCAAGCGCCAGTATCTGTCGCAAGGCAAGTACAGCGCAGAGGTTAAAGCCACGGCAAGTCCGCTGGAGCGTAACCGCGTCGCTATCCGCTTTGAGATTACCGAAGGCCCTGCAGCCAAAATCCGCGATATTAATATCGTGGGTAATCATTTGTTTACCACGCAGGACTTGCGTGCCAACTTTCAACTGACGACTCCAAACTGGATGAGCTGGTGGAACAAGGATGACCAGTATTCCAAGCAAAAGCTGACGGCGGACCTGGAAGCCTTACGTTCGTTTTACATGAACCAGGGCTATCTGGAGTTTGCGATTGATTCCACGCAAGTTTCCATTTCGCCAGACAAGCGGGACGTGTATATCACCATCAATATCACCGAGGGTGATAAATACAATATCAGCAAAACCAAGCTGGCTGGCGAGACATTGCTGCCAGAAGACGATCTGCGCAAACTGATTAATATTCAGGATGGCGAAGTATTCAATCGCCAAAAAGTCACCGACGCCAGCAAAAACATTAATGACAAGCTGGGCGAAGAAGGCTATGCCTTTGCCAATGTCAACGCGGTGCCCGAGATCAATAAGCAAGAGCATACTGTTGCATTTACCTTCTTTGTTGATCCTGGCCGTAAAGTTTATGTCAGACGGATTAACGTACAAGGGAATACACGTACGCGTGACGCTGTGGTCAGACGCGAGATGCGTCAACTGGAGTCTGCCTGGTATGCAGGTGATAAAATCAAGCGTTCAAAAGAGCGTATCCAGCGCTTGAACTTCTTTGACACGGTCGAGCTGGAGACGCCTTCTGTCCCTGGCATCAATGATCAGGTCGATATGAACGTGACGGTTGCAGAAAAGGCCACTGGCAGCGTACAGTTTGGTGCCGGTTTGTCCAGTAGCAGTGGCGTGATTCTGGGCTTCAACGTCAACCAGCCGAACTTCCTCGGCACCGGTAACCGTGTCGCGTTGGTAGTCAATACCAGTAACTACAACAAAACCTACTCGTTATCCTATACCAACCCATACTTCACCCCAGACGGGATCAGTCGTGGTTTTGATATTTACCGGCGTGATGTCAACACTGGTAATACCAATAGTAGTTTGTTAAATGTGGGTACCTATAGCAGCCGTTCTTATGGCGTGGGTGTTAACTTTGGTATGCCGCTGTCAGAAAGGGACTTTGTCAATGCCGGGCTGACGCTAGACTTTACCAATGTCAGCTTGAGTAGCAGCAGTCCGATCCAATACATTAACTTCTGCGGTAATACCAGTGGCTGTGACAGCAACTCCTTAGTGGCCAATGCCAGCTGGACCTTTGACTCCAGAGACAGCATTCTTTTCCCGCACCGCGGTGTGTTACAAAGACTCTCTGGCGAGGTCAGTGTGCCGGGGCTCAATCTGCAGTATTACAAAACCACTTACCAGCATGCCTGGTATAAAGAGTTAAATGATAACTTTACCTTCATGCTAAACGGGCAAGTTGGCTATGCGAACAGTTATGGTGGTAAAAACTATCCTTTCTTTAAAAACTTTTATCTGGGTGGTGTAAACAGTGTCCGCGGTTTTGTGAACTCTTCATTAGGCCCTAGAGGTATAAACCCAACGTCAGGTTCAACGTATGCGCTGGGCGGCACCAAAGAGGTTTTAGGCAATGCGGAATTGTTTATGCCAGTGCCGTTCGTCACCCAGTCTAGTCAGTTCCGTCTGAGTGTGTTCTTGGATGCGGGGGGAGTTTACGGGCAAGATGATCCGATTAACTCGGAATATTTGCGTTTCTCAACCGGTGCAGGCGTGACCTGGGTGTCGCCATTTGGACCGTTGAAATTGGTACTGGCCAAGCCTTTGAATAGTAAAAGTTATGACAACACACAAGTGCTGCAATTCCAGTTTGGACAGCAGTTCTAACGCATGCTGTGTCAAATCACTCATCATGCTGGCGCGGAAAGGAGGACTCTCATGAGAAGCATCTGGTTTAGCGTGCTAGCGATTGTATTGTCTTGTGCACATGCACAAGCCGCCGATTATTACAAAGTCGGGTATGTACAGGTGGACAAGCTTCTGCAAGAGGCACCGCAAACCGCCGAGACGGGTAAAAAGCTTGAAAAAGAGTTTAGTCCGCGCTCACTCGAGCTTGATAAGCTGCAAAAACAGATTCGTGAGTTGGAAACGCAGCTCGATCATGATCGTTCAAATTTGACTGAGTCAGATCGCCGCCTGAAAGAGCGTCAATTGAACAATTCACGCCTTGAATTTCAGAGCAAGCAGCGTGAATTGCGTGAAGATATTAATTTGCGCAAAAATGAAGAGCTGGCCTTGTTGCAAGAACGTATCAATAAAGCGGTTCAGACCGTGGCTGAGAACGAAGGCTATGATCTAGTCGCCTACAGTGGAGTTGCTTATGCCAGCAAGCGTATTGATATCACGGATAAAGTGCTGAAATTGCTAGGTAAAAAATAGAGATTTTGCCTGGCTTTGGGTTGTCCGCTGCTTAGTCATGTTGTTTTCGAGTTATTTTTCTAAAGTTGTTTTCTAGGGTTGTTTTTTTATGGCGCAACACTATACATTACAAGAGATTGTTGCGTCTCTGGGCGGTGAGCTATGGCTAGGCGAGCAGTCACAACATGCGAGCGCCCTGACCGTGTCTCGCATGGCTTCCTTGTCGCAGGCGCAGCCAGGCAGCATTGCTTTTTTTAACGATACCAAATATACACAATCCTTACAGGCCACCCAGGCATCTGCCATCATTTTACGGCCTGAGCATCAGCATTTAACGGCTCTGCCGTGTATTCTGACGGATAATCCTTATGCCTACTTCGCAAGGCTGTCCGCGCTATTGAATCCGCCGCGTACTTACCAGAACCAGATTCATGCAACCGCCGTGCTTGGGCAAGGGGTGCAGCATGGGTCCGAGTTAACCGTTGAGGCGCAGGTCTATATTGGTGACCGCGTTGTGCTGGGCGAAGGGGTCAGAATTGGTGCCGGTTGCGTGATCGAAGACGATGTAAGCATTGGTGCGCATACCGTGCTGGAACCGCGTGTGGTGGTCAAGCATGGCAGTAAGATTGGTAGCCATTGCCATTTGTTTTCTGGCTGTATTATTGGAAATGATGGCTTTGGTTACGCAGAAGCGCAGGGCGAATGGGTTAAAATACCGCAGATAGGCCGGGTAGTGATCGGAAATCACGTGGATGTCGGTGCAAATACCACAGTCGATCGCGGCGCTTTGGATGACACTGTGATTGCAGACGGTGTGAAGTTGGACAATTTAATACAGGTCGCCCATAATGTCCGCATTGGCGCGCATACGGTGATTGCTGGCTGCGTGGGCATCGCAGGAAGTGCAGTGATCGGTGAACATTGCAAAATCGGTGGCGCGGCCATGATTTTGGGCCATCTGCAGATTGCAGATGGTGTCACCATCTCGCCTGGTTCCATGATTATGCGCTCTATCCAGCAGGCAGGCACTTATACGGCGCTCATGCCATTCCAAAAACATGCAGACTGGTTGCGGACCGCGGCCAATATCCGGCATCTGGAACAATATCAGCTCAAGCTCAAGCAGCTTGAGCAAGCAATTAGCAATATACAGAGACATTCAAAAGATTGAGAGAGACTATGGCTGAGAACCCAATGAATAGCATGGATATTCATGAGATACTAGAACATTTACCGCACCGTTATCCGTTTGTGCTGGTTGACCGCGTACTGTCTATGGAGTTGGGTAAAGAGATCACCGCCGTCAAAAATGTTTCGGTCAACGAGCCTTATTTTCCAGGCCATTTTCCATACCACCCTGTGATGCCGGGCGTGTTGATTGTTGAGGCCATGGCACAGGCGGCAGCCATCCTGTCTTTTAAAACGATGGGTACCAAGCCGACCAATGACTCTGTGTATTATTTTGCTGGTATAGACAATGTGCGCTTTAAAAAGCCGGTGTCCCCAGGCGATCAGATCGTGCTCAATGTCAAAATTGACCGTATCCTGAAGGGCATCTGGAAATATGTCGCCGTGGCCAAAGTAGGAGACGAAGTGGTGGCCGAGGCCAACATGATGTGTATCCTGAAAGCCATTGAAAAATAACGATATGATACTGCGCTCATGAGGGCGTAGCAGGCGAAACATGCAAAGTTTGATTCATCCTACCGCAATTATTGATCCCAAAGCCGAGCTGGATAGCTCGGTCGAAGTGGGCGCGTATAGCACCATAGGTGCGGGTGTCCGTATTGATGCGGGTACCAAAGTCGCCTCACATGTGGTGATTGAAGGCCCCACCACCATTGGAAAGCATAACGAGATTTTTCAATTCTCGTCGCTAGGGGCAAAGCCACAAGACAAAAAATTCAAGGATGAGCCTACGCTGCTTGAAATCGGTGATCACAATGTCATCCGTGAGTTTTGTACCTTTAATCGTGGCACGGTTCAGGATAAAGGCACGACCAAAATCGGCAGCCATAACTGGATTATGGCCTATGTGCATATCGCCCATGATTGCATCGTTGGCAACCATACCATCATGGCGAATAACTCCTCGCTGGCAGGGCATGTCACTATTTATGATCATGCCATTCTTGGCGGCTTTACCTTAATCCACCAATATTGCCAGATCGGTGAGCATATTATTACCGCGGTTGGGTCTGTGGTGTTCAAGGATATTCCGCCCTATGTGACGGCAGCGGGGTATGACGCGCAGCCGCATGGGATTAATGCCGAGGGCCTCAAGCGAAGAGGCTTTAGTGCTGAGACCATACAGCAAATCAAGCGCGCCTATAAAGTGCTTTATCGTCAAGGCTTGTCGTTAGAAGAAGCAAAAGCGGCCTTGGCTGACATGGAAACATCCTGCCCGGAAATTGGCTTGATGACCCGTTTTCTCGCGCAGACCACGCGCGGCATTGTCCGTTAATTCACACACATTATGGCTAAGATTGCAATGGTGGCGGGAGAGGCCTCCGGAGACTTGCTGGGCTATCACTTGATTCAGGAGCTGAAAGCAGCGCAACCTGACGTCGAGATTTTTGGCATTGCGGGTCCTAAAATGATGAGCCTGGGTGCCAAATCCTTATTTCCGATCGAACGTTTATCGGTACGTGGCTATCTTGAAGTGCTCAAGCATCTGTGGGGCCTGCTCAAATTACGCCGCCAGTTGTACAAGCAGATTCTCACTGAAAAGCCCGATGTATTCATCGGTATTGATGCCCCAGACTTTAACTTTTGGCTGGAGCGTAAGCTCAAAGCCAAGGGCATCGCGACTGTGCATTATGTCAGCCCCTCTATCTGGGCGTGGCGTAAAAACCGGATTCACAAAATCAAGCGGGCGGTTTCACATATGCTGGCCTTGTTTCCGTTTGAGCCTGCGCTTTACCAGCAGGTTGGCGTGCCTGTCACCTATATCGGCCATCCTCTGGCGGATGCGCTACCGATGGAGCCGCCTGTTGAGCAAGCCCGAGAGAAACTCAAACTCAAAAAAGACACAGTGGTCATTGCGATGCTGCCTGGTAGTCGCCAGTCTGAGGTGACGTTTCATGCAGAACTTGTTCTGGAAACTGCGATTGTATTTGATCGCCTGATGCGTGAAAACGGCCAGCAAGCGCAGTTTCTGGTGCCATTGGTGACGCGAGAAACCCGTGATATTTTTACCAGTGCCTGGCACCAGTTATTAACGCAAAAACCTGAGACCAGCATAGATCTGCAAATCATGTTTGGTCACGCACATGATGCGATGACAGCCGCAGATGCGGTGCTGGTCGCCTCTGGCACGGCAACACTGGAAGCTGCGTTGCTCAAGAAGCCGATGGTCATTACCTACAAGATGTCTAATATGAGCTGGCAATTGCTTAAACGTATGCGTCTGCAGCCTTATGTTGGCTTGCCTAACATCCTGGCTGGTGAGTTTATTGTGCCTGAATTGCTGCAGGATGATGCGACTCCGGAGCGCATTGCGCAAACACTCTACAATCTGCTGGCTGATAAAGTTGGCTTGAGTGCGCTACAAGAAAAGTATCGCCATATTCACGCGCAGCTCAAGCAAAACAGCGCGCAAAAAGCAGCGGCTGTGATTAGACAATTTCTACAGGCTTAACTGCGATGCACATCCTGTGTGGTATTGATGAAGCAGGTAGGGGGCCTTTGGCTGGCGCAGTGTATGCCGCCGCAGTCATTCTGGATCCGTCCAGACCTATCGCAGGTCTGGCAGACTCGAAAAAGTTATCTGAGGCCAAGCGTGATGCACTGGCGATCACCATCAAACAACAGGCTTTGGCCTGGGGCATTGCCAGCGTCAGCGCGCAAGATATTGATCGGATCAATATCTTGCAGGCCAGTCTGCTCGCCATGCAACGCGCTTACCAGGCCATGTGCGACCAGTTTCATATACAGGCCACACTGATCCAGGTGGACGGTAATCGTAAACCTGTATTCCAGATCCCTTGTGAAGCCATTGTCAAAGGCGATAGCAAAGTGGCTGAAATTTCGGCAGCCTCTATTTTGGCCAAGACGGCCAGAGATGCTTCATTGCTGGAATTAGACGCGCAATATCCAGAGTATGGCTTTGCCCAGCATAAAGGCTATCCCACCGCGTTGCATCTTGAGCGCCTGGCCTTACATGGCGTCACGCCTGAGCACAGGCGTAGTTATGCACCGGTTAAAAAACTGCTCATAGCCATGGACATTTAAACACTTGGATGCCAGTCGCAATAAAAAAGCCGCTTTTTAAAAAGCGGCTTTTTTGTGACCTCAAGGCCAGAAAAGCTTATTCGACCAGCAGTTCAGTCTTGCCGGATTTGCCATTCATTTCATCGGCATTCGGCAAGGGTTCTTTGCGTGCGGTAATGGTCGGCCAGACTTTTGCCAGACGGGCATTGAGTTCGATAAAGTGCTGCTGGTTGGCTGGCACATCATCTTCAGAGAAAATCGCTTCTGCCGGGCATTCGGCCACACACAGCGTGCAGTCAATGCACTCATCCGGGTTGATTGCCAGAAAGTTAGGGCCTTCAACAAAACAGTCTACCGGGCACACATCTACGCAGTCGGTATATTTGCACTGAATACAATTTTCGGTTACTACATAAGTCATGTTTTAAATCCTTTGTGGGCTTTTAGGGCCAAAACGATATTTTATTGCAATTTAGCCAAATTGACGATGGATGGCTTTGTGTGACATCCGCTTGCGCTGGTTTAGACAATCATGCCTGCGCCAACCGTGTTGTTGGTGCTCTCGTCAATGACGATAAACGCGCCGGTGGCACGGTTTTTATCATAGCTGTCTACCATTAGCGGTTGCGCCAGCTTAAAGCTTACGCGGGCGATATCATTCATTTTGAGATCAGTAGTCGCCTGTTGCTCCAGCGTGTTGACGTCCACTTTGTATTGAATGCTGCCGATTTTCGCTTTGGATTCGCGTGTGGTGTGACGCACTATGTAAGTCCGTGCCGGCGACAATGGGGTTTCTGACAGCCAGCAGACATGTGCTTCAATGTGTTTGACGGCTTCAGGCGCTTGACTGGTTTTCACGATCATATCGCCGCGTGAGGTATCAATCTCATCTTCAAGCAGCAGGGTTACGCTTTGTTCCGTTTGTGCACGTTGCAGTTGCTCGGCACCCAGTTGAATCGCCTTGACTTTAGACTGGTAACCGTTCGGTAATACTGTGATCGCATCACCGACGGCGATTTCACCAGACTCAACACGCCCCATAAAACCACGGAAATCATGCAGGTCGGGATTGGCCGAGTCATGTGGGCGGCAGACAAACTGTACCGGGAAGCGGAAGGCTTCTGATGCCTCGCTATTTGAAGCCGGGGCCGCTTCCAGCAGCTCCAGCAAGGTTTCGCCCTGGTACCAGTTCAGATTTTCCAGACGGTCTACCAGCATGTCACCATTGAGTGCAGACATGGGAATGAATTTGATGTCACGCGCTTGCGCCAGACCGATCTCGGTGGCGAATGCCGTGTAATCCGCCTTGATTTTGTCAAAGACGGCTTGGTCATAATTGACCAGATCCATCTTGTTCACTGCCACGACAATATGGGGAATGCCGACCAGATGCGCCAGATAACTGTGGCGGCGGGTTTGGGTCAGTACGCCTTTACGGGCATCGATCAGGATAATCGCCAGGTTAGCCGTTGATGCGGCGGTCACCATGTTGCGGGTGTATTGCTCGTGACCAGGGGCATCGGCGATGATGTATTTGCGGGTACCGGTGCTGAAATAGCGGTAAGCCACATCAATGGTAATGCCTTGTTCGCGCTCGGCTTGCAAACCATCGGTCAGCAAGGAGAGATCCACGGCTTCCATACCGCGTTTTTTCGAAGTACGTTCAATGTTGTTGAGCGTATCTGCCAGGATGGTTTTAGTGTCATACAGCAAGCGGCCAATCAGCGTGCTTTTGCCATCATCCACGCTGCCGCAGGTCATGAAGCGCAGCAAAGAGTCGTTGTGTTGTGTTGTCATATTAGAAATAACCTTCTTTCTTACGCTGCTCCATCGAAGCCTCGGAAGTTTGATCGTCCAGACGCGTTGCGCCACGCTCGGTAATGGTGGTGGTGGCGGTTTCTACCACGATTTTGCTCACATCATCGGCATCAGAAATGACGGGCGCTGTACAGGTGACGTCACCGACGGTACGGAAACGTACCTGCATGTTGATGACTTCTTCACCGGCCTTGGGCTGGTTGATCAATTCGCCAGAAGTCAGCGGCACGTTGACCGGGAAAATCGCACCATGACGCATCACCACATCGCGCTGGTGGGCAAAGTAGATGCTAGGCAGCTCCAGTTTTTCACGCTCGATATATTGCCAGACATCCATTTCCGTCCAGTTCGAGATCGGGAAGGCGCGGATGTTTTCCCCTTTGTGCACACGGGCGTTGTACAGGTTCCATAATTCCGGGCGCTGGTTTTTCGGATCCCATTGGCCAAACTCGTCACGGAAGCTCATGATCCGTTCCTTGGCGCGCGCTTTTTCTTCATCACGGCGGGCGCCGCCAATGCAGCAGTCAAAACCGAACTCTTCAATGGCTTCCAGCAGGGTCACCGACTGATGTTTGTTGCGTGGCTCATCCGGCGTTTTCAGCACCACAGTGCCACGCTTCATGGAGTCTTCCACTGAACGCACAATCAGGCGCTCGCCTAGCTCGGCAGCGCGCTGGTCACGGAAATTGACCACTTCCTGATAGTTGTGACCGGTGTCGATATGCATGAGCGGGAAAGGGAAGCGACCTGGGCGGAAGGCTTTTTCTGCCAGACGCAAAATGCACAACGAATCCTTGCCGCCGGAGAACAGCAACACAGGGTTGGCGCACTGACCAGCCACTTCACGCAGGATATGAATGGCTTCAGCTTCGAGCCAGTCGAGATGTGATAAAGGTTGTTTCGTTGTCATCTTAATTTATTACCAATCAAATTTTTACCGCCGATCAACGTAGATACACGCTCATTACTGCTTTAACGTTTACCGGCAGTTAACTATTTCTTTACGTGCAAACCGCACTCTTTGCTGGTCGGATCTTCCCACCACCAGCGACCGGCACGGATATCTTCACCCATGGCGACGGCACGCGTACAAGGCGCACAGCCAATGCTGGGGTAAAACTGGTCATGCAGGGCGTTGTAAGGCACTTCATTCAACCGGATATAGGCCCAGACTTCTTTTTCTGTCCAGTCACTGAGCGGGTTGAATTTCTCCAGTTTGTTGCCTGCGTCAAATTCACGGACAGGCAAATTGCTGCGGGTGGTGGCTTGTTCAGCACGCATGCCGGTGATCCAGGCTTTTTTGCCAGCCAGTGCACGTTGCAGCGGCTCCACTTTGCGCATATGGCAGCAGGCCTTACGCAGTTCTATGCTGTCATAGAAGGCATTGATGCCCTGGGTACGCACATACTGCTCTACGGCTTCATGCTTGGGGAAAAATACCACCGGTTTGGTGGCATAGGTGTGCTCAACTTCGCCCATCAGGGTGTAGGTTTCTGCGGGCAGTCGACCTGTGTCCAGTGAAAAAATCTCGATGGGCAGGGCCTCTTTGGCGATCAGGTCAGTCAACACCATAT
Organism: Methylophilus sp. VKM B-3414; assembly: GCF_032248435.1. Lineage (NCBI taxonomy): Bacteria > Pseudomonadati > Pseudomonadota > Betaproteobacteria > Nitrosomonadales > Methylophilaceae > Methylophilus > Methylophilus sp. VKM B-3414. Next base: position 109,486 of record NZ_JAVTLI010000011.1, on the reverse strand, counting down.
CTTCAGCGCCATAACTATTGGCAAAAGTGATGGCCGGAAACTCTGCCGCAGCAGACTGAAGCAGGGCTACTACTTGGACGCGCTTGGCCTGGACAGAAGCAACCAGGGCTTCTGTCAGCTCAGGGCGTGTCGCAGGATTGCTGGCTGCCGGTTTGAGCATGCTGACGCCGAAACTCATGCGCGCTGTATCCTTCTCCACACAGGCACATCACCTACCGCACCCTGATAGGGCTGGCTGAAGTCATTCAGGCTGGCCAGTGCATCTTTGGCCGAGCGGTCAGCACGAATTAAAAAACTGGTGAAGCCTGCGCGCTTGTGAAAGAACAATTGGTCACGCAATACATCGCCAATGGCGCGCAATTCGTTTTTAAATCCATAACGCGTGCGTAGCCAGTTGCCCAAAGTGAAAATGCGGCCATCGGCAAAGCGTTCCACATAAATCGCAATGATTGGCAAGGTGTTCAAATCTGCAAATTCGGCTTGCAGTGTCTCTGCGGTTTCGTTGGTGGCCAGCACAATGCCGAGTTCACCAGCTGCCAGGCGCGCTTGCAACTCTGTCTTGCGAGCTTGCCAGACAGTCAACGGCACCAGAATTTTGCCGGTGGCTGGTATCTGCGTATTGGCAATTTGTTCAGGACTATAGGTTTGCTCGCCAGTCAGTTTGAACAGCACGACTTTACCGGCCTGCTTGCGGACAGACTCTTCAGCCGGGGCCGGTGGGACCACGCGGGTCCAGGTATCCGCCACAATGCTGGCGTGGCCGTTGGCATCAAGTTGAATTAATTGACTCATTATGCAGATTCCTTTTCAGCGTAGACATGGGCCTTGAACGGCGCCACGCCCAAACGACGTACCGTGTCGATAAAACGCTCTTCGTCGCTACGCTCACGCACATAGACCTCAATCAGGCGCTTGACTACGCCTGGCATTTCTTCTGCCGAGAATGAAGGGCCGATCACGGTACCTATGCTGGCATCATTGCCTTGCTTGCCACCAATGGTGACCTGGTACCACTCCGAACCATCCTTATCCACACCCAGAATGCCGATATGGCCGACATGGTGATGGCCGCAGGCATTCATGCAACCAGAGATATTGAGCTCAAGGTCACCGATTTCATACAGGTAGTCCAGATTGTCGAACTGCATCTGAATGGCTTCGGCAATCGGAATCGATTTGGCATTGGCCAGGCTGCAGAAGTCACCGCCAGGGCAGCAGATAATGTCCGTCAGCAAGCCGATGTTAGGCGTGGCCAGACCGGCTGCGCGGGCTTTTTCCCACACGTCAAACAGGTCGGACAATTGCACGTCGGCCAGAATCAGGTTTTGCTCGTGGGAGGAGCGCAGCTCGCCAAAACTGTAGGCATCGGCCAAGTCAGCCACCACGTGCATTTGCTCGCTGGTAATGTCCCCAGGCGCTTTGCCGTGTGGTTTCAGTGACAAGGTCACCGCGCGATAGCCTGCAACACGGTGCGCATGGACACAACGTTTGACCCAGGCAGCAAATGCCGGATTGCTGGCTACGGCAGCATCAAAAGAGGCATCATGCGCTGGTAATGTTTTGTATGGCATGGGCTCAAAGTAATGCGCCACGCGGTCTAGTTCGGCTTGAGTGATGGTGAGTGGACCGTCTTTGAGGTGGGCCCATTCCTCATCTACCTGGCGTCTGAATTCATCAATGCCCAGCGCCTTCACCAGAATCTTGATGCGGGCTTTGTAGATGTTGTCACGACGGCCGTGAATGTTATAGACACGGATCACCGCTTCGCAGTAAGACAACACATGTTGCCATTCAAGATGTTCGCGAATCACAGTGCCCAGGATCGGTGTACGGCCCAAGCCACCACCCACCCAGACTTTGATCGCCATCTGGCCTTGTGCGTCTTTGTAAAATTCGAGGCCAATGTCATGCGCCTGCACAATCGCACGGTCTTGTTCAGTGCCTGAGACGGCAATCTTGAACTTACGTGGCAACAGGGCGAATTCAGGGTGAAAGGTACTCCACTGGCGCATGATTTCAGCGATGGCGCGCGGATCAATGATTTCATCTGGCGCAATGCCTGCAAACTGGTCAGTCGTGATATTACGGATGCAGTTGCCTGAGGTTTGAATGGCGTGCATTTCTACCGTCGCCAGCTCAGCCAGAATCTCCGGGGTGTCTTCCAGTTTGGGCCAATTGAGCTGCAAGTTCTGACGGGTACTAAAGTGACCATAGCCACGGTCATAGCGCTTGGCAATGTCTGCCAGTTTGCGTAATTGTTTGCTGGACATGAGTCCGTAAGGTACGGCAATCCGCAGCATCGGTGCATGGCGCTGAATATACAGGCCGTTTTGCAGACGCAGCGGGCGGAACTCTTCATCCGTGAGTTCGCCTGCCAAATAGCGGCGGGTCTGGTCGCGGTACTGGGCGACACGTTCATTAACAATTTGTTGGTCTATAGGATCGTATTTGTACATGCTTGAGTCACTTTGTTCGCAAAAAGCGAAGAGGCAGTATTTTAATGGAAAACTAGCTTAAAGCCTACATAAATCAATATCATAGCCAAGGCAATACGTACCCAGTGTTCTGCAACACGTGAGCTCATATGGCTACCCAGGTAAATGCCCGGTATGGAACCGATCAGCAAGGTGCCGAGTAACTGGTAGTCTATGGTGCCCAGGGAGGCATGGCCTAGACCAGCCACCAGCGTTAGCGGCACGGCATGCGCAATATCACTGCCGACAATCGTGGTGATTTTCTCCTTGGGATATAACAGAATCAGCGCTGTTACCCCCAGCGCGCCCGCACCGACCGAGGTCAGCGTGACCAGCGCGCCAAGTACCACCCCGAGTAATACGGTGGCCGGAGGTACGTAATGGGCTGGAATCCATTCGTCTTTGGAGACTAAAGCGATTAATTTGTTACGTAACAGCACGGCCGCTGAGGTCACCATCAAGGCAATGCCTAACCAGAATTTGATTGTGGATACCACTTCGCCTGACTGTAAATCCATGCTGTGCAAGGCCCACAGGGTTAACAGAGACGCTGGAACGCTACCCATGGCCAAGCGTTTGACGATACGCCAGTCAATATTCCCCAGTTTGCCATGCGCAAAAATCCCCACAGATTTTGTGATCGAGGCATAGAGCAGGTCTGTCCCTACGGCGACGGCGGGCTTGATGTTATAAATAAGCAACAGAATCGGCGTCATTAATGAGCCGCCGCCAACACCCGTCAGACCAACCAAAAAGCCCACGACAAAGCCTGCCAATATGTATCCGAATTCCATGAGGAGTATCTTGAAAAGTTAAGCGCGGCATCATAACAAGTTTTTAAGTGTTGATTTAATAATAAATTCTTCTATGATATAGCTTTTGGTTATAAAGGGTGATCTATGAAGTTTCACCAGTTACGGTATGTGCATGAGGTGGTGCGGCAGCATTTGAATATTTCTGCTGCCTCTGAGGCATTGCATACCTCCCAACCTGGGGTCAGCAAGCAAATCCAGCTGTTAGAAGAAGAGTTGGGATTGCAGATTTTTCAGCGTAATGGCAAACGCCTCATCGGAGTGACTGAGCCTGGCCGTAAAATTGTCGAGCTGGCCGCGCGTGTCATGCTGGACATGCAGAATATCAAACGGGTGGGCGACGAATACAGCCGCGAAGACAGTGGTGAACTGACCATTGCCACTACCCATACGCAAGCGCGTTATCGCCTGCCTGCTGCGGTCAAGCAGTTCATGGCGCAGTATCCCAATGTGAAATTGACGATTCATCAGGGCAACCCGTCGCAAGTCACCGAACAGGTTGCTGCCGGAGAAGCCGATATCGGCATTGCGACCGAGAACATCAGCAAGGATGACCGTTTGTCGTGCTTGCCATGCTACAGCTGGAACCGGTGCCTGGTCGTGCCGTCGCAACATCCCTTGCTGGAAAAGAAAACCATCAGCCTGAAAGATCTGGTCAACTATCCGCTGATCACCTATGACTTTGCCTTTACTGGCGGCACACTGGTGTCTAAAGTCTTTCACGATGCCGGTCTGCAGCCCAATGTGGTGTTTACGGCGATTGATGCAGACGTGATCAAAACCTATGTCAATCTGGGGCTGGGTATTGGGTTGATTGCCAATATGGCTTATGAGGAAACCCGCGATGCACCGCTCAAAAGCCTGGACTGCAGCCATCTATTTCCTGACAGTACCACTTATCTGGGTGTGCGCAAGGATGCTTTTTTGCGTGATTACATGCTTAACTTTATTACCATGCTGTCACCGCAATATGACAAGCGCAGTGTGCAACGGGCCTTGCATCAGGGCTTGTGATGCGCGTCACATTGGTCTGCGTAGCGGCATGCTGTAATGCTACATAGTCTTCACAGATAGAGAGGTCTTTCATGCGTTTTAGTCACCTCGAGGGATGGTGTTGCCTCTGTTTTTTGATCCATTGCTCGGTTTGGGCCGCACCGGCGCATGTCCGTGTCATTGGTCATGGCATGCCAGACGTGGATCTCGATAACGCCATTTATGAAGTGCCGGTGCAGCCTGGCGTGAGCTACCAGGATCTGGTGGATAGCCTTAAATCGCTCTCTGAGGGCATGAATTTTGTAAACCCTGCCAACTTCCCGATTGGTGACCATATGAAACAGCGCGGCCAGGATCCGCAAGGCATCAAAGAAGTCCGCACCTTTTGTAACCTGAGCATGGGCACCGAAATTATCCTCGATCACCCCGAATTTCTGGTGTTTGCGCCTTGCCGCCTGGCCATTTATGAAAAGCCGGATGTGCACGGCAAGCGGCAACTTTATCTGGGGCTGGACAGACCCACGCATGACTTGAAAAATATCAAGCATCCCACCGCCAGGGCGCAAGCCTCGGCACAACAGCTTGAAAATGCCTTGATTGAGTTGATGGAAAAAGCCCGACGTGGGGATTTTTGATAGTTCTTAATAAAAACATTTTTAACCACAGAGAACACAGAGGCCACAGAGGGAACAACATCAATCCGCTATGTTCTGATTTACTGTGGTGCACACTCATCGCTTTTCTCGGTGTTTCTGTGGTTAAAAGTTTTTTAAACGATTTCTCATGTAAGGCAAAACAACAATCTTCCCCTTTTTAGAGCCATCCCCTATACTCAACTTAACTTTAATTGTTAAGAGTGCATTCCATGGTTCAACCTATGCTCATCGCAAAAAATAATGACATCGAAAGTGTGATGCTGCCCAAAATGGCCAACCGTCATGGCCTGATCGCCGGGGCTACCGGGACAGGTAAAACGGTCACTTTACAAAGCCTGGCGGAGCAGTTTTCGCGTATTGGTGTGCCGGTATTTATGGCTGATGTGAAGGGCGATTTGTCTGGCATGAGTCAGGTTGGCGGTGGCAACGCCAAGGTCGAGGCGCGTGTGCAGCAGCTGGCGCTGACTGGCTATGCGAATAAAGCCTATCCAGTCATGTTCTGGGATATGTTTGGTGAAAAAGGCCATCCGGTGCGCACCACCTTGAGTGAGATGGGGCCGTTGCTGCTGGCACGCATGCTGAACCTTAATGAGGTGCAGGGCGGTGTCTTGAATGCGATTTTCAAAATCGCCGATGACAATGGCATGCTACTGCTGGATTTAAAGGATTTGCGCGCCATGGCGCAACATTGTGCCGAAAATGCCGCCACCTATCAGACCCAGTACGGCAATATTTCTACCGCCAGTGTTGGTGCCATTCAGCGAGCCTTGTTGCAACTGGAGACAGAAGGTGGCGATGTGCTGTTTGGTGAGCCGGCCTTGAATCTCGAAGACATGATGCAAACCGATGGCAAAGGATTGGGATTTATCAATATTCTGGCTGCGGACAAGCTGCTGAATTCGCCGCGTGTGTATGCGACGCTTTTGCTGTGGTTGCTCTCCGAGTTGTTTGAAAAACTGCCTGAAGTCGGTGACCTGGATAAGCCAAAACTGGTGTTTTTCTTTGATGAGGCGCATTTGCTGTTTAATGATGCGCCGACCATTCTGATGCAAAAAATCGAGCAGGTAGTGCGCCTGGTGCGCTCCAAAGGCGTGGGCGTCTACTTTGTGTCGCAAAACCCGCTGGATATTCCGGATGTGGTGTTGGGTCAATTGGGTAATCGGGTGCAGCATGCCTTGCGCGCGTTTACCCCGCGCGACCAGAAAGCGGTACAAGTGGCGGCTCAAACCTTTCGTGCCAATCCCAAGCTGGATGTTGCCACAGCGATTACCGAGTTAGGCGTGGGCGAGGCGCTGGTGTCATTTTTGGATGAAAAAGGCGCGCCGACGCCGGTTGAGCGCGTGTTTGTCTGTCCACCCGAGAGCCGGATCGGACCGGCGACCGATGTGGAGCGCAAGCAGGTGATGGCGCAGTCTCTAGTTGTGGGCGTATACGACAAGCTGGTGGATCGTGAATCTGCGTATGAGATTCTCAAGCAGCGGGCGGAGCAGGCCAGTGCTGCGACGCAGGCACAACAACAGGAAGAAAGTTCAGGCTTTGATTTGGGCGGCATTCTAGGCGGTAAAACCAGCCGCTCAGACTCGGTGCTGGAGTCTGCGGCCAAATCAGCCGCGCGCGCCATCGGCTCACAACTGGGGCGGGCGATTATCCGTGGCGTGCTAGGCTCCATCATGGGGAATGGCAAAAGCAAGCGTTAACCGTGAAGTCAGTCAGGAAGAGACATGCTCAGTGATATCGCGATCGCCCAGGCCGCCACGCTAACGCCCATCGTTAACATAGCCAGCAAACTTGGGCTGGTGGCGGACGATGTGCATGCCTATGGTCAGCATATGGCCAAACTGACGCAGGCCACCGTCAACCGCTTGCAGGCGCAACCTGCCAAAGCCAAATTGATCCTGGTCACGGCGATCAATCCGACCCCGGCAGGCGAAGGCAAAACCACGACCACGATAGGATTGACCGATGCCTTGAATCAGGCGGGGTATCAGGCAATGGCCTGTTTGCGTGAACCCTCTCTGGGTCCGGTGTTTGGGATGAAAGGCGGGGCGACCGGCGGCGGCTATGCGCAGGTGGTGCCGATGGAAAATATCAACCTGCATTTTACCGGTGATTTTCATGCCATCAGTGCCGCCAATAATTTGCTGGCTGCCCTTGTAGATAACCATATATATCAGGGCAATGCGCTGCAGTTTGACACCGTCAGCTGGCGCCGCTGTATAGATATGAATGATCGCGCCTTAAGACGGCTCACGCTGGAAAATAATACCCATACCGGCTTTGATATCACCGTCGCCAGTGAGGTGATGGCCATTTTTTGCCTGGCGACCGATCTGGCCGATTTGACGTCTAGACTGGGAAGGATTCAGGTCGGCTTGAGTACAGCAGGCAGCCCGATTCTGGCGAGTGACTTGCAGGCTGAAGGCGCCATGGCCGCCTTGCTTAAAGATGCTTTTCAACCCAATCTGGTACAGACCCTGGAAGGGTCGCCGGCGCTGGTACATGGGGGGCCGTTTGCCAATATTGCTCATGGCTGCAACTCTCTGGTAGCGACACAAACCGCCTTGCGTCTGGCGGATTATGTGGTGACTGAAGCTGGCTTCGGTGCCGACCTCGGTGCAGAAAAATTCATGGATATCAAATGCCGCCAGTCTGGCCTGCGGCCGGATGTGGCGGTGATCGTTGCTACAGTGCGCGCCTTGAAATATCACGGTGGGGTGGATGTGGCGGACTTGAACCGCGAAAACCTCGCCGCTTTACAGGTAGGCGTGGCCAACCTTCGCAAGCATGTGACGAATTTACGCCAGCATTTCAATTTGCCGGTGGTGGTGGCGCTGAATCACTTTACCGCGGATACCGAGGCCGAAATCGCGTTAGTACAGGCAGCCGTACAAGCCTTGGGCGCCAGTCTGCATGTCTGCCATCACTGGGCACAGGGCGGCGCCGGGGCGATTGCGCTGGCGCACGCGGTGGCTGACCAGGCCCAACAAGCATCGACGCCTTGGTTACTGTATGCAGACGATTTGTCCCTGACTGAAAAGCTAGACACCATTGCGCAAAAACTCTATGGGGCCAGCGGGGTGACCTTTAGTGCGCTGGCACAACAGCAACTTGCCCGTCTGGCAGAAGTCAGCCAGGGCTTGCCGGTGTGTGTCGCCAAAACGCAGTATTCGTTCTCGTGTGATCCCAAGTTGCGCAATGTGCCCGCGGATCATGCATTGCATGTGCGAGAGCTGCGTTTGTCGCGTGGTGCAGGCTTTGTAGTCGCTATCTGTGGAGACGTGATGACCATGCCCGGCTTGCCCAAACAGCCCGCCAGCAGCCGGATTAGCGTCGATGCAGATGGTAGAATACAGGGGTTATCCTGAAGTCTGTGTCATGCAAACGTTTAGCCAACTCGGTCAAGCCGATCAAACCATCAATAAATCCCGCTTTATCGCCCGCGCCAAGCGCTGTGAAAACGAGCGCGAACTGGCCCTGTTTTTACGTCAGTTTGCCAGCGAGCATCAAACTGCCGGCCACTTGGCGTATGCGTTTCGCATGAAAACTCCAGAGGGCATCGTCGCGCGGTTTTCAGATGCCGGTGAGCCGGCAGGCACGGCGGGTAAACCCATCATGCAAATGCTGGATGGGCAGAATTATGTCAATTGCTGTGTGGCGGTGGTGCGCTATTATGGTGGCATCAATTTAGGCACTGGCGGCTTGGTGCGGGCGTATGGCGGCACGGCCAAGCAGGCCATGGATCAAGCCGGAAGCATGCCTTTCGTCGAGATGGTGCAACTGAAGATCTCAACCAGTTATAAACGGGTAGATGAACTGACCCGCGAAGTACAAAAGTGCCAGGGCGAAATTCTGGACAAGCAGTTTGATGAGGCTGTGCATTTTCTGCTCAAGCTGCCCCTGGATGCCGCCCAACAAATACGCGCCAAGTTTTAGTCGCGCAATAGACTGAACAACTGAGGAACCGGAGTTCGACGTGAACCAAACCCAACGACTGGATACTGCCACCTGTTTGCTCATGGTAGGGTTAATGTGGCTGGTATTGCAGGTGCAATTATTGCCCGCGTTACTGGTCGGCATGCTGGTGTTTGAGCTGATTCATGTCATTTCGCCGCTGATTGCACGCAAATTGCCGGGTAAATATGCCAAATGGCTGGCAGTCATGCTGATTGCCACGCTGGTGATCGGCCTGCTGGTTGCCTTGGGCATGGGGATTGTGACGCTGATCCGCAGTGACAGCGGCGGTTTGGCCATGTTGTTTGATCAACTGGCTAGAATCATTGAAGACTCGCGCAAAGTGTTGCCGCCCTGGCTCAACGAGCGTTTGCCAGATGATGCGATTACCTTGCAGCAAACCGTGATTGAGTGGTTACGTTCACATTCGGCAGATTGGCAATTGCTGGGCAAGGAGGCCGGGCATCATCTGGCGCATATTCTGATCGGCATGGTGATCGGGGCCATGGTCGCCTTGCATGATGTGCAAACACACGGTAACCATAAACCGCTTGCGCAAAGCCTGCTCAATCGCATCACGCTGTTTGCGCTGGCGTTTAAAAATATCGTGTTTGCGCAGGTGAAAATTTCCGCGGTCAACGCCAGCCTGACTGCGATTTACCTGATCGTGATTTTGCCGTTGTGCGGCGTACATCTGCCATTCACCAAGACCATGATTGCGATTACCTTTTTGGTTGGCTTGCTGCCTGTGGTGGGCAACCTGATGTCCAATACTGTGATTGTCATAGTCAGTACCAGTCATTCCTTTGTGATCGCCATGGGCTCGCTGGCTTTTCTCATCGTCATTCACAAGCTGGAATACTTTTTAAACGCGCGTATTGTTGGCGGGCAAATCCGCGCGCATGCCTGGGAGTTGCTGGTCGCCATGTTACTCATGGAGGCCACTTTTGGGCTGCCGGGCATCGTCGCTGCGCCGGTTTACTATGCCTACCTTAAAAGCGAGTGCCGGGCACGGGAGTGGGTTTAAGGGCTGCAATGTCTGGATATTCGGTAAAAACATTAATCAGCCATGGCGGTCATGCTCACATTTGCCAGTCTGGCCTGGCGTGGTCGGAGGTTGAAACAGATGACCCGAACGGGCCATTGTGGCGGCTTAACCAGGCAAGTATTCTACACACATCGCAAGGACACAAGAAATGACAGGGTTTAATCTAAAAGTATTATGGTTTGGATTGCTCATCCTGCTCATTGTCAGCATTTTGGATGCTTTTGTGTAATTGTGGCGTGTTTTTCAAGTTTAAAGTCTCTTTGGCCCCGACCCGTCGGGGCTTTTTCTTTTTGGGGATAGCGCGCTGCGGTTATGGTGCTTTGGCCAGGCGGCTGCCAGTGCGCGCTTCATCGTTGAGCGTTTTTAAAAAGGCCACAATCGCGTCGATCTCCTTTGCATCCAGCGGGGCGGGGTCACCAGGCTGTTGGCCAAACGGGGCTTTCATCTCGATATTGTCTTGATACTTTTCTGCCAGGTCATTGAATTTGAGGCGCTTGCCGGTACGGTCATGCGGATACCATTTTTCTGGCGCGGTATCGCGTTCGGCATAAAAGCGCACGGCATCTCTGAGGGTGTGTACCACGCCATTATGGAAAAAGCTTTTTTTGCGTGCCACATTGCGCAGCGTCGGCACCTTAAACAAGCCACAGTACTCTGCATTCAAATCCTGTCTGGCCGGGCCGCACAAGCCGAGGTCGTAATAGTGCCGGTCATGATTTTGCGCGATGTGTGGATTGCGTGGCAGACCCAGCGCAGCATAGCCATGATCGGTAAATTGCGGCAGTGCACCATGGACGACTGCTGCCTGGTGGCAACTGGCACAGTTGCCTTTGTTGGGATCCATAAATAGCCGCAGGCCTTTTTCCTCCAACGCGGTAAAGCGGGCCTGGCCTTGCATGACGTGATCAAACTTGCTGGAATAGGGCGCGAATTCTGTCGCGTCTTGCTGGTAGGTTTGCAGCGCCAATAAAACCGCATCCGTGATGGCGGCGTCGGATTGCAAGCTGGCCGTGCCAAACAACTGGCTGAACGCCTGGGGATAAGCCTGGCGTATTCTTTTGGCCAGCAGGCTCGGTGTCGAGGCCATTTCATTGCTTGAAAACAAAGGGATTTTTGCTTGCTCGGCCAGCGTATTGACGCGGCCATCCCAGGTAAAACCGCCTGCCGGACCATTATCAAGGCCAGGCTGTAAGCCCTCATCTTCGGTGTAGTGTTCTGTGAAAGGCGGGGTGGATTGCAAGTACATCAGGGTAGGCACTGCCCGCGTCCCCATTAACTGCATATGGTCACCGCCCTTTTGAACCGGCTGCTGGTTGCCTGGCGTAAACGCGTGCTGGGCCTGATGGCAGCTGGCGCAGGATAATTTGCCCGAAGCCGATAGTTGCGCATCATGAAACAGACGTTTGCCCAGCGCCGTCAATGCCTGGGTGCGTGAGGCGGGTGACAGCGTACTGGCCGCCTGGGGTTCTTGTACCAGCGGCGGGACTAAGGCTTCATCTTCCTGAGCCGTCAATTGCAAAGAAGAGAAGCAAAGCACGGTCAGCAATAATGTTTTCAAGTTGAGCATGGTTGTGAATGAGGTGAGTAAAAAAGCGGATAAACAGGCTGCTCATCCGCTTTGTTGGGCACAAAATGTGATTATTTGGACTGGCGTCTGCGCAGCATCAGGCCAGTCAAGCCCAGGCCGGCCAGCATCATCGCAGTGTTGCTGGCTTCTGGCACTGCGGCGGCGGTTACGCGTACAGCCGTGCCGGACAGCGCGCTGATGGTCACGCCTGCGTCGGTACTTTGGAACATATTGCTGGTGCTGGCAGCATCTTGCGTGTCAACCAGAGCGCTGTAGCCAGTCGCGCCAAATTGACCGGAACCAAAGATGATGTCATAGCTGCCTGCGGCCAGATGAACGGTGCTGCCCAGTGAAGCGAGTTGATCGCCACCGGTCGCTGCAAAGACGGTATGTGCCAGGCTGTTGGCAGCAAGGGTGCTACTATTCCAGTCACCGGCTTTGACGATCGCCCCAAAGATATTGCCATCGGAGAATTGGCTGAAGTTACCGCCAATGTAGGAAATATCCATGCTGCTGCTCAAGGTGAGGCGTACACCCAGATAATCCGTGTTATCGATGATGTAACTACCGAAAGCGGCAGATTCGCTCACATAGTCAGCACTTGAAAACACGATGGTAGGGGTGGCCGCAACACTGCTGTTGGATGCGAAGGTGAAGGCCAGCAGGGAGGCAAAGCCCAAAGATTTGATCATGATTCTTCTCCAGAAGTTAAGATTCAGTCAGCGCAATTGGGATACCCAACTGCGCCGTATGTTGTAATGATTAGAATGCCAGGGCGTTGGTCAGGTCGCCCATGATGTTGGCACCATGGCTTTGCAAGCTTTCATCACGCTTTTTCAGGCCGTCCAATGGCGGCAGTGAGTAGCGGTGTGTGATAAAACGCAAGGCAGAACCGGTGTCATACTGGGTATGATCCACGGCGCCTTTTTTGGCAAAAGGTGAAATGATCAAGGCCGGAATACGTGTGCCTGGCCCGATCAAATCGCCTTTAGGAGGCACGGCATGGTCAAACTGGCCGCCAAATTCATCATAGGTAATCAATACCAGGGTGTTATTCCATTGCGGGCTGTTTTGCAACTGGCTGATGATGGTCATCACTTCATCATCCGCATTGGTGACGTTGGTATAGCCTGGGTGCTGGTTCAGGTTGCCAATCGGTTTATAGAACGACACGGCTGGCAAGGTGCCTTGTGTAATGTCATTCAACAAATCTGCACGGTCTTGCAGGTGGCTGTTACGGTAGGTGCCATGGGCCACTGGGTCAAAATTTGCATAGTAGTTAAATGGCTGGTGATGGGCCTGAAAGTCGCCATGGGTCGCATCTGCCACGCCAAAGCTGTTTGACTTGTAGACATTGCCGCGATCATTGACCGCATCATTCCAGCCGCCTGAGTACCATTTCCAGCTGATTTGCTTGCTATCCAGCAGGTCTGCAATGGTGGTGATGGTTTGTGCTGGTAAGGTGGTGGAAGCCGATGGATTGGCGTACAGCAGCTGGTTACCTGAGGCGCTGGTCACCGGCGCATTGCCACTGGGTTGGAATGGTGGCTGCATGGTGTTCACGGCGCGATAGCCGTCACCCGCACCAAAGTAGTCCAATGGGGCAATGTTGCCGCTCTTGAATGAGGTGTTTGTCGCGTTGGTGCCAATCGCAGAGGCGCTCATGGAGCTGTTGCGGGCCAATTGTGGCACGCCGTTGACTGGGGTAGTCAAGACGTTGAGAGAAGCTTTGTTATTGGCGACGGTATCAGCGGAAATTGCCGGTGCGCAAGCGCAGACCAGATACTGGTGGTTCAGGAATGAACCGCCGTATGCGGCCTGGTAAAAGTTATCTGCCAGGGTGTACTTTTTCGCCAGCCCCCACAGTTGCATTTTGCTACCATCAAAATAACCCATGGATAAACCACCGGCATCACTAAAGGCCGCATAAAGGTTATTCAGGCCGCCATTGATTTGCATGGCGTTCTCAAAAAAGCGGTGATACAGATCGCGGGTGATGTTGTTACCAGTCACCAGGCCATAGCCAAACTGGTCACTCGTGGCATCGACCTGAAAGGGCGCATTGGGCCACACCCCAGTGGTTTGTGCCTGGGTGATGGCCTGGCCAGCGGTGTTTTTCTGGCCATTGGCCAGCATGCCACCCCAAGCCGGTGGCAAGGTGGTCAGCGTCGTGATGTAGTCGCGGTCTACCTGTTTGATCGCTTTAGCCTGTGGTGTATTCAGGCCGTTGGCGCCTGGATATTTGCCAAAAAGGTTGTCAAAACTGCGGTTTTCGAGGTAGATCACGACAAAATGCTCGATTTTGTCCAGATTTAGACGGTTGCTCAGCGCTTTATTCAGATTGCCTTTGCTGCCAGCCTCGCGCACCGCTTCGGCAAGGCGATTTTGCAGCTCATCGTTTTCGGTCATCAGGCTGTCAAGGTCGGCGCCAGTGCTCGTTTGTGTGAAGTCAGCTTCGAGCTGTGATCCGCTGACGTGTAGTCTGGCGGCCAGACGATCGCGTGCGGTCATGTAATCAAGATTGCTGCCTTCCATGAGCGCCAGGATTTCGGTGCTCAACGCACTGACAACGGTCGTGTTTTCGGCAGCTGCGCGGTACACAGACTTCCCTGCTTGCGCCACCAGAGCACCATGGCCTGCCAGGTTAAACTCGCCGTTGGCATTGGTCTGTGTGCTGACTTCACCGCTGTCACAGCGAGCATTCAGGTTGGCGTCAATGCAAACCAGGGTATTGGCAAGCTTGGCGCCATGCAAGCCGATCACAACACCAGAGGTGCTGGCCGCGGCGAAAGCTGGTCCGCTTAAGGCCATCCATACTGCAGCAGAAATTGGTAACAAACGAAAAAAATTCATAAATCATCCCCATATCAAGAGCACAAGAACAATTCTTGAGCCCGGAAATCGTAACCTGGCTGTGTAACAGGCATTCAGTGGTCCTGCGCCCGAAACGTAGCTCATCATGACTAGTGGGCGTGATGGTTTTATGAAGGTTGCGTGAACCCAACACTGGCTTACATTTTTTAATGTTTTAGGGGGTGTTGAATAGCTTAAAACTAGTCAGGCATGTCACATAAATTTCATGTTTCCGTAACCTGTCTGACACAGAGTTTTTCAAGAATGCATGGGCTAACACAAGCAAATGACTTGTGACATGACAAGCACTTAACCGTGTACAAAAACGTAATATAACCATCTGCGAGAGGATGAATGATGACATTGAAACCTTGGCTCATGGCTGGGTTGATGGGAGCGACTTTGCTCTCTCAAGCACACGCCGCTGAATTAATCCAAAATGGTGGCTTCGAGGTGCAGGGCGCAGACGCCTATGACATCGTCGGCTGGCAAGTGGCTGAAGCTGGCATCCTTGGTAGCGTACTGGCACAGCAAGGCACCACGACTGAAGTCACCGGAAACACCACCGTTGGCGCTTATCACGGCACACATTACGGTTTGCTTGATAATAACGGCCTGGCCAGCAACATCTTGTATCAAAACTTTACGACGTCGGCGGTCAGCCAGGCGACCTTGACCTTCCAAATGTTTGTCAACAATCAGTCAGCCAGCAGTGCTGTCGATGCAGGTGGCCTTGATTACACCGTTGACGCAACCGATCATCCAAACCAGCATGTCCGTGTGGATATCTTAAAGGCGGGCAGTGATCCTTTTTCTACCAGCCAGGGCGATGTCCTGCAGAGCCTGTATCTGGGCGGTGCCAATGGCACGCTGGCTGCCAACAACTACCTGAGCTACCAGTTTGACCTGACCTCCATCCTGTCTGGCGGTGGCCAATTCATGTTGCGCTTCGCCAGTGTCGCCAACCAGGGTTCTCTTCAACTGGGCGTAGACAATATTAGCTTGCAAACGGCTTCTGCAGTCCCTGAAGCGGATACCAATGCCTTGATGCTGGTGGGGCTTGGTTTGATTGCCGCCATTATGCGTAGACGCGCACAATAACTTATAACGAATATCTTTGAGGAAACAATCATGCAACTGTTTAACTTAAAACGTACTGCTCTGTTGGCCATGCTGCTGGGGACACAAGTCTCCCTGACACAACCTTTGATGGCTGAGGAAAACGCCCAGTTCTGGCTCAACGATGGCGCAGCAAGCCTGAGCGACAGTAAAAAACTGGTACCGAATGCACGCAAAGCCAAAAACGTGATTTTGTTTGTCGGCGACGGTATGGGGATTTCGACGGTCACTGGCGCGCGTATTTTTGAAGGTCAGCTCAAAGGCAAGGATGGTGAGCGCAACAAACTGTCTTTTGAAGAGTTCCCTTATGTGGCCCTGTCCAAAACTTATTCGACCAACCAGCAGACCTCTGACTCTGCACCGACCATGACCGCCATCATTTCTGGCGTGAAAACCAATGACGGCATCATTTCATTGAACCAGTCTGTTCCGCGCAATGAGGCTAACCCTGCCGTGATCAATGCGAATAAAGTAACCACCCTGCTGGAACAGGCCGAGCAAGCTGGCAAAGCCACCGGTGTGGTGTCGACTGCCCGTATCACGCATGCCACCCCGGCAGCCACCTATGCACATATTTCCAACCGTGACTGGGAAGCCAATGCTAACCTGTCAGCGGCGGCGGCTAGCAATGGCGTCAAGGATATTGCTGCACAACTGATTGATAACTTTGGTAATGGCAAGCTTGGCGATGGCGTTGATGTCGTCTTTGGCGGTGGCCGTAGCTACTTTTTGCCTAACAGTATTAAAGATATCGAAGGCGCCAAAGGCCGCCGTACCGATGGCCGTAACCTGACGCAAGAATATGTGAACAAGTTTGGTGGCGTCTATATCGAAAATCAATCGGCATTCAATGCCTTGAATCCAGCCACGACCAATAAAGTCTTGGGCTTGTTCAACCCCTCCCACATGGAATACGAGCAAGACCGTCCTAACGATATCGCTGGTGAGCCTTCTTTGGCAGAGATGACGGGCAAGGCCATCGACATTTTGAAGAAAAACCAGAATGGCTTTTTCCTGATGGTGGAAGGTGGCCGGATTGACCATGCTTCTCATGCAGGCAATGCTTACCGTACCTTTAAAGATGCGGTGGCGCTGTCAGATGCGGTGCGTGAAGCGGCTTCCAAAGTGAATCTGAACGACACCTTGATTATTGTCACAGCTGACCATAGCCACACCCTGACCATAGGCGGCTATCCAAAACGTGGTAACCCGATTTTGGGTAAAGTGGTTGAGCCAGGTAAAACCACGCCAACGCTGGCGGCTGATGGCAAGCCTTACACCACCGTGAGCTTTGCCAACGGCCCAGGCTATCACACTAACTCACCAGGTGATGCGGTTTACAATGAGGCGATTGCTGCAGGCCGCGTGGTCGACATGTCAGGCGTGGATACTGAGGACCCAGATTTCCACCAGGAGGCACTGGTGCCACTGAGCTCTGAAACGCATGCTGGTGAAGAGGTTGCGATTTATGCCGTCGGCCCTAAAGCCTATCTGGTCCATGGGGTACAAGAGCAAAGCTACATTTATCAAGTCATGAAAGATGCATTCGGTTTTTAATCGACTGTCTTTAGAATAGACCTGAACATCAATTGGTTTAACAGTGGGGCAGCGCAAGCTGCCCTCTGCCTTTAGTAAGAAATGGAATCATCATGAGATTGAAACAAACCGCTGGCTGTTTTGCGCTGGTGATGGCGATGATAAGCGCTGGTGCGCAGGCCGAAGAAATCGTCAATGCACGCTATGACACCGTGCAGTGCGCCTTGCCATGCCAGGCCGATGCCGCCAAGCACTTGCAATGGTGGCTGATGCGTGACCAGGATGAGGTGGAAATTCGTCAGTTGTATCAAAATGGCGAGCCAGCACACCACAGCAGCTTGTGGCAGAAAAAACCGGGTGGGCAATTCAGCTATATTTACCTGATGCATGACGAGCAGCGCACCATCGATTACAGCGATGTGGATTTGAAGCTGCTGGCGATCAAAATGGATGAAGCCACATGGCAACTGAAGACGCAATTGGTCACCGATAGCGAGTTGGCCAGCCTGCAAAAAGTGGCAGACGAAGCCAGCGAACAGTATGGCTATGCTATTGAGAAGTATAGTGGTACCTTGGGCAATGGTATTCGTAGTCAGGTCTGGTGGATTCCGGCCTTAAAATTGCCCTACAAGGTCGAATATACCTATCCACAACACACGGTCAGCATACAGTTGCAGGCGCTGCAACCGGCAGCCAAGCCTGGTCAGCCCGTCGAAGTCGCGCCCAAAACCTCTTTGACGGCGTTGAGCCAGTACCAGCATGTGGATTATGCCGATTTGGGCGATATGGAACACAACCCTTCCGAAATGCAATGGCTGGCCAAAGCGCACGATGCGCCTGGCTTGCAGTCGCATCATCATTAGTCGCGTCGGCCTGATCGCTAGCGATGTCTGGACTGCATGCCCAGGCATCGCAAAGAATACGTGTTGATTACTCTGATCGCATGGCGCATGCGATGGGCTTGCCGCCCGGCGGCCGAATTTGCAGCCGGACAGTGTGGCCCTCCCAGTCATCGGCTATAATGCCTGCATGACGTTTCAAATTATTCAGCTTCTTTTATTAGTGGTGATTATTGCCATGCTGGTGTGGCAATCTCGCAGGCAACAACAGGCTGCGCAGCAGGCGCTGGCACAGTTACTGGCGCAGCAGCTCGAAGAGAAACACCGCATGATGATGCAGGAGATGCACCAGTCACTCAATCATCTGGCTGATCGCTTGCAAAGCCTGAATACCGACCAGCAAGACCGTTTGCGGGCGCAATTGTCGCAAGAGCTGACCGCGACGCGTGAAGCGATGCAGGCGTTACAGGTTGCCCAGCGCGACCACTTGAGCCAGAGCACTGAACAACTCAGCCTGAGCTTGCGTAATGGCTTGTCCGAGCAGGGCATTACCCAGCAAAACTTGCTTAAAACCGCCTTGCAAACAACGACTCAAAGCCTGACGCAAAGCATTGAAGCACTGACCAAAGTCGTCGATGGCCGCCTGGAGGAAATGAGTGGCAAGGTGTCTATTCGCCTGGAAGAAGGGTTCAAAAAAACCAATGAGACCTTTGTGAGTGTGATGGAGCGACTGGCCACCATTGATGAGGCCCAAAAGAAAATTGATGGTCTCAGCGTGAATGTGGTCAGTCTGCAGGAACTGTTGGGGGATAAACGCAGCCGCGGTGCTTATGGGGAAGTGCAACTGGAAGGGCTGATCCGCAATGTGTTGCCCAATAGCAGTTTTGCCATGCAACATACGCTGAGTAACGGCGCACGCGTGGACTGTGCTTTATTTTTGCCTGAGCCAACTGGCACAGTGGCCGTTGACAGTAAATTTCCGCTGGAAAACTACCATCGCATGATAGATAGCAGCCAGGGCGATCTGGTGCAGGCGCAAGCCGCCAAGCTGTTCAAGGCCGACATCAGAAAACACATTGATGATATCAGCAGCAAATACATCATCGCCAACGAGACCTCCGATGGCGCGGTCATGTTTATCCCGGCTGAAGCGGTGTTTGCCGAGATTCATGCCTATCATAGGGATGTGGTCGATTATGCGATGCAGAAACGCGTGTGGCTGGTGTCGCCGACCACCCTGATGGCGGTGCTCAATACGGCACGCGCAGTGCTCAAAGATGTGGAAATGCGCAAACAGGTGCATATCATCAAAGACGAGCTGGGCAAATTAAGTAAAGATTTTGACCGCTTTGATACCCGCATGAAAAAACTGGCTGATAATATCCGGCAGGCGCATGAAAATGCGCAAGACGTGCATATCAGCAGTCAGAAGATTTCCAGACGCTTCGCCCAGATTGAAAAAGTCGAGCTGGCAGAGGCTGGTCTGGAAACGCTGGAATTGCTGGACGAATTAGACGAGGTTGGAAAGAGCACCCCTACATGAAGATCACCATTTTATATTTTGCACGCATCAAAGAGGTGGTGAATTACTCCTCTGAAGACGTAGAGTTGCCGGATGAGATAGAAACCATCGTCGCACTCAAGTCCTGGTTGTCTGGCCGCGGCGAGACCTGGCAAAAACTGTTTAACGGTAGCGGGGTGGTGCGTGCGGCTATCAATCATGAGCTGGTCGATGATATGGCGACCTTTGATGAAGGTGATGAGGTGGCGTTTTTTCCACCTGTGACCGGAGGCTGATTTGAGCAAGCTGCCATTTCTGGATATTTCTGTTCAGCCTGAGGATTTTGACCTGGCCAGCGAGTTGCAGCGCTTGCGTCTAGCCTCGCCAGAGGCCGGTGCGCTGGTGAATTTTGTCGGCTGGGTAAGAGAGCACGCCAGTGAGGGTCAGTTAAGCCAGATGTTAATCGAACACTATCCTGGCATGACCGAAAAGGCCTTGCAGGGTATTGCGCAACAGGCGGCCAGTCGCTGGCCATTGCTCGGGGTGCGTATCATCCACCGTGTCGGCCTATTGGCTGCTCAGGCGCAGATTGTGCTGGTGGCCGCTACCAGCTTGCACCGCCAGGCAGCCTTTGAAGCCTGTGCCTTTATGATGGACTATTTAAAGACCGATGCGCCGTTCTGGAAAAAAGAAATTGGCGCGTTTGGCGAACACTGGGTAGAAGCCCGTGCCTCTGATGAACAAGCAAAACAACAATGGAAACAGCCCTAAATGATGCAAGTCCTCAGTCCTGAAGAAATGACCGTTTCCTACAAACTGTCACCCATGTCATTTGAGTCCACCGCAGACCTGCTGGATGCGAGTGAGCTTAGCCTGACCGACTACGGCTGGAAACTACAGCCAGAAGCACAGAAAACACTGATGATGGGCCTGTCGCTGCAACAGGATGGCTGTAATGTGCTGGTGCTGGGGACGCCTGGTTCTGGTCGAGCCGGACTCACACTGGCGGCGATGAAAGCCTCTGCCATGACCGGGATTGATACCACGCTGACCGACCTGGTGGCGCTGTATGATTTTAGCCAGCAATCCTGCGCCAACTACATCAAGCTGCCGGCCGGGCTGGGCGCCCAGTTGCGGACTGTGATGGAATCGTTTATCAAGTCGCTGGTGGCCGAGATGCAGCAATGGGTGGATGCCAATGGCCAGGTCAATTTTTCGCAGGCCGAAACCTGGCTTGAGGAGCGCGTGGATGGTTTGCGCTCGCAATTAAGCAGCGCCAAGTTATCGCCATTTTTTAATCTGATCAAACCCGAGGTGCTGGGGTATCTGCAAGCCTGGCAGCAAGTCGGCAGTGAGGGCGACAGCGGCACTGACGGCTTGGTCAATGACGGCTTCTTATCGCGTTTTCGGGTGAATCTGCTGGTCGATCAGCGCGCTAACCTCACCTCCGGCATCAAGCAGCCTGTGGTGGAAGACAAAGATCCCGGCTTTGCCGCCTTGTTTGGCATGCTGGAAACCGCTGCAGGAGAGTCGGCGCAATGGCCGGAGTTCTTACGCTTGCGTGCCGGCAGTGTGCACCAGGCCGATGGAGGCATGTTGCTGCTGCATTTGCGTGATCTGATGCAAGACGAAGGCAACGGCAGTGCCTTGCTCGAAAAGCTTTACCGTCTCATGCGTAACCGCGAGGTGCAGATTGAAGACTGGGCCAACCATGCACAGCAAGGGGCTGGCGGCAATCGCCATGGCGCCTTGCCGGTCCATGTCAAAATTGTCATGATTGCCAGCCGCGAAGATTATTACGACTGCCTTGAAGCGCAGCCCGATTTCTTTGACTTCTTTCCGGTAAAAGTCGAGTTTGAAGACCGCGTTGCCGCGACGCTGGACAATTATGCCTGGGTGGCCGGCTATATTGCGCGTAAATGCCAGCAACAGGTGATGCCACATTTTACGAGCGCGGCGGTGAATGTGCTGTTGCAGTTCATGCACAGGCTAGAAGAGGACCAAGGCCGTATCAGTACGCGCTTTGTGCATTTGGATCAGCTCATGCATGAGAGTGCTGCAGTGGCTGCTGAAGCACGTCTGGTGACCGATGCGCATGTCAAGCAGGCCCTGTCTGCGCGCTTGTTGCGTCAGCAGTTTTTTGAAACACAGATTCGTGACTCGATTATTGATAATGAGTTATTGATTCAGGTGCATGGCAGTGTGGTCGGGCAGGTGAATGGCCTCACGCATATCGAGTTGGGCGACGCCAGTTTTGGTTCGCCTATCCGGATTACCGCCCGTTGTTATCCAGGCCGCAGTGGCGTGATCAATATTGACCGCGAAGTGAATATGAGCGGCCCTACGCATGACAAAGGCATTTATATTCTGCAAAACTGGCTAAGTGCCAGTTTTTGGGCGTTGGCACCGTTGAGCCTGAACGCTTCGCTGGTGTTTGAGCAAGAATATAATGGCGTAGAAGGCGACTCTGCCTCCTGTGCCGAATTGTTTGCGCTGTTATCTGCGCTGACTGGCTTGCCGATCAAGCAAGGCATGGCCGTCACCGGCGCCCTCAACCAGTTTGGCGAAGTGATGCCGATTGGTGGCGTCAATGAAAAAATCGAGGGCTATTTCCGCGTCTGCCAGGCCTTGGGCTTAAACGGCGAGCAGGGCGTCATTATCCCCAAACGTAACCAGCGTCACCTGCTGCTGGATGAGACCGTCGTCACGGCCGTGAATAATGGCATGTTCAAAATTATTGCCATTGACCATGTGCTGGAAGGCATTGCCCATCTGACCGACTGCGAAGCCGGCGTGCAAGAGGCGGATGGCACCTATCAGGGTGATACGCTCATGGCGCGCGCGCAAGCTGCACTCGCCAGCTACCGGCAAACGCTGGAACGTAATCAGGCGCGTATGGCCTATATCCAGCAACAACAAGACCATCAACATTTCTGATTTATGCCACGCACGCATCACCGCAAGCAAGAAGCGCCGCCAGAAAAAGACGACGGTTGCCGTCTGGACAAATGGCTATGGGCCGCCCGTTTTTTTAAAACACGCAGTCTGGCGGCCGACGCCGTTGATGCCGGCAAGGTGCGCATTGATGGCGACCGCGCCAAAAATGCACGCGAAATGAAGCCCGGCATGCGCGTAAGTATTAAAAACAAGGATATGCAGATAGAGGTGGAAGTGCTGACGCTCAGCAATGTAAGGCGCGGCGCGCCCGAAGCCGCCTTGCTATACCGCGAGACCGAAGAAAGCCAACGAATACGCCAGCAGATGAAAGAGAGCGGGGCGGAGCATTTTGCCGAGCGCGACCGTGGCATGGGGCGTCCGACCAAGCGTCAAATGCGCGAGATTCAGCGCTTTACTGGACGCGGTTAGTCTAGCTTGGCCTGCGGGCGCCATTGCTCAGCCCGGTTTTGGCTACCGCTTGTGCCCGGCAAGAAACATCCAGTTTCTGGAAAATGCGTTTGAGATGGTTTTTGACCGTATTGGCACTGATATGCAGGATCATGCCTATCTCCAGATTGGTTTTGCCACTACGCACCCAATGCAGAATCTCCTGCTCGCGGTCTGATAACCCGCCTTGCGCCATACTGTCCAGCAGGTCCTCGTCTTTAATCACCGGTTTCAGGTGTCCAATACGGCGGATCGCCGCATCCAGGTGCGGCATGATCATGCCCAGCATCTGGTCTGGCACATGAAACTCTTTGGTGCGGTCAAAAAACACATAAATACAGTCTGATTTGCCACGGGTATCGCGTACGCCATACACCATGAGCGAATGCATTTTTATCAACTGCTGCGTGAACGGGTTGGGCGACTGTGCATGAATGCCCGTGGCATCAAAACGGTTAATCACAAACCATTTTTCGTCGTTTTCTACCCAGCGTTTGTACAGGTTGCACATCAGGTAGTTCACAATGGCAGAGTCTTCCAGTAAGCGCTGGGTAGACATTTCCGGGATTGCAGAAGAGACATCAAAATGCAGTTCGCCAGTGCTGAAGTCGCCCCACGCTGCCAATAGCGCATCGTGCCGCATCAGTGGATGAATGTCTTGTTTCAGCCATTGAAAGAATTCAATATGCCGTTTAATCGCATATGATTTCTGTATGGCTTGCAAAATGCCTTCCCAATGGGTTTGTTTTTTTTGTACCAGCATGCAATGACCTCAAACGGTAATGAGCAGGGCAGCATTGCCCGATGTTTCATGGTTTAAGGGTTTTACGGCATAGGCTGGCAATTCTTTAACCATGCATGTGGGAATCCTTGCAAAGTGCGCACTTGATATGGCGCAAGGGTTGAACGATTTGGCCACATCGTTTTCCTACTACTTGGGGCCTTAAGGTAAAATAAGGCTGGTGTGATGAGATGGCTTTAAGGTCCAGACATTCATGGGTATTTTGAAAAGACTTCCTGGTGGCGTGCGTTACCCTAGCTATAAAGAATGGCAGCTGCTCAAGAAACTGCCTAAATGGTGGCTATTGGGGAGCGTGGTGTTTGCTGCCCCCATTGCTTATGACTGGTGGCAGTCAGGCGATTTGCTGGCTCATGACCTGGAACGCAACTCCATGTTTTTGGGCTTGCTGTTTACCTTCTGGTTCTTTATCGGTGCCGCCATGATAGGCCTGATCGTGATCATTATCATGAAAGGGCCTGGCTACGTCGCTGACCCTTATTACCTGCCAAAAGAAGACAAATCCCTAGAGAATCCGCCTAAAACATAATCGGTTCTTGATCAATCCTTCAAAAAGGGTTTATAATCGCGTGCTTTGCAACCTTGCCACACTTTGATCAGGCATTCTTAAGTTTGATCCGAAGGTGGCTTTAACCATAAGGAAATCTCATGCGACACTATGAAATCGTGTTTATTGTTCACCCTGACCAGAGTGAACAAGTGCCTGCGATGATTGAGCGTTACCGCGCACAAATCACAGGTAATGGCGGCAACATCCACCGTCTGGAAGACTGGGGCCGTCGTCAACTTGCCTATCCAATCCAAAAAGTACACAAAGCACACTACGTGTTGATGAACATCGAGTGCAGCCAAGAAGTGCTGGAAGAGTTGGAGCATGGCTTCAAATTTAATGATGCTGTATTACGTCACCTGACCATCGCGACGAAAACAGCGGTCACCGCACCAAGCCCAATGATGAAAGAGGAAAAATCCAAAACCATCGTTGGTGACGCACCTGCTGCTAGCACAGAGGCGGCTGCTTAAGTGTTGTGAATACGCTGGTGATTGCAGCGACGGTTCAAGTAGTTGAAACGTTGCGATACACACCGGCAGGCTTGCCCTTGTTGCGATTGCAATTGCAACATGATTCAGAGCAGCTAGAGGCTGGGATGAATCGGAAGGTACAGTGTCAGTTACCCGCAGTGATTATTGGTGAAAAAGCCAATTTGCCATTGCAAAGCGGCGATCAGATCAAAGTGAAGGGTTTTCTGGCACAGCGCAGTGCAAAAAGCACACAAGTGGTACTGCACATACAAGAGTTACAGCGAATACAGTATTAAAGAATTTAAGGAGTTTCAAATGGCAAGAGATATGTACAAACGTCGCCGTTACTGCCGTTTTAGCGCAGAAGGCATCAAAGAAGTTGACTACAAAGACGTAGATCTGTTGAAAGATTTCGTTTCTGAAAACTTCAAAATCATCCCAGCCCGTATGACTGGTACCAAGGCTAAATACCAACGTCAATTGACAACCGCGGTAAAACGCGCACGTTTCCTGGCGCTGATGCCTTACACAGACAAACACCCAGGTTAATCGGCGGCTTAGGAGAACAACATGCAAGTAATCTTATTGGAAAAAGTAGCAAACCTGGGTTCCCTGGGTGACGTGGTTAAAGTGAAGGACGGTTACGGCCGCAACTTCCTGATCCCACAAGGTAAAGCAAAACGCGCGACCGAAGCGAACAAGGCAGTGTTTGCTGCTCAGCGCGCCGAGTTGGAAAAACAACAGGCAGACCTGTTGGCCGCAGCACAAGCGCGTGGCGAAAAACTGGCTGGTTTTGTACTGACAGTCGCTCAAAAAGCCGGTGTGGATGGCCGTCTGTTCGGTTCCGTGACTAACATGGACATCGCTGAAGGCTTGCAAGCGCAAGGTCACGAAGTGAAAAAAGCTGAAGTGCGCCTGCCTAACGGCCCACTGAAGACCATTGGTGATTTCGCTGTGAGCGTGGCATTGCACCACGACGTAGTGGTAGACATCACTGTGACTGTGACGCCAGAAGCCTAATCAGGCATCTGCATGCATGACAGGAAAAGGCTACTTCGGTAGCCTTTTTGCTTTTTTGCCACAAAGCGTTATTTGATAACGTACCAATAAAGTACATGAGGTTTTTCTCTATCTCCTCTGCGATCTCTGTGGCTAAAGTATTTTTAATCTTTCATCTGTTCTGAAACCCAAAAATGCCAGTCAGCTTTTCGGTATAATCGCCAGATGGCTGATGAACAACTCGAATTCTTAAAACTCCCTCCACATTCCATTGAAGCTGAGCAGTCCGTGCTGGGCGGCCTGTTGCTGGATAACGAAGCGCTGGACAAGATTGCCGATATTCTGGCACCGCAGGATTTCTACCAGCATGACCATAAACTGATTTATGAACATATCGCACGGCTGATTGAGCGCAACCAGCCAGCCGATATTGTGACGGTTGCTGAATCGCTTGAAAACAGTGGTGAGTTGACCACGGTTGGTGGTGTGGCTTATCTGGGCGCGCTGGCGCAAAATACGCCCACCGCTGCCAATATCCGCCGCTATGCCGAAATTGTGCATGAGCGCTTTGTCATGCGCCAACTGGTCGCAGTGGGCACTGATATTGCCGAAAGTGCTTACCAACCGAATGGTCGCGATGCACAGCAGTTACTGGATGAAGCCGAAGCCAAGATTTTCCAGATTGCCGAAGGCGGTAACCGCAAGAGCCAGGGCTTTTTGGGCATGCAAGTGCTTTTGCCACAAGTGGCTGACCGCATTGACTACCTGTACTCACGCGAAAATCATTCTGATGTGACGGGGATCCCCACCGGCTTTACCGATCTTGACTCCATGACCTCCGGCCTGCAAGGCGGTGACATGGTGATTATTGCCGGTCGTCCGTCCATGGGTAAAACCGCGTTTGCAATTAATATTGCTGAGAATGTCGCGCTTGAGACCAATAAAGCGGTCGCTATTTTCTCGATGGAGATGGGGGCAACACAGCTGACCACGCGTATGATCGGCTCAATTGGCCGCCTCGACCAGCACAAAATGCGTAATGGTAACCTTGAGGATGAGGACTGGGAAAAGCTAACCACCGCGCTGGGCAAATTGAACGAGGCGCCGATTTATATTGATGAAGGGGCCGGCTTAAGCAGCTTTGACGTGCGGGCGCGTGCCCGTCGCTTGCATCGGCAAACAGGTGAACTTGGTCTGATTGTGATCGACTATTTGCAGTTGATGAGCTCACCAGCCGGCCGCCAGGGCGAAAACCGTGCAACCGAGATTTCAGAAATTTCACGTTCGCTGAAGGCATTGGCCAAAGAACTCAATGTGCCGCTGATTGCGATTTCGCAGCTTAACCGTAGCGTGGACCAACGGCCAGACAAGCGCCCGGTGATGAGTGACTTGCGCGAATCCGGCGCGATTGAACAAGATGCTGACTTGATCATGTTCGTGTATCGCGATGAGTATTACAACCCGGACAGTGCCGAAAAAGGCACTGCCGAAATTATTATTGCAAAACAGCGTAACGGCCCGATTGGCCGGGTGCGCCTGACCTTTATGGGTGCGCATACGCGCTTTGCCGACTATGCCAATGCGGCCTACATGCCGGACGAGTATTAATGCGTCCGATTGTTGCTCATCTGTCTTTAGCTGCGCTTAGACACAATCTGGCGCAGGTCAAACGTTACGCGCCAGCTGCGAAGATCATCTCCGTTGTCAAAGCTAATGCTTATGGTCACGGTTTGCTCAATGCGGCACAAGGGCTCAGCGAAACAGATGCTTTCGCTGTGCTCAATCCTAGTGAAGCCATCGCGTTGCGTGAAGCGGGTTATACGCAGCCCATATTGTTACTTGAAGGGGTGTTTGCGCCCGAGCAATTGCTTGAGGTCGACAGATACCGGCTGGATATTGTCGTGCACCAGATGCAGCAGATTGCCTGGTTGCAGCAGGCCGCATTGAGTGCCCCCATTCGAGTGTTTCTCAAGTTAGATAGCGGCATGCACAGGCTTGGCTTGTCGCCAGCCGAGTATCCGCAGGCGTTATCTGCTCTTGCTGCATGCGCCAATGTGTGCGAGATCGTCATGATGACGCATTTTGCCAATGCGGATCTCGCGGATGGCGTTGAGCAGGCCATGCACACCGTGGACGCGGTCATGGCCAATCAGCCTTATGCGCGCTCCCTGGCGAATTCGGCTGCCGTGATTCAGCAGCCGCAAACCCATGCCGATTGGGTGCGGCCTGGGATCATGTTGTATGGTGCCTCGCCGATTGCCGACCAGCATGCTTCCATGCTGGGCCTGAAACCTGTCATGACCTTGCAGTCCGCTATTATCGCCTTGCAGTCAATTCAGGCCGGTGAAAGTGTCGGATATGGCAGCTTGTTTACCGCAGATCAGCCGACCAAGGTCGGGATTGTCGCCTGTGGTTACGCCGACGGCTATCCCCGACATGCGCCAACAGGGACGCCGATTGCCGTTAATGGTCAAT
The DNA here is from genome assembly GCF_032248435.1 of Methylophilus sp. VKM B-3414. Lineage (NCBI taxonomy): Bacteria > Pseudomonadati > Pseudomonadota > Betaproteobacteria > Nitrosomonadales > Methylophilaceae > Methylophilus > Methylophilus sp. VKM B-3414. The sequence goes on along the minus strand of NZ_JAVTLI010000011.1, from coordinate 81,457 downwards.
TGACCCGTACGCTAGGGCGCGTGTCTATGGATATGCTGGCGGTAGATGTCACCGGTATCCCTGACGCAACCGTTGGCAGCATTGTGGAATTATGGGGTGAGCAAGTCCCTGTAGATGAGGTTGCGCAAGCAGCGGGGACCATAGGCTACGAATTATTATGTGCGGTCACCGCCAGGGTCCCGTTCAAGCACTATGGCTAAAGCAAAAACACAATACACCTGCACCGAATGCGGTGCCACTGAGCCTAAATGGCAAGGCCAGTGCCCGAGCTGCCATGCCTGGAACACGCTGGTAGAGACGGTGCCGGAAGCGGCAACGACAAGCCGGTTTGCCAGTCTGGCGCCAACCGCCCAATTACAAAAACTGGCTGATGTTGAGGCGCAGGATGTGTCCCGTCAGGCGACTGGCATTACCGAGTTTGATCGGGTGCTGGGTGGCGGGCTGGTGGCGGGCGGTGTGGTGCTCATCGGTGGCGATCCTGGCATTGGTAAATCGACCTTGTTGCTGCAAACCGTGTGCAAGGTTTCGCAATCGCTCAAAGCGTTTTATATCAGCGGTGAGGAGTCTGCGCAGCAAATTGCCATGCGGGCACATCGCCTGGGGCTGGATGCGAGCCAGGTCGATGTGCTGGCGGAAATCAATCTCGAAAAAATCAGCCAGGTATTGCAGCAGCATCAGCCGGACGTGGTGGTGATAGACTCGATTCAGACCGTGTATTCCGAGGCTTTGCAGTCTGCACCAGGCTCGGTGGCGCAAGTGCGTGAATGTTCTGCGCAACTCACTCGGGTGGCCAAACAACTTGGGATCAGCATGATTCTGGTTGGTCATGTGACCAAAGAAGGCTCGCTGGCGGGCCCGCGAGTGCTGGAGCACATTGTCGACAGCGTGCTGTACTTTGAGGGCGACCAGAATTCGAGTTTCAGGCTGATTCGCGCGTTTAAAAACCGGTTTGGTGCGGTCAATGAACTCGGTGTGTTTGCCATGACCGAAAAGGGTCTGCGCGAAGTCAGCAATCCTTCCGCCTTGTTTTTATCGCACCATGAATCGCCGGTGCCTGGCTCCTGTATCACGGTCACGCAAGAAGGCACACGGCCTTTGCTGGTCGAAATCCAGGCGCTGGTGGATACGGCACATGCGCCCAATCCCAAGCGCTTGTGCGTGGGCCTGGAGCAGAACAGGCTGGCTATGTTGCTGGCGGTGTTGCACCGGCATGCGGGGGTGGCCTGTTATGACCAGGATGTGTTTATCAATGCCGTCGGTGGTGTCAAAATCAGTGAGCCTGCGGTGGATCTGGCAGTGTTACTGGCGATTGTTTCATCGTTGAAAAACAAACCGTTGCCAAACAAGCTGATTGTCTTCGGTGAAGTGGGCTTGGCTGGCGAAGTGCGACCCGTGCAGCGGGGCCAGGAACGTCTTAAGGAAGCTGCCAAACTGGGTTTTACCCATGCCATTATCCCCAAAGCAAATGCGCCCAAAGGCGGTATTGCCGGTATGCAGGTTGAGGCTGTGGATAGGCTGGAACAGGCCATAGACGTCATGCGTGCATAAAAAAATGGCAACGATAGATGGGAGTCCTATCGTTGCCTAAGGATGAGGTTGCCCAGAAGAGGGTAGGCAACCACAGGGAAGTCGGTTCACTCAAGCGGCTTGATGGCCGTGTCAAAAAAACTCGTTTTGATTCGGGTTATCTGTCTTTAATTTTTCTATATTTCTGGCCGTTCTTTGTTTTACAGACGGGTCACGCGCGAGTGGATCCTGGGTGAGTTGGCGTTGGTTCAGTTTCTCCTGGCAATCGCGCAAAGCCTGCTCGTCATCAGCCAAACGGATGCACTCTGCATGCTCGCCCAGTTGTTTGAGGATGCGTACTTTTTCCCCTGTCAGGTTTGCGTAATCTTCTGTCGGTAATATATCTGAAGCGAAGATTGACATGTGGACGAATAAGCCGGTGGCCATGACGGTCGCATATTTCATGCTTAACTCCTTTCAATCAATGACATTGAAAACAGTATAAAAAACCCACTGGGTTCTGTCAGTTACAAAGGCCGCGCATTTTGTAGGCATTTGTAGCGAGTTCGATACAGAGCAGAGATCGCGTGCATCACCAATAATTTTAATTTATATAAAAGTAATTGTCATAAAAATTTAATGCAACTATTCCTACAAAATGTAGGCCGAACCAAAGTCAGATTCACAAAAATATGACAATAAGATGACGATATGTATTAAAGGAGAAAAAATAATGAAAAAAATCATTTTTCTTTTGCCACTGTTAATGACGGCTTGTGCCAGTGTCAGCCCGCAGCAATATACAGGCAACAATGGTAAAACGGGCTATACCCTGACATGCAGTGAATTCAACACGACCTGGGAGCAATGCCAGCGCAAGGCGGGTGAACAGTGTGCCGGGGGGTATGAGCTAGACAAACGTTTGTCTTACACCGAAACCTTCCCTGATAGCGGTGATGGGATTTACAGACCAGCGAATAATCACCTGGCGGTGGTGTGTAAAGGCTAATCGCCTGTCTTGGCGCTGCTAGCCCAGTAATCGCGCAATTGCTTGCGCAGCGGCCTCACCGCTACGGATCGCACTTTCTATGGTGGCCGGATAAGGGCTCGCGACATAGTCTCCGGCTAAAAAGATGCGGGCATGTGCGGTTTGAGGGCCAGGCCGCTTTAAAGCCGGGCTGCAACTGAAGGTGGCGCGTTTTTCTGTGATGATTTTTGTCCACAGAGGTGCTTGCGGCAAAGTCATGTCGTAGTTGCCGAGCGCAGCATTAATCTCATTAAGGCAATGTGTGACCAGGACGGCCTTGTCCATCTCAAAGGGCGCATGTGCACTGATGACTACGGCGAGCAAGCCGGCCTGGTCACAGCACTGCCCGCGGTCAAACACCCATTGTGCCCAGCCGCCGCATAAGCCCATGATGGGGTGCGGCAAGCGCACCTGATCGCTGAATTGCAGGTAAATGGTGGTAATGGGTTGATACTCGCGCCAGGGCAGCGTAGGTGCGCCTGCGATGGTTTTCAGTTGGTGTGGTCCGACCGCAAGCACCACCGCATCAAACACTTCTTGTTGCTGATGCGTCAGCTTGCAACCATGCTCAAAAGCCTCGATGGCGGTGACAGTGGTCCCTAGCCTGACTGCAACCCCCTGTGTTTGTAGCTGCGTTAACAGCGGCTGAATGAGGGCGGTGGACAAATCAGATCTAGCCACTAGAAAGTCACTGTCCTGACGACGATGCTGAAAACTATCCCTGAGTACATTTAAAAATACCTGTGCACTGGCAAGCGCTAGCGGCGTGTTCAGTGCAGCCAGGCATAAGGGCTCCCACAAGTACTTGATCGCCAGTGGCGTTTGGTGGGCTTGAGTCAGTAAGCCGGATAGCGGCATATCCTGCGCAAGCGTAAAAGCGGTTGTTTGTAACTGCCGCATCCAGCAGATGGCCCACCATTTACTTTTCCAGTCCAGTCCGGTCGCGGTGATTAAGCCCCACAGCAGATGCAGCGGGGCGGGTAGCCATTCTGGGGTGACCAGCGAAATACGATGCTGGCCATCGTGCATGTGCAATGCCAGCGGCAAGCGCTTGAACACATGCCTGTGATCCAGGCCGGCATCGCGTAGCAAGGCCAGCGTGGCATGATAGGCGCCCAGGCAAAGATGTTGGCCGTTATCCAGCGTGGTTGAAGAGTGCGATACCCCACGTGCACGGCCACCTGCCTGCGGGGCGGCCTCAAAGACGCATACTTGATAGCCTTGCTGACCTAAGCGCAAGGCCGTAGACAACCCGGCCAGACCGGCGCCAATCACCGCTACTCTGCGAAGCTTCGCGGTGGCGCTAACGGTTGGGGATGTTTTCTGACTAGCCCTGGATAACACTGCACTCATGAACGGCGGGATTTAAACCAGGCGCCCAGCGCCAAGGTGAGCTTTCTAAATGGCGGCAACGCAATTTTATGGTTAAGTACCAGGTTGGGATCTTGTTTGATTTCCTGCAGCAATGTTCGGTAAATGGCCGCCATCATCAATCCTGGTAATTGGGCTTTCCGATCTTCTGGCGGGAGCTGCTGCAGGGCTTTGTCATAAAACAGTTCCGCGCGGGCAATCTGCTTGAGCAGCAAGGCCTGCGTTTGCGGCGTGGCTTCGCTATTAAGCAGTTGTTGCTCAGTGACACTGTCACGCTCCAGCTCATCCAGTGGAATATAAATGCGTCCGCGCCGCGCATCTTCGCCGACATCGCGGATGATATTGGTCAGTTGAAACGCCATGCCCAAGTCATGCGCGTATTGCAAGGTGGCCGGATTTTTATAGCCAAAAATTTGCGCTGACAGCAAGCCGACCACACTTGCCACACGGTAACAGTACAGGCCCAGCTGTTCAAAATCCGCATAGCGATTGTATTGCGTATCCATTTGCATGCCATCGATGATTTCAATGAAATGGCTTTCTTGCAAACCATAGGTTTTGATGACGGGCTCTAAGGCTTTCGTCACCGGATGTTGCGGCGTGGCATGAAACAGCCGCTCAACTTCCTGTTTCCACCAGCCAAGCTTGGTTTGGGCGATCTGGTAGTCGGTACACTCATCCACCACATCATCCACTTCGCGGCAAAAGGCATACAGCGCCGTCATCGCCTCGCGCTTGGCTTTGGGTAAAAAAGCAAAACTCAGCGTGAAGCTGGAACCGCTCTCACGGGTTTTTTGCAGGCAATATTGTTGCGGCGTCATTGTTTAAACAGGGCTTTCAGCAAAATCAGTGGCCAATCATAGGCTTTCAAGGTCGGGCGGTGATGGTAAATATCGCCACGACAGGATTTTAATTTATGCACGATACGTTCGCCACCGGCAATCATCATGCGCAACTCAAAACCGATCCGTCCAGGTAAGGCGCGTCCTAACGGTTTGCCAGCCTTTAACATGGCCTCAGCACGCCCCACTTGTGTCAAAAAGAACTGTTGCCAGTGGCTGTCCAGCCGTTGAGCTCGCAAATCCTGCTCACTGATGCCTGCCGCCAGCATGTCCTCCTGGCTCAGGTAAATCCGTCCGACGGCCCCATGTTTTTGCAGGTCTAGCGCAATGTCCTGATAAAAGTTAATCAGTTGCAGCGCGCTGCATATTTGATCGGACCACAGCCGGTGTTGCGTGCTGTCACTGCCATACAGTTGCAGCATCAGGCGGCCGACCGGATTTGCCGAGCGGCGGCAATAATCCAGTACTTCCTCAAAGTTGGCATAACGGGTTTTCACCACATCCTGTTTGAAAGCATCGATGAGGTCGATCAACAGTTGGACATCGAGAGTGTGAGTCCGGATCACCGCTTGCAACGATTGAAACAATGGCTGTGAGGGCTGTATATAGGCCTGGATCAATAATAACTCATCTTCATAAGCCTGCAGGGCTTGCAGGCGCTCGATTTCGCTCGCGTTGCCTTCGTCTGCAATATCGTCTGCCTCGCGCGCAAACTGGTAAATGACCGTCACTGCATGACGTAAATGGGCCGGTAACAGCAAGGATGCAACCGGAAAGTTTTCGTAATGCGTGTGTGCCAGTGTCAGGCTAGGTTGGGGCTGGGCGGGCTTGGAAAAGGCATGCATGGCTTAAGTATGCCATAAATCCATGATACGCTTACGCCTTGCAGATGAACAATCATAAAGAGAACTTATGTTAGGCATTATTGGGGGCACTGGGCTCACCGCACTGGATAATTTGAACATTTCTAAGCGCTTGATCGTGCGCACGCCATATGGGGAACCTTCGCAGCCCTTAGTCTTTGGCGAAATCAATGGCAAAGAAGTGGTGTTTTTAGCCCGTCATGGTGGTGGGCATACGATTCCGCCACATGCGATCAATTACCGGGCCAATGTCTGGGCCCTGCATTCGGTCGGCGTCTGTGATTTGCTGGCAGTGGCCACGGTGGGCGGCATTACGCGTAATCTGATCCCGGGAGATATCGTCTTGCCTAACCAGATACTCGATTACACTTATGGCCGCAATAACACCTATCACGATGGCATAGAGCTGCCTGTGCGGCATGTAGACTTCACACAACCTTATTCTCAAGCCATGCGTGAACGCTGTCTCAAAGCCGCTGTCGATGTGGGCTGCAGCGTGGTGGATGGCGGTGTGTATGCTTGCGTGCAAGGGCCGCGCCTGGAGACCGCCGCAGAGATAGACCGCTATGAGCGGGATGGTGCCACCCTTGTCGGCATGACCGGCATGCCGGAAGCGGTATTGGCGCGTGAATTGGGCGTGTCTTATGCGGCCATCTGCCCGGTAGCCAATTTTGCGGCTGGTCGCGGTGATAGTACACAATCCATCCAGTTTGAGCAGGTCATGCCTTTGCTGCAGCAAACCATGGATAAAGTCCGTGCCGTCATTGCGCAATACCTGTCAGATAATGATTGTTCTGTGGCTTAAACGGTAGTCAGAGGAGCAGAAATGGCAGTCAAACCTGTGCTGAGAATGGGCGAGCCTTTACTTTACCGGATAGCAGACAAGGTCACCGAGTTTGATACGCCCGAGTTGCATGCCTTGATTCAGGATATGCAGGACACGATGACGCATATGCAGGGCGCAGGCATTGCCGCGCCACAAATTGGTGTCAGCTTGCAGGTGGTGATGTTCGGCGTCGGTGCCAATCCGCGTTATCCGGATGCCGAAGCCGTGCCTTTTACGATTTTGATCAACCCCGAACTCACACCTGTGGATGAGGCAGAAGAAGAGGGTTGGGAAGGGTGTCTGTCTGTGCCTGGCATGCGCGGCCTGGTGCCACGTTATCAGCATCTGCATTACCGTGGCTTTGACCCGCAAGGTAACGTGATTGACCGCACGGTGAGCGGCTTTCATGCGCGGGTGGTCCAGCATGAATGTGACCACTTATTTGGTGTGCTTTACCCGATGCGTATCCGTGATCTGACAAAATTTGGCTTTAATGATGTACTTTTTCCTGGAATAACGCTTCCAGATGACTGATTGTTTGCTATAATGCGCGCTTTCGGGAAGAGTGGCAGAGCGGTTTAATGCAACAGTCTTGAAAACTGTCGAGGGTTCACGCCCTCCGTGAGTTCGAATCTCACCTCTTCCGCCAGACATGAAATGCCGCAGTTTTGCGGCATTTCTATTTGCAGTTTTTTATATTTACATGAAGGAACCGTCATGGCTCAAATCATTATCGATAGCAACCCATCCCAAGAGAAATTGAACGAGCTGGGCGTGTCCAGCTGGAACATTTGGGATTGCCCTCCATCAAAATTTCCACTCGACTTCACCATGACTGAAAAAGCCTATGTGTTGGAAGGTGAATTCAAAGTGACGCCAGCTGGTGGCGAAACTGTTACCATCAAAGCAGGTGACTATGTAGAGTTTCCAAAAGGCCTGAAATCCCAGTGGGAAGTGGTCAAGCAATTGAAAAAACACTACAAACACTTTTAATTGAAGTGGTAGTATGATGAAAACCCTGTCAATCCGGCAGGGTTTTTTGTTGATGGGCCTCCGTTCCCGTAAGCAGGAAAGGAATACACATGAGTCATCATCCAGTGAATCAAATTAAGGTCGAGCGTCCCAGTGCAGAGAGGCTGGCCTTACTCGGAGTAGATCAGTGGCCAACCTGGTCAAAAGAAGTCTCTATTTTCCCCTGGCAATATAGCACTAGCGAGATTGCTTATATCTTGCAGGGGGAGGTGACCGTGACACCTAAAGATGGCGAGCCAGTGAATTTTGGGGCGGGTGACTTAGTCACCTTTGCCAGTGGGCTGGATTGTGTGTGGGAAGTCAAACAGCCGTTGAAAAAGCATTACCATTTTGAGTGAGTTCAACGACAAGTGCCAAAAAATCCCTAAGCCTATACTGTTAGGCTATCAGAAACTGATTTGAATCGGGAGGCGCGTTGCTCGCTAGGCCAAATGGGCTATTGCCATTATGGGCTGGTCTCTATAAAATGGCTTTAAAATCAATTAATTATTTGGTGAGGTTAGCATATGAAGATCGCTTCAGTTCTCGCAATGGCAGCTTTGATATTCTCTTCCGGTGCTTATGCCGGACTCAATGGGAGTACGGTAAGTTCTACATACTACTACAACGGCGGAGCTTATGCTTTTGGCAACTCAGCCACCACATTCAATGCAGTGGGTACCTCCGCAGATTTGGTATTTGGTTCTTTTAACGTTAGTGTGACAGATAACCAAATTACTTATACCTTTCTTAAAGATAGTTTTTTTGATTATTCAGCACCGTCCTATACCAGCAATGGGATTGTAATCAACAGTGGTAATTTGTTGAGCTTTACGGGCGCAGATCGCATTACTAGTGTGACCTATGACTCACAGTCTTTCCAAACTACAGATCTCAGCTTCACTTTTAATGATAATCAAGTCGGCCTGAATTGGGAGAATGTCTCTTTTACAGCGGGTTCAAAAGTGATTTTAAATTTGGTGACAACCCCAGTGCCTGAGCCTGAAAATCTTGCATTGTTGTTGGCTGGGCTGGGTTTGATTGCCGTACGGCGTCGACAACTATAAGTGATGGAACTTCTACAAAAAGCCCTTGGCATTGCTTGCCAAGGGCTTTTTGCTTGTCTTAAGACCACTATCAAAGCGTGTTCAATGCAGATTTGAGATCATCTAACTGTGCTTCATCGAGCATAGACCCATGGCAGTTTGAGATTAAAAAACTATCTTCTACCCGGTTGCCTAAGGTGTTGATTTTGGCATTATGTAATGCAATGCCATGTTGCTGAAAAATCAGCGCCATACTGGCCAATAATCCTGGGCGGTCATTGGCGATGATATCCAGCTGTTGAAAAGGCTGGTCTGCGTCCTGTGGATTGGGCACGGCTTTAAAACTCACTTGCGTGCTAATCGGCATATGTTTGACTTGCCTGCTGACCCGGCCGCGAATTGGCGCGGGAATCGCCTCATGGCTGATCAATTGCGTATTCAACCCTTGTTCAATATGCTTCAATAAGCCGTTATAGCTGATCTGCCGTGTTTCAGGTTCCAGCACAATAAAGTTATCCAGGGCATAGCCGTGAGCGGTGGTGTAAATCTTGGCCTGTACAATGTTGTATTGCATGCTGTCAAAAAAATGGCAGATACGGGCAAAAATCTCTTTTTGATCTCGGCTGTAGATCATCACCTGAATGCCGTCGCCTTTGGGGCTGAGCCGGGCACGCACAATGGCTTGTTCGGTATTGAGATGCGGAATCAGTAATCGGCTTTGCCAGGCGATTTCATCACTGTCAAAACGACTGAAATAGCCATTGCCAAAGGCTTGCCACAGGGCTGCCACGGAAGACTCTTTGAGGTTGAAGCTGCTGAGTTTTTGCAACACTTCCTGCTTGCGTAAGCTGAGCTGGGCTTCGGTATTCAGTGATTGTTGCAGCACTCGCCGCGTTTGCAAAAATAGGCTCTCGAGCAGTTTGGCCTTCCACGCATTCCACACATTCGGGCTGGTGCCACGAATGTCGGCCACCGTCAGTAAGTACAACGCTGTCAGGCGATATTCTGTCCCCACCAGATGCGCAAAGGCTTCAATCACATCGGGGTCAGATAAATCACTTTTTTGTGCCGTACTGGACAGTTTTAGGTGTGCCTCAACCAGCCAAGCGACTAGCTCTGTATCCGTTTTGCTTAAGCCATGTTGTTTGCAGAATCGGCGCGCGTCCAGGGTGCCCAGCAGCGAATGATCGCCGCCACGGCCTTTGGCAATGTCGTGAAAAATGGCTGCCAGATAGAGTAAATGTGGCTGGCTAAATGCATTAAATAGTTGGCTGCACAGCGGAAATTCGTGTCTCAAATCGGGTTTGGCAAAGCGTCTGAGGTTGCGCAAGACATTCAGCGTGTGCTCATCTACCGTATAGACATGAAACAGATCATGCTGCATTTGTGCGATGACGCGGCCAAATACCGGGATATAGCGGCCGAGGATGCCATAACGGTTCATGCGCCGCAGGCTGCGGTGCACACCTTCGCGGCTGTGCAAAATTTGCAGGAACAAGGCTTTGTGATTGGCGCGTTGTCTGAATTGATGGTTGATCAGCGGCTGTGCCGCCTGCAATGCACGTACGAGCGGCGCACTAAAGCCGGTAATTTCCGGGTATTGTTGCAGGAGTTGAAAACATTGCAAGATGGTTTCTGGCTTGCGTTGAAACAGGTCTGGCGCATTTGCACTTAGCAAGCCCTGAGACAGGCTAAAGTCTTCTGTTAATGCTTGCGGCGGCTTGGTTTCTGGCTGAATGCGTGCATGCAGTAATTTGAGCAGGACTTCATTTTCTATGATGACCGCTTTGGCACTCCGGTAAAAGCCTTGCATTAACTGTTCGCTGGCACGTTTTTGCGGATTGGTCTCATAGCCCATCTGCTCCGCCAGCGTGTTTTGAAAGTCGAATACCAGGCGGTCTTCCCGACGCTTGGCCATCAGGTGCAGGCGGATGCGCAGATTTTGCAGCAAACGTTCGTGTTTTTTGAGTTGAATGGCTTCATGCCGGCTTAATAACCCCGCCTGGGCAAGCGCGTTCCAATCACTGCCCAAGCCCTGGCTTTGCGCGACCCAAAGAACCATATGCAAATCCCTGAGGCCGCCTGGACTCTCTTTGACATTGGGTTCTAGGTTGTAAGCCGTGTCATGAAATTTGGCATGACGGATTTGTTGCTCACGCAGTTTTTCAGCAAAAAAACGGGCTTGGTCCAGCTGTGCATGCAGTAACTGCGTCAGGGACTGGAAAGTTTTTTTGTCTCCGCTCAGCCAGCGGGCTTCCAGCAGGTTGGTCATGATGGTGACATCCAGCTGCGCTTCGTCCAGGCACTCTTTGAGGCTGCGCACGCTATGACCGATATTGAGACCAATATCCCACAAGGTGCCAATCAGCGATTCAACCAGCGTCTGTAGCGCAGCATCGCTGTTTTCCGGCATCAGGATCAGCAAATCAATGTCCGAGTAGGGAAACATATCGCCACGGCCATAGCCGCCGACCGCAACCAGGCAAGCACTGTCTGGCAGGGCATAAGCCTGCCAAATCTGTTTAAGCAGTAGATCGAGTGAGCGCGTATGTTGTTGTAGCAGGCGTTTGGCTTGCGGCTTGGCCAGATAAGCATCGGCCAGTTGTTGACGTGTCAGTTGCACTGACGCTCGCCAATGCTTGAGATGTTCCTTGCCAATGACTGTCATGCGGGACTGACCATCGACATGCGTGCCTTAGAGCGTGGGCCGGGCTGGCGTACCCGCTGAGACGGTCATGATTTCAAAGCCCTCTTCAGTGACGAGTACGGTATGCTCCCATTGTGCCGACAAGCTACGGTCCTTGGTGACCACGGTCCAGCCATCCGGCATGAATTTGATGTCGCGGCGGCCAGCATTGATCATGGGTTCGATGGTAAAAATCATGCCAGGCTTGAGCGTCAAACCTGCCCCGGGTTTGCCATAATGCAACACTTGGGGCTCGCAATGAAATTTTTTGCCGATGCCATGTCCGCAGAATTCACGCACAATGCTGTAGCCATTTTTTTCTGCAAATGACTGAATCGCATAGCCAATATCGCCCAACGTGTTACCAGGCTTGACCTTTTCTATGCCGCGCCACATGGCTTGGTAGGTGAGGTCGCACAGCCGCTTGGCCTGTGGTGAGACACTGCCGACCATAAACATGCGTGACGTATCGCCATGATAGCCGTCTTTAATGACTGTGATGTCCAGATTGACGATATCGCCATTTTTAAGCTCTTTTTCGCTAGGGACCCCATGGCAGATTTGCTGGTTAATCGAGGTGCAAATAGACTTGGGGTAGGGTGCATGGCCATCTGGTGCATAGTTTAATGGGGCCGGGATCGCTTGCTGTACATTGACGATGTAATCATGGCAAAGCTGGTCCAGTTTGTTGGTGGTCACCCCCGCCACGACAAACGGTGTGATGTAATCCAGCACTTCTGAGGCCAAACGACCTGCGATGCGCATTTTTTCAATTTCTTCGGGGGTATGCAGAACAATTGCCATAAACGAGTGACCGCTCTTACGTTAATCCGTTTTCCAGACAGGCTTTCGGAATCATTAACTAAAACAACATTCTAACATAGACACATAGCAGTCATGATGTTTGGCCTACTTCGCTCAAGGAATGCGCAAGAACGCCGTTAATAGAGTTGAGTCATAAAAGAAACTGACTGGCATTAGTGTAATTGATCCCGACATGACACTTGATGGCAATGATTTATACTCGGGCATGATTTTAGCTGGAGCACACTTATGGTGACACTCACCGAAGCAAGAGCCAACCGCACCGTTAAAGATTGGGTGGCTTTTTTTAAGGCGGCAGAGATTCCGGTCTTGCGGCAGACGGCTAGAGAGATCGCTCAATTACAGGCGCGTGAAGATGAAACGGGCGCCCGTGACATTACCCGTGTGGTCATTAATGATCCGCTCATGATGTTCAAGGTGTTGGCGTACGCCAATAATCATCGCAGCCGTCATCAGTTACAGGACCTGGTGCAGGTCGAGCAGGCAATTATCATGATGGGCACTGGCACGTTTTTCGCGCAGATTCCTACCGTTCCGCATGTGGAGGATGTGTTGCATGAACATATGTCCGCCTTGATCGATTTGCTCAAGCTCATGATACGGGCTCACCGTGCCGGTTATTTTTCCGCAGAGTTTGCCTCGCATTTGATGGATTTGCACGCAGAAGAGGTGAGGGTGGCAGCCTCGCTGCATGATTTTGCCGAAATGCTCATGTGGTGCTTTAACCCGGATGCGATGGGCGAAATCAGCCAGCGCCAGGATGCAGATAAAACCTTGCGTAGCCGGGTCGTTCAACAAGAGGTGCTGGGTTTCAGATTACTGGAGTTACAGGCCGAGCTGGTGCAGGTCTTTAACTTGCCGCCATTGCTCAGTGACCTGATGGACGAAGCGCGCGCAGACCTGCCCAGGGTGCGTAATGTGCAGTTAGCCGTGAATCTGGCCAGACATTCTGCCGACGGCTGGGATAACGCCGCCTTGCCCGATGACTACAAAGATATTGCCGAGTTGCTGCATGTTGATGTTGAGCGCGTCAAACATATCGTCGGCGTGCCACAACATTAATCTTGTGCGGCTTGTTCGCTTGCGATCAGGCGCTCATGACGCTGGGCCAGCATATCGGTGACGGCCTGATGTATCCGGTCAATCACTTGCTCCCAGGCTTCGTCATCCCCTTGTTTGAACAGGCGCATGCCTGGATACCACGGACTGTCTTCGCGCTGTTGTAACCAGCGGAAATGCGCATGTTGCGGCAGTAATAACCAGACCTCTTTGCCTAAGGCCGCAGCCAAATGCGCGACGGCCGTGTCGACTGATATCACCAGATCCATTTGCATGATCAGCCCCGCAGTGGCGGTGAAGTTTATTAATTCCGGGTGATGACATTCCAGCATGGGAAACCGTTTGAGCATGATATGGTCTTCGCGCCTGAACTCTTTTTGCAAGCTGTGCCATTCGACTTCCATATTCAGCAGAGGCGCCATCAGAAACAGCGGAATACTGCGCCACTGATCATATTTGTTCGTCGCCTCGCCACACCAGTTGAGCCCGATGCGCAACCGACGGCCAGGCCCCAGTAATTGTTGCCAGGGTTCACTGTGGCGTGCCTCTACCCCCAGATAAGGCAAGCCGGCCGGTATCGTATCCAGTTGCGTGTTAAACACCGCTGGCAAGCTCAGCATGGGGCAGAATACGTCAAAATGCGGCAGGCTACGTCCATCCTGGCAAACGACCAGAATCGTCGCATCATGCGCCCAATACTCATTAAACAAGTCAAATAAGGCCTCAGGGACGGCCAATACCAGATGGTTAGGTTTGCAGGCTTGAACCATAGGCAGGTAACGGCAATATTGCAGGGTGTCGCTCAACGTCTGCTCGGCCCAGATCAGAATGGTTTTGCCGACCAGAGCGCCTGCCGATGACCATAACAAGTTTAAATCTGGCCGGTGTTTGTCCGCAAGCACTTGAAAACGCGCCGCATACAGCGGCCAGCCGGCTTCGAATTCTCCGCGTGCCAATCGCAGCATACTCATGGTATATCTGGCTTGTGCATGATTCGGCGCCAATTTAAGCGCCGTCTCCAGGCAGGCGTAAGCCTCATCGTGCTGCCTGTTTTCATACAGCGCCAAGCCCAGGTGGCATTGGGCAGCCGCATACCCAGGGTTCAACTGCAAGGCCAGGCGGAAATCGGCAATCGCTTCAGTGTACTTCCCCAGCTGGCATAATACTACGCCACGGTTGTTGTAGGGTAAATGCAAATTTGGTTGATAGCGGATGGCTTCATCAAAACTTAGCACGGCCTCTTGTGGCTTGCCCTGTGATTGCAGAATCAAGGCGCGCTGATGATAGGCATCGGCAAAGTCAGGCTGTATGCGGATCGCCTCGTTCATGCATAACAGCGCATCGCCAGTCTGTTGCAGTTGCATGCATAACACCCCCAGACGATAGTGAAAATGGGCATGCTCCGGATGTGCCGCCACTGCCTGTCGTAAAACATTGGCTGCCTGGTCGACTTGCTGCAGTTGCAGCATCAGGTCAGTACATTCGGTAAAAGCGGGCAGTCGTTGCGGGTCAAGCTTGATGGCGGTACGCAGGCGCAAAATGGCTTCTTGCGTTCTGCCCAGGTTTTTCAGTGCGCGTGCATCCAGGTAATAAAGCTGTGCCTGTTTGGCATCCAGGGCAATGGCTTGTTTGTAGCACTCATGCGCCGCCTTGAACTGTTGCGTGCGCATATGCAGGTTGCCTAGCTGCACCCGCAGTTCCAGCAGGTCAGGCCGCAGACTGATCGCTTGCAGCAAATATTGCTCAGCCGCATGAAACTCCTGGTTTTGCAGCATTAGGCCTGCTAGCTTCTGATAGGCATCCCACTTCTGCGGATCGGCAGCAATCAGTTTCAGCAGTTTTGCAATGGCTTCATTGTTCATGGGATAACTGGCAACACTTCAAGCGATTGCGGGCGACCTTAAATGGATGGATGGCGGATTAAGGTACAATAAGCAGCTGTCAGCGTCAACGACCTGAATGTCATTTACCCAAAGAAAGGAAACTCAATGCTGATCAAACTGATCATGTACGGCCTGTTGTTCTGGTTAGCCGTCTGGGGCTATCGCCAATATCAGCAGCCTTCTACACGTGTCAGCGTCGGCATGAAAGCGCCTGCATTCAGTCTGCCAGATGCCCAGGGAAACCTGCGGCAACTCTCCGAATGGCAGGGTAAATGGCTGGTGCTTTATTTTTATCCCAAAGATGACACGCCTGGTTGTACGCGCGAAGCTTGCCAGTTCAGGGATGATATCCAGCAGATCCATGCCCTGGGTGCCGAGGTGGTAGGTATCAGTGTCGATACCGTTGCCAGCCATGCCGCATTTGCGCAAAAACACCGCTTGTCTTTTCCGTTGCTGGCAGACAGCAATGGTCAGGTGGCTGATGCCTATGGCGCCTTGTTTAACCTTGTCGTCTTCCAGGCCGCCAAGCGCATGACCTTTATTCTTGACCCACAAGGCGTCGTTGCCGAGTCCTACAGCAACGTCAACCCTGACGGGCATAGCGAGGCCATCATTCGTGACCTCAAGCGCCTGTCGGCTTTTTAGTGAGTATCACCATGCAAGCCCTTTCCCTGATCGTCGCCCATGCAGACAACCGTGTCATTGGTCACAATAATCAGTTGCCTTGGCACCTGCCCGAAGACCTCAAGCGCTTCAAACAACTGACCATGGGCCACCACATTATTATGGGCCGCAAAACCTATGAGTCGCTGGGTCGCTTGTTGCCCGGACGCACCACGGTAGTCGTCACTCGCGATACTGAATACGCGGTTGAAGGAGCCAAGGTTGTACATTCACTGCCACAAGCGCTTGCAGCCTGTGCCAGTGATGAAGAACCCTTTCTGATTGGCGGCGCGGAGTTGTATGCACAGGGCCTGCCTTATGTCACGCGGCTATACATTACGCGGGTATATGCTCATGTCGGCGGCGATGCATTTTTCCCGGAAATCGAGATGCATGAGTGGGAATTGGTGAGTGAGGAAGGGCATACCTCGGAGAATGGCTTGCATTATAGTGATATGGTTTATCAGCGGCGATGATAGAAGCCTTTGGCTTGATGCATCGACAAAAGAATAAGGTTATTGTTTTTTCGATGCTTAATCTCAATCCAAGTTAGTCCAGTTTTTCGTCATTCCGGCGTAGGCCGAATTCATGCAAGGTTAATACTAATCTGATTAAAATTGAAGAGCGCGTATTGAATTTGCTGCAAGTCTTCTTAGATATTTACGGAATTCCACCTTTCTTTTTCGCCTGTAGGCGAGTTACTTTCTGTTGCTTGTCCTACAGAAAGTAACCACAACTAACGGAGTGTTGCGGCGTAGGCTAACCTTTAGGTTAAGCCACAAAGTGGCGGCCGTAGCCAAAGAGGAGGGCACCCAGCCATCACGGCCTGACGGCGGCCTTGCGTTGTTGGCTACGGCCGCTACGCTTAACATTGCTGCGCAAGTTAGCCTACGCCGTAACAGACTGCGCTGAAGTCTTAGTTATCAACAAAGTGGGCGTCCATCGAAACTCGCCCTAGCGGCTTGCACAAAACGCAAGCCACCGCGGAACTCGAACAGCCGATGGCCGACATCCCCCACTTCGTCTGCGCTACTCAGCGTGATGGGATGGGATTTATCTCATCAAAATCACACTGTTGAAATTTGGACCGTTCAAAAATTCAAATTCTTTTCCTTTTAGCCCACAAACGGTGGCGCTCATGGGTTTTCGGGCCCCTATCTGCCACGCCGAGTAGCGCAGCCAAAGTAAGGAAGAAGGGAGCGACTGTTCGAGTCCCGCACCAGCTCACGTATTTTGTGAGCTGCCAGGTCGAGTTTCGTGACCGCTTGTTTTGGCGAGCAACGCAGGAAACAAGCGGAAGCTAGGGTCTCTTGTTCTTTGCCTTCTTTCTTCTGGACAAGCATAAGAAAGAACGGTCGCCTAAAAGGCGAAATAAATCATTCACCCATCCTGTTAATGCCTAATACAACCTTGTTCAATGTACGCAAAGAAAGGTGACTAGCTCACAGGCGAAACAGAGGTCTCGGTAAAATAGCAAAGGCAACCATTAAGTTGCCTTTGCTGAAGCTCACAAAAAAGAAAGCTCAGTAAAAAAACAGCTGAGTGAAGCTAAAGAGCTAATCTTCCTGCTGCACACAATCCACGTAATACACGGCTTTACCATCCACGACTTGCTTCACCAGGCCATGGTTATCGGTCTCAAAGCCCGGGAATTTCTCGTTGAATTCGCGTGCAAATTTGAGGTAGTTCACAATGACCTTGTTAAAGCGTTCACCTGGAATCAGCAGTGGAATACCTGGCGGGTAGGGGGTTAAGAGCACAGCTGTCACGCGGCCTTCGAGCTCATCAATGGCCACGCGCTCAATTTTGCGGTGGGCCATTTTTGAGAAGGCGTCAGTTGGTTTCATGGCTGGCACCATGTCAGACAGATACATTTCTGTAGTCAGGCGGGCGACGTCATTGGCTTTGTAGACTTCATGAATTTGTGTACACAAATCTTTGAGGCCGACACGTTCATAGCGTGGATGCTTCTGCACAAATTCCGGCAGCACTTTCCATAATGGCTGGTTTTTGTCATAGTCGTCTTTAAACTGTTGTAACGCGGCGACCATGGTGTTCCAGCGGCCTTTGGTAATGCCGATGGTAAACATGATAAAGAACGAGTAGAGACCGGTTTTCTCAACGATCACGCCGTGTTCAGCCAGGTACTTGGTCACAATCGCTGCCGGGATGCCGAATTCTTCTGAGAATTCACCATCTACATCCAGCCCGGGCGTGATGATGGTGGCTTTGATCGGGTCCAGCATGTTAAAGCCTTCGGCCAGGTTGCCAAAGCCGTGCCAGCGCTCGTTGGCTTTCAGCATCCAGGCGTCTCGTTCTTCCAGGCCGTCTTCTGACAAATCGGTCGGGCCCCAGACTTTAAACCACCAGTCGGTGCCCCATTCTTCGTCCACCTTACGCATGGCGCGGCGGAAGTCCAGGGCTTCTTTGAGGGATTCTTCTACCAGGGCGGTACCGCCTGGGGCTTCCATCATGGCGGCAGCCACGTCACAGCTGGCAATAATCGAGTATTGCGGGCTGGTAGAGGTATGCATCAGATAGGCTTCGTTGAACACATCGCGGTCCAGGCGGTTCTGGTCAGCATCCTGTACCAGAATCTGCGAGGCCTGGCTTAGGCCAGCCAGCAGTTTGTGCGTGGACTGGGTGGAGAACACCATGGATTCTTTACAGCGTGGGCGGTCTGCGCCAATCGCGTGGTAGTCACCATAAAAGTCATGGAAGGTCGCGTGTGGCAGCCAGGCTTCATCAAAGTGCAGAGTGTCGATCTTGCCATCCAGCATTTCCTTGATTTCTTCAACGTTGTACAGCACGCCGTCATAGGTGGATTGCGTGATGGTCAGTACGCGTGGCTTGGCGTTTTTGTCGGTGGCAAACGGGTTGCGTTCGATTTTCTTCTGGATATTTTCCCAGGCAAACTCGCTTTTCGGAATCGGGCCGATAATGCCAAAGTGGTTACGCGTTGGCATCAGGAATACCGGCACCGCCCCGGTCATGATGATGGAGTGCAATACGGATTTATGGCAGTTACGGTCAACCACCACGATGTCACCAGGCGCGACGGTGGAGTTCCAGACGATCTTGTTCGAGGTTGAGGTGCCGTTAGTGACAAAATAGAGGTGATCACAGTTGTAAATGCGCGCAGCGTTACGCTCAGAGGCGGCCACCGGGCCGGTATGATCCAGTAATTGGCCTAATTCATCCACCGCATTACACACGTCTGCACGCAGCATGTTCTCGCCAAAAAACTGGTGGAACATCTGCCCGACAGGTGATTTCAGGAAGGCAACGCCACCGGAGTGACCAGGGCAGTGCCAGGAGTAGGAGCCGTCAGCCGCGTAATGGGTCAATGCCTTGAAGAAGGGTGGTGGCAGGCTATCCAGGTAGGCTTTGGCTTCGCGGATAATCAGGCGCGCCACAAACTCAGGCGTGTCTTCATTCATATGGATAAAGCCGTGCAACTCACGCAGCACATCGTTTGGAATGTGGCGGCTGGTGCGGGTCTCGCCATGCAAAAAGATCGGAATCTCTTCGTTACGGTAACGGATTTCCTGTACAAAATTACGCAGTTGCTCGATGGCTTCTGGTTTCTCTTCAACGATTTCCTCATCGTCAATTGACAGGATAAACGCCGAGGCACGGCTTTGCTGCTGCGCGAAAGAGGTGAGGTCGCCGTAGCTGGTCACACCAAGCACCTCCAGACCTTCGTCTTCAATCGCTTTGGCCAACACCCGGATGCCCAGGCCAGACGAGTTTTCCGAGCGAAAATCTTCGTCAATAATCACAATGGGAAATCTAAATTTCATAAAGGAATCCTTTTACCGCTTAAGACACAGAGGCACAGGGAAAGTTATCGCTTAACCCTGTGCCTCTGTGGTGAAATGTTCTGATTGTGTTCAAGAGTGTGATTATATCTTTGGTAATGTGACACCAATTTGACCTTGGTATTTGCCACCACGGTCTTTATAACTGGTTTCACAGACTTCATCAGACTCCAGGAACAGCACTTGTGCACAGCCTTCACCTGCATAAATCTTGGCTGGCAACGGCGTCGTGTTACTAAACTCCAGCGTTACATAGCCTTCCCACTCAGGTTCAAACGGTGTCACATTGACAATAATGCCGCAGCGCGCATACGTGGACTTGCCTAGGCAAATCGTTAACACGGAACGCGGGATGCGGAAATATTCGACCGTACGTGCCAGTGCAAACGAGTTGGGAGGAATGACGCAATAGCCTTTGCCTGAGACCTCGACAAAAGACTGTGGGTCAAATGCCTTGGGGTCGACAATGGTGCTATTGATGTTGGTGAACACGCGGAATTCATCCGCACAACGGATATCGTAGCCGTAAGAGGAGGTGCCGTAAGACACGATTTTTTGACCATTCACCTCGCGGACCAGCGTGGGCTCGAACGGCTCGATCATGCCGTGTTGTTCAGCCATCCTGCGTATCCATTTATCAGACTTAATGCTCATTACGATATCCAGTCATTTGCGTCATCAACGCATGCAATAAAGAGAAAAAAGCGGAGTTTAAACTCCGCTTTTAGTGAGTGCAAATAATAACAACAATTACAGTTAAATTTGCAAATTTTTTTGGCTTTGAGGCGAATTAATCCACCGGGGAGGCATGAGCCCCCAAGGTTTACTTATCGCCGCCTAATTCAATGCTGTAGCGCCAGAACTGATCTTCCGCTTCAAAAATCACTTTGGACTCGATTGGATCACGGCTACCGGCAGGGTACTGATGGACCGGACGCTTGTCTTCTGCCCAGGCTTTCACGACTGGATCCACCAGGCGCCATTGTGCTTCGGCTTCAGAAATATGCAGGTAGTTGGAGTTGTCACCTTGCATCAGGTTCAGCAGTAAGGCCTCGTAAGCATCTACGGAGTCGTCTGCGTCCCAACGGTTGGCCGCATCTAGCTGGATGGTACGGGTTTGTACATCCAGGCCAGGAATCTTGGACTGGATTTCGAGCTTGATGCACTCACGTGGCTGGATGCCGATGATGAGCCAGTTTTGGTCCTGGTCATTGATTTGCAATGGCGCTTTTTTGAAGCGGATAGCAATACGCGTATCGGCTTCGTGCAGGCGCTTGGCGGTGCGGATGTAGAAAGGCACCCCTTTCCAGCGTGGGTTATCAATAAACAGTTTCAAGGCAGCATAGGTTTCTACCACGCTGTCATTGTTGCCCAGTTCTTCGAGGTAGCCAGGCACTTTTTCGCCATTGATTTCACCGGCACTGTATTGCGCGCGGAAAGCATGCTTTTCCAGTTCGTTGACTGGGATAGGGCGAATCTGCTCCAGCAACTTGATTTTAGCGTCACGTACGCCTTCCGGTGACAGGTCTTTTGGCAGCTCCATGGCGGTCAGTGCCAAGGTTTGCAGAATATGGCTTTGCAACATATCGCGCAGAGCACCTGTGCTGTCGTAGAACTGCGTACGGTCGCCTACACCCAGCATTTCGGTGTTGGTGATTTGCACGTGGTCAATGTACTGGTTGTTCCAGATCGGCTCTAACACGGTATTGGTAAAGCGTTGCAGCAAGATGTTTTGCAGCGCGGATTTGCCCAGGTAGTGGTCGATACGGTAAATCTGGCTTTCTTTCAGGTGCTTGGTGATGGCAGCCTGCAGTTCTTTGGCAGATGGCAGATCGGTACCGAATGGTTTTTCGATCACCACGCGGCGCCAGTATTTGTCTTCCTGAGTCAGGCCTACATTGGCCAGTGATTCAACGACTGGTGCAAAGTCTACCGGACGTACTGAGAGGAAGTAAGCCAGGTTCTGCGGAAATACTTTTTCGTCGCTCAGGGTGGCTTTCAGTTTGTTGAACGCGTCTGGGTCAGTCGGTGGGTTGGCATGGTAGAAGTTACGGGCGATAAAGCGCTCGAAGACTTTCTGGTCATACCCTTTTTTGAATTTGGTATCCAGCATGGATTTGATGTCTGCACGCCAGGCATCCAGATCAACCACTTGACGGCCAACGCCGATAATTTTCATGTCATCAGGCAGGCGGCCCAGCAGGTCTAGCCTGAACAAACCAGGATACAATTTTACGCGGGCAAGGTTGCCACTCGCGCCAAATAATACCAGGGTGCATGGATCAATTTTATTCGTCATTTCTAACCTTAAGATAAAAATGTAAACGGGAAAGGGCAGGCCTTTCCCATATGTTTATGACTAGCGCTAATAAGTTCTTAAACTTAGTCATGTCAGCATGTGGCTATGAACAAATAAGCAAAAGCCTCTCATGATGAGAGGCTTATATCACTTACTTGGTTTTCACTGAGTGGCCACCGAATGCATTACGCATCAGTGACAGCAGCTTGTAGCTGTAGCCTTCTGAGTCTTGGCTTCTGAAACGTGCTTGCAATGCAGTGGTCAACACTGGCGCTGCCACACCTTGCTCAACCGCTTCAACCACGGTCCAGCGGCCTTCACCGGAGTCAGCAACGTATGGTGCAATTTCTTGCAGGCTTTGGTCTTGTTTGAGTGCTTCAGCCGTCAAGTCGAGCAACCAGCTGCGTACCACAGAACCATGACGCCACAGTTCAGTGATTTGTGCCAAGTCCAGGTTGAACTCTTCTTTACCTTTGATCAGGTCCAAACCTTCAGCAAAGGCTTGCATCATGCCGTATTCGATCCCGTTGTGGATCATTTTGGTGAAGTGACCAGACCCAACAGGACCAACGTGTGCCCAGCCGCGATCCGCGTGGGTCAATGCCTGTGCATATGGAGCCAATACATCAGCATATTGTTTTTCACCGCCGTACATCAGGCAGTAGCCGTTATCCAGGCCCCAAACGCCGCCGGAAGTACCACAGTCGATAAAGCCGATACCATGTTCGGCCAACATTGCGCCACGGCGCTGACTATGTTTATAGTTTGAGTTGCCGCCATCGACGATGATGTCGCCTTTGTTCAGCATTGGGATCAAATCTTTGATTTGATTTTCGGTGATTTCGCCAGCGGGCAACATCAACCAAACAATTTTTTGGCCTTCGAGTTTGCTAACTGCATCCGCAACGGAGGTCGCTGCTTCCAGGCCTTCTTCTTTAACCAGTCTGTTAACGAATTCGGTGTTAAAGTCAAAACCAACCACGTTAATTTTGTGACGCAGCAAGCGAGCAGCCATGTTACCGCCCATTTTGCCCAAGCCAATCATTGCTAATTTCATTCGGATTTTCCTATGGTGTGAGGATAGTTTAAGAGACACCCATCTTTTGGATGGCATGAACCCGATCAGTGCTTCGGATAATTTTGCAGAATTATCATGTCGAGTCAGCTATAATTATAACAAATGCAGTCACGGTCTAAAAGGCTGCGCAAGCTTTTTTGTATTGTTTTTTACAGGTTTTCTATGTCTTTGAATGCTCAAACCCGTTGGCACACGTTTCAATCCCAGGAAGAAATCAACCATGCAGCACTTAACAGAATTCTGGCGGCTGCTGACGCCGCCATTGCCAAGCATGGCAGTTTTCTGATTGTGCTGGCAGGCGGCAGTACGCCCAAGGCGGTGTATCAGTTGTTGGCAAAAGCTGATGCCGACTGGTCCAAATGGCATGTCTATCATAATGATGACCGTTGTTTGCCAGTCGATCATGTGGATCGCAACAGCAAAATGGCGCGCGATGCCTGGTTAAGCCATGTGGCGATTCCTGAAAGTCAGATTCATGATATTCCGGCCGAGCTTGGCAATGTGGCTGGCGCGCTGGCTTATAGCGAGATCCTTAAAGGCGTGCGCACCTTTGATCTGGTGATTTTGGGGCTGGGTGAAGATGGGCATACTGCTAGTTTATTCCCAGGCCAGGCGGTTGATAACAGTGCCGATGCTGTGCCAGTGTTTAACTCGCCCAAACCGCCCGCGGATCGTATTACGATTAGCCAAAAGCGGCTGAACGATACGCATGAGGTCATGTTCCTGGTGACGGGTGCGGGCAAGCAGGAGGCGGTGGATAACTGGCGTAAAGGTGTAGCGATTCCGGCGACATTAATCCAGTCACCGAATGGCGTGGATGTCTATTGCTTTGGTGTGGTTTTGAGCTAAATCGTTTTAAGCTCCCGAGAACATAACGGCCACGCAGAGAACGCTTTGTGGCTTTTTTTATCACCCTGTGCGTGCTGTCGCTAAGATGGTTTTTTATTTTGCTCGGCCAGTAACTGCTCGAGCAAGCCAATCTGCTGTTGCTGCAAGTCTATGAGTTCCTGCCACTGTTGCTCGCGCAAACCATCCATTTTTTCATGCAGCAGCAAAATCTCCAGTTCTGCTTTCAAGTTCACTTCATAGTCATGCTCTGCATGTTTGCGGTCTATTTCTGCTTGCCGGTTCTGTGACATCAGGATGATGGGGGCTTGTATCGAGGCCAGCATAGACAAAAACAGATTGAGCAGAATATAAGGATAGGGGTCAAACGCACGGTCATATTTGAGCAAAATGACCGAGTTCAGCACGACCCAGGCGATCAGCACCAGGGCAAACACAAAAATAAACGTCCAGGAGCCGCCAAAACGAGCTACAGCATCGGCGGCCCTTTGAGCGGTGGTCATGCTACCGTCACTCTCATCTGCCGTATTGCGTGACACATGCCTGCGCTCGGTCAGGTGCCGGGCGACGCGCTGGGTGTGCGCGTCCATGGCGTCATAATCCTTGCCGATCAGCGTTTCTGCAATCTCATGTTCACTGGCGGTCATTGCAGTCTGTCGGCTTGATTGATTATGTATTTTGAATGACGATGTTGGGGAACTTGGCACTGTGGTCCAGGCTGGCAATGGCGATTTTGCTTGCTGCTTTGCGTGCAATTTCTTTATACGTTTTTGCAATGGCGCCATCCGGCATGGCGACTACGGTAGGCTGGCCGCCGTCCGCCTGCATGCGGATATTGATATCCAGCGGCAAACTGCCTAGCAACTCCACGTTGTAGTCTTTAGCCATCAAGGCGCCGCCGCCTGCGCCAAAAATATGCTCTTCATGGCCGCAGTTGGAGCAGATGTGCGTACTCATGTTTTCAACAATGCCTAAAATCGGGATGCCGACTTTTTCGAACATTTTCAGACCCTTGCGCGCGTCGAGCAGGGCGATGTCTTGCGGGGTGGTGACGATAATCGCGCCGGTGACCGGAATTTTTTGTGCCAGGGTCAGCTGGATGTCGCCGGTGCCAGGAGGCAGGTCAATCACCAAGTAATCCAGATCTTGCCAGCGTGTATCGCGCAGCAATTGCTCCAGAGCGCCGGTCACCATCGGGCCGCGCCACACCATGGGTGTGTCGGTATCGACCAGAAAGCCGATGCTCATGGCCTGGATGCCATGCGCACGCATGGGTTCTATGCTCTTGCCATCGGCGCTATCCGGGCGGCCAGAAATGCCTAGCATCTGTGGCTGGCTAGGCCCGTAAATATCCGCATCGAGCAAGCCGACGGTGGCGCCTTCAGCAGCCAAGGCCAGTGCCAGATTGACTGACGTGGTGGATTTGCCGACGCCGCCTTTACCAGATGCTACGGCAATCACGTTTTTCACGTTAGGCAGCAAGTTGACGCCGCGTTGCACGCTATGCGCCACAATGCGGCTGCCAACATTGACGGTGATTTTGCCAATTTCGGCAATGCTTTTTAATGCCTCGGTAATTTGTGCGCGAATCAGGTCCAGTTGTGTCGCTGCAGGGTAGCCTAGCACCACATCCAGGCTGACATCATTGCCATTGACTTGTATATTTTTGATTGATTTGCTGCTGACAAAGTCCTTGCCAGTATTGGGGTCTATGCTCAGTTTGAGCGTGCTTTGAATCACAATATCGCTGATGGCCATGCCTTGAGTTCCCGCAGAAATGCCTGACTAATTAAATCAGGAATTCTACTCCATCCCCCCTGATTCGTCATGCAATCTCTGCGTTAGTCGTGGCAGGCTGTGAGCGCACACAGGGGCTATGGTCAGGATAGTGCTTTTGAAACGTCTCAAAGCAATGCGCCCAGCTCCACTGGCTGCGCGCCTGCTCGCGTATCGCCTCCTTATCCAGCAATGAACACTGCACGATGGCTTGCGCAAGATCCTCGACCAACATGCCTGAAAAGCCATGTTTGATCACATCTCTAGGGCCCGTCACATCAAATGCTGCCACGGGCAGGCCGTTGCACATGGCCTCTATCATCACAATGCCAAATGTATCGGTGCGGGAGGGGAAGGCAAACACATCATGCTGTGCATACAACGCCGCAAGCGCCTTGCCATATTGATAGCCAACAAAATTGACGCGCGGGTATTTTTGCTTGAGCTGGCTTAAATAAGGGCCATCGCCAGCGATGGTGATGTCAAAGGTATCCTGATGCTCACATAGCGCATCCAGGTTTTTTTCACGGCTCACCCTGCCGACGTTCAAGACGCGCAATTTTTGTCCGGCCACCGGCGGCTGCGCAACGCTCAATAACTGTTCAGAGACGCCCCGCGACCAAATCACCAAGTGCTTGAATCCATGCGTCTGCAAAGTCTGGCGCATACTTTCGGTGGTGACAAAGGTGGCATGTGCACCCTGGTGAAACCAGCGTAAATAAGCATAGGTCCAGTGTGCGGGGATCCGCCACATTAATTCGAGGTACTCAGGAAAGCGCGTGTGATAGGAGGTCGTAAACGCAATCCCGCGCGATTTGCACCAGTGGCGCGCCACCAGGCCCATGACGCCCTCGGTGGCAATATGCAATTGTTTAGGCTGGATGCGATTGAGTGTGCGCCACAGGCGCAAGGGTTGGATATTGAGCTGGATTTCAGGATAAAACGGCAACGGTATCCAGCGATACAGGCTAGGGTGCAAAACACGAAAACGCAAGTTGCGTGATTTGGCCACCCGCCGCAGGTTTTTATAGGTCGTAGAGACGCCATTGGTTTGCTGAAAAGTGTCCGTCACAATCAACATCGTCATCATGCAAGCTCCGCAACAAGGTGCCATGATCTTGCCAAGCCAGCATGACGAGTTTATGAACATCTCGCTTTAAAGCTGCGATAACCATTGCCCAACTGATCATCCCTGCGCACATGCTTCACGGGTGTTCAGCTCGCTGTAAGTTTTGACCATGCCCCGGTAAGTTAAGCGTAAGGCTGGCTTGCTAAGGTAAGCACATCGACGACAGCAGCACGCAAGCCGCTAAAAGTCTCGGTAATACACGCTTTAGTTTCAGTTAAACAATAATTCTGGAGAACACGCATGAACAAACTACTTGCACTCACCTTGTTAGCCATCAGCTATACCCATCACGCTAATGCAGATACATTGCTGCAAACCGCAGATCAGGAAGGCAACTTCAAAACCTTTTTACAAGCCGTCAAAACTGCCGGCCTGGAAAGCACCCTCAACGAAAAAGGCCCGATCACCCTGTTTGCCCCTAACGATGCTGCCTTTGCCAAGTTGCCTAAAGCAAAACTTAAAGCGTTAATGGCTAACCCAACCGAGCTCAAAAAAGTGCTCAGCTACCATATCTATCCAGGCAAAATTACCTCTGCAGACGTGAGTGCTGGCAAGGTTAAATCGCTAGAGGGCGCTGACTTGAAACTCACTGTGACTGATGGCGTAAAAGTGGAAAACGTCAAAGTCATTGGTGATGAAATCAATGCTGATAACGGCGTGATTCATACGATGAGTGCTGTTCTGATTCCGAAGGGTTAGAACATTTAGCTTTTAAGCTTCATTTGCAGAATGCTTGTTGGATCAGAGCTTCTGCAAATGAATAGCCTTTTTATTCAACCAAACCATCCAGCTTTTTAGGCTGAAACTCATTACTCAAAGTCTCAAAAGCAGACCGTGTGGCGCCAATTCCTAGAATGCTCTTGCCTTGCCAATCGAAGATTTGAGAGCCAGCCTCACTTTGGGCCTAAGCGCCTTCAAATGCCTCTGACCCTTTGGCCTTAAGTTAGGTTCTAAGTATCATCTGCGCAGCGATTTCAGCTTCTTCATCTGCCGGAATGACGAGGATGGGTTTCGATGTGTTGTCACTGATCCAGGTTTGATGGGTTTGGTTGGCGCTTGCGGACAAACGAAAGCCTAAAAATGAGAGCGGGTCACAAATCAATGTTCTGATTTTGCTGGCGTGTTCGCCTATGCCTCCTGTAAACACCAATGCATCAATGCCGCCTGCTTTTGCCGCATAACTGCCTATCAAGCCGCGCACGCTACGGGCAAAGTAATCCACCGCAAATTTTGCAGCACGGCTGTCGCTGTCCAGCAGGGTTTGCATGTCGCTGCTTTCGCCATTGGAGAGGGCGTGCAGGCCACTTTGGTGAAAAATCAAATCCTCCAGTTGCCCGCTGTTCAACTGTTTTGCGAGTGCCAGCATCACGCCGGGATCCAGGTCACCACTACGGGTTGCCATTGGTATGCCACCTGCCGTGCTGTAGCCCATGCTGGTATCGACAGACTGCAGATTTTCAAGCAGACATAGGCTGCATCCACTGCCAAGATGGGCCACAACGATACGGCCTTGCGTAATCGTATGGTCCAGCAATCCAGGTAGCTGCTTGGCGATATGCGCATAATTCAAACCATGAAAGCCAAATCGACGTAGCTGCGCTGATTCTGGGATGGCGTAGCGGTATGCCAATGCGGGCAGGTTGTAATGAAAACCGTTGTCAAAACATGCCCACTGCGACAGTCGGGGGTGGTCGGAATAGTGAGTTGCACAAAGCCTGACCCCCAACAAGTTGAGTGGGAGATGCAACGGTGCGAATGAAATCAGTTTTTCAAGACGATCTTGTTCTTCCACCGACAGTAAACGCGCCGTGTCCTCAATATGGCCGCCAAACACAAAGCGGTGTGAGATACGGGTTGGGCGGGCAGCCCCCAGCTCTGCAAAAAACTGTTTAAATGCAGCCTCAAAGCCTTCTGTCACTGGTAGATGCGGGGCTATACGATAATGGTAATTCTGGCGGGCTTTGTCAGATGCAAAGTAGGCCGCTTTGAGGCTGGACGAGCCACAGTTGATCACCAGTAAAGACTGGTCATCATTCAACATGTTTTGTGTGTTTACTTCTGCCATTGCCACTCATCCTCTTCAGGCATATCTACGCCATGCTCATAGGCGTATTCACAGCAGGCAATCTGGCGGTTCAGGAGCTCCTCTTGCACATGGGCACCGATATTGCGTAGGCCGGGGATACGGTAAATGGCCTCAATGGCCAGGCTAAAACGGTCAATCTTGTTCTGGATGGCCAGCTCTAGCGGTGTGTTGATACTCCCTTTTTCGCGATAGCCCCTCACATGCAGGTTGGCGTGATTGGCGCGTCGGTAAGTGAGCCTGTGAATCAGGTATGGGTAGCCGTGAAAATTGAACAAGATGGGTTTGTCCGTGGTAAACAGGCGGTCAAACTCCTTATCGGATAAACCATGCGGATGCTCGCTATCCGGTGTCAATTTATATAAATCGACGACATTGATAAAGCGGATTTTGAGCGAAGGGAAGTGGTGCATGAGCAGCTGGGTGGCCGCAAGCGCTTCCTTGGTAGGAATGTCACCCGCACATGCCATAATCAAGTCGGGTTCGCTTCCCGCGTCGCTGCTGGCCCAGTCCCAAATCCCCAGCCCTTTTGTACAATGGATAGTCGCACTTTCAATATCCAGATACTGAAGATGTTTTTGTTTGTCGCAGACAATCACATTAATGTAATCAGTGCTGCGCAAACAGTGGTCTGCCACAGAGAGCAGGCAATTGGCATCCGGAGGCAAATAAATACGGGTAATTTCCGGGCTTTTGTTAACCACAAGGTCTAGAAAGCCTGGGTCTTGATGCGTGAAACCGTTATGATCTTGTCGCCACACAGTAGAAGTAATCAATAAATTCAAAGAAGAAACCGGCGCACGCCAACTGACTTTTTTTGACATATCCAGCCATTTGGCATGCTGGTTGAACATAGAGTCGATCACATGCACGAATGACTCATAAGTGGATAAGAAACCATGCCTGCCTGTTAGCAGATAACCTTCCAGCCAACCTTCCAGCGTGTGCTCAGACAAATACTCCATGACTTTGCCATCTGCTGCCAGCTCACCGCCATCGTCATCCTCAGGTAGTCTATCCGCCAGCCATGTTTTTTTGCTGGCGGTGTACACATCTTGCAGCTTGTTCGAGCTGGTTTCATCCGGACCGAATACGCGAAAATTGTTGGGGTTGGCCGATAGCACATCACGCAGCAGACAACCCAGCGGTTGCGTATTGGAGTGGAGGGGGCCTTCTGCCCGTGATGCTGTGACAGCATACTGGCGGTAGTCTGGTAAAGCCAGCGGTTGGCGTAACAGCCCGCCATTGGCATGCGGATTGGCACTCATGCGCCTGGTGCCGCGTGGCGCTAACTCGGCCAACTCAGGCAAGAGACGCCCCTCTGCATCAAATAAGCTTTCAGGTTGATAGCTGCGCAACCACGATTCCAATTGCGCAAGATGCTCAGGGTTCTCCGCGGGTTTGCTGATTGGCACTTGATGCGCGCGCCAGCTGTTTTCCACTTGATGCCCATCCACCCTTTTGGGGCCAGTCCAGCCTTTGGGGCTGCGTAACACAATCATGGGCCAGCGAGGGCGGCTGGTGTCATTGTTTGTTCTCGCGTTTTGCTGGATATCCTTAATTGACTGAATAGCGGCTTCAAGCGCTTGCGCCATCTCCTGATGCATGCCCTCGGGATCATTCCCCTCAACAAAAATGGGTGTCCATCCATAGCCTTTGAGCAACTCTTCCAGTTCCTGATGTGATATCCGCGCCAACACGGTGGGATTGTTAATTTTGTAGCCATTGAGATGCAACACCGGTAACACCGCCCCATCCCGAATAGGGTTCAGGAACTTGTTTGAATGCCATGCGGTGGCCAGCGGGCCGGTTTCCGCCTCACCATCGCCGACCATCACAGCGACCAATAAATACGGATTATCGAACGCAGCACCAAAGGCATGCGAAAGGCTATACCCCAGTTCACCGCCTTCATGAATCGAGCCCGGCAATTCAGGTGTGCAATGGCTGCCAAATCCACCCGGGAAAGAAAAGTCTTTAAACAAATTGCGCATGCCGAGTTCAGTTTGCGCTTTGTCGGGATAAATTTCGCTGCAGGTGCCTTCCAAATAGACGGGGGCCAGTACACCAGGTGCGCCGTGCCCAGGTCCGGCCAGAAAAATCGCATTCAAGTCGTATTTTTTGATCATGCGATTGATGTGGATGTAAGTGAAACTCAGGCCTGGGCTAGAGCCCCAGTGGCCTAATGGGCGTTGTTTGATATGGCCAGCTTCCAGCGGTTTTTTTAATAGCGGGTTGTCCTGCAAGTAAATCATTCCCGCAGCCAAATAATTACACGCCGACCAATAACGATTGATGCGCTTTAGCTCGTGCTCGTCCAATAAAAACGTGTGTTCAGTCATATGCGTAACCCTCTCATTTTTACTGATCGTTTGAGTAGTATGTCACTCACCATGGTAAATGGTTTGGTATAAATCAAAAGAAAGTATTTTGAAATAGCGATGCCGGACGCACGTTGTTTCCAATAGCCTGTTTCAAAGCCATTTGTAACGTGTAGAAGTAAGCTGCACAGAATGTGAGCAAAGACTGTGGAATAAGCTTCACGTAGCAAGCATTGAAATAGATACGGAGTAAATCGCGGAAAGTGCGCGCTGTTTGCTAAAATAGCACTTTTACTTTCAATCCTGTTGTCATGACACGCAAAATTCTGGTCACTTCTGCACTCCCTTATGCCAATGGCAGTATCCATTTGGGCCATTTGGTTGAATACATTCAAACCGATATCTGGGTGCGTTTTCACAAGATGCAGGGACATACCGTGCATTATGTTTGCGCGGATGATACGCATGGCACGCCGATTATGTTGCGTGCTGAAAAAGAGGGCATTACCCCTGAGGCGTTGATTGAGAAAGTCCACGCTGAGCACAGCCAGGATTTTGCCGAATTTTTGGTGCAGTTTGATAACTACTATTCCACCAACTCGCAAGAAAACCGCGAACTGGCCTCTGGCATTTACAAGGCGCTCAAGGCGAACGGCAAAATCGCCAGCAAAACCATAGAGCAATATTTTGACCCGGTGAAAAGTATGTTTTTGCCGGATCGCTTTATCAAAGGCGAGTGCCCCAAGTGCCACGCCAAAGACCAATATGGCGATAACTGTGAAGTGTGCGGTGCGACCTACAGCCCGACCGACTTGCTGAATCCCTATTCTGCCGTTTCTGGTGCGACGCCAGTACGTAAAGAGACCGAACACTACTTCTTCAAACTCAGTGAATGTGCAGACTTCTTGCGTGACTGGACACGATCTGGCACTTTGCAGGCCGAAGCGGCTAACAAGATGAGTGAGTGGGTGGGCGAAGCGGGCGAGAACAAACTCTCTGACTGGGATATTTCGCGCGATGCGCCTTATTTTGGCTTTGAAATCCCGGATGCGCCGGGCAAGTATTTTTATGTCTGGCTGGATGCGCCAATTGGCTACATGGCCAGCTTCAAAAATCTGTGTGCCAAAGCTGGTTTGGACTTTGATGAGTACTGGAAAAAGGATTCTTCGACCGAGCTGTATCACTTTATCGGCAAGGATATCCTGTATTTTCATGCCTTGTTCTGGCCAGCCACGCTGGAATATTCCGGTCACCGCACGCCTACGCAGGTGTTTGCGCATGGCTTTTTGACTGTGAACGGCGAAAAAATGTCCAAGTCGCGCGGCACGTTTATGACGGCTCGCAGCTACCTCGAACATGTCAAAAATCCTGAATACTTGCGCTACTACTATGCCGCTAAACTGAATGGCAGCATGGAGGATATCGATCTCAACCTGGAAGATTTTGTTGCCCGGGTGAATAGTGATCTGGTGGGTAAATATATCAACATCGCCAGCCGCACGGCCGGCTTTATCGCCAAAAAATTCGATCACCAAGTGATTGCAGCGCAGCACGCTGTGATTGACGAGATGCGCGCCGCCGCGCCTGTGATTGCCGAAGCCTATGCCGCGCGTGATTTTGCGCGTGCTTTGCGTGAAATCATGAAGCTGACCGATGCCGCGAATGGCTATGTCGCCGAAGCGGCGCCGTGGGTGGTGGCTAAAGACGAAAGCAAGGCGGCTGAGCTGCATATCATTTGCAGTAATGCGCTGGAAATGTTCCGTCTGTTGACCATTTATCTGAAGCCGGTGTTACCAAATATCGCTAGTGCGGTGGAGGCTTTCTTGAACGTGCCAGCCTTGCAGTGGTCACATGTGAACCAAGGTCTGGCTGCGCAAACAATCCAGGCATATAGTCATATGGTGACGCGTTTGGAGGCCAAGCAAATCGAGGCCATGGTCGAAGCCAATAAAGAAAGCCTGCAAGTGGCAGCACCTGCCAAAGCTGAAGTAAAGGTAGAAGCGAAAGCCGAAGCCAAGGCGGCAGAAGAGGGTGCTTATATCTCGATTGATGACTTTGGCAAGGTGGATTTACGGATTGCCAAAATTGTCAGCGCCGAGCACGTAGAGGGTGCAGAGAAGTTACTCAAGCTGCAACTCGATATTGGCGAAGAGAAGCCGCGACAAGTGTTTGCCGGTATCAAGTCTGCTTATGACCCGGCGACGCTGGTGGGGCGGTTGACTGTGATGGTGGCTAACCTGGCACCACGCAAAATGAAGTTTGGCATGAGTGAGGGCATGGTGCTGGCCGCCAGCGATGAGCGGGGTGGGCCTTATATCCTCTCACCTGACAGTGGTGCGCAAGCGGGGATGCGTGTGAAATAATGGTTGCATGCGCATCAGGCGGTTTTCTTGGGCTGTCATGGACGCGATGTTTGCGCCAAATCAACAAAGAGAAGATCGTTTGCTGCTTTA
Organism: Methylophilus sp. VKM B-3414; assembly: GCF_032248435.1. Lineage (NCBI taxonomy): Bacteria > Pseudomonadati > Pseudomonadota > Betaproteobacteria > Nitrosomonadales > Methylophilaceae > Methylophilus > Methylophilus sp. VKM B-3414. The sequence continues at coordinate 48,043 of NZ_JAVTLI010000011.1, read as the reverse complement.
ATGACGGCTTGAAAAGTTCGCTAACACATTGATTTATATTATATTCAATCATATAATATAAAGTTATAGATTGTTTCACGGATGCTCCATCACCCAATGGCAACCCCTTTAGCAGTGAGCAGTGCAAATCCCTGGCAGGGGCTGGATGTCCAGTCCGAGTGGGAGCGGTTTAGTCAGCGTGATGCTTCTGCCAACGAGGTGTGGACCTCGCATGTCTGGGTTGATAGCATGCATTGTGCCGCCTGCAGCGGCCGCATTGAGCAGACATTGAAACAAATGCGTGGTGTGCTGGCTGTGCATGCCAGTGCCGCTTCCAAGCGCGTCCGTGTGGTATGGGATGCGCATCAAACCTCCCCCTCGCAATGGTTTGCCGGTCTTAACGAGATTGGCTACCCAGCGCTTCCGCTTAACGAATACAACGCCATCAGTGACAGAACCGTGCAGCAGCGCAAGATGCTGTGGCGCCTGGTGGTCGCCGTCTTCTGCATGATGCAGGTCATGATGTATGCCTATCCGACTTATTGGACCGGCAGTAATGACATGGCGCCTGACATGGTGCAGTTGATGAAGTGGGCGTCCTGGGTGCTGACACTGCCCGTGATGCTGTTTTCTGCGACGCCGTTTCTCTCCCAGGCCTGGAACAGTCTCAAGCAACGCCAGTTAGGCATGGATGTGCCGGTGTCACTGGGCATACTGGCTGCCTTTATCATGAGTACGCTGGCCACGTTTGTGCCGGGTGGCTGGTGGGGCGATGTGGTCTATTACGATTCTCTGACCATGTTTGTCAGCTTTTTGCTGGTTGGCCGCTGGCTGGATGTGAAGCTGCGCAATCGTACGGCAGGCGCGCTGGAAAACATGATGCGACGCTTGCCACATGCGGTGCTCAAGAAGAATGAAGCAGGCGAGTGGGTGCAAATCGCCGCCAGCAATATCAATGTTGGCGATGTGTTATATGTGCGCCCTGGTGAGGTGTTTGCCGCCGACGGCAAGGTGCTGGTAGGCAATACCAGTGCCGATGAATCCATGCTGACAGGTGAGTCGGACCCGGTGTTGAAACCTGCCGGCGCGACTGTGATTGCCGGTTCGGGTAACCTGACTTCGGCGATTGAAATGCAGGTGGAGCAAGTGGGTGAGGGTACGCAGTATCATGCGCTGGTGAACCTGATGGCCTCTGCTTCAACCGAGAAACCTGGCATCGCCTTGCTGGCTGATAAGGTGGCGCAACCCTTCTTGTGGGGCGTGCTGCTGGCCGCGCTGTATGCCCTGGTTTTCTGGTGGACCACCGATCCGGCCAAAGCGATTATGTCAGCAGTGGCGGTGCTGGTAGTGACTTGCCCTTGTGCCTTGTCGCTGGCAACGCCTGCGGCCATGCTGGCCAGTGCGGGCACGTTTGCCAAAGGCGGTGTGCTGATCCGCCGTCTGCAGGCGATTCAGGCCCTCAGCGAAATTGACACCATTGTATTTGATAAAACCGGAACCCTGACCGAGAGCTTGCAAGAGGTCAGCGCGGTCGAAATGGCCGCCGGGCAAGACCATCAGTGGCTGCTGGATGTGATTGCCAGCATGAGCCGTGATTCCCTGCATCCGGTGGCGCAGGCCTTGCATGGATTTGCCACCCGGCAAGACGCGAGTGACCAGCTGGAGATGCAGGACTGGCAAGAAATTGTGGGGGGTGGCATGTCTGCGACCTTGATCACACAGTCTGGTGATTCCATGCCATTAAGATTGGGCAATGCTGAATTTTGCGGGATCATGGTCAAGCCGGAACACGAGGCGTTGCGAGTGGTCTATCTGGCTAGTAATGGCCAAATGTTGGCGACATTAGCGTTGTCTGAGCAAGTGAAGCCACACGCCAAGGCGGCTGTTTCACAATTAATTGCATCCGGGCTTGATATTCAACTGTTATCTGGTGATAGAATAGCGGCCGTTAAAAACCTTGCATCACAACTGGGTATCCAGCGAGCAGCAGGGTTACAAAAAGCAGAAGATAAGCTGCAGCATGTCAAGCAGCTGCAACAACAGGGGCGGAAAGTGTTGATGGTAGGTGATGGTTTGAATGACGGCCCTGTCATTGCAGCAGCGCATACTTCTATTGCAATGGGTTCCGGCGTCCCTTTGACGCAGGCACAGGCCGATATGGTAGTGTTGGGCAATGATATCGGCGTGCTGGTTTCGCTCATTTCACACTGCAAAAAAACCATCCTCATCGTAAAACAGAATTTGTTGTGGGCGGCGTTGTATAACGCGGCCGGTGTGCCTTTGGCGATTATGGGGCTGTTGCCTGCCTGGTTAGCCGGGTTGGGGATGGCGGCCAGTTCGTTACTGGTACTGTTAAATGCATTGCGATTGACCGACTGGGATAAGTCGGCCTGGCAGAAAGGTTAGGCATCGCTCAATGGAAATTGCATACTTACTGATCCCACTGGCAGTGTTGCTGGTGTTTGTGATTTTGGGTGGCTTGTGGTGGGCCATTCAAACCGGGCAATTTGAAGACCTTGAGGAAGAGGGGTCCAGAATTCTCGAGCAGGATTAGGAATTCTCAAGCAGGAACGGGGATTCTTAAGCAGTATTGATGTGAGTCAAATCAAATTTGTGACATCTCTGAGAATATCAGGGTGAACAACTAGAAGTTTTTTTAGTGTTGGGTGTTTGTTTTAATCATTGGGAGAAATCCATGCAAAATGCAACCGTGAAGGCTGCGACCTACAACGATAGTGTAGTCCGCCAGTTCGCAATCATGGCAGTGGTTTGGGGTGTTGTGGGTACACTGATGGGCGTGATTATTGCGTCCCAGCTGGTGTGGCCAGAGCTGAACCTGGGCCTGCCGTTTACCTCTTTTGGCCGTTTGAGACCACTGCATACCAATGCAGTGATTTTCGCGTTTGGTGGCTGTGCTTTATTTGCTACCTCGTACTATGTTGTTCAGCGTACCTGTCAGACACGTTTGTTCAGCGACAAGTTGTCCAGCTTCACCTTCTGGGGCTGGCAGGCTGTCATCGTGGCTGCTGCCATTTCTCTGCCTTTGGGTTATACCCAGGGTAAGGAATACGGCGAGCTGGAGTGGCCAATCGATATCCTGATTGCCTTGGTATGGATTGCTTATGCAGTCAACTTCTTCGGTACTATCGGTATCCGTAAAGTAAAGCATATCTATGTAGCTAACTGGTTCTACGGTGCATTTATTCTTGCGGTGGCTTTGTTGCACATCGTTGAAAGTGCTGCGATTCCTGCTGGTTTCATGAAGTCCTACTCTGCTTACGCCGGGGTACAGGATGCGATGGTGCAGTGGTGGTATGGTCACAACGCGGTAGGTTTCTTCCTGACTGCGGGCTTCCTGGGCATGATGTACTACTTTGTGCCTAAACAAGCTGAGCGTCCTGTCTACTCTTACAGCTTGTCTATCGTCCACTTCTGGGCACTGATCTTCACTTACATGTGGGCGGGTCCTCACCACCTGCATTACACTGCCTTGCCTGACTGGACACAGTCCTTGGGTATGGTGTTGTCTCTGATCCTGTTTGCACCAAGCTGGGGTGGCATGATCAACGGTATCATGACCTTGTCTGGCGCATGGCACAAACTGCGCACAGACCCAATCTTGCGCTTCCTGATCGTTTCCCTGTCTTTCTACGGTATGAGTACCTTTGAAGGTCCGATGATGGCGATCAAGACTGTGAACGCCTTGTCTCACTACACTGACTGGACTGTGGGTCACGTGCACTCTGGTGCGCTGGGCTGGGTTGGTTTCGTCTCTATCGGTTCCCTGTACTTCCTGATTCCACGTTTGTTTGGTCAAAAACAAATGTACAGCGTGAAAGCGATTGAAGTGCACTTCTGGATGGCAACCATCGGCGTGGTGTTGTATATCGCTGCGTTGTGGATTTCCGGCGTGATGGAAGGCTTGATGTGGCGTGCCATGAACGCTGACGGCACATTGGCGTACACCTTCGTTGAAAGTGTGAAAGCCAAGTTCCCATACTACTTCACACGTGCATTGGGTGGTTTCCTGTACATGAGCGGTTTGATCATCATGTTGTGGAATACATATAAAACAGCAACTAACGGCAAAGCAGTCACTGTAGAAGTGCCAGCTGTGGTTGCTCACGCTTAAGGAATTCACTATGGCTACGCATCAAAACAATAGTGGCAATTTTCACGAAAAGATTGAAACCAGCAACTTCCTGCTGATCGTGCTGACCTTCATCACGATCTCGTTTGGTGGTCTGGTCGAAATCGTGCCTTTGTTCTTCCAGAAGTCAACCACCGAGCCTATCCGTGGTCTGGAGCCTTACAACGCGTTGCAACTGGCTGGCCGTGACATTTATCTGCGTGAAGGTTGCTACAACTGCCACTCACAGATGATTCGTCCTTTCCACGCTGAAACGCTGCGTTATGGCCATTACTCGGTTGCTGGTGAATATGTTTATGATCACCCGTTCCAGTGGGGCAGTAAGCGTACGGGTCCTGACTTGCACCGTGTAGGGGGCAAGTACAGTGATGACTGGCACCGTGTGCACCTGCACAACCCACGTGATGTCGTGCCTGAGTCCATCATGCCAGCCTATCCATGGTTGGAAGAAAACCTGGTTGACGACAAAACCATTGGTGACCATATGGCTGCACTGCGTAAAGTGGGCGTGCCATACACCGACGCGCAGATCAAGGCTGCTGGGGATGAAATCAAAGGCAAAACCGAGCAGGACGCACTGGTGGCTTACCTGCAAGTGTTGGGTACACACCTGAAATAAGGAGACGCGCCATGGATATCAACATACTACGCATATTTTTTACAGTACTGAGTTTCGTCCTGTTTGTGGCAATTTTGATTTGGGCATGGCGCAATCGCAACTCCGCGCAATTCAAGGACGCGCAAAATCTGCCGTTCGACCAAGACTAAACACTGCGCGGAAAGGTTAAGGAAAACATCATGAATGATTTTGTAAATGGTTTTTGGCCGATCTGGATTTCGACCATTACCTTGGGCGGGATTGCTTTCTGTGTCGGGTTGCTGATTTTCGCAAGCCGCGTCAAAGTGCCTTTGGATAGCGATAACACCAATGGTCACGAATGGGATGGCATCAAGGAGATGAACAATCCGCTGCCAATGTGGTGGGTAGGCTTGTTTATCATTACCGTAATTTTTGGCCTGACCTATCTGTACCTGTTTCCTGGCCTGGGGACTTACAATGGCAAGTTCGGCTGGTCGGAAGTTAAGCAGTACGAAGCTGAAGTGGCAAAGAACAATGCCAAGATCGCCCCGCTGTATGCCAAATATGCAGCCATGCCGGTAGAAGAAGTGGCCAAGATTCCTGAAGCCCGCGACATTGGTAAGCGTATTTTCTTGAACAACTGTGCTGCTTGTCATGGTTCAGACGCCAAAGGGAGCCGTGGCTTTCCTAACCTGACCGACAATGACTGGTTGTATGGTGGTTCACCTGATACGATCAAGTTGACTATCAACAATGGTCGTAATGGCATCATGCCTCCCATGGCTGCTGCTGTTGGTTCTGAAGAAGATGTGAAAAACGTCGCCAACTACGTATTGAGCTTGTCTGGCAGTATTCATGACTCTGGTCGTGCCAATGCCGGTAAAGAAAAATTTGTGGTGTGTGCTGCTTGCCATGGCCCAGAAGGTAAGGGCAACCAGGCGATTGGTGCACCTAACCTGACAGACAACATCTGGTTGCATGGTCAAGGTGAAGCCGCGATCATCAAGCGTATTCATGAAGGTAAAAACAACGTGATGCCAGCCTGGAAAGAAAAATTCAGCCCAGAGCAAATTCATCTGCTGACTGCTTATGTTTGGGGTCTTTCCAACAAATAGGCGAATGCAGATAACCCATGAGCGATATTAAACAAACCGCTGTGAACAAAACCACCATCCCTGAACAGGAGGTGGTTTTGTCACTTTATAAATCCGCAGATAAGATCTATGCCCGTAGCGTCTCCGGTATGTTCAATAACTGGCGCTGGGTCATGGTGTGGGCTACGCAACTGTTTTTTTATGGCGTACCCTGGTTACAATGGGATGGTCGTCAGGCCATGCTGTTTGACCTTGATGCCAAACGCTTTTATATCTTCGGCCTGATTTTTCATCCGCAGGACTTGATCTATCTGTCGTTTTTGCTGATTGTGTCTGCGCTGTCGCTGTTTCTGTTTACGGCCATTGCCGGTCGCTTGTGGTGTGGCTACACCTGTCCGCAAACGGTATATACCGAAATTTACATGTGGATGGAAAATAAAATCGAGGGCGATCGCATCGCACGTATGCGCCTCGATGATAGCAAATGGACTCTGAACAAGCTCACGCGCAAATCGCTCAAGCAGTTTGCCTGGATCACCTTTGGCTTGTGGACAGGCGTGACGTTTGTCGGTTACTTCTCCTCCATTCGCGAGCTGGTGCCCAATATTGTGAACTGGCAATTGGGTGGCTGGGAAACGTTCTGGATTTGTTTTTACGGCTTTGCCACCTATGGCAATGCAGGCTATATGCGTGAGCAAGTCTGCAAATATATGTGCCCTTATGCCCGCTTTCAGAGTGCCATGTTTGATGATGACACCATGATTGTGACCTATGACGAGGCACGCGGTGAACCGCGTGGTGCACGCTCTAAAAAAGCTGGCGAGAATGCCAATGGCCTGGGCAGTTGCATTGATTGCAGTATCTGTGTGCAAGTGTGTCCGACCGGAATTGATATCCGTAAAGGCTTGCAGTACGAGTGTATTGGTTGCGGTGCCTGTATTGATGCGTGCGACGATGTAATGGACAAAATGGGCTATGCCAAGGGCTTGATCAAATACTCCACGCAGAACGGCATCACCAACCGTTGGAGCCGTCAGCAAATGCTGCAACGGTTGCTACGCCCACGCGTGATTATTTATACAACGATTTTGTTGGCGCTCACCATCGGTATGGTGGTCAGCCTCTACTTCAAGCCTGATTTCAGGCTGGATGTGTTACGTGATCGTGCAGTCATGTCTCGCTACACTGATGAAGGCATGATTGAGAACGTGTATAACCTCAAGCTTGAAAATGATACCGAAGCCGTGCATGACTACGCATTGAAGGTCACGGGGCTCGAAGGCTTGGTGGTGCATTTTGCTGACGAGAATAGCCAGGACTTCAAAGGCTTGCGGCCGTTTGAGACACGCAATGTGGTGATTGAGCTGGAGTTGCCTGATGGGGTTACCAGAGCTGGTTCGCATAAAATCTTTTTCGAAATGACGGATTTACAAACCAGCGAAGCGGTCAAAGAAAAGTCGGTCTTTATTGTGCCGAGCAACTAATGGAGCAGAGATTGTCACAACACCAAGCACAGCAGAAACCGGCCGCTAAAGCGGTTGACCAGAAAAAATGGTATCACAACCCTTATGTCTGGATGATTATAGGCGGCCCTTCTGCCGTGATTGTGGCTTCATTCATCACCTTATATCTGGCGATTACGCATCCTGATCCAGCAATTGATGATTACTACCGCAAGGGTATAGAAATCAACAAGACGCTGGATGCACAAGCGCAAGACGGCCAGACAGATGCCATGGCGCCCGCCATCCAGGCGCGTAACCATGCGCAGACCGGCCTGAAACCTGCTGAACAGTAAACTGTCTGCCTGTCTCTCAGCGCTGACGCGCGTCTAAGCCCTGATTCAGGCGCGATCATTTCGGGTAGGGGATCAGCGTTTAGGCAAATAGGCGCACGTTGAAGCCCTGCGTGCGCAAAGCATCAGCATACTGCTGTAACAGCCGGATGTATGGTGCTTGAATGCTGGCCAGCGTGTCTTGCTGGCTAGGTCTGGCGATGCCATACAACAAAATGCCTTCAATGTTCTCTTTGAGTGGTAGCAACGCCTGCACATAGCCGGCCAATGCGGGGGTGGTGACCAGTTGGTCCGCGATACGTCGTTGCATCACAGCGGTTTGCACCCAGGTCCGGCAAGCCATGCTGCAAGCATGCAGCCGTTGCAGATGCAGGCTAAGTGGCAAACGCGCATCATTCACTGCCAGCATTTCCGCATCGTTGCCTGCATCCAGCTTAAACCAGACTTCTCCCCCCATCTGTTGCAGTACCTTTAAGGCTTGCTGTGTCGTGATCAGATGCATTTGGCTGCCATTGGTAATAAGCCTGACCCGTGCCGGACGGTCTGTTTGTGTTGTCTGGCCCAGCAATCGTTCAACCAGTGCCAAGGCTTCAGAAAATTGCGGCGAGGTGGTCGGTTCGCCGTCTCCGGCAAAGGCAATATCCTGCACATCTTCCGACAATACACGCTTTGCTGCGTGTAAGTGCTGTTTTAGCCAGTGCAGGCAGGTGCTTAATTCTTGTTGCAGGCGCTCTATTTGAATGACCGGGGAGGGGCCGCGATGCAGCCCCGGCACCTGGCAATAAATGCAATGCCAGTTGCAGCATTGATTCGGGTGCAGGTTGATGCCGATGGAAAGGCCCTGCGCACGGCGGGACCAGGCAGGATAAACATATTGCCAGGCTTGTTGCGCGGCCATGCGCTGTAAGGCCTCAAATAGAGACGAAGGCAGCGGCATCCCTCAGCGCTTACAGACGTCAGCAACCGCCTAGCAGGTGCTGGCGTTGAAGATGGTTTTAAGCTTTTCGTGGTCCAGAATACGGATATTCTTTTGCTTGACCTCGATAATGCCTTCATCACTAAATTTGGAGAAAGTACGGCTCACTGTTTCCAGTTTCATGCCCAGGTAGCTGCCGATCTCTTCACGCGTCATGCGTAAAATCAATTCGCTTTTGGAGTAGCCGCGGGCATGCAGGCGTTGCAGCAAGTTGAGCAGAAACGCCGCCAGGCGTTCTTCGGCGCGCATATTAGCCAACAACATCATGACGCCGTTTTCGCGCACGATCTCGCGGCTCATGATTTTGTGCACATGGCGTTGCAAGACAGGAATCTCACGCGACAGGTCTTCGACATGATTGAAGGGCATCACACAGACTTCGGCGTCTTCGAGGGCAATGGCGTTGCAGTTGTGCTTGTCACTGACAATGCCATCCAAGCCCATGATTTCACCGGCCATCTGAAAGCCGGTGACTTGTTCACGGCCATCTTCCGAAACGACGCAAGTCTTGAAAAAACCTGTGCGAATCGCATAAAGCGTGGTGAAGGCATCGCCACTGCTATACAAGTGACCGCCTTGCTTGATCTTTTTACGGGTGGCAACCATGCCATCCAGTTTAGTCATTTCATCTGTACTCAAGCCTACCGGCAGGCACAGTTCACGCAAGTTACAATTAGAGCAGGCAACCTTGAAACTGGATTCTGCTTGCATGGAGGGCGTCCTTGACTGACGTTGAACATGCGGCAAATTATACGCCTCTTCGGTTGCGATTTCATTGAACATGGTGTGACCTCTTCCTTTTGTATTTAGGCGCATTATGCAGCAGGCGACGCAAGCTGCATTTGACGTGTGTCAAAAAGCCCTGCATTGGTTTATGGCACAGTAACGCCAGATGAACCCGTAAAGTCCAGTTTCGGGATACTGATAGGAAAGAATTTGCCAGAAACCATGAACTCCCCGTTGCTGATTACTCAAGAGCATATTGAGCGCTATGACGTCTCCGGGCCTCGTTATACCTCTTATCCGACAGCAGACCGCTTTGTTGAGGCGTTTGACGCCGCTGCTTATCTCAAGGCGGCCGAGCAGCGCAATATCAGCAACTGGACACAGCCGCTCTCGTTGTATGTGCATATTCCGTTTTGTGCCTCGCTGTGTTTTTATTGCGCATGCAACAAGATAGTCACCAAGCGCTATGAGCAAGGCGCGGTTTACCTCAACTACCTGCAACGCGAGCTTGATTTGCACTTGGACAAGTTTGCCAAAAAGCAAACCGTCAACCAGTTGCATCTGGGCGGGGGCACGCCGACGTTTCTCAATGATGCCGAGTTGACCCAACTCATGCAGATGTTCAAGCAGGCGTTTGCCTTTGCCAAAGACGGTGAATACTCGATTGAAATTGATCCACGTACCGTCAATCAGCAACGCTTGCAACACTTGCGCGAGCTGGGCTTTAACCGCCTGAGTTTTGGCGTGCAAGACTTTGATGCCGAGGTACAGCAGGCCGTGCACCGGGTGCAGTCTTATGCGCAGGTTGAAAGCCTAATGCAACATGCGCGAGATCTGGGGTTTGCGTCTATTAATACCGACTTGATTTACGGCTTGCCCAAGCAAACCCCGGCGACCTTCCGCCAGACCATCGCCCAGATCATTCAATTGCGGCCAGACCGTATCGCGTTATATGGCTACGCGCACTTGCCGTCACGTTTCAAGCCGCAACGCCGGATTTTGCAAGCGGACTTGCCACATGCCGTAGATAAAATCCAAATGCTGTCAGAAGCGATTCAGCAGCTGATGCTGGCAGGCTATGTCTTTATCGGCATGGATCATTTTGCTTTGCCTGATGACCCGCTGGCGATTGCCAAACAACAGGGCAGGTTACACCGCAACTTTCAGGGCTATAGCACCATGGCTGATCAGGATATCCTGGCTTTGGGTGTCTCCGCGATTGGCAAGATCGGTGCTACTTACAGCCAGAATGCCAAAACCCTCGAAGAGTATTACGACTTTCTTGACCAAGGCCAGTTACCGATTGTGCGAGGGCTGGCATTAAGCCGCGATGACCTGATCCGCCGTGCCGTGATCATGGCGGTCATGTGCCATGGTGAACTGAGTTACGAATCCATTGAGTTGTCTTACATGGTCAATTTCAAGCAATATTTTCAGGCAGAAATTGCGCAATTGGCCGAGAAAGAGAAACAAGGCCTGGTCGTACTCGAAGACGATGGCCTCAAAGTCACCGAAATGGGCTGGTATTTTGTGCGCGCCATTGCCATGGTGTTTGACCGTTATTTGCAGCACGATGCCAACCGTGCAAGGTTTTCCAAAATCCTTTAAACTGCTGGCATGTTAGCCAGTTTACTCTTGACTGCTTTTGTCATGGGGCTGGCAGGCGGCCCGCACTGTGTGCTGATGTGTGGCGCTGCTTGCGGCGCCATGCAAACGCCGCCGAATCTTTCCAGTCCCCCGCGTTCCATCCCTCTGCGTGTCGTACAGACCATCCCCTGGAGTTTTTACCTGGGCCGTATGCTCGGCTATGGCTTGCTCGGCGCGATTGCTGCCGAAACCTTGCGCGGTTTGGCCTGGTTATCCAATCAGAGCCATCTGTTTCAACCATTGTGGACGTTCTCGCATACGCTGATCTTCGCCTGGGGCGTGTTGCTGCTTATCCTCGGCCGACAGCCACAATGGGCGGTGCAGCGGGCACAATTGGTCTGGGCATGGATCAAGCAACATACCAGGCATGCCAGGTCGGGCTATTTTGTGACCGGCATCGTCTGGGCCTTGCTGCCTTGCGGCCTGCTGTACTCGGCGGTGATGCTGGCCTCCCTCCAGTCGCAATGGCTGCAAGGCGCACTGGTCATGATTGCCTTCGCGACCGGTTCCGCCATCATCCTCGCCTTGGCCCCCTTTTTCTGGCGCGCAGGCCAGCAAAGCCTGCCGCGCTGGTTCAGTGAAGCGGCAGGCATGCGCCTGAGTGGCTGCTTGCTGGTCGCCCTCAGCCTGGTGGCGCTTTGGATGGACGTCATGCATCACGACAAGCTGTGGTGCCAGTTGTTATAGCCGTGTCTGATTGTTTGCACCAGCAGCCTCTGTGAGGCTTATTTGGGCCATCCGTGTATTGCTTACCTAGTTAAATTCCGCTAAATTACGATTTTTAAATTAAATTAACAATCTGGGCGGTGATGATGATATGGATGCGCATCTGTTTTTTACTGTGGCTGATCAGTCAGCCTGGCATGCCAGCCTATGCGCAGGTACCAGAAATCCTGCTGGCACAGGTCTACCACGAAGGCATCGCTGTCAACGACTACTTGGTCAGCGAAAAGCTGGACGGCATACGCGCCGTGTGGGATGGCAAACAACTGATCAGTCGACAGGGCCATCCCATCCACGCGCCGGCCTGGTTTGTGCAAAAATTCCCCCAACAGGCCCTGGATGGTGAACTGTGGATCGCCCGCGCTCAATTTGAACGACTCTCTGCAACTGTGCGCCGCGCGCAGCCTGATGAAGCGGAGTGGCGTCATGTGGCCTATTATGTGTTTGAACTGCCAATGGCCCCAGGCACTTTCACTCAACGTGCCCAGCACATCGAGCAACTGGTCAAACGTCAGCAGAGCCCGTATCTCAAAGCCATCAAACAGTTTCGCGTGGCAGATGCCGCTGCCCTCAAACGCACGCTGGACTGGGTGGTGGCCCGCAAAGGCGAGGGCCTCATGTTGCATCAAGCCCATGCACCTTATCTGACCGGCCGCAGCCACGTGCTACTCAAACTCAAGCCACAGCTGGATGCCGAAGCCAAAGTCATCGCCTACGTGCCCGGCAAAGGTAAATACCAAGGTAAAATGGGCGCGTTACTGGTCGAAACCGCGCAAGGGATACGTTTTAAACTAGGCACCGGCTTTAAAGATAGCGATCGCGCAAACCCGCCGCCGATCGGCAGCCAGGTGACCTATACCTACCGCGACCTCACCAAAAACGGCAAACCCAAATTTGCGCGCTTTGTACGGGTACGGCCACCGGAATAATTGACACAGAAAGGATCACACAATGAAATGGATGCTTGGATTGGTCGGCGTTTTTGTTGCAATCAACGCCTATGCGCTGGATTTAAGTGGTGTTTACAGCTGCACCGGCGATGACGCGCATGAAGGCAAATACACCGGCACCGTCACCATGAAGTTGCGCCCGGAACACAGCAAAGGTGCGGATGCCAGCTATGACTTTCAACTCGACGTCCCGGATTACGGTACCTATACAGGCCACGCCGCCGCGCACGGCATGCATGCGGCGATGCATTTTGCCTTGCCGATGGAAAATGGCGAATATGGCGGTAAGACGCATGATTATGGAACCGGGATTGCCGAGTTTAAGAAGAATGCCAAGGGGCAGTTGAGTTTTAGGAAGTTTTATTTTGAGCCTGGGTTTAAAGGTGGCAATACGGGAGTGGAGGAGTGTGTGAGGAAGTAATTTTTGTTTAAGGCTCAAGTATTTTGTGTAGCGTTTGTTTCGCCTCTAGGCGAGTTACTTTCTGTTGCTTGCCTCACAGAAAGTAACCAAAAGAGGAGGGCACCCAGCCATCACGGCCTGACGGCGGCCTTGCGTTGTTGGCTAAGGTCGCTACGCTTAACATTGCTGCGCAAGTTAGCCTACGCCGTAACAGACTGCGCTGCAGTCTTAGTTATCAACAAAGTGGGCGTCCATCGAAACTCGCCCTAGTGGCTTGCACAAAACGCAAGCCACCGCGGAACTCGAACAGCCGATGGCCGACATCCCCCACTTCGTCTGCGCTACTCAGCGTGATGGGATGGGATTTATCTCATCAAAATCACACTGTTGAAATTTGGACCGTTCAAAAACTCAATTTCTTTTTTTTTAGCCCACAAACGGTGGCGCTCATGGGTTTTCTGGCCCCTATCTGCCGCGCCGAGTAGCGCAGCCAAAACAAGGAAGAAGGGGGCGACTGTTCGAGTCCCGCAGCAGCTCACGTATTTTGTGAGCTGCCAGGTCGAGTTTCGTGACCGCTTGTTTTGGCGAGCAACGCAGGAAACAAGCGGCAGCTAGGGTCTCTTGTTCATTGCCTTCTTTCTTCTGGACAAGCATAAGAAAGAACGGTCGCCGTAAAGGCGAAATCAACAATTCCCCTAAGTTAAGCTTGGCATCGAAGCGTTACAACAGCCTATGTAAGCGAAAAACCTGAGAAATTTGTTTGCCAGCTTAAATCTTAAGCTAGATGTAAGCCGTCATGCTGCATCCCCATTCGCATGCCATGATAAAATCACCCCCCTATGACTGCCGTCTCTCCCATCCAACTCATCAGCCAACTCGAAAAACAACTCTCCCAGTGCATGCTGGCTGATCGCTTTCCGCTCAAGCGTCGTTTGCAGCAGCTACGTGATGCTTTAAAACAAAATAAACCCGTGGATAAAGCGCTGGTGGAACTTGCACACAAGGTGCAGGCTTCCCAGCAGCGGTTACAGGCACGTCAGGCGGCGTTACCCCGGCCTGATTACCCGCCAGAGTTGCCAGTGAGTGGCAAAAAGGATGAGATTGCGGCGGCGATTGCCAAACATCAGGTGGTGATTGTTTGTGGTGAAACCGGTTCGGGTAAGACCACACAATTGCCTAAAATCTGCCTCGAACTCGGGCGCGGTGTGAGTGGCTTGATTGGCCATACGCAGCCACGCCGGATTGCTGCGCGTTCGGTGGCGTCGCGCATTGCGCAGGAGTTGCAAAGTCCGCTCGGTGAGGTGGTCGGTTACAAGGTGCGCTTTAATGACAAATTGTCCGAGCGCAGTTACGTCAAGTTGATGACGGACGGGATTTTGCTGGCGGAGACGCAGAGCGATAAATTCCTTAACGGCTATGACACCATCATTATCGACGAGGCGCACGAGCGCAGCCTGAATATTGATTTTCTGTTGGGCTATCTCAAACAGTTACTCCCCAAGCGGCCAGATTTGAAAATCATCGTCACCTCGGCGACGATTGATGCAGACCGCTTCTCGAACCACTTTGATGGCGCGCCAGTGATTGAAGTGTCTGGCCGGACTTATCCGGTGGAAATCCGTTACCGGCCGCTGGGCAACAAAACCACCATGGTGGCCGTGGAAGTGCCGATTGATGACGGGCTGGATGACATAGACCGTTTTGCGCAGGACCTGATGGGCATCAAGCGCAAGCCGCCGCGTACCGAGACGCGCTGGCTGGAAGAGGATGACGAAGAGGAAGTCATGGAAGATGCCATCCTCGATACCGCCGAGGATTTGTTGCGTCTGGGGGATGGCGATATTCTGGTGTTTTTGCCGGGTGAGCGTGAAATCCGTGATACCGCCGAGCATCTGCGTAAATACCAGGGCCGCTCGCCCAAGCTGAAGTCGATTGAGATTTTGCCGCTATTCGCGCGCTTGAGCATAGAAGACCAGCAAAAGATTTTCCGCCCCAGCGGCCAGCGCCGCATTGTGCTGGCGACCAACGTGGCGGAAACCTCGCTAACCGTGCCTGGTATCAAGTATGTGATTGATACCGGACTGGCCCGAGTCAACCGCTATAGCCCACGTGCCAAGGTCGAGCAATTGCAGATTGAAAAAATCTCGCAAGCGGCAGCCAAGCAGCGGGCAGGGCGCTGCGGGCGTGTGTCTAACGGCATTTGCGTGCGTTTGTACGGCGAGGATGATTTTAACCAGCGTCCGGCGTTTACCGATCCCGAGATTCTGCGTAGCTCGCTAGCCAGCGTGATTTTGCGCATGGCGGATTTACGGCTGGGGGATGTCGGTGAATTCCCGTTTATTGAGGCGCCTTCTTCACGCCTGATCAGCGATGGCTATCAGTTGCTGCAAGAGCTGGGGGCGGTGACCGAGCGTCGTGAGATCACCGAGCTGGGTCGGCAGATGGCGCGCTTGCCGCTGGATCCGCGTGTGGCGCGCATGATTCTGACCGCAAAAAAAGAAGGCTGCGTGCGTGAGATTCTGATCATTGCCAGCGTACTCAGCATCCAGGATCCTCGGGAGCGGCCCATGGATAAACGCGAGGCCGCCGACAATGCGCATGCCAAATTCAAGGCGGATGACTCTGACTTTATGAGTTATCTCAAACTTTGGGACTGGTATGAGCAGGCGCTCAAAAGCAAAAAGTCCAACCGTGATTTGCTCAATCAGTGCCATCAGAACTTTCTCTCCTTTTTGCGCCTGAAGGAATGGCGTGAGCTGCATGCGCAGTTGCTGGAAATGGTGGATGAGCTTGATATCAAGCCCAATCAGCAAGAAGCGAATTATGCGCAAATCCATCGTGCGTTACTGTCCGGCTTGCTTGGCAATATCGGCTTTAAAGATGGCGATAGCGAGACCTATGCCGGCGCGCGCGGGATCCGCTTTACCGTTGCACCGGGCTCGGTGCTCAAGAAAAATCGCCCCAAGTGGGTGATGGCCGCCGAGTTGGTCGACACCAGCAAGCTGTATGCCCGTTGCGTTGCAAAAATTGATCCGGACTGGATAGAGCCAATTGCGCATGAAGGCGGCGGCCGTGGCATTACACAAAGCCATTACAGCGACCCGCGCTGGGACCGCAAAACCGCGCAAGTGGTGGCCTGGGAGCGCGTGAGCTTGTACGGGCTGACCATTGTGCCCAAACGCCGCGTGCATTATGGGCCGATTGCGCCGACCGAAGCGCGTGAAATTTTCATCCGTGAAGCCCTGGCCAATATGGAATTTGACACGCGGGCCCCGTTTTTTGAAGCTAACCGTCGCCTGATCACCGAAGTGGAGGCGCTGGAACATAAAGCCAGACGTCAGGACGTGCTGGTCGACGAACACCAGTTGTTTGTGTTTTATGACCAGGTGGTGCCGCCGATTGCAGACCCTTACCGTGTCTATAATGGCGCTGCGTTTGAAAAGTGGCGGCAGGACGCTGAAAAAGCCAATCCCAAGGTGTTGTACCTGACGCGTGAGTCGCTGATGCGCCATGGCGCCAGTGCCATTACTGAGGTACAGTTTCCTGAGACCATGGTGGTAGATGGCGAAGTCGTGCCACTCAAATACCGCTTTGAACCCGGGCATGTGCTGGATGGGGTGACGGCGACGATACCGCTGGCCTTGCTCAATCAGCTTGATGCCACCGTTACTGAATGGCTGGTACCGGGCATGGTACGTGACAAGGTGACGGCACTGATAAAAGCCTTGCCCAAAACCCTGCGCCGCGTCTGTGTACCGGTGCCGGAGTTTGTGACCGGCTTCCTCGAAGCCAAACAGACTGCGCAGCCATTATTGCCCGCTCTGGCTGAGTTTATCCAGCAAAAAACCGGGCTTAAGCTCAAGCCGGAAGAGTTTGACCTGGCGGGCCTGGAACCGCATCACCGCATGAACTTTAGCGTGGTCGACGAAAAAGGCCGTGAGCTAGGCATGGGCCGCGACTGGAATCAGCTCAAAAAACAACTGGGTTCGGCCGCGCAACTGACGTTTAGAACCGGCTCGCCCGGCATTGAAAAATCCGGGCTCAAGCAGTGGGATTTTGGCGACTTGCCAGCCACCCTTACCTTTAGCAAAGATGGTCGCCAACTGACCGGCTATCCGGGCCTGGAAGACAATGGTGACAGCGTGGCCATCAAACTGTTTGATACGCCAGAAGCTGCCTTGGCCGCTCACCGTAAAGGCGTCTGCCGCCTGATGCGTTTTGAGCTCAAGGAGCAGGTCAAACAACTGGAAAAAGGCCTGCCAGGCTTTAACCAGTATGCCTTGCTGTTGCGCGCCATCATGAATCCTGACCAGTTGCGTGAAGACATGCTGCAATGTATTGCTGACCGCGCCTTTATTGCCGAGGACGACTTGCCGCGCAGCAATGCCGAGTTTATGCAACTGAAAACACGGGCGCGTACGCGTTTGCCAGCGGTGACCGAGGCGCTGACCCGGCAGGCGCAACTGATTGCCAATGAGTATCAGGTGCTGGTTGCCCAGTTACAGAAAATGACGCCGGTGACGCAGAAAATCAAACGCGAGTGCGAGCAACAATTACAGGGTTTGTTGTATCCCGGTTTTTTTAGCCAGACCCCGTGGGAGCAATTGCCGCACTTGCCGCGTTATCTCAAGGCGATCAAGCTGCGCATAGACAAATATCCGACCAGCATAGAGCGTGATGGCCGCCATGCGCAGGCGCTGGTACAACTGGAGCAGCGCTGGCAGCAAAAAATTGAGCAATTGCGCAAGGCGCATCTGCCTGTAACCATCCAGTTACAAGACTTTGCGTGGCAATTACAGGAGTTGCGTGTATCATTATTTGCGCAGGAATTAAGGACGCCTTATCCTGTCTCAATCAAACGTCTTGAAAAACTCTGGCAAGAAATGCAATAGTATCGCGTGACCACTGCTAACCTGTGACCAACCCTGTTCATGCAGCCTTCTCCCTTTGAACCATTTAGTACGCCTAACTGGCTAAAGCCCAAGCAACGCGAGCGCGTGTTGCGTATCCCGGCACGCCTGATGTGGGCGATTTTGGTGTCGCTGCTCATACATGCCATCCTGTTCTGGGGCTTTTTACTCGATTTGCTCAAGCCGCTTGAGGAGCCCGCGCAAGCGCCGCTGAATATTGTGCTGGACTTGGGCGTGCCGGCGCCGACCAAACCCAAAGTGGTCTCGCCGCCGCCTGAGATTCCGCCCATCCCGCAACCGCGGCCCGAGCCTAAACCAAAGCCACCGCCCAAATCTGAGCTCAAGCTGCCTAAAAAAATTATTCAGTCACAGCGGCCGGATAGCGCCTTTAAGTTGCCCGAGCCCAAGCCGCAACCCAGACCAGAGCCTACGCCAAACTTGCCGCCACCGCCGGTGGAAGACTTTTCAAGTTTTATCAAGCGCAAGCAGACGGACCGTTATGCGGATGAGATCTCGGCCAAACAGGCCAATGATGCTGCTGCAGCGGCCGAGCGTGGTCCTTCCGAGGATGAGCGCCGCACCAAAAACATCATGAACAATCTCAAGTTCGGTACCAACGGCTTGTTCCAGATCCGCCGCATGGATCCCTTGAATGCAACCTTCAGCTTCAAGGGCTGGGTCAATGATTACACCTCGGCCAATACGCAGTACTACGAGGTGGAGGCGCGCAGTGGTGAAGATATCCGCCTGGTGATGGTCAGACGAATGATCAGTATTATTCGCGAGCACTATAACGGTGATTTTGACTGGATATCCAACCGCCTGGGCCGTACTGTCACGCTGTCAGCGCGGCCTGCAGACAGCGCGGGGCTCGAGGACTTTTTGATGAAAGAGTTCTTTGGGCCCAATTATAAAAATCAGGATATTTACGGCCGCTAGCGCCCGGGGCAGCAGATGGCAGACGGCTTTGTTACCCCCACAACGTCGCATCGGCCAGACTGGCAATATCAGCTAGTACTGTGGTCGGGCATGGCCCTCACCACCTGGGTGGGTGTCTGGCATTTTGCCAGCCTGGGTGTCACGCTGCTCACCTTGCTGTATATGCTATGGGTGTTGTGGGCGGCCTATTTCCTGCACTTTGCCACCGCCATGCTGACGGCGATTGCCGCTGTCCTGCTGATCAATTACTGTTTTATTGAACCGCTGTACACCTTGCGCGTGGCTAGCCTGCAATCGTGGGTGATGCTCATAGTGTTTGCCGTGCTGGCATTGACGGTGAGCCGGGCCATGCAACAGCTCAAGCGGCAAAGGCAACAGGCACAATTGGCCGCACAACAATCCCGTTTTTTTCAATCACTGGCCGAAGTGTTATCCAGCCACTTGAGCGTTGCAGCGTTATTGCAGGCCGCTTGCCAGCATGTGCAACAGGGATTGGGCTGGCAGGTTTGTGTGGTGCAATTGGCGCCCGACATGCAATTGCAGCGACTGGCCGGTGAGTCCACGCTGCTTGTACAGCCTTCCAGTGTGCAATGGGCACTCGATTACCAGCGTGCCATCGGCGCAGGCACTCAGGATTGGCCAGCGCTGGGGCAATGCCTACTGCCGTTTGGTTTTCCGCAGCACGAAGTGCTTGTGGTGGCCGTGCCAGCCGATCATGTGCCTGACCTGCATTTTTTACAGCGGCTGGTACAGCAATGTGCTGACGCTACGCTCAAACTCAGGCAGCAGATTGCCCTGGCAGACGCCGCCCGCGAGACCACTGAGGCCCAGTTCAAAAAATCGCTGCTGACCGCTTTGTCGCATGATATGCGTACGCCACTGACGGCGATTTTGGGCGCGGCCAATGTGCTGGCCGACCAAGAGATTACGCTGGCGCCGGCACAGTCCTCACAGTTATTGCAAAGCATCCAGGCAGAAGCCGGTTATTTAAGCCAGGCCACTGAAAATATCCTGACTCTGGTCAAGCTGGAAGCGGGCGAGCGCGCCTTGCATCGCGAATGGCAATCGTTGCAAGAGGTGATTCAACATGTGATGCACCGCTACTTGCAGCGCACGCCCCCCGTATCACTGGCCTTTGCCGCTGTTGCAGAGGGCGAAGAATGGCTGGTGCATATGGATGCGGTGCTGGTGGCGCATGCGCTCTCTAATCTGGTGGATAACGCCTTGCAATGGCGCAGCACCGAGACGCCCGTGGCATTGCAGCTGGCAAGGGAAGGGGATTGGCTGGTACTATCTGTCATCAACGAAGGTCCAGGCTTTGCGCCAGATTTCGAGATTGCCTCGTTTCACTCGCGCCGTCCTGCGGGCAGTGGTAGCCGTGGCTTTGGACTGGGCCTGAGTATCGTCAATACCATCATGCAGTTGCATCAAGGGCAATTGCAACTGACGCAGCAGTCAGATCAGCCCCCATTAAATGCCGCCCCGTTAGATAAAACGGCAGTCGCCCGGCGCACCTGTGTGCGTATGTTGTTTCCATTTGTGCCCGCCACCACCTTGAGTGCAGGGGATGCCGGATGAGCCAACCAGTCGATCACTCTACGCACCCACATCTGTTGCTGGTCGAAGATGATCCGGGTGTTTACCAGTTTCTGCTGCCCGCGCTGTCTGCGCATGGCTATCACGTGCAGCATGCGCGTGACCTGGCTCAGGCCAGACAGGCCAGCGGCTTTGCCATGGTGATACTCGACCTTGGCTTGCCAGACGGGCAGGGCGAACAACTGATTCCGCATCTGCGCAGTTATTCCGACGTGCCGATACTGGTGCTGTCCGCACGGCAGGATGAGGCAGACAAAGTGCACTGTCTTAATCTGGGCGCAGATGACTATCTGATGAAGCCGTTTGGCTTGCAGGAATTGCTGGCCAGATTACAGGCGGCCCTGAGGCGTTCTGCCATGATGCAAATGCGCGACCATGTGTATCAGCACGCCGGGGTCAGTGTCAACCGTGCCACCGGAATTGTGACCAAGGCTGGTGCGCCTTTGCACCTGACGCCCATCGAGCACGCCTTGCTCATGCAACTGGCCAGTAAACCCGGCAGCATTTTTACCCATGCGCAATTGCTGCAAGCGGTGTGGGGGCCAGAATATCTCAACGATACGCAATACCTGCGTATTCACATCGGCCGTTTACGCGCCAAGCTCGAAGATCAGCCCGCTGAGCCTAAAGTCGTCTTAACTGAGCTGGGGATCGGCTACCGGCTGGCTTAATCATTGTCGCCATGACCATAGGCGTTGTAAATATTGCATCATGTATATGCGATTGATATACGCCTGATTGCACACTTGCGCCATCAATCAACCATAAGGGGATGTGATGGAAACGTTTTCCACCAAAAAAAGCAGTCTGGCCGCCTTGGCCTTAGGGGCGATCGGTGTCGTCTATGGCGATATCGGAACCAGTCCGCTCTATACCGTACAGGTCATTTTTAGCGAGAGCACCGGTGTGCCGCTCAACCAGCCCAATATCCTTGGCGCGATTTCGTCTATTTTCTGGTTACTCATGTTTGTGGTGACGTTTAAATACGTCCTACTCGTGCTGCGGGCACATAACAAAGGCGAGGGCGGCGTCATGGCCTTGCTGTCGCTGGCGGTCTCCAGCTTGCGTCCACAAGACAAACGTAGCACTGTGCTGTTATTACTCGGCGTCCTCGGGGCGGCGCTGTTTTATGGCGACAGTGTCCTGACGCCGGCCATTTCGGTGCTGTCTGCCGTAGAAGGCCTGCAAGTGGCGTCGCCCACCCTGGCTGCGCAGGTGCTGCCGATCTCAATCGGCATCCTGATCGGCTTGTTCTGGGTTCAGCGCCATGGCACGCATGCCGTCGGGCGTTTTTTTGGCCCGGTGGTCATTGGCTGGTTTCTGGCGCTGGCCTGTATCGGTGTCTGGCAAATTAGCCAGGCGCCAGAAGTATTGCAGGCCATTCATCCGCAGTATGCCTGGCAGTTTCTGCAATCACGCGGGGCTGGTGTGTTTATCGCCATTGGCGCCATTTTGCTGGCCGTGACCGGGGCCGAGGCCTTGTATGCAGACATGGGGCACTTTGGCCGTCCGGCCATTCAGTTGGCCTGGCTGGGCTTGGTATTTCCGTGCCTGATTTTAAATTATCTGGGCCAGGGCGCCTTGCTGCTGCATCATCCTGAAGCTGTCAACAATCCGTTTTACCTGTCGTTTCCCGAGCCCTTGCTGATTCCCGCCGTGATTCTGGCCACTCTGGCCACCATTATTGCCTCGCAAGCCGTGATTTCGGGCGCCTTCTCCATGACACGTCAGGCAATTCAATTAGGGTTTTTGCCTCGTATGCGCATTATTCACACTTCAGCCAGCGAGTCCGGCCAAATCTATATGCCCTCTGTCAACTGGGCGCTGCTGATCGCCGTCATCATCGTCTGTCTGGCTTTCCAAAGCTCATCGGCACTGGCCTCGGCTTATGGCATTGCCGTGACGGGCACCATGCTGATTACCACCATCCTGATGTTTATCGTCATGTGCAAGCGCTGGCAGTTTCCGCTTTGGCTGGCAGGCTTGTTGACGGCCGTATTGGCGAGCGTAGATGGTATTTTGCTCAGTTCTGCCTCCATGAAGTTTATGCAAGGTGGCTGGTTTCCGGTTGCGCTCAGTGTGGTGTTGATTCTGTTCATGACCACCTGGAAAAAAGGCCGTTTTAGCCTGCTCAACGGCATTGCGCAGTCTGACCCCAAACTGCTGCCTTTTATCGAGTCACTGGCACACTGTACGCTGCCCCGCGTCCAGCGCACGGCCGTCTACATGGTCTCCAATCTTGAGACTGTGCCACAAGCGCTGTTACACAACCTCAAGCATAACCAGGTGTTGCATCAACATAACCTGTTTGTGAATGTCACGTTTGAGGAGGTGCCGTTTATGAGCGCAGAAGAGCGTGTGAGGGTGACGCGGCTGGCAGAAGGCTTTTGGCAAATCCAGTTAAGGTATGGCTTTATGCAACATCCTGATATTCCGCAAGCCTTGCGCTCGGTGGCGCTGGATGGCAAGACGCTGGATCCGTTCACCAATTCTTATTTCTTGAGCCGCGAGATTATCGTGCCGGATGTAGGCGGTGCCATGCCACGCTGGCGTGACCAGTTATTCTCGGTGATGTCGCGCAATGCCAGCAGTGCGGTCGAGTTTTTCAATATCCCGGCCAATAGTGTCATTGAGCTGGGTAGCCGCGTGCAATTGTAGGGTGAGCACCCTTGATCGCCAGCCAGAACAGGGCATCAAGGGGAAGCCAGCCGTTTATGCCTAAAAAGGATGCCCAGTCGCTCCGGGCATCCGTTTCATGACGGGTAGTGGCGCTGATATGCGCCGCTACGCCCGTCTTTTTTGAGTGTTTTGTAGCGTGAACTGGTTTTGTTGTCCGGCAGTATTGCCACTGTGATTCAATTTGTAGTGACTGACTTTCTCGTTTAATTGCTCGGCCTGGTCTACCAGTGACATGGCCGCCGCGGCCGCTTCTTCGACCAGAGCGGCATTTTGTTGCGTGACTTCGTCCAGTTGCGTCACTGCGGTATTCACCTGTTCGATGCCTATGCTTTGCTCACGCGAAGCAGAAGTGATTTCAGTGATTAAGTCCGAAATTTGACGTATCGCGCCTATCATCTCGTCCATCGTACTACCAGCCTGATTGACGTATTGAGAGCCGCTCGAGACTTTTTCAGAAGAGTCTACAATCAGTTGTTTAATCTCTTTGGCCGCACTGGCAGAGCGTTGGGCCAGATTGCGCACTTCACTGGCGACGACGGCAAAGCCACGGCCTTGCTCCCCCGCACGGGCGGCTTCCACGGCTGCATTCAAGGCCAGAATATTAGTCTGAAAAGCAATGCCATCAATCACTGAAATAATTTCCTCAATCCGTGAGGAGCTCTCGGTAATTTCGGACATGGTGATGACCACCTTGCCAAATACCTCGCCACCGCGTGCAGCAATTTCGCTTGCTTGCGCGCTCATGCTGTTGGCCTGTTTGGCATTTTCAGCATTCTGTTTTACCGTAGAGGCAATCTGTTCCATACTGGCCGCAGTTTCTTCCAGCGAGCTGGCTTGCTCTTCGGTACGTTGAGACAAATCATTATTGCCCACAGAAATCTCGCTGGCGGCGGTCTTGATGGTTTCTCCGGCAATTTTGATTGCAGCGAGAATCTCAGCCATGGTGTCGACAATACTGTTGACCCCCAGGCACAATTCCCTGATCTCTCCTTGTTTGTCATCTGTCTTGATGCGCTTGGTCAAGTCACCCGCTTTAGCTAATGCCACCACCTCTCCGGTTTCATCGACCGCCTGTTTCATGGCTTGTGCTTCTAGCATTTTGTCGGTGATGTCAGTCGCGTATTTCACCACCTTCAAGGGTTTGCCTTCCATATCCAATATCGGGTTATAACTCGCTTGTAGCCAGACCTGCTTGCCCCCTTTGCCTACACGCAGATATTGGCCGTTATCAGGTTCACCACGTGCCAGTTTTTGCCAGAACTGCTTATATTCCTGACTATTTTTATAAGCTGACTCCACAAACATACTGTGGTGGTTGCCGATGATTTCCTGCGGGCGGTAGCCAGTGACGGCTGCAAAGTTGTCATTGACATGGGTGATCGTGCCTTTTAAATCAAATTCAATCACCCCCATCACTTTGCTAATGGCCGCAATTTGTCCGGCAGAGTCTGCATTTTTAACGATTTCTGCCGTGATGTCGGTGGCGTATTTAATCACCTTCACCGGCTTACCAGCGGCATCCAGAATAGGGTTGTAGTTGGCTTGTAACCAGATCTCCTTGCCGCCTTTGCCCAAGCGCTTGCATTGGCCGCTCATGGCTTCCCCGCGCGCCAGTTTTTCCCAGAACTGTTTATATTCCTGACTATTTTTATAAGCCGGCTCGACAAACATACTGTGGTGATTGCCGAGGATTTCCTGCGCGCTATAACCGGTGACTGCGGCAAAAATGGGGTTTACATGTGTGATATTCCCTTTGAGGTCAAATTCAATCACGCCCATCACCTTGTTGATGGCCGAAATTTGGCCTTCAAACTGCGCATTTTTTCTTTTTTCAGCGGTGATGTCGGTCGCATATTTGACGACTTTGAAAGGTTTACCTGTCGTATCAAAAATGGGGTTGTAACTGGCTTGTAGCCAAACCTCTCGGCCGCCTTTGCCGATGCGTTTGTATTGCGCGTTATCGGCCTCACCCTTGGCCAGTTTGTCCCAAAACTGTTTATATTCCGCACTGTTTTTATAAGCGGATTCAACAAACATGCTGTGGTGATTGCCGATGATTTCCTGCTTGCTATAGCCAGTGGCTGCGGCAAAGTTGTCATTCACGGCAATGATTCTTCCGTCAAGGTCAAACTCAATCACCCCCATCACCTTGTCGATCGCAGAAATCTGGCCTGCAAAGTCAGCGTTCTTGCGTTTTTCTGCCGAGATATCAGTGGCGTATTTAACAACCTTGAATGGTTTGCCCTGTTTGTCGAGAATCGGGTTGTAGCTGGCTTGCAGCCAGATTTGTTTGCCGTCTTTGCCCTTGCGCAAATATAGGCCTTGATCTGGCTCGCCGCGCACAAGCTTTTGCCAGAGTGCCTGATATTCCGGGCTTGCCTGATCCGCGGCATCCACCAGCAGCCGATGGTGCTGGCCGACCAGCTCCTGCCTGCTATAACCCGTCACCGCCGCAAAATTGTCGTTGACCGCAAGGATGTTTCCCTCCAGGTCAAACTCAATCACGCCCATGACTTTATCAATCGCGCGCAGTTGTCCTTCTTGATCCAGCTGCCGGAGCAGTGTTTCCTGAGAAGGTTGTTTGCTAAGCTTTTTAAAAATATTCCAGTCCATTTTTCACCCTCATTGATATAAATTTATCTTGTAATTATTATCGCGATACCAATAGGATTAGAGACTAATCAGGTGTAAAGGCGTGCTGGGATAAGAGACGGGTTAGTGTCTGTGTTCAATAGATCAAACAGATATTCTGCCGCTTCTTCTCCGTTTAAAGGTAAAATGCAGGGATATTCTTTGTAGTCGTTTCATGACTCGCTACCAAGTCTGTGTTTAGCCTGTTCGGGCTATTTGGATGAAAAAAACTTTTAATCTATAATGATTATCGAAGTAAATGTTTAATTAAATTAAGGATATGACTATGTTTTGGAAACTGGCTTGTGCAGGGGTCATGTTTGCAGCCTTTAACGCAAATGCAACAACAATTACGATCACGAATGGCTATGATGAGCCGGGTGCATCAGCTGCTAAAACTGAGATTATTACAGTACCTGAGCAATTTTCTGCTTTTAATTTTTCTGGCTCGCTAGATTTAGATGGTCGTTTGCAACCTGATGGGAATCCTGGTTCAGTTTTTGGTTTGTATAAAGATAATACTTTGCTAAAAGGCCTGTCTGATTTTATTGCATCAACTGGTGATGTTTACACTTTTAGTTTTACTAATCTCGCTTCTGGTAACTACACCTTAAGATTTAATATCAATGGTGGTGGCAACTACAATTTTAACGGCGATGTGACAAAATTCGTTGTTACCCCAGTGCCAGAGCCAGAAAGCATGGCCTTGATGCTCGTGGGTTTGGCCGCGATTGTCGCCCGCCGTTTTAAAAAGGCTTAATCAGCCGCATATAAAAAAGCCCCAGTGATGGGGCTTTTTTATTGGCTCAGGTTTTGTGGGTCCCCGCTGCACGCTTTTCATGCATGAGTTGATACACCTGCTCGATTTCCTTTTGCTCCGCCACATCCAGCACACCATCATGATTGGCATCCATATGCTCAAACATCTTTTTCTGATGCGTCGGGTCGCCTTGCAAATACTCTTGTAACGAAATCACACCATCGGTGTTTTCATCCAGATAGCTCAAACTGTAATTAGGCGGCAGCTTGTTGCAATCCGGTGTTGTCGTATGTTCGTCTGCATGCGTGTTGTGGTACAGCGATGGGATTAAAAAAACAAGCATCGTGATCACAGGAAATTTCATATCGGTTACTCCAAAAAAGAACTGAAATTATGATTGCCGTAATCTAGAACTGGTTCCATGTCGCAAATGTATTTTTCACATGAATTAATCGCCTCTTTGGAGTCGACTTAAAGTTGATGGGGGCAAATCTTGTTGCTGGCATGATCCTTATGTCTTCTTAAACAGTTCATGCACGTACAAGACGTGTGTGCGAGTTAACCCCTGCTTTTAGCGGAACATATTGCATTTTCAATTTGATCGGCTCGCTTGGCGGTTTAGGCTTGGATATAGCGGCCGCGCTGATTTCTGGCTTAGAGGCGTCATCCCACCATAGTTGATAGGCAATCAGGACTGCACAAGCTAGTAGGCACAAGATATACATCAAATACACCAGCCTTCGCATAGCAACTCCTCTTAATGCAAGACCCATTTTGCATCTGAAATCAGACACATCCCGCCATAGCGTTTGAGTATGGGGCGTAACGTTTCAATCACGCTTTTAAGCTGATTCTCTGCACAAGCAATCACAAACGTGATGTTTTCAAATTTTTCGCCAAAAGCACTGCCATCTCTAAGCCCACGTTCACCCCTTCCGCCTACATGGTGGTATATGGTGTAGCTTCGGATATTGATGCTTTCCAGTTGCTGAATCACTTCGTCTTTTTCTATGGATTCGACGACCAGTTCGATACGTTTTACGCCAATCATTTCTGAATCTTTCATAGTTGTTGAGCAAAATATAAATAAGTCGGAATACCGATCACCACGTTAAAAGGAAACGTGACGCCAAGGGATAAAGTCAGGTAAAGGGAGGGATTTGCCTCGGGGATGGCGATCCGCATTGCAGGAGGGACGGCAATATAAGAGGCGCTCGCTGCGAGTACCCCCACCAGCAAAGCACCGCCAGTAGAGTAACCTAGCAATGCATGCCCAAGCGTTACACCAATTACCCCCAACAGCAATGGCATCAATATGCCGAAACTCACCAGAAACAGGCCTGCCCGTTTAAAATCCGAAAGTTTTTTTCCAGCTTCAATCCCCATGGCCAGCAGAAACAGGCACAGGACACCCATAAACATCTGTTGAAAAAAGGGCAGTACTGATTGCAGGTTTTGTTCAGGTACGAGATCGCCGATCAACATGCCACCTAACAAGAGTACGATGCTACCGTTAGTCAGCGATTCGCGTAGCAGACCTGCAATGCCTATAGAGAGATTGGATGAGCCGTTTTCAGGAGTTTGTCGTACATGGTTGGCAAGTAACAAGCCAATTAAAATCGCAGGCGACTCCATGATTGCCAGCATCATTACTGGATATTTCTCATAGTCCATTTGCATGGATTCCAAAAAGGCAATCGCGGTCAGAAAAGTGCCTGCACTCACTGAGCCATAATGGGCAGCAATGGCGACTGCATTGAGTTTATCCAGGCCTCCAACCCGCCAAATGACCTGATAAGCAAACAATGGAATCAGTATCCCCAACGCCACCGCAACTAGCATGGCTGGCACGGCCTCATGTAATTGCGCATGGGCAAGCTCTTGTCCGCCATGGATTCCAATCCCTAGCAGTAAATAAACGGTCAGCGACTTCACCAGTTCAGGTGGAATTTTTAAATCCGAGCGAACGATCTGGGCAAACATTCCCAGCAAAAAGAACAACACAGAGGGGGATAAAAGACTATGAACTTGCATATCTGCCTGTATAAGTGAGTACAGGCAAAATTATGAACAGCTATGAACGTTCTGTATAATATTAAAAATTAATTTTAATGTTCTGTTTTATGTATGTTTTTGCAAGGTTGGATAATTCAAGTTTTGCGTAAAAGGCTTCTCCCACCACAACGTTTTGTAAGTGCTTTTATCCTCAAAAATAGCCACAAGTGAGCATAGTTGCCGCAGTTTATTGTTGAACAGCTTCATGTTTTAGCTGCCACTCAATCGTGAAATAGATGATCAGTAGCACACTCTGATGAATTCAAATTGCCAAGACGGACAGAGCAGCAATAAAAATTCACGTTGTCTATGGTTGATGCGTCAAGAGAGGTCAATTGGCAGCAAGGCTGTATCTTGACTAAAGTTGAGTTTATCGCGGCGCTCAATAAAGATTGAACACTACCCTGGAGTCGCTGTATAGCAAGTCTGGCGACCCAAGGGCAGGGGGTGAGAGGTTGTGAGTGACCTAGTGGTCATCACCATGTCCGGCAATTTTATCCATCCAGGCAAACAAAACGCCGGTGATGATAAAGGTCAGGTGAATGCCCACCAGCCAAGCCATTTGCTCGGTGCTAAACGTGGCGGTACCAGAGCTCTGGTGCACAAAAGCCTTAAGCAGATCGATGGCAGAAATCGCCACAATCGAGCCGATTAGCTTCAGTTTCAGGCCGGAGTAATCGACTTTACCCATCCATTCAGGGCGGTCTTCGCTATCAGCCGTATCAATGCGTGAGACAAAGTTTTCATAGCCGCTAAAAATCACCATAATCAGCAAGTTACCCACCAAGGTGATATCCACCAGCGCCAATAGCGAGAGCACGGTTTCTTGCTCGGTGAGCGAGCCCAGATGCCCGGCAATATGCATAAACTCCTGGCCAAATTTCACCAGTAAAATGACCAGCCCGCCGACCAGGCCGAGGTACATCGGCGCCATCAGCCAGCGGCTCTTAAAAATCAAACTCTCTAAAATTTTTTCCAAAAACTTCGCCATGAAAACTCCAAATAGAAACTACTAATTTTTCTCAATGAATGATTTTGCAGGATGAAGCGCAAGGCGCACGGAACACAGAAACCGGAGTGTACTTGTAGTACATGAGGATTTCGCGTACCGCGCAACACAGCGATTCGCCTGTTAAATCACTTCATTCCTAAAACTGTGTGAGCATGTCGCGCACAGCGTTTTCATCTATGCCCTTGCCGATAATCACCACGCGGCTAATTGGCTCATCTTCATCCCAGCCCTCAAGCAAGGTGGGCGGGTAGGGCGTAAAGTGCACGGCGTGAATCGCCAGCGGGGCAGGCGCATCTTCCACATGCAAAATACCTTTCATGCGCAGCAGCTTTTCACCATGCGTCTGGCACAGCTTTAAAATCACACTTTTAAAATCCGCATAAGCCATCGGCTTGGGTAAATACACGGTAAACGTGCTCACCCCATCATGCGCAGGCGCTTTGGGCAACGTGCCTTTTTTCGCCGCACTAAACCCACTGGCCGGGGCACGCAACCAACGCTGCGGGCTCGCCTGCTTGCTGGCAAAGTCAAACAAGCCTACATCAATAATCTGCATCGGGTCTATCTCGCCATGCAACACAAATTGCTGCGTCGCATTCGGGTTGATCTCACTCAGCTTGGCCTGCAAGGCTTCAATCTGCTCCGGCGTGGCCGTGTCACGCTTGGTAATCAGCAACACATCCGCCACCGCCGCTTGTTTGAGCGCTTCTTTTTGCTCTGAAATCTGCTGCAAGCCGTACGCCGCATCAATCGTCACCACCACGGCGTCCAGACGATACACTGACTCAATCACAGGCTCATTCATCAGGTTGGCTAAAATCGGGCCAGGGTCGGCCATGCCGGTGGTTTCAATCACCAGACGGTTAAATTCCGGCACTGCCTGCAAACTGCGCTTAAAAAACAAATCGCGCATGGTGTCAGCCAACTCGTTTTTGAGTGAGCAGCACAAACAGCCTGAACTCAACAACACCGTGTTATCGGCAATATGCTCGCTCTCTATGGTTTGCGAAATCTGGCTATTGGCAAAAATCTGGTCCAACCCTGCTTCGCCGAGCTCGTTGATGATCACGGCGGTGTCTTTCATCGCGGGGTTATGCAGCAGCTTGTTAAGCAAGGTGGTTTTGCCACTGCCTAAAAAACCAGTGAGCAGCGTGACGGGGATACGTTTATCCATAACAATTCTAATAGAACGAGTGTGGCGATATTTTAACGCGGATGATTGTGGCTGATGCTAAGTGTTTCAACTTATATGGTGACGCTGTTATGAATCGCAAGAACTTTAGAGTCAAAAAGCGTCAATTAATTTACGCATTGGAGTCCGGTTTGTCTCACCACATCTCACGACGATGAGAACAGTTTTGGTTAGATTTTCGATTAACTAACCAATAATTAACAATAAATTGTTTTATCTCTTAAAGTTTTGTTGAGCTAGTTCTAAATATTGAGTCGGCTAATCTTGTTCCAGTTGATACGAGTTTTGAGAGAACTCTTAGTTGCTCTTTACATGCTATATTCTCAGTTGGTTTGGGGTAATTAAGGCTATGATCAATTTCTCCCCAAATTTCCTCAAATAAAGTTCTCACTTGGATTTCACAAATTATTTCTGAATCCTCTTTTGGTTTAACGACATAGTGAATGCTAGTGTAAAACGTTTCTTTAATTTCAGGAGTTAAACCGAGATTTTTAAAAAAATCTGTTGCTTCTGGATCCCAAGAGTAAGCTTTAGGCGGTTCATGTAAAGCCCACTCTTTGGACGATATCTGCCCCATAATTCTTTGGTGAATTATGGGAAATTGATCTTGGTACAAGTGAAGTATTCTTACACCAGCTAAATCTGTAATTTTCGTTAAAATATTTTCAGCGGTAATGGGCATGTCCTCCGAACATTTGCGATTAATTTTTTCTCTTAGATGATCTTCATCCTTTAACCTAGCTTTTATGGTGTGAATAACATTTGCCCCATTTATTATGAATGATGGGTCAAGTCTAAAAAAATCAACAACACCATTCTGAAACCGCTCAAATAAATGTCTGTTATCTTTATATTTTTGTAAGCAATTTACGAGATCATCAGACATTTTTTTATCCAAGGGTATTAATTCTGGCTAATAAGTCATTACAGAACTCTATGTAGGCGTCTTTTGTTTCTTTGTATTTTGTACTGGCGCCTCTTAAGGTACTTACATGTTCCGCTTCAATGTCAGGAAGGTCTGGTACATTCCACATTGCATTATGATAGTGCTGTGCCATAGTGGGGAAAGTGTTATGTGAGTGCATAACAGCAGTTTGACCAATCGGTGAACGCATTTCTTTATCATTTAAGTGACTTCTTAAATGCGGATCGATACAATTTTTAATTGTTTCTGGAATTTGGCTCGCATAATTAAAGTGTGCATGAGCCAGGTCCCAAATATTATTGACTCCAGAATATTTTTTTGCATTGTAAATTGTATAGCCTATGAAGGATACAAAGTTTTCTGGGAAAGCATTCCTTTTTTCTTCAGAAATAAGTTTATAAATAACATCAAACTCAGCTCTCCAAGAGCTTAGTGACTTACCAATGTTTTTTATACCATACAAAGAGAACAAATCTGGGGCAGCAGGTATTAAAAAGCCATCAACAGTTGAAATTAGCACCTTATTTAGTGAACCAAGACTTGGCGATGTGTCCACAATAACAAAATCATAGCTGTAAGCATTACCATATTTCTCGCATAACTCTCGAATCTTTGTGACCGTTCTAATTGCAAGGGGATCGCCTCGATAAATGCCAGCCCAGCGCTCTGCAATCTTATCTTCATACAAGTGCAGAGTTAGTCTACCAGGTATGATATCTAATGAAGGTGTAAGCTTGACGGGAGGTGGTAGCGTATTTAAGTCTCCTGTACCTTCTTCAGTTGGCTTTAATATGTAGTGCAAGCTTCTATTGCTTTGATTCAATGCATTGAACGATGTTTCAGTTAATTGTTTTTTAGCTGACTCAAATCCCTCATCGATAAATTTGTCTTCTTTTTCCCAAATGTCATGAATAACTTCCTGATCTAGGGAGTAGATGGTTAGATTACATTGTGGGTCCGCATCAATCATGAGAACTTTTTTTCCCATCTCTGCTAATGCGTGCCCTATGTGGTATGTAAGGGTCGTCTTACCAACACCCCCTTTGTTATTAAATACTGATATCGACTTCATATTCTTTATTCCTATCATTTCCCATTTATGTAACGCGGAAGCAGTAAATACAATCTTACATAATATTTCAAATTTGCAGCGATGTACTGCCTAAAGGAATCGCTGGGGGTCAGTATCGATTGGTTATCGACGTATAGCACATTAATAAGCCTAACCAAAGATCGTCAAATCTACTTATGCCAATCTACAACATGCTTAATATTTGCTGTAAGGATCATATTGGTATCTTGCTAATAGCAGTTCAAAAAATGTCCTCAGGCTTGGCGCGCATATCTTCAGTAGCCGACAATGTATCTTCTAGTACTAGTCGCTGCTCCTGACGCCATTCTGCCAGCAATTCGACGAGCTTGGTAGGCTGTGACATCGGTTCAATAATCAGCTTATTACCTTCACGATGAATTAATACGCGATCACCTGGTAGCTCAAACTCAACAGGGATGCGCACTGCTTGGCAGCAGTTGTGGCGAAACAGCTTGGCTTCTTTAGGCGGTACGGCTTTGGATAAACTTGACATTGCAGGTGCTCCTTTTGCATTTACAACTAGCATATGCCGTATTTTGCGTACGTCAATATTTAAGAGAACATTGGCTTTGTGAGCGTAAATCTCATGATTGATTCGACTAAAAAAATAAACCCCATGTCATAAAACATGGGGCGAGTTGGCACACTGAATACTCCTTTTAAAAGAGTTTTTTATGATAGCCCATAAGGGTTAACGCTGCGCCCGTTTGCGTCGACTGTTCATTGCACAGACCAATAGGCCCAAGCCAAGCATGGCAGAGGTTGCAGGCTCGGGAACCGGCGTGGCGGTGATATTGGCAAGTTGAAAATTCACACGCTGCGAGCCCAAGCCACTGCCACCTTCATTGTAAAACACCGAGAAGTTGACGGTTGTATTGCCATCAAAAGGGTCTATGACTTTTTGCCGTGCAAACACGAATAAATCTTGCCCGCTGGTATTAATAAAAAAGCTGAGGGTTCCATTCAGGCCGAGTGCAGCGGTGCTGTGCAGTTGGCTGCTGATGAGTTGTGTATCAAAGTTGGCGTTAAATCCGTCTTTGGTTGAGGTGACACGGCAGTCAATGTCAAGAGTAAGGCAAGGGTTACTGCTCAGGGCAAGGCTGGTGTTGCCGATGACTGCGGTGGAGGTCACTGCGTTGCGCAGTTCGATTTGATTTACGGCAGGGTTGGTGTCTGCCACTGTGGTATCAACATCGACGGTAAACCCGGCATACTGGTTGGTGAGTGCGGCGCGGATGGTTTGACCTGTCAGCAGGCTGACGTTTGATCCGTTTGCGACAAAGTTAATATTGCCAAATACCGAGTATACGACTGCCTTGGCTGGCAAAGAGATAGTGAATAAAGATAACACTAAGCCCTGACAGAATAGTTTGAATAGGCCTTTTTGATGCATGCCTGACTCCTCTCAAATGGTATTTAAATGATTTTTTAATCTTTTAGAGACTATGCTGGTCAGTGAGGCTGGTCAATCCCGAGTTCGGGGGGCTTGCAACGGTTAGCATGCGTGAGAAATCTCTCTAAATAGTGGATAAATTGTTGGATTTACGTTGTCACACGATCATGCAAACAAAACCATTGCGGCTTAATCCTAAAAAGCTGTTACATTCTAAGTGGACAGCGGTAAAGCCCGTGAATAAAGAAAAACACTTTATGGTGACCAAGCTCATCGTAAGCGATGAGAAGATGGGTGACGAGGAGACGCAAGTGATTGAAACCGTTGAGTTAGAAGCGGTCATGACTGGGCGCGTGCAGGTGATTGACTGGCATGCGTTGCAAGACCGCGCAGTGTGGAAACAGGGGTGGGTGGCGTGAAAAATATTGCGGTGATTGGTGCGGGGATGGCGGGCTTGTCTTGCAGCCAGGCGTTGCAGCAGGCCGGTTATCTGGTGACGGTGTTTGAAAAGAGCCGTGGGCCTTCGGGGCGCGTGTCTACTCGATTGGGTGAGGGCTGGCAGTGTGACCATGGCGCGCAGTATTTTACGGTGAGCCAGCAGCCGTTTGTGACACAGGTGCAAAAGTGGTTGCAGGCGGGCGTGGTGGCTGAGTGGCAAGGGCGCTTTTATGAGGCGAATGAGGTGAGTTTACGCGCCAAAGAGTCTGAAAAGCAGCGTTATGTTGGTGTGCCACGCAATACGCGCCCGGCGCGGCAGATGGCGCAGTCTTTAACCGTGGAGCTGGAGCAGACGGTGCAGCAGATTACCTTTGCCGAGGGTAAATGGCGCGTGCACAGCAAAGAGCACGGCGCGTATCCGCAGGTGTTTGACAAGGTTGTGCTGGCGATTCCGGCACCGCAGGCACAGGCGCTGCTAGGCTTTAATCTGGAGATGCAGGCGCTGGCAGCCAGTGTAAAAATGCGTGGCTGCTGGGCCTTGATGGGGCGCTATACACATACGCTCGATTTGCCGTTTGATGGCTTGTTTGTGAATGCGGGGCCGCTGAGTTGGGTGGCAAGAGACAGTAGCAAGCCGGGGCGTGTGCCTGAGGGCAGTGCGGTCAAAGAGGTCTGGGTGTTACATGCCAGCGCTGAATGGTCCGAGGCCAATATTGAGCGTGCGCCAGAGGAGGTTGCGCTGGCATTGCTGGCGGCATTCCAGGCCTTGGGTGGCGAAGCGCCCATTGAACACAGTGTGCACCGCTGGCGCTATGCGGATTGTGCCAATTATCTGCACCAGGGCTTTGCCTGGGATGCCGCCCAGCAACTGGGTCTGTGTGGCGACTGGCTCAATGGCGGCAAGGTAGAAGGCGCATGGATGAGCGGCTACCAGCTCGCGCAGGCGATGATAAAAACCTGCGAGCCTTGTTATTGATTAAGGATTACTTGTATTCGTTGTCTTGGGGAGTTTTGGCATCACCCATTTGCGGAACATGAGCGGCGTGATCAGTGTTGTTACCACGCCCATCAACACCAGCACCGAGAACAAGTCCTGCCCGATAAAGCCGCGTTCGTAGGCGATGCTGGCGATGACCAGTTCCATCACGCCGCGGCCATTGAGGATAAAGCCGATGCCCAGTGCATCGCTTTTGCTCAGGCCGATGAGGCGGCCCCCCAGCCAACCGGCCAGGATTTTAGTTACTATCGACACTACCAGCACCACAGCGACAAACCAGACCGAATCTATGACCTGGATTTTGAATTCCAGCCCGAGATAGGCAAAAAATACCGGGGCCAGAAAGCCGCCCGTGATGGAGCTTAAGGTGAGCTCTAGTTCTTTGTAGCGTTCGGGTGAAAAGAAGGTGCGGTCTATGAGCAGGGCACCAAAAAAGGCGCCGATGATAAAGTGAAACCCGAGCGCGGCACTGACTGAACCAAATACGAGTACCAATAGGAGCAGCAAGCCGAACAGGGCCTCGTTGCCGATGATGGTGACCAGCTTTTCTGACAGTTGGTCGATAAGAATGCCTCTTTGAATGACCTGCTTGATCAGCACACTAATGCTGACAATCAGCGTCATGAGCAAAATCAGCTTCCAGCTCGCGTTAAACGTGGCAGCGGCCACGGCCTGATAGGATTTTTGTTCGGGCAGGTTGAGAATCACCCCTAACACCAGCAGCGCGGCGATATCGTTAAAGATCGCCGTGGCGACTGAATAGCGTGCGATGGTGGAGTCCAGCAGTTTGAAGCTTTGCAGAATGCTGACGGTGACGGGTAGTGCTGTAATCGAGACACACAGGCCGAGAAACACCGTACGGCTGACATCCAGGCCGAAGCCGACCCCGACCAGAATGCCGCCCGTGAGTGGCAATAAAAAGCCCAGCAGCGCAATGACAGCGCCTTTGCCGCGCATGGAGTCTATGACCTCCTTGAAGTTCATCTCTAGCCCGGCCGACAGCACGATTAAGAACACGGCAAACTCAGAGATGCCAGACAGCGCTGGGCTGGGCGTGATCAGGTTGAGCAGGCTGGGGCCAAGCAACACCCCGGCCAACATTTCGCCAATAATGGCGGGTTGGCTAAAGCGACTGAAGACTTGCCCGAGCAGGCGGGCGGTGACGATCAGAATCAGTAGTGATGTCAGTAATGGCATTGGTTTCTCTTATGGTTGGGCAGCGCGCCATAAGGCAAGATCAATGGGGTCGTTGCGCGAGGACTTCTTTTGGTTTGAACCATCAAGATTAAAGTCACGGACGGTGCAGGCTTAGCATAGCGCGCGTGCAGAATAGAGTGTAACGGATTTAGGCGCGGATGGCATGTATCAGGGCGCGCATTGGCGTTCAGGGCTGCATCTGTGTCAATGACGTCGCAAAAAACCAACGGCGCTTTGTTGCGCAGGCTTAGTGCGTAAAGACTTGGACCATTTCTTTGCGATTTTTGCGTGCGCGCTTATCGGCATACATGCGTTTGTCAGCGATGCGCATCAGCGATTCGGTGTCTGTGGCTTCGTGGGCAAACACGATGCCTACGCTGGTGCCCGCGCCAACGATGCCTTCTTTTTGCAGGTGCAAGTGCGTGTATTCCAACTGGTGCTGGCACCATTCCACATCATCCTCATGGCAGACGATGGCAAATTCATCGCCCCCCAGGCGGTAAAGCTTGCCATGCGTATCCAGCTTGTTCGTCAGGATGCGGCTAAAACTCTTGAGCAGTTGATCCCCGGCCTCGTGGCCATATTGGTCGTTGACATGCTTGAGGTTGTCGATATCGAGGAACATCAGGCAACCGTGCTCGGGAAAATGCAGCATTTGATTCTCCAGCGCATGCCGGTTGGGCACGCCAGTCAGGCGGTCTGTCATGGCCAGCGAGCGCGTGGACTCGAGTTCGGCCAGCATGTGTTCTTTTTCTTTGTGCAGGCGGTTGATCTGGTATGCCACCAGCAGTGACAGCGCGACGGCTTCCACGGTCACCGCGATGAGGCCGAGTTGCTCTACGGTCCAGGCGTTTGAGGTGAGGCGATCTGCGGTAATCGTCAAACCACCTAGCACGCCAAAAATGGAAATGGCCAGCAGGTATAACTGTGCCACGCGCTGACCTTGCAAGCTCAAACGGATGCCACACACCAGGCCAAAGACC
Source organism: Methylophilus sp. VKM B-3414 (assembly GCF_032248435.1). Lineage (NCBI taxonomy): Bacteria > Pseudomonadati > Pseudomonadota > Betaproteobacteria > Nitrosomonadales > Methylophilaceae > Methylophilus > Methylophilus sp. VKM B-3414. The sequence goes on along the minus strand of NZ_JAVTLI010000011.1, from coordinate 10,223 downwards.
AGGAAAATGGCCACGCCCAGCCTGTCCATTTCCAGCATCCAGTTGGGGTAAATCATGGCGAATACCATGAGCGCCAGTAGCGTTAGCTTGGCCGCAATCGAAACCTGATAAAGCCGGCTATGGCGAAACGGGCTGATGCCGAGTAAATGACAGACAAAGCTGATATAAGCGAGATTGGAAAACAGGATAGGCAGGCTGGTCAGGTAGAACCAGTGCCAGTCAAACAATTGCTTGAACAGGCCGAGCACCGCGCTTTGAAAAATCAGGTTGCCCAGAATAAACAAGGCATACATGCGCTCGGTGACGTGGCCGGGCATGATGCCGATGGCCATGTAATAACTGAAAATCCCCAGCAAAATGCCGAGCAGCAACAGGCTCACGGCAGTGCTGACATTGGTTTGTTGCTGGTGGCTGGCGAGGTCAGTGACAAACACTTCTGGTTGCGCCAGATAATAAGGGGATTGCAGCCAGGTAATGAGCCGGTAGGTCCCCGGCTGTAGTGCTACGAGGCGGCCATGCCTGAGCAGAAGCTGGTCTGTATGCTCGCTACTGAGTCCGCCTGACAGCACATGCATGGTGTGGTGACCATCAGAAATTTCGTGCTGGAACTGGGCCAGGGTAGAGGTGTTTTTAAAGTCAATCACATACTGACCGGCCTGCGTGATCTTGAGCACGCCCTGACACACAAAGCGGCCGCCTTGCAGCGGAATATTACCTACGATTTCGCCCTCGCTGCTCATGCAGGTTGTGCCCGACAATTGCGCGTCAGCCTGGGCTTGCGTGGGCAGCCAGGTCAAGAGCAGCATCAGGGCACAGAGGAGAAAGCGTTGCAAGACTGTTATCCATCAAGAGTAAATCTAACAAGCCAGTTTACCTGAAAAGTTCCTGTCTCTCTTGTGGGGGGATGGATTAAGAAACGCAAAGAATTACTAACGAAGGTGTGGTTGCGGACGATGCGTTCGAGGCCAAACAGCGCCCTTGTCTGGGGCGCTGTTTGAGTAAAAGGGCGTGGGGTACTAACTCATGTTTCAGGGTTGGCTTGGCATTGCTTTGATCTGGCTGGCGATCTGGTCAGATAATTTGTCCAAGTCTTGCCCCAGTGCGCGGACCAGCGCCGGGTAACCGTTTTCTGTGAGCGGGGTGGTAAATTGAAACGGCTGGATTTTGAGCGGGCGTTGATCGGCGGACAGCCATTGCCATTGGCCGCTCATGATCGCTTCGCCACGCATATGTCCTTGAAACTGATCTATGCGCAATTGCAGGCGGCTGGCTTGCAGTTTGGTGCCGGGCAAGGCATCGGTGACCAGGGTGTCAGGCAGGCGTTGGGCGAGTCGGCTGCGCAGGCCTTGCCGTAGTTCTTCAGACAGCGAAGCGCTCCATAAATGGTCGCGCGTGGGCTGAATGGTGATGTCATCAAGCTGGATCAGAATACGGTCGCTGTCCAGCGCATCGGCCAGCACCAGATTGCCCAGAATAAGGATGCGCGTAGGGGGTGTGGTCGTGCTAGGCAGACTGACTTCTGGCAGGCTGTAGCGCTGGGTATTGACCGGCGGGCGGTTGCCCAGACAAGCGGTCAGCGACAGGCTGCAGAGCAGGCAAATTGTCGTACGCAAGAAAGAAAAAGGCATATGCATGAAAACTGTCCTTATGGGGTTGCCGGTGCCAGTGGCATCGGGTCGTTACCGGGTTTGCGGTCAAACAGGATGGCATTGGGCTGCTCATTCAGCGTACGCACCAGCGGCTGGACTTCGCGCAAGACCTTTTCCAGCCGTTGCAGGGTGCTACTCAGCTCCTGATAAGCCGGTGACTCGGGCGACAGGCCTTTGATGGTGGTGCGCAGTTCTTGCATGGTCTGGTTCAGGTTGGCCGGCATTTGCTGGAACTCTGGTTGTGCCACAAACTGGTTCACTTGCTGGCTCAGCGCACGAATCTCCCGCAAGGTTTGCTCGGATTGTTGCAGGTTTTTATCGAGGCCGCTCAATACCGGCTCCACATTGAGCTTATTCAGTTTATCCAGCAGATCAGACAGTTTCTGTTCGATCTGTGCCAGGCTGGTCGCGCTCGTGGGCAACACTGGCAAGCCTTCAAAGGTTTTGGCTTTGTAGTTGTCTTTGCGTGCGTGCTTGTCCATGTTCAAGTCGACAAACAATGAGCCTGTCAGCAGGTTGCCAGATTTGAGCGTGGCATGCAGGCCGTTTTTGAGCATGATGCCGAGGCGCGATTTCCACTCGTTGAGGTCCGCCTTGCCACTGTCTGCCAGACGGCCAGGTTCGAGATGAATCAGCACCGGAATCGCATAGTTAAAGTCCTGTTTGCGTGCGGGCGAGTTGAATTTCCACGGCACTTGCATCACCGTGCCTACGCGCAAGCCCCGGAACTCGACCGGCGCGCCACTGGAGAGTCCGCGCACCGTATCATCCACCAGCAGCACATATTCCAGATATTGGTCGTAGGTTTGCTGGCGGGCAGCTTCTTCATTGGCATACAGCTCAAAGGTGGTTTCGGACGCCACCGGTTTACCCATGGGCCGGTTGTCGGCATGGCCAAAGCTAACCCCGCCTGCAATCAGCGACTCCACGGTGGGGATGCTGGCCTTGAAGCCTTCGGAATCCAGCTTGAGGTCTATGCCAACGGTGGTCCAGAAGCGCGTGTTTTCAGTGATCAACACGTCGTAGGGCTGCTCGATAAACAACTCATGCTGCATTTTGCGTTGCTTGGGGTCAAAGGTGGCGCTTGCCACCCGGCCCACGCGCAGGCCCTGATAGGTGACCGGGTCACCAATGCGCAAGGCGTTGCCGACGGTGCCGATCAAATTAATATGTACGCCGCCGGCGCCATTCAATGAAATCGGTGGCTGGTCGAGCACGGTAAATTCGTCTGTTTCTTCATGGCCCTTGCCCGGTTGCAACTGGATATAGGCGCCCGAGATCACGGTATTGAGGCCGCTGATGCCCTCGAGGCCGATGCGGGGTTTGACCACCCATAATTGCGTATCTTTTACCAGTAGCGGTTGCGCATCTGGTGCGATGCGGGCGATGACCTGGATGTGCCCGAGGTCTTCGGACAGTTTGACTTGCTCGACCAGACCGATATCGACGCTATGCACCTTGATTTTGGTTTTGCCGGCTTCTATGCCTTCGGCGTTGGACATTGAGAGCGTGATTTGCTTGCCAGCACGCGTATAGTTGTCATAGATGAGCCAACAGCCTATCAGCAACGCGACAATGGGCACGATCCAGATCGGTGAAACTCGGGCCTGCTTGCCTACCCGGGCCAATAAATTGTCATCAGACGTATCAGTCATGTTGTTTTCCTTGAGTATCCCATAACAGGCGCGGATCAAACGCCATTGCGGCCAGCATGGTGGTAATCACCACGGCGCAAAAGGCCAGCGCGGCGGGGCCGGGCAACACCGACATCAGGTTGCCGGACTGGATCAGTGCCACCATGATGGCGACCACAAATACATCCACCATGGACCAGCGGCCGACAAACTCGGTTAAATGATAGAGCCGGGTTTTTTGCAGGGCATTGAGTGGCCCCGGGTGTTTGACCAGCCACGATAGCAGGATTAACACCAGCATTTTGAGGATGGGCACCAGTACACTGGCGACAAAAATCACGACCGCAATCGGTTGCGAGCCATGCTGCCAGAGCTCCATCATGCCGCCGATAATGGTGGCTGCATGGCTTTGCCCCAGCGCAGTGGTAATCATCATCGGGTAGGCATTGGCCGGGATATATAAAATGATGGCGGTGAGCAACAGCGCCCAGGTGAACTGCAGGCTGTGCGGCTTGCGCGCATGCAAGAGCGTGCCGCAACGGATACAGCTGGCATGATGGCCTTCGTTATCAGGATGACTAGCCAGGTGGTTGATCAGCCCACAAGTCGGGCAGCCGGTGACATGCTGCTCGGCGGCGGTGATGCCGCAACGGATGTCTTCCGGGGTTTCCGGTTCGCCTGCCAGCCGGTACCACAGCCAGTCTATATCCACCGAGCGTGTCGTCATCAGCAAGAGTAGCGCAAACACGCAATACGCCCAGAACGAGGCGCCCAGATGCACATCCGCCATGCCGGTCAGCTTCACCAGGCTGATCAGCGCGGCGACGATAAAAACATCCGCCATCATCCATGGGTGCAGTTGTGAAAACAGGCGTGCAATCACATCGCTGTAGGCTTTGGGCACCGTGCGCAATACATTGGCCTGCATGGCAATCACCCCGGTCAGGTACAAGCCGGGCAGCACAATTGCCGTGCACGCTACAATAAAAGCCACAATGGGTTGATGCGATTGCAACAAGGTGGAGGCGGTTTGTGACAGGGCGATCTGGTTATCCAGCCCGCCGGCATCGACGCGGATAAACGGGAACGCGACCGCAATCAATAGCGTGATGAGCGCGCTTGCCGCCAGCGCAATGCTGCGTTGCACCGGATGCAGGTAGCGTCGTGCCAGCACGTGTCCACAGCGCGGGCAACTGGCGTGCTGACCCGGCCGCAGTACCGGAATGGCACTGACCATGTCACAGGCTGGGCAGGCACGCAAGCGTCGCCATTTTGTCGGTTGCTGGGTCGTCATACAGGGGGTTGCAGGCAGCGGATTGTCAGTTTTTCAACAGGCTGGATACAAGCATAGTAATGGGATTGGATTTGATCAGGCAAGAAAAATTCCGTGCCCTAGACACTCATAAGAGGGACTGATGACAGGAATTGTCTCTAAGGGCGGTTTGATGCACACAATTTGTCACCGCATACGCGCTTTGAAATCCCTGTTGTCTCATCCTTTTTGCCATGGTGAAAGGAGTAGGGATGGGGCAAGAAGGATTTTCTGAGCGATGCGCGGCCGGGTGTGCGCAAGCCGACGTATTCAGCAGAGGAGGCGCGCCTGTTTTGATGAGATTCTTAAGTATGCAGGCCTGCCAGGCGCATGCAAAAGCGCAGCAATAAACTGACTACGCCCAATGCCGCAATGCTGGCGAGCCAGATCAGGCATAGCCAGCCTACACGCTTGCGCCAGTTGGGGCGTGGGGTGTCTGCCTGAACAGACTTTGTCCCTGTTGTGTGCTTAATGGTAGTGCTCATCTCTATTCACCTTGCCCCTGAAAATATAGTAGCCCCAGGCGGTGTAAATTAAAATAATCGGGATGATCACCAGTGCGCCTATCAATGCAAACATCTGGCTGATATGCGGCGCTGCGGCAGCTTGTATCGGCAAGTCGGGCGGAATGATGTTAGGCCAGATGCTGATGCCTAGCCCGGCATAGCCCAGCAGAACCAGTGCCAGGGTGTAAAGGAACGGGCGGGTTTCAGCTTGCTGGCTCAGGGCTCGCTGCAAGCGGTAAAAACACAACCCTACTAGCAACGGCACGGGCGACAGCCATAACAGATTCGGCATGCTGAACCAGCGCTCAGCAATGCGGCTATCCATCCATGGCGTCCACACGCTGATGATGACAATGATGGCAAACAAGGCGGTGGCGATGTGTTTTGACAGGCGGTAACAGCTGGCCTGTAGCGCGCCATCGGTTTTCATGATCAGCCAGGTGCTGCCGAGCAGGGCATAGGTGACCAGCAGCCCAAGGCCGGTAAACAGCGAAAACGGTGAAATCCAGTCCAGTGAGCCACCGGCATAGGCCTGGTTTGCCATGGGGATCCCTTGCAGGTAAGCCCCTAGCGTCATGCCCTGAAAGAAGGTCGCCGCAACCGATCCGCCGGTAAATGCCTTGTCCCAGAAGTGCCTTTCGCTGTCCTTGGCGCGAAACCTGAATTCAAACGCTACGCCTCTGAATATCAGTGCCATCAGCATCAGCAGCAAAGGTAGCGCAAACGCACTTAAAATCACCGAATAGGCTAAGGGGAAGGCGGCGAGCAAGCCGGCGCCCCCCAACACCAGCCAGGTTTCATTGCCATCCCACACCGGGGCTACCGTGTTTATCATGAGGTCACGGTCGCTTTTGTCTTTAAAAAAGGGATAAAGAATGCCTATGCCAAGATCAAAGCCATCCATGATGATGTACATCATGATGCCAAACAGAATGATCGCAGCCCATATGAGAGACAAGTCCATTTATTGATCCTTTGATTGATCGTCAGCCTGAGTGCCAGCCTGGTGCTTTGCTGACTGCGCCGAAGCGGGTGTCTTGGTCTCCGGGTGAAACTCAGGGGCCAGCGTAAATGCAGTGGCGTGGTCAAGCTGCGGTGAAATGGCGTCGCCGTGCAGTGCCTCCCCGGTACTAGGGCCTGCTTTGAGCAGCCGGAGCATGAAGCGCGTGCCCATGCCAAACACTAACAGGTAAATGATGACAAACAGGCCCAAGGTCAGTGCCACCTCGCTGGCAGGGTGCGGCGTCACCGCCTCTGCAGTACGCAACACGCCATACACTACCCAGGGCTGGCGGCCGATTTCGGTGGTGAACCAGCCTGCCAGGATGGCAATAATGCCTGCGGGCCCCATGGCCACTGCAAACTTGAGGAACAGCGGCTGTTGATACAGTTGTTGTTTCAAGCGTAGCCACACGGAGGAGAATGCCAGCAAGATCATGAGCAAGCCCAGCGCCACCATCACGCGGAAGGTCCAGAAAATAATGGTGGCATTGGGCCGATCTTGAGGGGCGAATTGCTTGAGTGCAGGAATCTGCTCGGTCAATGAGTGACGCAAAATCAGGCTGCCAAGCACCGGGATTTCGAGGACAAAATGATTCTTTTCCTGTTGCATGTCTGGCCAGGCAAACAGAATCAGCGGCGTCGGTTCATTGCCTTTGTTCTCCCAGTGCGCTTCAATCGCGGCGATTTTGGCGGGTTGGTATTTGAGGGTATTCAAGCCATGCATATCGCCAATAAATGCTTGCAAGGGCGCAATCAGCAGAATCAGCCATAACCCCATGGACAACATTTTACGGATGCTGGCGTGATCCCGCTGCTTGAGCAAGTGCCAGGCAGCTGTCGCCACCACCAGCAAGGCTGTGGCCAGATAGGCACCGATGACCATGTGCATGAGCCGGTAAGGGAATGAGGGATTGAATATGATCTGCCACCAGTCCACCGGCACTACTTTACCGGCGATTAACTCAAAGCCCTGTGGCGTTTGCATCCAGCTATTCGAAGCCAGAATCCAGGTGGCAGAGATCAAGGTGCCAACCGCGACCATCAAGGTTGACAGAAAGTGCAGGCCTGGCCCGACCTTGTTCCAGCCAAACAGCATCACGCCGAGAAAACCCGCCTCAAGGAAGAAGGCGGTAAGCACTTCATAAGCCAGTAAAGGACCGGTCACGCCGCCGGCGACATTGGAGAAGCCTGCCCAGTTGGTGCCAAACTGGTAGGCCATCACCAGGCCAGATACCACGCCCATGCCAAAACATAGCGAGAACACTTTAATCCAGAAGTGGTAGAGATCCAGATACACGCTTTGTTTGGTCACGAGCCAGCGTGCTTCAAGAACTGCCAGGTAGCTGGCCAAACCTATGGTGATGGCCGGGAAGATGATGTGAAACGAAATCGTAAAACCAAACTGGATACGCGCCAGCGTCAGTGCCAAATCAGACATATTGATCTTTCTACCACCTTACCTTCCCGCCGCCGGAGAGGGATATCGCCTGCTGTTGCGGAAATCAACCATATAGACCGTGTCTCCGCCCATTAAGTTTGCCACAGCGTGGGCTGCAAGTAAAAAAATCTATCCTCGGCGTTTGCCTGACAAAGAGACGCCGTTTGATGACTTGTTGGTAAAGCGCAGGCCCGCATAAGTAAAAAGCCTTGCAACTATGCAAGGCTTTTAGCAGACATCACTCACAAGATTAGTGCTGATCCAGATCTTTTAATAATTGCTGCTGCAGCGCGATCTCGCTAGGCAGTGCGGTGGCAACCATCAACGCGACACTATCGTTAGGCGCTAAACTGGATGCACCATGTTCAGCGACGGCTTGTTCGGGGATCAAGTCAGCGATATGCAAGGCATCCGCTTGTGGCGGAGGATCCGCTGGGGCCGCAAAAGCGGCAAACTCCAGCGGTGATTGTAAGAGGGTAGAAATATCCAGTTCGGTATCGCCCGCCTGTAATGAGGAGAGGACATGTTGCAACAATTGTGCATCAATCGCATCATCACTGGCATGCGGCAGATAATCCGCCGTCAATTGCGCGCTCAGTGTCATGGTTTGCAGACCTTGCACCTGCAAGCGTTCACCAGTCGCAGTCTCCAGCGAAACCTGAGCGCCATCATGCGCCACAATACGCTCACCCTCGCGTAACCAGTCGCCGGCGATCAGTGGCCGGTGCTGGCCCATTGCGTTGACTGCCTCGACCTGACCATCCAGGTGTGAAATTTTTGCCACCATGCTATGCATCTTTATTCTCCTGGAAATATTATATCCTCATAACCTTACATGCCTAAGTCTGTCAAGCTTGGACAAGCTGAATATTACAAAAATTTGCCGAAAATTTGCAGCGTGAGTGGCATTTTGCAGATGGCTGGCCTGTGGCCAAAAAAATATAAAATATTTCGCAAAAAGTGGTTGACCAAGGGGCGTGGTCTCAGTAATATAGCGCCTTCAAACGACGTACCGATTCCTCAATAGCTCAGTCGGTAGAGCGCCGGACTGTTAATCCGTAGGTCCCTGGTTCGAGCCCAGGTTGAGGAGCCAAATAAAAGAAGCCTTGTAGAGATGCAAGGCTTTTTGCTTTTTAGCCCATCGTAGCTGAATCGTAACCTTCGAACTTAGAATCTAATCAATTTGCAGCATTCGCTAAATGATCCGGTGCAAGATGAGCATATCGTTCAACCATCACACCAGAACGCCAGCTACCTAAACGCTGTAACTCATGTGTAGGCTTGCCAGCCTGCCGTTGCCAGGTTGCCCATGTATGTCGCAGATCGTGCCAGCGAAAATCTTTGATTCCCACTCTTTTCAATGCTGCACGCCAGGCACGAGTATTTGCCGTGCATAGTGGCTTGCCTGCATAAGTAAACACACGCGTTTCATGCTTACCTACTTGGCGCTTTAAAACATTGATTGCAGTTTCATTTAACGGTACTGCAATCGGTCTTCGATTTTTCGAGTGTGTTGCTCTGACCCAGGCATGCTTCAATACAAAATTGACCTGCGCCCATTCAAGCTGCAATACATTCTGCTGCCCAAGCCCTGTACACAAAGCAAACAACACTGTTTCACGTTGATGCAGCGGCAACTCGCTTAACAACAAATTGACTTGTTCAGCAGTCAAAAAACGTTCGCGTATATTAGATTCTTTAAAAAGCCGTATTTTTGGCGCCTTTTCAATCCATTCCCATTCATCTCTTGCTCGAATAAGAATGGCTCAAGACATAGAAATAATTGAAAGATGATAATAAATTTCATCGTTTTTACGTTAGGCCAGTGTAATTACATTAATAAATGAATGTAATTTGTAGCTTGCATACATTCTCAATCTATTTTGGATAGCCTTTTCCAATAAGACATACCTCCATTTTTAAAGCTAATCAGGCATGCTTTCATTGTAATGTTTTGACAGCTGGTCTATTTCTATCCAGTTCACTGCAAGTCGAATCAATCTTATAAGATCGTCCATATCATGAGTGGTCCACTTTCTAAGATAGTGAGTTTCATCATTTCCTAACCACAACGTACGCTTTGCAACAGCTTGAATTCTTGGGTCAGTAACATACTCTGAGACCACTGAACCAGAAAATGCTTTTTCAATTTCTTCATGTTTTTCAGGAGCAAGTGATTTCGCATAATCTTTTATTAAGAATTCAAAAGCTTTGCGATAGCCAGGGCCTGCAACTTGAGGTAAACCTTGATGCAATGCCTCTTCTGCCTCTCTAAATACAGAGATAAATGTGGGGGAAAGTCTCGAAATATCTTCAGGAAAAGCCGTTGGATTCGGTTTAATAGGTTTTAATGTTTTAAGCTCAGCCTGTCCTTTAGGTCCATAGTAGCCAATAAAGTAACTTTTGCATCCAGAGTAAACACATTGAAATACCACCTGTACTTCGGTTTTATTGAATGTCTCATCAGCTTTAAATAAATGGATTTCGCTATGATGATGACAAATTGGGCATTTATCAGGACAATCGATCTCATAACCCTGATTTCCAATTGCGATGCTCTTCTTCATCATGTTCTTCCCGAAGCTCCATTTAGAATAAAAAATCGTGACATTGAATCGCCCCGGCTAGCCTAGATATTTTCGAGCCTCTCGAAATACCGCCGTTCAAACTCTGCGGGAGCGA